>NZ_JASXTH010000059.1:0-252 GCF_036596185.1 Rhizobium sp. GR12 | reverse complement strand
GTGGAGCAGCCCGGTAGCTCGTCAGGCTCATAACCTGAAGGCCGCAGGTTCAAATCCTGCCCCCGCAACCAAATATAAAAGATCTAACAAACGCCGCCCTCACGGGCGGCTTTTGCGTTTCCAGCACCACAATAGTCCAAACAAAAAATACACCCGAGCCTGGGACTGTTGAAGCGTAAGCGCGATTTTCGATGCGCCTAGACGGCCTCTTCAGGGGTAATCGCGCACGGATTCTAGCGGTACCCAGCTTTA
>NZ_JASXTH010000058.1:0-279 GCF_036596185.1 Rhizobium sp. GR12 | reverse complement strand
GCGTTTCACGGCCGTGTTCGGAAAGGGAACGGGTGCGGCCGCCCCGCGATAACCACCAGGTCGGCAAAACGCAACATGTGATCCATGCGGAACGCATGGAAACTGTTGTTTCGAGAAGCTGGGAAGCTTTCGCTTCATTTAATTTAACACGTCTTGTCTGTGACCTGTCCGAAGCGCTTTGCGCGCCAGGACAGAACAGATGTCATCAAACTGCGTTTGATGAACATAATCAATGGGAACGAAGAAGTCGATCGAGCTATTAGTAACGGTAAGCTTCAC
>NZ_JASXTH010000057.1:0-317 GCF_036596185.1 Rhizobium sp. GR12 | reverse complement strand
TTTAACAGTGATGCAGATCGCTCAGTCATGCTGAGTATATTAAATGACTCTCAAACCATTTTCAAGTTTGAAAAATATTCCAGATACTCAACCAAACTGAGCAAAAGCGACAGATGGCAATCCTCTACCCGAGTGAGGCACAGCAACACCTGCTGCGGTAAGCCATCAAAGGGATCCTGTCGGATCTGATATTGATGCCGGACAACGGCAAGCTCGCGTTGGCAAACGCCGTGGTGTCACGGTAGACCGCCTCGGTAAGGCGTAGGGACATGGAAGAACAAGACAGGCCATACGACCCAGACCTCGCCAAAGATGCG
>NZ_JASXTH010000056.1:0-326 GCF_036596185.1 Rhizobium sp. GR12 | reverse complement strand
AACTTCTGTCCGGCGACGGTACCGTTCCTGTACTTCCAGGCGGTCTTGCCGGTCGTCAGGTCGACGCCGACGCGAACACCCCAGGCGGGCGCGTTGCACGGAGCGTTGAGCGACGAGCGGAAGTGCTTGATGGAGACCGCGTAGGGCCCGCCGAGGTTTTCGTTGCCCGGCTTGGATTCCCCACCCGAATTGTCTCCGCCAAACATCCGCTTGTCGAGCTGACCTTCCGGACGCGGGTAGAGCTGGTAGAGATAGGCGAGATATTGCGGCGTGCCGATCAGCCACTTGTTGACCGGATCAACCGCGACGGAACCCCAGTTGAACAC
>NZ_JASXTH010000055.1:0-336 GCF_036596185.1 Rhizobium sp. GR12 | reverse complement strand
GCGTTTCACGGCCGTGTTCGGAAAGGGAACGGGTGCGGCCGCCCCGCGATAACCACCAGGTCGGCAAAACGCAACATATGATCCATGCGGAACGCATGGAAACTGTTGTTTCGAGAAGCTGGAGAGCCCCGAGGCTCTATTTAATTTAACACGTCTTTCTGCGACCCATCCGTATGTTTTCCATACAGGACGTTAGTCCGTCGCGCCTTGTGGCGCGCGCCGTCTGCAGGGCCTTTGGCCCGTGAAGACAGAACAGATATCATCAAACTGCGTTTGATGAACATAATCAATGGGAACGAAGAAGTCGATCGAGCTATTAGTAACGGTAAGCTTCAC
>NZ_JASXTH010000054.1:0-350 GCF_036596185.1 Rhizobium sp. GR12 | reverse complement strand
ACCATGGCCGACAAGATCGTGGTGCTCAACCGCGGCAATATCGAGCAGGTCGGCTCGCCGATGGAGCTTTACCGCTCACCCGCCAACCTCTTCGTCGCCGGCTTCATCGGCTCACCGCGCATGAACCTGGTGAGCGGCGACTTTGCCCGCCAGAAGAGTGCCGCCACCGCCGGCGTGCGCCCCGAGCATCTGACGCTGTCGAAGGAAGCCGGCCTGTGGCAGGGCAAGGTCACGGTTGCCGAACATCTCGGCTCCGACAC
Organism: Rhizobium sp. GR12; assembly: GCF_036596185.1. NCBI lineage: Bacteria > Pseudomonadati > Pseudomonadota > Alphaproteobacteria > Hyphomicrobiales > Rhizobiaceae > Rhizobium > Rhizobium sp. GR12. Next base: position 90 of record NZ_JASXTH010000054.1, on the reverse strand, counting down.
CTTCCTCCACCTCGACGTCCCAGGCATCGGCCCGATCACCGCCCGAACCGATGGCGAGTTCGAATGCAGACACGGCGATACCGTCTTCAT
>NZ_JASXTH010000053.1:0-384 GCF_036596185.1 Rhizobium sp. GR12 | reverse complement strand
CGTGATACGCTGCGATAAGCTGTGGGGAGCTGCGAATAAGCTTTGATCCATGGATCTCCGAATGGGGCAACCCACCTTAGATATCTAGAAAATCATTCTGGTTGTCGGATCGTTGATCCGACGTTACGGCGAACGATCGCCGACGGCCTCTGGCCTGTATGGGAACTTCCTAATACAGCGCAGAGCGCGTCGCCGGTCGTCCGGCGCGCCCACGCAGCGCCGCACGCAGTGCGGAACAAGCGTGAGTGAGAAACCCGAATGGTTTCTAGATATCGCAATAAGGTATCTTACTTTCGAATACATAGGGGTAAGAAGCGAACGCAGGGAACTGAAACATCTAAGTACCTGCAGGAAAGGACATCAACCGAGACTCCGTAAGTAGTG
>NZ_JASXTH010000052.1:0-391 GCF_036596185.1 Rhizobium sp. GR12 | reverse complement strand
GTCGAGAACCCACAGATTGCCGATCTTGGTCGGGATGATGATTGCCGGCGTATCGACGCCGTTCTTCGGCAGGTTCAGCAGAACCGGCTGCGACGGGTTATCGCGGTCCCAGAGGTCGTGATGCGAGGTCTGGAATTTCCACTTCAACTGGCCGGTCTTGAGGTCAAGTGCGGCGAGCGCATCGACGAAGGCTTCCTGCTCGGGCGTGCGCGAGACACCAACCTGGTCCGGAGAGGCGTTACCGAACGGGATATAGGCAAGACCGAGCTTTTCGTCGGCGGCAAATTGCGTCCAGGCGACGACCGAGTTCGGTGCGTAATGTTCGCCCGGCGCAAGCGGCGCCGTGTCGTTCGGCTTGCTGGCGTCGAACTTCCAGACGACTTTGCCGGTA
>NZ_JASXTH010000051.1:0-391 GCF_036596185.1 Rhizobium sp. GR12 | reverse complement strand
GTCGAGAACCCACAGATTGCCGATCTTGGTCGGGATGATGATTGCCGGCGTATCGACGCCGTTCTTCGGCAGGTTCAAGAGAACCGGCTGCGACGGGTTATCGCGGTCCCAGAGGTCGTGATGCGAGGTCTGGAATTTCCATTTCAGCTGGCCGGTCTTGAGGTCAAGTGCGGCGAGCGCGTCGACGAAGGCTTCCTGCTCGGGCGTGCGCGAGACACCAACCTGGTCTGGAGAGGCGTTACCGAACGGGATATAGGCAAGACCGAGCTTTTCGTCGGCGGCAAACTGCGTCCAGGCGACGACCGAGTTCGGTTCGTAATGTTCGCCCGGCGCAAGCGGCGCCGTGTCGTTCGGCTTGCTGGCGTCGAACTTCCAGACGACTTTGCCGGTA
>NZ_JASXTH010000050.1:0-395 GCF_036596185.1 Rhizobium sp. GR12 | reverse complement strand
CGTGATACGCTGCGATAAGCTGTGGGGAGCTGCGAATAAGCTTTGATCCATGGATCTCCGAATGGGGCAACCCACCTCAGATATCTAGAAAATCTGTTTTGCTAAACACTTGAATATGTCTTTTTGAATGGTTTGCATGGGACTTCCCATACAGACCTTCAGGTCGTCGCCAATGTTTTGGCGCGCCGTCCGCAGCGTAGCGATCGTAGATCGCGACAGCGTGAGGACAAAAGACACCCGGTGATGCCGGGTTCGAGGGTTCAGCGAAAGAGGTTTCTAGATATCGCGATGAGGTATCTACACCTGAATACATAGGGTGTAAGAAGCGAACGCAGGGAACTGAAACATCTAAGTACCTGCAGGAAAGGACATCAACCGAGACTCCGTAAGTAGTG
>NZ_JASXTH010000049.1:0-410 GCF_036596185.1 Rhizobium sp. GR12 | reverse complement strand
GAGAATTACTTCGTCACCCTGGAGAATGACAAGGGCGAGCGGCGCACAGTGTGGGGCGTCGATCTCAAGCGGGCCATACAGGAGGCATCTCCCGCGATCGGAGACAGGATTGGCCTCCAGCATGAAGGGGCCACCCCTGTCACGCTTCCGGATGGCACGCAGGCCGGGCGCAATGCGTGGCGTGTGGTCGATGATGGCGAGCTGGCCTATCAGCAGCTGGAACGCCGCCTGTCGCGTTCGGGCGCGAAGGAAACAACGCTCGATTACATCAGCGACTTTGCCGAGCGGCGCGGGATCGCAAGCGACCAATGGATCGGGCAAGAGTCTGGGGTGAGAAGCGAGATTGAAGTTGCTTCCGCCCAGGATGAGCGTCAAGAGGTCTTGTCCCGTTCGGCCCATCCGATGCGGGA
>NZ_JASXTH010000048.1:0-418 GCF_036596185.1 Rhizobium sp. GR12 | reverse complement strand
AGATAGGCGAGATATTGCGGCGTGCCGATCAGCCACTTGTTGACCGGATCAACCGCGACGGAACCCCAGTTGAACACGCCGATATTGCCCGGCCATATAAGCGAACCGGTTGTAGTCGGCGGCGTCCATGGATTGCCGTCATACCGATACTGGTTGTAGGTCGTGCGGCATGCCATTTGGTCGAACGGTGTCGCGCCCCACATGTCGGCTTCGCGCAAAGGCGCCGGCGTGAAGTTGAGCGAGGACATCGGCTGTGTCGGCGAAAGCTTTTCGCCGGCGATGTCGGTATTGGTCTTTACCGCCACATCGCTGATCGGCAGGATCGGCTGGCCGTTCGTACGGTCGAGAACCCACAGATTGCCGATCTTGGTCGGGATGATGATTGCCGGCGTATCGACGCCGTTCTTCGGCAGGTTCA
>NZ_JASXTH010000047.1:0-447 GCF_036596185.1 Rhizobium sp. GR12 | reverse complement strand
ATCCTCCCGTTGCCTTCCTTCTCGGTCATCGCGGTGCGCAGTCTCGCGGCGACCTCGACCGGATCACGGAACACGTGCCGCGCGACAGAGCCAACCGTATCGAATCTCTGATCGATGACTGACATCGCCCTTTCCCGGGCCACCTCTTCGATGCTGCGGTCGTGACGCGTGATCGCTGGCACCAGCGGAGCTGGCTTGCCGGTCTCCAGAGGCAATTGCTGGCCGACAGCTTCCGTGGGGGCAGGGACGGCGCCGTCTTGCGACATGAGGTCGGACCACCGGATGCGGCGATAACCTTCATTGTCCTCTGTCCGGTCGCGCCGATCGCCATCAATTGTTCGGGCGAACTGATTGCGAGGATCCTCGCGGCGAACAGGGCCGGCCAGATCGCCGGCACGTTCCTCGTAAACCTGCTGACGCTCTGATGGCCGGTCCTGTTGCTCCCGC
>NZ_JASXTH010000046.1:0-476 GCF_036596185.1 Rhizobium sp. GR12 | reverse complement strand
ATTTGGTTGCGGGGGCAGGATTTGAACCTGCGGCCTTCAGGTTATGAGCCTGACGAGCTACCGGGCTGCTCCACCCCGCGTTACCCGGTTTTTGCCTTGGCAAAATACCGATTGCGTAAATCCCTTTGGGATTTATCGCGGCTACGTCTTTGCTTTAGCGAAGACGGATCTGTTGCGGAGCAAATTGCCGAAGGCGATTTGTCTCCTGTAAGGGACGCACGAGGCGTTTGCCTTATGTTTTTCTGTGCCGGAATGCAAAAAGGCCGCTTGTTGCGGCCCTTTGTATCGGCTGGGCCGAAGTGTGTGATGAGAAGATGTTGATAGTCATACATTGCGTTTTGCAGACCTGGCAGCGACCTACTCTCCCGCGTCTTGAGACGGAGTACCATTGGCGCTGGGGCGTTTCACGGCCGTGTTCGGAAAGGGAACGGGTGCGGCCGCCCCGCGATAACCACCAGGTCGGCAAAACGCAACAT
>NZ_JASXTH010000045.1:0-477 GCF_036596185.1 Rhizobium sp. GR12 | reverse complement strand
ACAACGATATGCGCCGCAAGGTCCTGATCGGGTCGCTCGTTGTGCATCACCTGGAGACCTCGGATGATCAGGAATTCGGCAAGCAACTCGGTGAATGGCTGCGCCGCGAACTACCGGGCTTTCTGACACGCGATAATGACAAGGCGCTCTTTGCCGATCTGATCGGACCGGTACTGCCGGATACAGCAGAGAGTGGCGACAGCACGCAAGGGTTTCCATGACCAGATCGCGACTTGCCCGGGGCGCATTCAAAAACATGATGCGATCCGCCGCGCGCGATCCGAAAGGACAACTGCTGTTCCTGGCCGGACAACGACCAATTTTTGCTGAAAAGCTTGCCTATTTTGCCGATCCGGAATTCAGGGAGATGTTCGACCCAGTCTAAAGGGAAGAATGACAGACAGGCAGTCTGGCTTCGGCATCGCAGCCTTGTATCGGAGGCCCTTGGCTCTCTTTGGCGTGGACTTCCAATAATCA
>NZ_JASXTH010000044.1:0-907 GCF_036596185.1 Rhizobium sp. GR12 | reverse complement strand
TATTTTTCAAACTTGAAAATGGTTTGAGAGTCATTTAATATACTCAGCATGACTGAGCGATCTGCATCACTGTTAAACCGGCTTGAGAAAGACCTTCCCGAAGGGCTGGTCGTGGATGCCGCTTGGCTGCAAGAGCGCGGGATCGCCAGCAATTTGCGCGCCTACTACGTCAAGGCCGGCTGGCTGGAACAGCCGGTGCGTAGCGTCTACAAAAGGCCGCGCGGCACGCTGAGCTGGCAGCAAGTCGTCATCTCTCTTCAGAGCCTGCTCTTGCGAACGCCTTTCTATGTCGGTGGGCGCACGGCACTGGAGCTACAGGGCTTTGCGCATTACCTCTCGCACGAGACGAAGACCATTCATCTCTACGGGCCGGAAAAGCCGCCGACATGGTTGGACAAGCTGAACCTTCCTCAGCGCTTTGTCTATCACAACAGCGCGACCCTCTTCCGTAATGATCCCACAACAAAGGGGCTTGGCAGCCTTGCCTGGAATATCACGGACGGAACAGGCCGCGATCTCACCCGCTTTCAGGGCGGTAGCCTGACCTCGCTTGCGTGGGGGCAATGGGATTGGCCATTGACGCTTTCCCAGCCTGAGCGCGCCTATCTCGAAATGCTCGATGAATTGCCGCGCCATGAGAGTTTCCATCAGGCCGACATGATCATGCAGAGTGCTGCAAATTTCAGCCCTAGGCGGCTGCAAAAGTTGCTGGTGGACTGTGACAGCGTCAAGGTGAAACGCCTGTTCTTCCTCTTCGCGGATCGTCACCGTCATGCGTGGCTCAAGCGTCTGGACAAGGATGCGATCGATCTGGGCAAGGGCAAACGCATGCTTGTTCCCGGAGGCAGGCTCGATCCGGTCTATCTGATAACCGTGCCGGAGGACCTTGATGCCGTTTCGTGACCAG
>NZ_JASXTH010000043.1:0-1094 GCF_036596185.1 Rhizobium sp. GR12 | reverse complement strand
GTGGTTGCAGCCAGGAGCGCCGTCAGGGTTAACGGTGCAGTGGCGCCATAGTAGTCGACGATGTAGCCACCGAAAACCGCACCGATACTGATGGCTACCTGAAAAGCAACGACCATCAGACTGCCTGCCGCCTCCAGGGCATCGGGCGCGCCGCGGGACAGGTTGGTCGGCAGCACGACAGGCGCCATTCCGAAGGCAAAGCCCCATAGTGCGACGAGGGCGAATGCGACGCCGCTATGAGCGCCCCAAAGGACGAGGGCGATCGCTGCAATTGCCATCAGAGCGGCGGTGACAATGAGTGCAAAGCGAATACTGGCGTCGGCCATCCGACCCCCGGCGACATTGCCGATTACCGAGGCAACGCCAAAACCGAGAAGCGCGAGGGCTATCGAATTTGTCCCCAGGGCCGTCACTTGTTCGAGGAAGGGACGCACATATACCGAACCGGCGAAATGTCCCGTCATCAGCAGGAGGATGGCGAGCATTCCCAATTGAATGCTGCGTCGCTGCGTCAACCGAAAGACGTCGCTCAGGCTGTTGCTTGTACTTGCTGGCAGGGTTGGCAAGCTGAGAATCTGCAATAGCATGGCCAAGGCGGCAAGCCCCGCTGTCATCGACATGGCGACGCGCCATCCCAACCAGTCGCTGATCAAAGCACCCATCGAAGGTGCTGCGATGGTGGCGAGCGAGACGCCGAGGGTGACGATAGCCATACCACGCCCAGTCGCATTGGCGCCGACCAGCCTGGCCACAACGGCAACCGAGAGCGCCCAGAAACCACTAAGCGCGATGCCAAGTCCTGCCCGGCCCAATAACAATAGCCAGAAATCGGCCGCCACCGATGCAAGAATATTGGAGCCGATTGCCAACGCACTGAGACCGATCAAAACGGTTTTACGGTTCAGTCTGCCGATGAGGACATTGCTCAACAGCGCAGTCACGGCGCCGACGGTAGCAGTAGCCGTGACCACTTGCCCGGCGGTTCCTTCGCTGATTCCGAGATCGCGCGCCATCGGCGTCAAAAGGCCCGCCGGAAGGAACTCGGCGGATACGAGCGCGAAACTTGTGGCTGCCATTGAAAGAACTGCAAACCA
>NZ_JASXTH010000042.1:0-1123 GCF_036596185.1 Rhizobium sp. GR12 | reverse complement strand
GGGGGTGGGTTCAAGCTTGAAGTGCGACTTGCGAATGATACCAATGGGTTATCAGTCACAAGGAAGATGCAATGGAACGCTCCTACTCCCACATTGATCTCGATGAACGTCGTAAGATCGCCCGCTGGTTAACGGCCGGGCTGAGTGTTGATGCAATCGCAGAGCAGCTCGGCCGGCATCGCTCAACGATCTTTCGTGAGATCAAACGCAACACTTTTGTCGATAAAGTCGTGCCAGATCTGACCGGCTATTACTGCGTGACTGCGCACGACATGGCGTGCGAACGACGTGCGAAACTGCGCAAGCTGGCGCGGTTCTCTCACGTTCGACAGTCGGTGATTGAACGTATCATACATGGTTGGTCGCCACAGCAGATCGCTGGCCGTATGCGCCTGGAGCGCCATCCTATCTCGGTCAGTCATGAAACGATCTATAAGTTTGCATACTCGTCAGATGGGCACGCGATCAAGCTCTGGCGGCATCTTCCAGAGCATCGCGCTCGACGGCGACCACGACATGCAAGACGCAAGCACGGACAACGGTTTAGTCCAGAACTCAACATCTTGCGGCGGCCGGATGCCGTTGCCGATCGCAAACAATTTGGCCATTGGGAATGCGATCTGATCCAGTTTCGGAAGAAGTTCGGAAAAGCAAACGTGACATCGCTCGTAGAAAGGGTCAGCCGCTTTGCAATCTTTCTACGCAACAACGACCGACAGTCCCGGCCCGTGATGGATGGCCTTGTTCGTGCGCTGCAAGCCCTGCCCCACCTCGCCCGCCGATCAATCACGTTCGACCGCGGAACAGAGTTTACTGACTGGCCTTATCTTCAGGCGAGTATCGGTACGCAAACGTGGTTCTGTGATCCCCAATCGCCATGGCAAAAAGGCACTGTGGAGAACACCAACCGCCGGGTGAGAAAGTGGCTCTCGAGAGAAGTCGATCCCCTGACGGTCACAGACGCGGACTTGATAGAAATTTGCAGCCGGCTCAACGCAACGCCGCGCAAATGCCTTGGTTATCGAACGCCTGCAGAAGTTTTCCGCAAGAAAGTTCTCGCGCAGATGCGGCATGCAAGTTAGCTTTGGATGCCCCGCAAGTCGCGGTTCAGCATGAACTCACA
>NZ_JASXTH010000041.1:0-1164 GCF_036596185.1 Rhizobium sp. GR12 | reverse complement strand
GGAGGATTGTTTGATGGTTGAGAAGAGCGCCGGTCAATTCAGTTTTGCGGATGCGCTTGTGACGGTGCGGAGTGGTCCGGATCGTCTGGGTAAATTGTCCTCGGTGGTGAAGTGGTATCGCTTCGAGAAGGTTCTGCGGCCTTTGACGCGGGAGGACGCGAGCACCGGCGGCCGCCCCTCCTATCCGGTTGTGATGATGTTCAAAGCACTGATGCTGCAGCAGCTTTACGGTCTTTCGGATGCGGAACTGGAAGAGGTGATCTATGATCGGCTGTCCTTCCGGCGGTTCTGCGGGATTGGCCTTGATGAGGCGGTTCCGGACCATACGACACTATGCCGCTTCCGCAACCGGCTGGTGGAGCTGAAGCTTCTGGAGCGGCTGTTTGCCGAACTCGACCGGCAGCTGGATGCGGCCGGCCTGATCCTGCGGCGCGGCACGATGCTGGACGCCACCGTCATCGAAACGCATGCGGCCCGCCCGCCGCGCGATGGCGCTCCTGCTCCGGACGGCGACCCTGCCGCCGATGCACCGCACAGGCGCCCGACACGCGATCCGGACGCGGCCTTCACGCGCAAAAAGGGCCGGCAGGGTTCGCATTACGGCTACAAGGCCCATGTCGGTGTCGATGAAGGCTCGGGCCTGATCCGGCGCGTCATCACCACACCGGCCAATATCAACGACACAGTGCCTGCCGACCAGCTGATCGTGGGGGACGAGGCGCGGGTTCTGGCCGATAGCGCCTATCATACCCATCAGCGCGAACGAATGCTGAAGGAGCGCGGGATCGGTTGTGGCCTGATGCGGCGTCCCAACAGGCATCATCCGGTTCTGAAAGCGGCCGCGCGCCGCTTCAATCAAGCGGTGGCCCGCAGGCGCGCCGCCGTCGAGACGACCTTTGCAACCCTCAAGCAGCGCATGGGGCTGAGCGTCATCCGTTACATCGGCCTTACCAAGGCCTCCGCCCAGGTTCTTCTGGCCGCCATGGCCTTCAACATGCGCCGGTGGGTGACGCTGAGCGCGTAACCCCACGGGCAAACCACGCCCGCCAACCACCCATCCCCAGGTAAAAGCCCTCTCAAACCACCCTCCACAGGACGGTGGGGCCAAAACACGGCCTTCCCCCCTGTCAGACGGCCGAAACAAGGTGTTTTGCAACACGCCCC
>NZ_JASXTH010000040.1:0-1180 GCF_036596185.1 Rhizobium sp. GR12 | reverse complement strand
TGTTCGAGCGTTTGGCGACGATCTCGGACACGAAGGGAAGCAACACCGTGCGGCACAAGAATAGCGTTTTTCATGATCTTTTGAAGCGTCTGTCGTGGGCAAGCTTCGAGCGGCTTGTGGACGAACACGGTGCGGACAGGCATGTTCGGCGGCTGTCGACCAAAAGCCAGCTGATCGCGCTTTTATATGGCCAGTTTTCGGGTGCTGCGAGCCTACGTGAGATCGTCGGCGGTCTGGAGAGCCATTCGGCCCGCCTTTATCATCTTGGCGCGCGGCCTGCCTCGCGTTCGACGCTTGCCGATGCCAACCGCCTGCGCCCCAACGCGGTGTTTGCCGGACTTTTCACCGAGATGGTCGCCAGGGCCTCACGCGGTCTGCGCCGCAAGATGGGCGAGGCAACCTATCTTATCGACGCCACCGGCGTGCGCCTGAGCCAGGCATCCTCGCAATGGGCGCGATTTTCCGGTCAGACCTGCGGCGCCAAGGTCCATATGATCTATGACGCCGATGCCGAACGGCCGATCTATGCGGCAGTGACGCCAGCCAGGGTCAACGACATCACGCCTGCCAAAACCATGCCGGTCGAGGCCGGAGCCACCTATGTCTTCGATCTGGGCTATTACGATTTCGGTTGGTGGGAAAAACTCGACCGGGCCGGATGCCGCATCGTCACCCGCTTCAAATCCCATACGAGGCTGAGCCTACTCGAAGAGCGGCCCATCATGGACGGCGGCGCAATCCTGTCGGACCGCATCGGCCTGTTGCCCGCCCGTCAGGCGAAAAACCGGAAGAACCCGTTCGGAAAGCCGGTGCGCGAGATCGGTGTGGTGCTCGAAACCGGCAAGGTGCTGCGCATCCTGTCCAACGATCTCGATGCGCCAGCACAAGAGATCGCCGATCTCTACAAACGCCGCTGGGCGATCGAACTGTTCTTCCGTTTCGTCAAACAGACGCTGAAGATCCGGCATTTCCTCGGCACTTCCGAAAACGCCGTCCGCATCCAGATCGCCGTCGCCCTTATCGCCTATCTGCTGTTGCAGATGGCCAAAGCCGACCAGACCACCGTCAAAACCCCGCTCGCCTTCATCCGCCTCGTGCGCGCAAATCTCATGCTCCGCAGAAGAACCGACCAACTCGCAAAACCACCGCCCGAAACAACAAAAGACCTCCGCCAGATGCA
>NZ_JASXTH010000039.1:0-1307 GCF_036596185.1 Rhizobium sp. GR12 | reverse complement strand
CCAGCGGGAATAGGAGTCAGACGCGTCGGCAAGGCCTACGATATCCCCGTCCACAGAATAACCAAAGGAATACGCTATGATCACTCGGGTAGGTGGCGTCATCGTCGCTCTGCTGGGGCTTGCCATCCTCCTCTTTGGAGCAAAGCTGGCCGTTGCAGGTGGTTCCGCGTTCTATGTCCTCATGGGTCTTGGCCTGACGGTCGCGGGTATTTTGCTGATCATGCGGCGGCAGGCGGGCCTTTGGGTCTATGCCCTGACCCTCGCCACCACTTTCATCTGGACGCTCTACGAAGTTGGTTTCGACAAATGGCAATGGATTCCGCGCGGTGCTCTGGTCATTTTCCTCGGTATCCTGCTTAGCCTGCCCTTCGTCACCAATGGCCTCTCCGACCGGTCGCAAAAGCCGTGGGCACTCCGGCTGACCAACGGCGTCCTGGCGCTGCGTGCCGTCGTCGCCATCATTGCGGTTCTTGGCGTCATCGCCTGGTTCTACGATCCGTTGTCGATCACCGGCAGGCTGGAGAAGACTGCTTCGGCTGACACATCCACGGATCCGAGCGGAGTGGCCTATCCCGCCGATGACTGGACCGCCTATGGCGGCACCAACCTCGGCCAGCGCTACTCGGCGCTGAAGGACGTCAATATCGGCAATGTCAAAGGGCTCAAGGTTGCGTGGGAACACCATACCGGCGACCTGCGCAAGGCCGATCAGGATTCTTCCGAATATACGTTCGAAGCGACGCCCATCAAAGTGAATGGCGGCCTTTATTTCTGCACACCGCACAACATCATCCAGTCGCTTGAGCCGGAAACCGGCAAGGTCCGATGGTCCTTCGATCCGATGATGAAGCGTGACCCGTTCTATCAGCACCAGACATGCCGCGGCGTGTCGTGGAATGACTCGACCGCTTATGTCGCGCCTGCCGACAGCGCGCCCGATCAGCAGGCCGCAACCTCTGCTGCGGTTGCCGAGTGCCCGCGCCGCATTCTTGCCTCGACCGTCGACGCCCGCCTGTTTGCACTGAACGCCGACACCGGCGCGCTGTGCAAGACGTTCGGGGTGGACGGTTATGTCGATCTGATGGAAGGCATGGTCGACACCAACCGCGCCACCTATCAGCAGACATCGGCACCGCTGGTGACCACGGACCTGATCATCCTCGGCAGCGCGATTGCCGACAACTACTACGAAAACAATCCGTCGGGCGTCATCCGCGCCTTCGACGTGCGTACCGGCAAAGTCGTCTGGAAGTTCGACGCCAGCAAGCCGAACGACACGGCGCCGCTTGCGCCGGGCGAACATTACG
>NZ_JASXTH010000038.1:0-1782 GCF_036596185.1 Rhizobium sp. GR12 | reverse complement strand
GCAAGTCGTAAGTGCGCCCTTGTCTGTTTACCGGTGGCAACGCTAGCAACAACGAACGGTGATTTCGACTGCTAAAACTAGTGGTCGCCCGGTGGCAATTTTTTGTGTTTGAACAGGGAAAGCAAACGCATCAATCAGGAAATGACCGACATGCGCAGGCCGATCGCACAACGGATCAGGGAGCTGGAAGAGTGGAAGAAAACATTGCAGGCGCGACTGGACAAACAATAGAGGGCGCAGGCAACGCGTCGGAAGAAGTTACGCGGATCATTTACGCTGGAGCGAAACGAGCAATGCGGTCATCGTGAGGACCTGCGGCAGCGGTTGGACAGGTTGCTTCGTTAACGGTCCTTCAGAACCTCAACACTGCGCTCAATCGGCCACGGTATGGCGCCCGGAGTACCGACGATTGGAAAAAAACGGAATTAGAGATACAACCTGAGATAAAGCACCATTGAATGTTCGCTATTGAGGAATGCGGGTATTCCAATACCATTTGCACAAATCAGAGCCGGTTGCCCCAGGATCGAATGTGCATATTCGGAGAAGACAGACATTCGCCTGGTGGCTACCAAAAATCGGAGTTTCAAAGGCCTCTGGAATGGCCCATACAGGACACCGTCGATAAGCGGAGCAGACATGAAGACCAGCCTTGAACACCTGCCAGAACGAAAGCAACGCGAGCTCGCGCGCGTCGTCGGAATTATTCAGGAAGAGTTTGCTGATCTGGTCGAGCGCTCGAAGTCTGACGCCAAAAAAGACGGGCGGATTTTCAAAATCATTCTGTTCGGTTCTTACGCGCGTGGCACCTGGGTGGATGAACCGCATACGTCGAAAGGCTATCGATCTGATTTCGATATTCTCGTCATCGTCAGCAACAAGGAATTGGCCGATCCCAAGTACTGGGACAAGGCGACCGAGCGGCTGATGTGGGACAAGGAAATTGCGACACCTGTCGGTCTCATCGTGCATGGCGCTCGCGAAATCAGCAATTTCCTGCAGGAAGGGCAATACTTCTTCAGTGATATTCGCCGTGATGGCATCGCTCTTTACGAACTTGATGACAGAGAACTTGCCGAGCCGAAAGTTCTGATGCCGCACGAAGCTTTTGAAGTGGCGCGAAAGCATGCTGCCAATCGCTTCAAGGTGATCGATAGTTTTGTTAACTTCTCACTATTCGGCCTGCAAAACAGAGACTTTCCGGGCACAGCCTTTCAGTTGCACCAAGCAGTAGAACATATGTACGGAGCTCTACTTCTTACCCTCACAAATCACACGCCAGCATCCCATAATCTCAAATTCCTAAGAGGGCTTTCCGAGGATCGTGACGTCAGGCTGATCGACGCTTGGCCTCGCGACCAAGCCAGATATGTGAGCTGGTTTAATCTTCTTAATGAGGCGTATGTGAAAGCCAGGTATTCCGAGCACTATGAGATGTCAGAAGAAGGTCTCTCTTGGATGATGGGCCGAGCATCGGTGCTCTACGAGATTATTAAAGTGGCGTGCGCTGAACATCTTCAAAACCTTGAACGGGCTGCGGAACAGGCCGCAAATTCCAGCGACTAAGCTTCACCGGTAGCACAAACTCTCCTGAGCTCAGGTAACAGCCACCGCAGCGTCATGAACCATATGGTCCGATCTCCTCCAGCAATCACTATGTCGATCTCCTCATAGAAACTGGTCTGTCTTGCAGGAACGAAGCCGTAGTCACCAGCGGCAGTTCCGGTGCGACCGCAATCGAAAGGAATAATCGTGGCAAGGAAAACCATCGAACAGCGCCTG
>NZ_JASXTH010000037.1:0-2372 GCF_036596185.1 Rhizobium sp. GR12 | reverse complement strand
GAGCGGTAAAGCTCCATCGGCGAGCCGACCTGCTCGATATTGCCGCGGTTGAGCACCACGATCTTGTCGGCCATGGTCATGGCCTCCACCTGGTCGTGGGTAACGTAGATCATCGTCGTCTTCAGCGTGTTGTGCAGCTGGGAGATTTCCAGCCGCATGGTGCCGCGCAGCGCCGCATCGAGGTTGGAAAGCGGTTCGTCGAACAGAAACGCTTTCGGTTCGCGCACGATGGCGCGGCCGATGGCGACGCGCTGGCGCTGGCCGCCCGACAGCTGCGAGGGCCGGCGCTCGAGATAATCCGTGAGGTTGAGGATGCGGGCGGCATCCTCAACCTTCCTGTCGATCACCGCCTTGTCCAGCTTTGCCATCTTCAGCGGGAAGGCGATGTTGTTGCGGACACTCATATGCGGATAAAGCGCATAGGACTGGAACACCATGGCAAGGCCACGCTCGGCCGGCGCCTTTTCGGTGGCGTCGTTGCCGTCGATGACGATCTTTCCACCGGAGACGTCTTCCAGCCCGGCAATCAGGCGCAAAAGGGTCGACTTGCCGCAGCCGGACGGGCCGACGAAGACGACGAACTCGCCGTCATGGATATCGAGATCGATCGACGGGATGACTTTGGCCTCGCCGAAGAGCTTGGACACGTTCTGAAGGGAAATGCTGCCCATGATTGTCGTTCCTTATTTCACGGCGCCAAAGGTGAGGCCACGCACGAGTTGTTTCTGCGAGAACCAGCCGATGACCAGAATGGGGGCGATCGCCATCATCGAGGCGGCCGAAAGCTTGGCCCAGAACAGCCCCTGCGGTGAGGAGAACGAGGCGATGAAGGCCGTCAGCGGTGCTGCATTGGTGGTCGTCAGCCGGATGGTCCAGAAGGATTCGTTCCAGGCGAGGATGACGTTCAGAAGCAGCGTCGAGGCAATGCCCGGAACCGCCATCGGGGTGAGCACATGCACGATCTCGTTCCAGAGCGAGGCACCGTCCATGCGCGCGGCTTCGAGGATCTCGCCGGGGATTTCGCGGAAGTAGGTGTAAAGCATCCACACCACGATCGGCAGGTTGATGAAGGTGAGCATGATGGTCAGCCCGATGCGGGTATCGAGCAGGCCGGCATTGCGGAAAAGCAGGTAGATCGGCACCAGCACGGCAACCGCCGGCATCATCTTGGTGGAAAGCATCCACATCAGAATGTCCTTGGTGCGTTTCGTCGGCGAGAACGCCATGGCCCAGGCGGCGGGAATGGCGATGATGAGCGCGATGATCGTCGAGCCGAGCGACAGCACGACCGAATTCATGAACGGCTTGAAGTAATCGCGCTGGGTCTGCACGGTGATGTAGTTTTCCAGTGTGCCAGACGGAATGAGGCTGAAGCCTGAGATCGCCTCCGGCTCGGTCTTGATCGAGGTGAGGAAGGCATAGAGGATCGGGAAGAACAGCAGCAGCGCCACCGCCCATGCCGCGATGGAAAAGCCGATCTTTGCGCGTGTCGTTGTCCTGCGGGCCATGGCTATGTCTCCTTAACGGTCGAGGTTCTTGCCGACGGCGCGCATCAGGAAGATGGCGACGATATTGGCGAGCACGACGGCGATGATGCCACCGGCCGATGCGCCGCCGACGTCGTAACCCAGAAGTGCGGTGCGATAGATCAGGAAGGCAAGGTTGGTCGAGGCATAACCCGGGCCGCCATTGGTGGTGACGAGGATTTCCGCATAGACGCCGAGCAGGAAGATCGTCTGGATCAGAATGACGACGGTGATGGCGCGCGACAGGTGCGGCAGCGTCAGATAGACGAAGCGGTTGATGAAGTTGGCGCCATCCATCTCGGCCGCCTCCCTCTGCTCGCCGTCAAGCGACTGCAGGGCGGTGAGCAGGATGAGCGTTGCAAAGGGCAGCCATTGCCAGGCGACGATGATGATGATGGAGAGTAGCGGAAACTGCGCGAACCAGTCGACAGGCTGCAGGCCGAAGAAGCGGGACAGATCGGCCAGCACACCGTAACCGGGATGCATGATCATGTTCTTCCACACCAGCGCTGCCACCGGCGGCATGACGAAGAAGGGCGAGATGATCATGATGCGCACGATGCCCTGGCCGAAGATGTCCTGGTCGAGCAGAAGCGCAATGGCAATACCGCCGATCACCGTGATCAACAGCACGCCGCCGACGATGGCCAGCGTGTTGAAGATCGACTGGAAGAAGGCCGGATCGGTATAGAAATACTGGTAATTGAACAGACCCGCAAAGCTGACATTGGCGGGGTTGAGAAGATTGTAGTTCTGGAACGAAAACCAAAGCGTCATCGCCAGAGGTACGATCATCCACACCAGCAAAAGCAGCACCGAAGGCGCAAGCATTACCCGCGCCAACCC
>NZ_JASXTH010000036.1:0-2468 GCF_036596185.1 Rhizobium sp. GR12 | reverse complement strand
ATGGCCCGCTTGAGATCGACGCCCCACACTGTGCGCCGCTCGCCCTTGTCATTCTCCAGGGTGACGAAGTAATTCTCGCGCGCCTGGCGATTATGCGCGTAGGGCGCAACGCCGTGATCGACCAGCCGGCCCGCACTGGCGAACTCCTGGCTGTCGGCATAGAGCTGCACGCCGTCGCGGTGCCTTGTCATGGCGACATAGGTCAGATGCCGGTCCATGGTGCTGGACGCCAGCACAAAGGCGCGATCGACCGTCGCCCCCTGGTTTTTATGGATCGTCGTCGCATAGCCGTGGTCGATCGCCTGGTAGCTGTCTGTCGGAATGCTGACACTTTCGCCGCCCCGGCCATCGAGCCGGGCGATAATCAGGCCCTTTTCGACATGCTCGACCGTGCCAGGCATGCCGTTTTTCACGCGGAGGTCCCGGTTGTTTTCGAGGAATACGATCCGGTCACCGGCGGCGAAGGCGCGCTTGCCGTTTTTGGTCTGGAACGTGAGTTCTCGACCGTTCTCACCGTCGCCCCGCCCGTGGCTGCGCTCCAGCTCCTGTCTGTTCTGAAGTTCGGAGCGGATGGCGGCATTGAGGGCACGCACATCGGCACGGCGATGCGCCATGGCAACCCGGGTGCCATCCGGACGCCCGGCACGGTCGGCAAGATAATCACGCACGATCTGCGCCATCGCCGCGTCGCGGCTTTCCGCAAAGTGAATGTCGCCGTGATCCCGGTAGGCGGCGAGGCCCTCGGCCGTCTTGTGGGTCGCAAAGGCAACCGACGCTTTTCTCTGCCAGTCATGGCGCTGGCGGCGTATCCCGGAAAGTTCGACATGACCGATCTGCTCGGCAATCGCCCTGAAGGGTGCTCCGGCCCCGATCGCCTGTAGCTGCTCATGGTCGCCGACAAGAACGATCTTTGCGCCGCGCTCTTCCGCTTCTCCGATAAATCGGGCGAGTTGCCGGCTCCCGACCATGCCGGCCTCGTCAATGACAAGCACGTCGTCGCGACCGATCACACCCCGGCCATTGTCCCAGCTGTAAGACCACGACGCCAGGGTGCGGCTCTGGATGCCGGAACTTTCCTCAAGACCCTCGGCTGCCTTTCCGGCCAGCGCCGCACCATGGACCTGATACCCCTGAGCCTCCCACGCCTCACGAGCGGCTGCAAGCATGGTGGACTTTCCAGCGCCGGCGAACCCGACCACAGCCGCGATGCGTTCAGGCCCTGTGATATGCTTGATCGCCTGACGCTGTTCGTCCGACAATCCTGCTGACGGATCGCTCTCAGCCGACGGTCCGCCGGAACTTTTCCGAATAGCGTTATCCTGCCTCTCCATCGCGCGCTCGACATGGCGAGGATCGACCAGATGGCCATGCGCCTGATGCAACCGTTCCGCCGACCGCGCCATGTCGAGTTCCAGATCGATCAGTTCCCGCGTCGAATAGCGCGCTCTGGACACTTCGCCTGTCCCGGCATCGATGCGCTCAGTCTGAAGCTCCACGAGCGCTGGCGACGCCATGACCGACGCAAAGGCGTTCTGGAATGTCTGCGCGTCATCGTTGATGTAGCGATGCAGGGTCTTGGCAATATCGTGCCGATCGAACACGCTCTTCTCATTGCTGATCAGCGTCAGAACCTGTTCCGGCTTCTGGCGGATCAGCCTGGCATTCTGCCGTGCTGCCTCGTCATCCAGTCGCCCGCGCTCGACTGCCATTCCCTGCTGCTGCATCTGCGAAGCATGCACGCCCATATGCCCGGTCGGCGACAACTCAAGACCGCGCTCCGCATGTGATCGGTGATCGATGCGAACATCCAGGCCTTCGCGTTGAAGCTGACGGTTGGCGATGCTTTCCCATGACTGCCTGATATCGCGAAGCTGCATGTCGGTTGTCGCCATGCCATTTGCCAGCAGCCGTGCGTTCTTGTGCTCAAGAAAAGTTTTCTCGCCAGGGCCGGCTTCGTGAACCTCTCGCGTCGTCATCAGCACATGCGCATGGTAGTTCCGGATGTCACCCTGCTCGCCTGGCGAATGGATTGCAAAATCCACTGCCGCGCCATAGCGGTTTGCCAGATCCTGAGCAAAGGCTCGCGCGGCCTTCAGTCGCCCCTCTGTCGAAAGCTCATGCGGAAGCGCGATTTCGAATTCGCGAGCGACGCGGGCATCCTTTCGCTTTTCTGCAAACTCGGCAGCGTTCCACAAAGTCGAACGATCCAGAGCCCAGAAGGCGGACACGCCTTCCGGCAGCACGATCTCAGTATGCTCCACACCCTCTTTGCGGGTAAAATCATGCACAAGGCCATCGCGTTGATTGGTGAGGAGAACCGCACAACGGTAGGCGGCAGATGCCACAGCGCTGCGGCCAGATGACCGCGAGACAGGTTTCGTGCTGAGATGATAAATCGCCAAACGAAATCCCCGGTTCTCAAGGAGGACGTCAAACGCTCAAACGCGCCGCAAGTCGGCCGCAAGTCG
>NZ_JASXTH010000035.1:0-2550 GCF_036596185.1 Rhizobium sp. GR12 | reverse complement strand
CGTAAGCGCGAATTTCTGTGCGCCTTCTGAGGCGCAGTGCTCTGATGCATGAAGTGTCCACCAAAAATAGGTGGACACCAAATCATGGACGATACTCCTAAACTGCAGGTGCGGCTTGTTGGCCGCGACGGCCGCCGTCGATATGACCCTGCCTCCCGAGATCAGCTTGTCGCAGCGTGTTTAGAGCCCGGCGTTTCGGTTTCGCGTCTAGCTCTGGAGCACGGCGTCAACGCCAATCTCGTTCGCAAGTGGGTGAAGAGAGCCAAAGAAGATAGTGCTTTGCCTGCGGTATCTACGTTCGTTCCGGTTCAGATAGCTACAGATATGCACTCGTCTTCTGCCAGCGGTCCACTGACGAAGGTGGAGCCGGTCGGCAAGCGATCTCATGCATCCAAGCTGAGCGCGGTGCTGCCGAACGGGGTCAGCCTGACGCTGGAATGCAGCGATGTCGATGGTCTGGCGGCAATCATAGGAGCGTTGAGCCATGTTCAGACTGGGCGCTGATCTGAAGGTCTACCTCCATCGGGAACCCATCGATTTCCGCGCGGGCATCAACAGCCTCGCGGTCCTTGTGCAAGAGGTGATGGAGCTAGACCCGTTTGCTCCATCGGTGTTTGCCTTCTGCAATCGCAGGCGTGACCGGGTGAAGCTCTTGTTCTTTGATCGGTCCGGGTTTGTTATGGTCCTGAAGAAGCTAACGGAAGACCGGTTCAGGTGGCCCCGCCGGGAAACTGCGGTGGTGACGCTGACGACAGAGCAACTCCACTGGATCCTCGATGGCATCGATATCGATGCGATGGTCCGCCATCCCGTGCGGCAGTATCAGATTGCTGGCTGAGGATGGCAAATTGCGATTGACGCGCAGGGGCGGTTCAGATTCAAGAATCTGATGACGCGCACCGGCGAACCGAGCATTGCAGAACTGATGGCGCAATTGGCAGCCAATGCTGCCGAAATCGCGGCGCTCAAAGCCGAGAAGGAAGCGCTCTCGCAGCGGGTCGTCAAGCTTGAAGAAGAACTGGCACTGGCAAAGCTGCACCGCTTTGCCCCGCGCAGTGAAAAGCACATTGATCGTCTCTTCAACGAGGCCGAAGAGGCTGCGGTCGAGGATGACAGCGAGGCGGGCGATGTTGTCGAGCTTCCGGACACCGGCCTGCCAGCGGTAGAAGGTCAAACGGGAAAGAAGCGTGGACGCAGACCTCTACCGGCAGACCTGCCGCGCGAGCGTGTCGAATACGACCTTGCTGACGATCAGAAGGCTTGCCCGTGCTGCAAAAGCCAAATGCATCGAATGGGAGAAGCCGTTAGCGAGCAGCTCCATATCGAGATCAAGGCAAAGGTCCTGCAGAACGTACGGTTCAAATACGCCTGCCGGCACTGTGACCGTACAGGGATTAACACGCCCGTCGTAATCGCGCCCATGCCCACGCAACCCCTGCCGGGCAGCATCGCCACCGCGTCGACGCTCGCCTTTGCTCTCGTCCACAAATACGTAGATGGCACGCCGCTCTACCGCGTGGCTCAGACATTCGAGCGTGCTGGCGTTCCGATTAGCCGTGGCGCTCTTGCGCATTGGGTCATCGGCTCGAGCGAGAAGCATCTATATCGCATCTACGATGCTTTGAAGCTGCGGCTGCAATCGCAGTCTCTCATCCATGGCGATGAGACGACGGTTCAGGTGCTGAAGGAAAAGGACAAGGAAGCCACCAGCACGTCGTACATGTGGGCGTACCGCAGCAGCGAGAACAGTGACGAGCCGATCGTGCTTCTCGACTACCAGCCCGGCCGCGGTCAGATTTATCCGCAGACCTTCCTTGGTGACTACCGTGGCATACTCGTCACTGATGGCTACACCGCCTGGCGCACATTGAATGGCGCAACCCATGTCGGATGCATGGCTCACTCCAGGCGGCGCTTCGTTGATGCCCTCAAGGCGAGAAAGAATGGTGGCGGCCCGCCGGAGCAAGCTCTCAGGTTCTTCGAACAGCTCTACCGGATCGAAAGGCAGGCGAGAGACAAGACCCCAGATCCAGGCGAGACAAAGGCCGATTGCATTCGCCGTTTCCGCCAGCAGCACAGCCTGCCTGTCCTGAACGCCCTAAAGACGTGGCTCGATAACATCGCGCCGAAGGTCGTACCGGATACCAAGCTCGGCGATGCTGTGTCCTACACCCTGAACCAATGGGATTATCTGACGCGCTACACCAGCGACGGCAGGATGCCGATCGATAACAACATTCTGGAACGCGAGATCAGAGTTTTTGCCACCGGAAGAAAATCGTGGCTGTTCAGCGATACCGCTGACGGAGCCAAGGCCAGCGCCGTGATCTACAGTCTCATGCTGACCTGCCGCGCCTGCGGCGTCGACCCGCTCACCTGGCTACGCCACGTGCTCACTGAGTTGCCACAGCGGGGCCAAGCGGCCGAAATCGGCGACCTTTTGCCGTTCAACTTCTCCAGGGCAAATGCCCAATAAAGCTGGGTACCGCTAGAATCCGTGCGCGATTACCCCTGAAGAGGCCGTCTAGGCGCATCGAAAATCGCGCTTAC
>NZ_JASXTH010000034.1:0-2622 GCF_036596185.1 Rhizobium sp. GR12 | reverse complement strand
GTAAGAAGCGAACGCAGGGAACTGAAACATCTAAGTACCTGCAGGAAAGGACATCAACCGAGACT
The DNA here is from genome assembly GCF_036596185.1 of Rhizobium sp. GR12. Taxonomy (NCBI): domain Bacteria; kingdom Pseudomonadati; phylum Pseudomonadota; class Alphaproteobacteria; order Hyphomicrobiales; family Rhizobiaceae; genus Rhizobium; species Rhizobium sp. GR12. The sequence goes on along the minus strand of NZ_JASXTH010000034.1, from coordinate 2,557 downwards.
CCGTAAGTAGTGGCGAGCGAACGCGGACCAGGCCAGTGGCAATGATGAATAAAGCGGAACGATCTGGAAAGGTCGGCCATAGAGGGTGATAGCCCCTTACGCGTAGAACAGTCATTGTCCTTGAGTAGGGCGGGACACGTGAAATCCTGTCTGAACATGGGGAGACCACTCTCCAAGCCTAAGTACTCGTGCATGACCGATAGCGAACAAGTACCGTGAGGGAAAGGTGAAAAGCACCCCGACGAGGGGAGTGAAATAGAACCTGAAACCGGATGCCTACAAACAGTCGGAGCCCGCAAGGGTGACGGCGTACCTTTTGTATAATGGGTCAACGACTTAGTGTAACTAGCAAGCTTAAGCCGGTAGGTGTAGGCGCAGCGAAAGCGAGTCTGAACAGGGCGATTTAGTTAGTTGCATTAGACCCGAAACCGAGTGATCTAGCCATGAGCAGGCTGAAGGTTGGGTAACACCAACTGGAGGGCCGAACCCGTATCTGTTGCAATAGATTGGGATGACTTGTGGCTAGGGGTGAAAGGCCAATCAAACTCGGAAATAGCTGGTTCTCCGCGAAATCTATTTAGGTAGAGCGTCGACCGAATACCCTCGGGGGTAGAGCACTGGATGGGCTATGGGGACTCACCGTCTTACTGATCCTAACCAAACTCCGAATACCGAGGAGTACTAGTCGGCAGACACACGGCGGGTGCTAACGTCCGTCGTGAAGAGGGCAACAACCCTGACCTCCAGCTAAGGTCCCCAAGTCATGGCTAAGTGGGAAAGGATGTGAGGATCCCAAAACAACCAGGATGTTGGCTTAGAAGCAGCCATCATTTAAAGAAAGCGTAACAGCTCACTGGTCTAAATAAGGGTCTTTGCGCCGAAAATGTAACGGGGCTAAAGCCATGCACCGAAGCTGAGGATAGTGCAGTTATAGTGACTGTGCTGTGGTAGCGGAGCGTTCCGTAAGTCTGTGAAGGGGTACCTGTGAGGGGCCCTGGAGATATCGGAAGTGCGAATGTTGACATGAGTAACGATAAAGGGAGTGAGAGACTCCCTCGCCGAAAGACCAAGGGTTCCTGCTTAAAGTTAATCTGAGCAGGGTTAGCCGGCCCCTAAGACGAGGCGGACACGCGTAGTCGATGGGAACCACGTTAATATTCGTGGGCCTGGTGGTAGTGACGGATCTCGTGTGTTGTACATTCTTACTGGATTGGATGTGCAGCGAAGAGGTTCCAGGAAATAGCTCCACCGTATAGACCGTACCCGAAACCGACACAGGTGGTCAGGTAGAGTATACCAAGGCGCTTGAGAGAACTATGTTGAAGGAACTCGGCAAATTGCACGCGTAACTTCGGAAGAAGCGTGACCCCATTTTACGCAAGTATGATGGGGTGGCACAGACCAGGGGGTAGCGACTGTTTATCAAAAACACAGGGCTCTGCGAAGTAGCAATACGACGTATAGGGTCTGACGCCTGCCCGGTGCTGGAAGGTTAAAGGGAGGGGTGCAAGCTCTGAACTGAAGCCCCAGTAAACGGCGGCCGTAACTATAACGGTCCTAAGGTAGCGAAATTCCTTGTCGGGTAAGTTCCGACCTGCACGAATGGCGTAACGACTTCCCCGCTGTCTCCAACATAGACTCAGTGAAATTGAATTCCCCGTGAAGATGCGGGGTTCCTGCGGTCAGACGGAAAGACCCCGTGCACCTTTACTATAGCTTTACACTGGCATTCGCCAAGGCATGTGTAGGATAGGTGGTAGGCTTTGAAGCGGGGACGCCAGTTCTCGTGGAGCCATCCTTGAAATACCACCCTTATCTTCGTGGATGTCTAACCGCGGTCCGTTATCCGGATCCGGGACAGTGTATGGTGGGTAGTTTGACTGGGGCGGTCGCCTCCGAAAGAGTAACGGAGGCGCGCGATGGTGGGCTCAGACCGGTCGGAAATCGGTCGTCGAGTGCAATGGCATAAGCCCGCCTGACTGCGAGACTGACAAGTCGAGCAGAGACGAAAGTCGGTCATAGTGATCCGGTGGTCCCGTGTGGAAGGGCCATCGCTCAACGGATAAAAGGTACGCCGGGGATAACAGGCTGATGACCCCCAAGAGTCCATATCGACGGGGTTGTTTGGCACCTCGATGTCGACTCATCGCATCCTGGGGCTGGAGCAGGTCCCAAGGGTATGGCTGTTCGCCATTTAAAGCGGTACGTGAGTTGGGTTCAGAACGTCGTGAGACAGTTCGGTCCCTATCTGCCGTGGGTGTAGGAATATTGACAGGATCTGTCCCTAGTACGAGAGGACCGGGATGGACGTATCTCTGGTGGATCTGTTGTCCTGCCAAGGGCATAGCAGAGTAGCTATATACGGAATGGATAACCGCTGAAGGCATCTAAGCGGGAAACCAACCTGAAAACGAGTGTTCCCTATCAGAGCCGTGGAAGACGACCACGTTGATAGGACGGGTGTGGAAGCATGGCAACATGTGAAGCTTACCGTTACTAATAGCTCGATCGACTTCTTCGTTCCCATTGATTATGTTCATCAAACGCAGTTTGATGA
>NZ_JASXTH010000032.1:0-4094 GCF_036596185.1 Rhizobium sp. GR12 | reverse complement strand
GCTTGTTCCCGGAGGCAGGCTCGATCCGGTCTATCTGATAACCGTGCCGGAGGACCTTGATGCCGTTTCGTGACCAGAGGTGGCTCGGTTTGATTGAACAGTTTCGGGCGTTTCGCTAAGTGGATTACCGCCTCGATTATGCAGCCACCATCATTGGTGCCAGCGCGTTGAAGTAGGCTTGATCCGGCGTCTGCCGAAAAGCGTGCCGCAACCTGTTTGATGGTTATTGCCCGGTCTATCGAAGCGTGACCTTGCTATTTTCGGCTGTGGATACGTGTGTGTTGCGCATATTTAACTCAATAGCTGCAGGGTACATTGTGCGTGTTGTGCTTTGACTTTTGGGGATTGAATTGAATGAGGACAGCTTTACTTCTCTGTGCCGCCGCGATGACATTGACTGGCTGCCAGACTCCAGCGCCACAGTCGGTTTTGGATTCGCAGCGCCCTCCGTCCAGATCGATTAAACGTGACTATGTGGACGCATTGCGCGGAACCATCAAACCCGGAGATTTCACTAAAGCCGAGATTTCCAGCGTCGTGCTGCTCGATCCTGAAAGGCGGATTTACGCTTTTTGCACGCGCACGGCGGAACGTGCCGACCCGAATTGGTCCTATGTCGGCGTAGCCTTAAAACACAACGTGAGCGTGGACGCCTCAAAGAATGACTACCGCTGCCGTGACAAGCGGCTGCGGTACTACGATTTTCCTGAGTTGCTAAACATGAAGTCCTGATAAAGCCCGGCAGGCGGCGCTTAGCTCCTTTCGCGCCGCCTGTTGCCGGCTGCGGAGATTGCAAGGCCAGCTTCGAGGCTCGTGCCGTTGTACCGGGTGTCTTCAAGCCGTGGCTTACACGCCTTTTATGATGTCGCAGATGCCCTTGCGGATGACGTCCTTGTCGGCGATCTGTCCTGCCTGAATGTTGAAAACAGCATCGATCCGGACAGCGGCGCCTTTCTGGCGGGCGACAACGCGCAGGGTCTGAATTCTGCCGCTTCCGCTGGTTTCCTGATGGGCATCGATTGACGAGAGTGCCTTGTTGATCTGGATACCTGAAAAACCTTCTGCTGCGACGGCTTGGGCGAGCTTTTGAAGGACAGCGGGTGCTTTGGCTTTCGGCAATTCCTGAAAGGATTTGTAAGAGACAGCCGTAACCATCGGCACACCTGAGACTGTGAAGTTTTTTTCGCACGATGCTGCGAAGGCCGGGCTGGAGACGATGATCAGACCGAGAATTGCGATGGCATGTTTCATATTGCGTAATCCCAGTTGTGGGTGAAGGTTTTCAGCTGTTGGCCGCATCAGAATGTCGACCGTTTTCCTCTGTAGGTCGATGGCGGCGGTAGTGCTTCATGGGCTTGCGCAAGTGTTTCCAGCCATGTTGCGAGTCCATCAGGAACGGTGTCATTGCCGGATTCCAGCGCCTCGATCCATGAGAGTTCACATTGCAAGGCAGAGGCAATATTGATTGGCGTCCAGCGGATCACCCGCAGGCATTCATTAAAGCGTTCTGGCGACATGATGATTGGTTATGTTCCCCGTATTTTCCGCAGCAGCGACGGTCAATTATTGTGCAACTTTTGATAGGCCCAAGGATCCGTATCTGGTCTGATCACATTCGCTCGAGAGGATAGCACGCGCTGCACGATGCGCGCCCGGAATATTATACCTTTATCGGCGATATCAATACATATATTTGTATATTTATACTTTTTGCACGGAATAAATTACCCTTCAGGCAGAGTGAGCAGGGAACGGGATGAGGGTTGAATCAGGACGGGAGACATCTGAAACATATAATTAAGTCGGGGAAGTGAAGAAAACATATAAATAAGTATAAATGAACCATCCCGAGGTAAGGGCGATGATTTTATCGTCAGAGTTCGCCTGTTTGCGCGCAGATAATTTTTGCCGTTATAACCATGTGATTTTATATAGGTTTTTACAGTGGGGTGGATTTATTTATAGGTTGGGCTGGAAGGAATCTGATTAGGAAGTGGATTGAAAAGGCGATGAAAATTGGCGGCGATCGATTATAATAACAATATCATGATATTGTTATTATAATCGATCGCCGCCAATTTTCATCGCCTTTTCAATCCACTTCCTAATCAGATTCCTTCCAGCCCAACCTATAAATAAATCCACCCCACTGTAAAAACCTATATAAAATCACATGGTTATAACGGCAAAAATTATCTGCGCGCAAACAGGCGAACTCTGACGATAAAATCATCGCCCTTACCTCGGGATGGTTCATTTATACTTATTTATATGTTTTCTTCACTTCCCCGACTTAATTATATGTTTCAGATGTCTCCCGTCCTGATTCAACCCTCATCCCGTTCCCTGCTCACTCTGCCTGAAGGGTAATTTATTCCGTGCAAAAAGTATAAATATACAAATATATGTATTGATATCGCCGATAAAGGTATAATATTCCGGGCGCGCATCGTGCAGCGCGTGCTATCCTCTCGAGCGAATGTGATCAGACCAGATACGGATCCTTGGGCCTATCAAAAGTTGCACAATAATTGACCGTCGCTGCTGCGGAAAATACGGGGAACATAACCAATCATCATGTCGCCAGAACGCTTTAATGAATGCCTGCGGGTGATCCGCTGGACGCCAATCAATATTGCCTCTGCCTTGCAATGTGAACTCTCATGGATCGAGGCGCTGGAATCCGGCAATGACACCGTTCCTGATGGACTCGCAACATGGCTGGAAACACTTGCGCAAGCCCATGAAGCACTACCGCCGCCATCGACCTACAGAGGAAAACGGTCGACATTCTGATGCGGCCAACAGCTGAAAACCTTCACCCACAACTGGGATTACGCAATATGAAACATGCCATCGCAATTCTCGGTCTGATCATCGTCTCCAGCCCGGCCTTCGCAGCATCGTGCGAAAAAAACTTCACAGTCTCAGGTGTGCCGATGGTTACGGCTGTCTCTTACAAATCCTTTCAGGAATTGCCGAAAGCCAAAGCACCCGCTGTCCTTCAAAAGCTCGCCCAAGCCGTCGCAGCAGAAGGTTTTTCAGGTATCCAGATCAACAAGGCACTCTCGTCAATCGATGCCCATCAGGAAACCAGCGGAAGCGGCAGAATTCAGACCCTGCGCGTTGTCGCCCGCCAGAAAGGCGCCGCTGTCCGGATCGATGCTGTTTTCAACATTCAGGCAGGACAGATCGCCGACAAGGACGTCATCCGCAAGGGCATCTGCGACATCATAAAAGGCGTGTAAGCCACGGCTTGAAGACACCCGGTACAACGGCACGAGCCTCGAAGCTGGCCTTGCAATCTCCGCAGCCGGCAACAGGCGGCGCGAAAGGAGCTAAGCGCCGCCTGCCGGGCTTTATCAGGACTTCATGTTTAGCAACTCAGGAAAATCGTAGTACCGCAGCCGCTTGTCACGGCAGCGGTAGTCATTCTTTGAGGCGTCCACGCTCACGTTGTGTTTTAAGGCTACGCCGACATAGGACCAATTCGGGTCGGCACGTTCCGCCGTGCGCGTGCAAAAAGCGTAAATCCGCCTTTCAGGATCGAGCAGCACGACGCTGGAAATCTCGGCTTTAGTGAAATCTCCGGGTTTGATGGTTCCGCGCAATGCGTCCACATAGTCACGTTTAATCGATCTGGACGGAGGGCGCTGCGAATCCAAAACCGACTGTGGCGCTGGAGTCTGGCAGCCAGTCAATGTCATCGCGGCGGCACAGAGAAGTAAAGCTGTCCTCATTCAATTCAATCCCCAAAAGTCAAAGCACAACACGCACAATGTACCCTGCAGCTATTGAGTTAAATATGCGCAACACACACGTATCCACAGCCGAAAATAGCAAGGTCACGCTTCGATAGACCGGGCAATAACCATCAAACAGGTTGCGGCACGCTTTTCGGCAGACGCCGGATCAAGCCTACTTCAACGCGCTGGCACCAATGATGGTGGCTGCATAATCGAGGCGGTAATCCACTTAGCGAAACGCCCGAAACTGTTCAATCAAACCGAGCCACCTCTGGTCACGAAACGGCATCAAGGTCCTCCGGCACGGTTATCAGATAGACCGGATCGAGCCTGCCTCCGGGAACAAGC
>NZ_JASXTH010000031.1:0-5124 GCF_036596185.1 Rhizobium sp. GR12 | reverse complement strand
TAAATCGCCAAACGAAATCCCCGGTTCTCAAGGAGGACGTCAAACGCTCAAACGCGCCGCAAGTCGGCCGCAAGTCGCCGCAAGTCGTAAGTGCGCCCTTGTCTGTTTACCGGTGGCAACGCTAGCAACAACGAACGGTGATTTCGACTGCTAAAAGTAGTAGTCGCCAAGTGGCCATTGCTCGTGTTTGAATAGGGACACAAATGCATCAATCCGGGGAGGGCGATAGGCGCAGGCTGATCGCACGACGGATCAGGGACAGAGGACAAGGGACAAGCGAGCTGGAAGAGTGGAGGAAGACATCGCAGGCGCGGCTCGACATAGAGGAGCGCGCGCAGGCAACCCGCCGGAAGATTGCGCGTGCGGGAGACAGGCATTTGATTGGCGGCTGCCAAAAATCGGAGTTTCAAAGAAGTTTACAATGGACCATACAGGATACCGTCCAGAAACGGAGCAGACATGAAGACCAGCCTTGAACATTTGCCGGAACGAAAGCAACGCGAGCTCGCGCGCGTCGTCGGAATTATCCAGGAAGAGTTTGCTGATCTGGTGGAGCGCTCCAAGTCTTACGCCAAGAAGGATGGACGGATTTTCAAAATCATTCTGTTTGGTTCTTACGCGCGTGGCACCTGGGTGGATGAGCCGCATACGTCGAAAGGCTACCGCTCGGATTTCGACATTCTCGTCATCGTCAGCAACAAGGAACTGGCCGATCCCAAATACTGGGACAAGACAACAGACCGGCTGATGTGGGACAAGGAGATCGAGACGCCTGTGGGCCTGATCGTGCACGGCGCTCGCGAGATCAGCAATTTTCTAAATGACGGCCAACCCTTCTTTGTCGATCTCGCCCGTGAAGGCATCGTCCTCTACGAATTCGACGACAGGCCGCTGGCTGAACCGAAGCCGCTCAGACCTGCCGATGCACTCAGAGTAGCCGAAGAGCATTTTTACGAAGAGATGGCTGCCGCTCGCTCGTTTCTCGATACGTCGCTGTATCTGAAAGACAAGCGGATGAAGCATGCTGTTTTCGAACTCCATCAGGCAGTGGAGACCGCCTACAACTGCTACCTCCTGACACTGACAAACTATTCCCCTGCGTCGCACAATCTCAAATTCCTGCGTGGACTTTCCGAAGGTCGTGATCACCGTTTGATCGACATCTGGCCGCGCGACCGTCAGCGATTTACCACGTGGTACAACATTCTGAATGAGGCCTACGTCAAGGCACGCTATTCGAAGCGTTTCGAGGTTTCCGAAGAGGCGCTCACCTGGCTTCAGGAGCGGACGGCGGAACTTCACAAGCTGGTTGAAACGCTCTGCCGCGATCACATCGAAAAGCTCAAACAGGCCGCGAAAGCCAGCGACTGAGCTTCACCGGTGACACAACAATCCTGAGCTCAGGTAGCAGCCACCGCAGCGTCATGAACCCTATGGTCAAACCTACTCTCACAATCGCTATGTCGATCTCCTCATAGAAACTGGTCTGTCTTTCAGGAACGAAGCCGCAGTCACCAGCGGCAGTTCCGGTGCGACCGCAATCGAAAGGAATAATCGTGGCAAGGAAAACCATCGAACAGCGCCTGGCTGAACTGGATGCGCAACGTTCCGCCCTGAAGGCCCGTCTTTCTAAAACGGAGCGCAACAACGATATGCGCCGCAAGGTCCTGATCGGGTCGCTCGTTGTGCATCACCTGGAGACCTCGGATGATCAGGAATTCAGCAAGCAACTCGGTGAATGGCTGCGCCGCGAACTACCGGGCTTTCTGACACGCGACAATGACAAGGCGCTCTTTGCCGATCTGATCGGACCGGTACAGCCGGGCACGGCAGAGAGTGGCGACAGCACGCAAGGGTTTCCATGAACCGACCGCGACTTGCCCGGGGCGCATTCAAAAACATGATGCGATCCGCCGCGCGCGATCCGCTTTGGGCATTCCTCGCTTTGATTGCCATGCCCTTCCGGATCTGGAAACGCCTCCTCGGATTTATCTTCATCCTCATCATTGTCACGTTTGTGATAGGCATGGGTGGCCGTCATTTCCTCGAGCAAACGGGTTTCGGGCGGGGCTCGGTTGTCTTCATCATCCCCGATCTCGTCACCCTGCTGGCGCTCGCTGCTATCACCTTCCGGTTCATCACCAGTGCGCTGATTTTGCATTTCGGGGATAGCGACATTGAGACCCATGGCTCCGCCCGCTTTGCGACTGACAAGGAGATAGCCGCTCTCACCTCATCCGGTTCCGGCCTCTTGATCGGTCGTGATACCAAATCAGGCAAGCCTCTGCGCTATGATGGTCCGGCCCATCTCCTCACAATGGCACCGACGCGTACCGGCAAGGGTGTGGGCACTATCATCCCAAACCTGCTTACCGTCGAGCGTTCCGTGATCTGCGTCGATCCAAAAGGCGAGAATGCAAGGATCAGTGGCCGTGCCCGCCAGAAATTCGGCCCCGTTCATGTGCTCGATCCTTTTGGGGTGACCGGAAGACCCTCGGCAGCCTTCAATCCCCTGGCCATGCTCGATCCCCACAGCCTCGATGTCGCGGAAGACGCCAGTACCCTTGCCGACGCTCTCGTGTTCGACGAACCGGGAATGGCGGGCGAGGCGCATTGGAACGAGGAAGCAAAAGCTCTTATTGCCGGATTGCTGCTCAGGATCGTTGCAGCGGAGCCTTTGAGACGCAGGCACCTCGCAACACTTCGCGACTATCTCACCCTCGCTCCGGAACACTTCGCAGCACTGTTCAAGCGTATGCAGGAAAGCGATGCGGCGAGAGGTCTTGTCGCTCGTGCCGCGAACCGCCACCTCGGAAAATCCGATCGCGAAGCCGCAGGCGTTCTTTCCGCAGCTCAACGCCATACTCATTTTCTCGATTCACCGCGCATGACGGACGTACTCAGCCGCTCGGATTTCCGGTTTGCCGATCTCAAGCGCTGCAACGTGACGGTGTTCCTCGTCCTTCCCCCTGATCGCCTCTCGACCTATTCGCGCTGGCTGCGCCTGCTTGTCTCACAAAGCCTGCTCGAAATGGCCCGCGATCCGACAAAGCCGACGACACCTGTTCTCTATCTGCTCGATGAGTTTGCATCCCTTGGGTATCTGGCTCCAGTCGAACGCGCGATGGGTCTGATGGCGGGCTATGGTGTCCAGCTTTGGCCCATCCTCCAGGACATCCATCAGCTGCGTGCCACATACGGTCACCGCGCCGGAACCTTCCTGTCAAACGCTGGCATGCTGCAGGTCTTCGGCGTCAACGATCATGACAGCGCCCGCCTCATCTCTGATTTGCTCGGACAGGAAACGGTCGTATTCCAGACCATGGCGAGAGCGCTCGATTCCGAAAAGACCGGGATCTCCTACAGCCAGCAACATACCGGCCGGCCACTACTCACCCCTGATGAGGTACGCAATCTGCCGGCGAAAGGACAACTGCTGTTCCTGGCCGGACAACGACCAATTTTTGCTGAAAAGCTTGCCTATTTTGCCGATCCGGAGTTCAGGGAGATGTTCGACCCAGTCTGACGGGAAGCGTGACGGAAAGGCAGTTCGGCAAGCCGTCACACCATTGTACGCGCGGCCCTCGAGCTATCTTGACCGTAGCAGGAAGTGGATATGGCTTGGCAAGCCCCGGAAACAAGCGTCCACTGTAACGGAATATGGTACGCGGTGATCCAGCCTGTCCTGACGGGAACGCGCTCCCCATTGACCGAAGTGACCGGCAGGACGGGCGTGCGTTTTGCTGTGAAGGAATAAAAGTGGAGGCGTGCTGCGTGTTTTCAACGACAACGATCATGAAAGCGTCCGCTGTATCGTTGGCGCGGCCCGGATCGGGATGGGCGAAACAGGCCGTAGCTATACCGGAATGCTCTATTCACGGTTCTCTCGTGCTAGGCGAGACAGCCGATATTTTTAGGATCGCATATGATCCATGTTACGACATAGCGGGCTTTGGATCGATTGCGTATCTCATTGACTATGCCGTAAGCTCGCACATGAGCTGTGGGCCTCCTGGCGTTTGTGACACCCCGGGTATGATACTTTTTGGGCCGATGATCTATCTAGGATTACCTGCGGCGTGTGTCGTAACAGGTGTTTTGACGCTTAAAATCTGGATCGATCTCCGCTCTACGAGGCGATAGCGACCTGGGACCCAATCGGAAAGGCGCACCGAACGGCTGGCGCACTGTCGTTAAAGCCATGGGCGGAGGCTTGCAGATTAAGCATATCCTTGAGCTAATTGACAAAGTGAGTGGAAATCTCGATTGATCTCCATGTTTCATGGGAACGAGCAACATTTTTCTAGCTCAAATACTTTCCCGAATATTGGCTACTCGTATTCTATTTATTTCATCAAGCATGCCGCTTCCAGCTATCTGGAGCGGCTTTTGATAGAGACAAGCTAATGTTCTCATTGAGAAAAATCTAATGTAGAACAATTGGCGCGGATGTTCTCACATAGTTCGCCCGTTGTTCCGTGACAGTTATGAGGCTGACAATTCGCCGTGGAGGCGCTGCAACTGCTTGCCGCTCTCGTCGCCTTCAGCCAGCAATGCAATGCGAGCTTGAGCGACGGACAGCAGGGGCACGCTCAGTGCCCCTTCGTCTCGCTGTCTTTCTTCGCCTGGTCGTGATGCCACTTGATCGCATAATACATGCCTATGCCGAGTACTATGATCTTGGCCGGGAAAAAGACGAAAGGAAACCAATCTACCCAAGAACCATCAGACATTTCGAGCGTTTCCATTCTGCTGTTTGGAATTCGCTATCCTCAAGGATAGCACTCACTCGAAATGTTTCGGCGATCAAGCTTGCACTCGTGGCGCAACCCAACCACCGCCGTATTAAGCTCTATTCGACAATTTGAGCAGGCGTAAGCCTCTGTATAGTGAAAGCGGACTACTAAAAATGCCATCGTAATTCTGGAAATAATTGTCCACACGACGTCGATGCCACCAAGGTGTTGATTATTTTACGGAATTTTGGCGCCCGTTTTTTTCCAAGGATTTTCTTTTTTGCCCATTGACGTAAGCGCAAGCTGCTCTCTATAAGTCCGCTCACTGAACGAGGGCGGCGGCGCTGCTGGCGACGGACTGCTTCGTTCTAGAGAAATCAAGCGGATG
>NZ_JASXTH010000030.1:0-8588 GCF_036596185.1 Rhizobium sp. GR12 | reverse complement strand
GCTTGTTCCCGGAGGCAGGCTCGATCCGGTCTATCTGATAACCGTGCCGGAGGACCTTGATGCCGTTTCGTGACCAGTACCAGGCCCAGGTTCGGCTCCTTATGCGCCTTCTTCCCATTGTGGCGCGCGAAGCCTGTTTTGCTCTCAAGGGCGGAACGGCGATCAACCTCTTTGTTCGCAACCTACCGCGCCTCTCGGTCGATATCGATCTGATGTATCTGCCGGTACATGACAGGCCGGAGGCTTTGGCTGGGATTGATGCCTCCATGAAGCGCATCAAGGCGGCAGCTCTGGCGGAGCTGCCCGGCGCTCGCGTCACCGAAAACATCCACGACGGCGCCATCCTTCGTCTTCTCGTGATTGCGGAGGGCACGCAGGTCAAGATCGAAGTCTCGCCCGTATTGCGTGGCGTGGTTCATGAACCTTCCACCATTCCTGTCACCGAGGTGGTCGAAGAGGCGTTCGGCTTTGCGGAAACCAGCGTTGTTTCCTTCGAAGACCTGTTTGCGGGCAAGCTGGTTGCAGCACTGGACCGGCAGCACCCGCGCGATCTCTTCGACGTGCAAGGTCTGCTCGCCCATGAAGGGCTGAGCGACGACCTCCGCGAAGCGTTCATCGTCTATCTGCTCAGTCACAACCGCCCTATGGGCGAGGTGCTATCAGGCCGCGTCAAGGACCTCGCAAACGAATACCCAGACCGGCAAACGCTTGCGAACTTCGCTCGACCAGCGCTTTTCCTCGCTTCTGGTTTTTGGCAACGCCTCCTCATTCTCGCCCACGAAATCATTGGCGAGCTGACGGATATCGTAGGTCAGGTCAACATCCTCCGAAAACCTGCGGATGGCGTTGTAGGCTTTCGACAAGGACGTGCCGCCTTTGAAGACAAGGTGGTCGCCAAGCGATGTGCCATAAAGGGTCTGCAGTGCCCAGACGACCCACGTGTCCTTTTCCAGAAGATGAATCGGCCGCTCGGCTTTCTCCGCGGCGATTGCGAGAACTTCCCTTCGATCGTCCCGAGACAGCTGCAAAAACTGTTCAGCCATAAGCGGCCTTTCCTACACTGCGGGCAAGCCAGCTGGGAAACTGAGGGGCGGCTGCAACAAGTTCGCCGAACGCTTCGGCGGAAAGCTTCCGCTTGATGCTCGGAAGTGCCTCTTCTGCCTTTTCCGGACCAAGCCATGCCAGCGCGCGCACAGCCAAGCCGGCAGGCTTGTTCGCCAAGGCGAGCTGCCAGCGCGGCACGTGCTTCAACTCGACCGTCTGGCTACCGACAGTCATGGTTCGGCTGCGGCCGGATGTGAAATAGACGGACCGGATCGGTACCTGAGTGGACAGCCCCAACGCGTTTGCAGCCGCGGCACCATTCGAAACGATCACCTCGCCACGCTGGTGCGCAACGGCTTCGACGGCCTGCTCGACCGTTGGTGGCCGGCTTCCAAAGCGGCTCTTGATTGCCTTGAGATAGATCCCCCGACCGGCCCGAACGAGCTCGCCGCGTTCATAAAGACGCGACAACGCCTGGTCTACCGCCGCTCGGTTTCCCAAATGCAAGAAGGCCTTCGCGGACAGCGCCGTTCCTTCCGGCAGCTGTTCGGCATAGGTCATGATCTGTGTCGTTAGTCGTTGCATGGCAATTCTCCTGTCAGAAATATATGCGGTTTTCTGACAGGTTGCAATGTGCGTCCCTCAATCATGAGGAGAAGCGCACAATGAGTAATGGATCAGGGTAGCGGGCCCAGCCGTAGTTGCTGATCGATGGTACGTGAACGCCTGTCGACAGGCCTAGAGTTCAGCCATAGCGTGTAGGCATACATTTTTGTCCAACAGGAAGCACTTAATGCCTTTTTCCAAGTCGCAGGACCTTATACGCCTTGCACGGATGGCCACTACGAGGCGGGCCGGGGTTATCCGGGGCCCGTCACTGACAAGGATCTGTGCGTCAAACCGCAGGTCGGGAATGGCGGCAAAGTCCCTGGCCAGCATGTCGCGATAGCCCGACAGGCCGAACGGGCGGCCATTGTGTTCGATATTGTCGTCGACGAAGGTGGCGAGTTCATCGAAGGCCTGTCGGTTGAGGCAGTCGAGGTAATCAAGGTAGATGTCCTTGAGTGTCGGCATGTGTTCCTCCTGATTGGGATCGTCAAATCAGTTGCGGTTTTGGCTTTCCCGTCAGCATGGCGCGCGACGCCCGTCGCTCAGTGCTCGTGCCATCATCAACCTCCTATTCCTAGAGACGTTGAATCACCTTCGCTCGCTCCCGTCGCATCACGTTTGATTCATCAATCACAAGATTTACTCTAGGTGCTTCAACCCGTGATCTATCAGCCACGAACTACGATCCGAGAGGCCCATGTCGATTTCAGATGCGATTTTCCGCCCTTTCGATACGCTGATGCGGCCGTTCGACATTCCGCATGATCTCGCGGAAACCTGTGCTTCGTCGCTGCTACGAGATGGCGACGATCGAATAGTCCGGCGTGCCTTGCCAGATCAGATCCCAGGACGCGCCGGGCCGGACGTTCTGGACAGCCCCCGGATCGAAAGAAACCAGGCAGTTTCCGCCGGGCGCACGGACGGAGGGGTAGATGAGGCCGCGGCTTCCATCTCTTCGCAACCGGGCGGCCAGTTCCTGTCCCTCGAGATAACCAACCTCCGGGTCCGGGTTGAGCGCGGCGTGTTCGGGTTCATCGGTCAGGTCGTCGAATTCTCCGATGAAGTCGGAGATCAGTTCGACATAACGGGCGCTGTCATGGAATGAGCCGGTGAAACGGAGCTCGCGGGTTCTGTGCCATGCGACCTCCGCGACCGATACGATTACGTCCCAGGCGCAATACCAGGCACCGCGATCTTCGGAGTTGAAGCGGTTGCCGCCTACCCGCGTATAGGTGAAGGCCGCATTGACGTGCGTGTCGCCGTAGATTCTGAGATCGCGGTTGCGCCGCCGCCAGGCAAGCTCTCGCGGATCGAGATGCGGATTGCGGCCGCGCTCGGCGAGCAACCGGGCGCTGGTTAACCCCTCGATCTCGGCCAGAACCTCCAGTTCCTCGTCGCTGTCGACCAGACCGCGAAGCGCCGGTGGCTTGTGGTAGGTTGCGGGCAGCAGGCGGACCAGTCCTCGAACCGACAGTTCGGTTTTCCTCATGCGCCGCCCCGCAGCGCGTCGAGATAGGTTCGGATCGCCAGAATTTGTGGGAGGCCGCCATCGATGGCGGTGTCGACCGGCCGCGCGCCGCTGAAGAGAGGGCCCGTGTTTGGGCGCGTGAACCAGCTTCTGGAGAGTTGCTCAGAGAAGTAGAGTTCGAGCGACTTGTAGATCCCGATCACGGCACTGAGGCGCAGCAACTGGTCCTTCGTCAATTCGCCGGTAAACCCCGGTTTACGCGCGCGCTTCCATGTGCTCTCCGACATGTCGGCGAGGCCCGCTGCTTCCCTGAGGCTCAGCGACCATGCATCGGCGACCTTGGCATAGGCCTTGAGTGCGACGGCATTGAGTTCCGCGGGCTTGTGGGGCTTGACGGCGATTTGCATAGTGGCCTCCTGATGTTCGTAATATAGGCCATATGATCTGAAAGTAAAGATCATTTGGACCGATATTTGATCGTGAAGTGGCTCCCGCTGCAAGAGCCTTCTCCTGCTTCGATATTGCGTCCTGGACAAGAGCAATGCGCGCATGCTCCGCCGGAATGGGTGGGCGAGCCGTCCTGCCAAATCGCCAATTGATGACCTTAAAAAAGCGTAGCTGGCCACGCTTGTCCGCCTCGAACGTAGCAGGCAGGCGCTTATGCGGAAACTGAAGAGATGGTTCGGTGAGCGGTTTCGATGAGATCGAGACCGATGCCAACGGAGTTTTGAGGGTTAATTGGCGGCGCGCTGCAGGGCATTATGTTTGAAATATTTTACCAGAATAAATCCTGTAAATACATATATTATTATTTTTATACTTTGACCGTGGAATAAATTACCACCCTATAGGCTTGAGTGAATGGATTGATCGCGGCGCGCAATTGACTTGAGGAAGGGAAGGAGC
Organism: Rhizobium sp. GR12; assembly: GCF_036596185.1. Lineage (NCBI taxonomy): Bacteria > Pseudomonadati > Pseudomonadota > Alphaproteobacteria > Hyphomicrobiales > Rhizobiaceae > Rhizobium > Rhizobium sp. GR12. Next base: position 4,561 of record NZ_JASXTH010000030.1, on the reverse strand, counting down.
GTATCAAACATATAATTTACGCTGGAATGATGCTGAAACATATAAAATATAGTAAGCGAACCATTGCCGAAGGAGGCAGGAGTTTAATTGGCGGATTTTGCTTGTTTTGCGGATAGGTAATTTGAGTTACTTGTAACAGATGATTTTATATAGGTTTTTGTATGGAGAATGGATTTATTTATAGGTAGAGCTGAGAGGGAATCTGATTGAGAAATGGATTGGAAAGGTGATGAAAATTGATGGCGATCGATCATAATAACAATATCATGATATTGTTATTATGATCGATCGCCATCAATTTTCATCACCTTTCCAATCCATTTCTCAATCAGATTCCCTCTCAGCTCTACCTATAAATAAATCCATTCTCCATACAAAAACCTATATAAAATCATCTGTTACAAGTAACTCAAATTACCTATCCGCAAAACAAGCAAAATCCGCCAATTAAACTCCTGCCTCCTTCGGCAATGGTTCGCTTACTATATTTTATATGTTTCAGCATCATTCCAGCGTAAATTATATGTTTGATACGCTCCTTCCCTTCCTCAAGTCAATTGCGCGCCGCGATCAATCCATTCACTCAAGCCTATAGGGTGGTAATTTATTCCACGGTCAAAGTATAAAAATAATAATATATGTATTTACAGGATTTATTCTGGTAAAATATTTCAAACATAATGCCCTGCAGCGCGCCGCCAATTAACCCTCAAAACTCCGTTGGCATCGGTCTCGATCTCATCGAAACCGCTCACCGAACCATCTCTTCAGTTTCCGCATAAGCGCCTGCCTGCTACGTTCGAGGCGGACAAGCGTGGCCAGCTACGCTTTTTTAAGGTCATCAATTGGCGATTTGGCAGGACGGCTCGCCCACCCATTCCGGCGGAGCATGCGCGCATTGCTCTTGTCCAGGACGCAATATCGAAGCAGGAGAAGGCTCTTGCAGCGGGAGCCACTTCACGATCAAATATCGGTCCAAATGATCTTTACTTTCAGATCATATGGCCTATATTACGAACATCAGGAGGCCACTATGCAAATCGCCGTCAAGCCCCACAAGCCCGCGGAACTCAATGCCGTCGCACTCAAGGCCTATGCCAAGGTCGCCGATGCATGGTCGCTGAGCCTCAGGGAAGCAGCGGGCCTCGCCGACATGTCGGAGAGCACATGGAAGCGCGCGCGTAAACCGGGGTTTACCGGCGAATTGACGAAGGACCAGTTGCTGCGCCTCAGTGCCGTGATCGGGATCTACAAGTCGCTCGAACTCTACTTCTCTGAGCAACTCTCCAGAAGCTGGTTCACGCGCCCAAACACGGGCCCTCTCTTCAGCGGCGCGCGGCCGGTCGACACCGCCATCGATGGCGGCCTCCCACAAATTCTGGCGATCCGAACCTATCTCGACGCGCTGCGGGGCGGCGCATGAGGAAAACCGAACTGTCGGTTCGAGGACTGGTCCGCCTGCTGCCCGCAACCTACCACAAGCCACCGGCGCTTCGCGGTCTGGTCGACAGCGACGAGGAACTGGAGGTTCTGGCCGAGATCGAGGGGTTAACCAGCGCCCGGTTGCTCGCCGAGCGCGGCCGCAATCCGCATCTCGATCCGCGAGAGCTTGCCTGGCGGCGGCGCAACCGCGATCTCAGAATCTACGGCGACACGCACGTCAATGCGGCCTTCACCTATACGCGGGTAGGCGGCAACCGCTTCAACTCCGAAGATCGCGGTGCCTGGTATTGCGCCTGGGACGTAATCGTATCGGTCGCGGAGGTCGCATGGCACAGAACCCGCGAGCTCCGTTTCACCGGCTCATTCCATGACAGCGCCCGTTATGTCGAACTGATCTCCGACTTCATCGGAGAATTCGACGACCTGACCGATGAACCCGAACACGCCGCGCTCAACCCGGACCCGGAGGTTGGTTATCTCGAGGGACAGGAACTGGCCGCCCGGTTGCGAAGAGATGGAAGCCGCGGCCTCATCTACCCCTCCGTCCGTGCGCCCGGCGGAAACTGCCTGGTTTCTTTCGATCCGGGGGCTGTCCAGAACGTCCGGCCCGGCGCGTCCTGGGATCTGATCTGGCAAGGCACGCCGGACTATTCGATCGTCGCCATCTCGTAGCAGCGACGAAGCACAGGTTTCCGCGAGATCATGCGGAATGTCGAACGGCCGCATCAGCGTATCGAAAGGGCGGAAAATCGCATCTGAAATCGACATGGGCCTCTCGGATCGTAGTTCGTGGCTGATAGATCACGGGTTGAAGCACCTAGAGTAAATCTTGTGATTGATGAATCAAACGTGATGCGACGGGAGCGAGCGAAGGTGATTCAACGTCTCTAGGAATAGGAGGTTGATGATGGCACGAGCACTGAGCGACGGGCGTCGCGCGCCATGCTGACGGGAAAGCCAAAACCGCAACTGATTTGACGATCCCAATCAGGAGGAACACATGCCGACACTCAAGGACATCTACCTTGATTACCTCGACTGCCTCAACCGACAGGCCTTCGATGAACTCGCCACCTTCGTCGACGACAATATCGAACACAATGGCCGCCCGTTCGGCCTGTCGGGCTATCGCGACATGCTGGCCAGGGACTTTGCCGCCATTCCCGACCTGCGGTTTGACGCACAGATCCTTGTCAGTGACGGGCCCCGGATAACCCCGGCCCGCCTCGTAGTGGCCATCCGTGCAAGGCGTATAAGGTCCTGCGACTTGGAAAAAGGCATTAAGTGCTTCCTGTTGGACAAAAATGTATGCCTACACGCTATGGCTGAACTCTAGGCCTGTCGACAGGCGTTCACGTACCATCGATCAGCAACTACGGCTGGGCCCGCTACCCTGATCCATTACTCATTGTGCGCTTCTCCTCATGATTGAGGGACGCACATTGCAACCTGTCAGAAAACCGCATATATTTCTGACAGGAGAATTGCCATGCAACGACTAACGACACAGATCATGACCTATGCCGAACAGCTGCCGGAAGGAACGGCGCTGTCCGCGAAGGCCTTCTTGCATTTGGGAAACCGAGCGGCGGTAGACCAGGCGTTGTCGCGTCTTTATGAACGCGGCGAGCTCGTTCGGGCCGGTCGGGGGATCTATCTCAAGGCAATCAAGAGCCGCTTTGGAAGCCGGCCACCAACGGTCGAGCAGGCCGTCGAAGCCGTTGCGCACCAGCGTGGCGAGGTGATCGTTTCGAATGGTGCCGCGGCTGCAAACGCGTTGGGGCTGTCCACTCAGGTACCGATCCGGTCCGTCTATTTCACATCCGGCCGCAGCCGAACCATGACTGTCGGTAGCCAGACGGTCGAGTTGAAGCACGTGCCGCGCTGGCAGCTCGCCTTGGCGAACAAGCCTGCCGGCTTGGCTGTGCGCGCGCTGGCATGGCTTGGTCCGGAAAAGGCAGAAGAGGCACTTCCGAGCATCAAGCGGAAGCTTTCCGCCGAAGCGTTCGGCGAACTTGTTGCAGCCGCCCCTCAGTTTCCCAGCTGGCTTGCCCGCAGTGTAGGAAAGGCCGCTTATGGCTGAACAGTTTTTGCAGCTGTCTCGGGACGATCGAAGGGAAGTTCTCGCAATCGCCGCGGAGAAAGCCGAGCGGCCGATTCATCTTCTGGAAAAGGACACGTGGGTCGTCTGGGCACTGCAGACCCTTTATGGCACATCGCTTGGCGACCACCTTGTCTTCAAAGGCGGCACGTCCTTGTCGAAAGCCTACAACGCCATCCGCAGGTTTTCGGAGGATGTTGACCTGACCTACGATATCCGTCAGCTCGCCAATGATTTCGTGGGCGAGAATGAGGAGGCGTTGCCAAAAACCAGAAGCGAGGAAAAGCGCTGGTCGAGCGAAGTTCGCAAGCGTTTGCCGGTCTGGGTATTCGTTTGCGAGGTCCTTGACGCGGCCTGATAGCACCTCGCCCATAGGGCGGTTGTGACTGAGCAGATAGACGATGAACGCTTCGCGGAGGTCGTCGCTCAGCCCTTCATGGGCGAGCAGACCTTGCACGTCGAAGAGATCGCGCGGGTGCTGCCGGTCCAGTGCTGCAACCAGCTTGCCCGCAAACAGGTCTTCGAAGGAAACAACGCTGGTTTCCGCAAAGCCGAACGCCTCTTCGACCACCTCGGTGACAGGAATGGTGGAAGGTTCATGAACCACGCCACGCAATACGGGCGAGACTTCGATCTTGACCTGCGTGCCCTCCGCAATCACGAGAAGACGAAGGATGGCGCCGTCGTGGATGTTTTCGGTGACGCGAGCGCCGGGCAGCTCCGCCAGAGCTGCCGCCTTGATGCGCTTCATGGAGGCATCAATCCCAGCCAAAGCCTCCGGCCTGTCATGTACCGGCAGATACATCAGATCGATATCGACCGAGAGGCGCGGTAGGTTGCGAACAAAGAGGTTGATCGCCGTTCCGCCCTTGAGAGCAAAACAGGCTTCGCGCGCCACAATGGGAAGAAGGCGCATAAGGAGCCGAACCTGGGCCTGGTACTGGTCACGAAACGGCATCAAGGTCCTCCGGCACGGTTATCAGATAGACCGGATCGAGCCTGCCTCCGGGAACAAGC
>NZ_JASXTH010000029.1:0-12790 GCF_036596185.1 Rhizobium sp. GR12 | reverse complement strand
GTTTTCGGTGGCTACATCGTCGACTACTATGGCGCCACTGCACCGTTAACCCTGACGGCGCTCCTGGCTGCAACCACCGTCGCTCTTGGGCTGATGCAACGCGATAGTTGATCGTTGCGTCTCGAACTCGGACCACGATGGCGAATGCATAGCGCCTGATCACCCGTCGTAGTGCTGGCGTCAGTCACGCCAGCACCCGAGATTCCGGCTCAGGATCGGAGAGTGCCCCAGGATGACACCTGGAACTCGAAAGGTTACGCGTGGCCAGAAGGCTTCCTCCCGCGCGTAATTGTCCGCCTCAACAGGGCGCTCTTCAAACAGGTCAAACGCCCCGTTTCATGTCGTGGCAAACTTATCCTTCATATCGAATACTGCGGCATTATCCTGGACGTCACGAAGCCCTTTGTAAGAGGCATGGCGCAGGTTGCCTTCATCCGTCCATCCGCGGAACTCGATTTCGGCGATTAACGTGGGTTGGGCGAATACAAGGTTTTTACCTTTGAGCGGAACAACCGGCTTTGCAGTCTTCAGTTTATCGAGGGTTTTCCGAAGATATTCTGCATCGCTCGTGCTGAAGCCTGTTCCCACCGAGCCAACCGACACCCAGCTATCGCCCCTCCTGCCTGCGAGCAACAGGCTGCCCAGCTTGCCGCGGGCGGCTTCAGACCATTCGTACCCGACGATCATGAAGCTTTCGCTCTGAATACATTTAATCTTCAGCCAGTCTCCCGACCGGCCCGATCGATAGGAACGATCGCGACGTTTCGCGATGATGCCTTCCAGGCCGAGCGAACAGGCGTTATTCAAAAGCGTCGTTCCGTCTCCATGAATTTCCCTGGATAGTTGAATTGCGCCAACCTCAGCACCGAGAAGTTCGGCGAGCAGATGCCGACGGACGGATAGTTCCATTCCGGTCAGATCGTGGCCATCAAAATAAAGGAGGTCAAAAGCCAGGAGGACGGCCTCCGACGATGCCTTTTTGCCACCGCGTCCGCCGAGCGACCGTTGAAGCGCGCCGAAATCCGATTTGCCGTTTTCGATCACGACTGCTTCCCCGTCGATGATCGCGGTGCCAACACCAAGGTTTTTTGCGGCCTCGACGATTGCGGGAAAGCGGTATGTCCAGTCGTGGCCACCGCGTGTGATGACACGCACGCCTTTTGGTTCCAAATGGACTGCCAGCCGGTAACCATCCCACTTGACCTCGAAAGCCCACTCCTCACCTTCCGGAGGAACCGGTTTCAGTGAGGCCAGACAGGGCTTGATCTGTCGCGGCATCGGGTCGAACGGCAGGTTTGGCTGCGCAGGGTCACGCGGCCGGCGTGGTTTCGATCTTGCAACATGTCCGTCTGACAGAAGCGGTTTCGCGCGGCGTCTCATTTGTTCGACCTTGGTTCTTACGACACCGGCTTCTTCAGCCCGTCCGTGATTTCGGCGCTTTGCTGCGACTGAGTTCAGCCGGCCGGCCTCATCCTTTTTGAAGGCCGCCGATGCGGGAGGCAGACGACTTTCAGGGCTTGGCTGCCAGCTTTCCCGTTTCACTCCAGAGCAATGGCACTTTGCACTGCTATACGACAACTGCGATTCAACCGAATGACGGGCCAATTCGTTCCGCTCTGAAAACCAACCGCTTCGAGGGCGTGCCGTCATCATGCTTATAGCTACGAAATCCTGGAATGTATTGATCCCATGCATCTTTTGAAGCGGTCACTGCGTTAGGAGAACTGTGCGATGAGCAAACCTGAATTGATTGATACCGGAACCGCAAACGCTATGTGCGCCGCAACGAACAGCACCAGATCACCGAAAGCAAAGACGTCAGCCGCTCCCTGGCCGCTGCCAAGCGTCGCAAGGAAAAAGGCGAGGCAAGGCCCGGCAAGGGTGGAGGGTGACCTCGGTCGCCGCTCCAGGCAGTGATTACGGTGAGGCTCGCTACCTATAACATTAACGGCATCAACGGACGTCTCGACCTCCTGCTTCGTTGGCTGGAGAAAGAGGGGCCGGATGTCGTCTGTCTTCAGGAATTGAAGGCACCGGACGAAAAATTTCCCCGGCGCGCGATCGAAAAGGCCGGATACGGCGCGATCTGGAACGGCCAAAAAAGCTGGAACGGCGTTGCGATTCTGGCGCGCCAGATAGAGCCGCTCGAAACGCGTCGCAGCCTTCCAGGAGGGCCGAACGATGCTCAAAGCCGTTACATTGAAGCTGCCATCAATGGGATGATTGTCGGCTGCCTCTACGTTCCCAACGGCAACCCGGCGCCGGGCCCTAAATTGAGCTATAAGCTAAGCTGGCTCAGGCGCCTGCGGAAATACGCGCAGGAGCTGCTGGAACTTGATGTGCCGGTCGCACTCATTGGCGATTTTAATGTCGTACCGACAGAACTTGATGTCTATAACCCTGAGCGTTGGCGGAATGACGCGCTTTTTCGGCCGGAGGTCCGGCGCGCTTTTGCCGGCCTGCTCGGACAGGGATGGATCGATGCAGTCAGGACACTCTATCCGGACAAGCCGGTCTACACTTTCTGGAAATACTGGAGAAACTCTTTTGAGCGCGACGCAGGCCTCAGGATCGATCACTTTCTCCTCAGCCCAACATTCGCTGCCGACCTGAAATCCGCCGGTGTGGACCGGTGGGTTCGCGGGCTGCCACGAACGAGTGATCATGCACCGGCCTGGATCGAGGTGGGTTGAAAAAAAGTCATGGTTTCAGGAGGAGCCCGAATGATGGGAGTAACCTGACCGCTCGCCACCTTATTTGTTCTAACTTCGTGGCGCCGCGGCTGATCCCGCAAGAATGCCACCATCAATGTTCAGTTCAGCGCCGGTCATATAGCTGGCCTCGTCAGATGCGAGCAGGATTGCCAATGCCGCTACCTCCTCGGGCCTGCCAAAGCGTCGCATGGGCGTTTCAGCGACCAACGCGGCTTCACGGTCTTTCCGATCTGGGCCAGCGCCCAGCATCGGCTCCCACATCGGCGTCATTACGGCGGCGGGGTGGATTGAGTTGCACCGGATATTCAAGCCCTGACTGGCGCAATAGAGGGCCACGCTCTTTGTGTGATTGCGGACAGCGGCCTTGGAAGAGGCGTAGGCCGCGGCCATTGGAATACCAACAAGTCCTGAGCGCGAGGAGATATTGATGATGGAGCCAGCGCCTTTTGCCCGCATGGCGCGGATGGCATAACGGCAGCCAAGAAAGGTTCCGTACAGGTTGACCGCATGGACGGCGTGCCAATCGTCCAGCCTGGCATTTTCTGGATCATGGGCAGGTGGGGCGCCTTCGAACGGCGCTTCAAAGCCTGTAATTCCGGCATTATTGACAACCACATCCACCACCGGAAACTGTCGGGCAATTTCAGTCCAGTCTACTTCGGAGGTGACGTCCAGACGGACAAAGTTTGCCCCTATCGCATTGGCAGTGGCCTGGCCTTTATCTGCGTCGATGTCGGTCACGATGACGCGCGCGTCCTCATTGGCGAAAGCCTGGGCAATGGCCGCGCCGATGCCTCTAGCCGCGCCAGTTATGAGTGCGGTTTTTCCAGAAAGTCTGGGCATAAATGGTCCTTAGTGCAAATAATGAGTGAGGCGGCGCATCAACGCACCGCATGCGAAAGTCCGGTTTACCGAGCACTCTTATCCATAGTGGTGTACCCCTCATCAGCATCTTTTACTTAATAGCCCGCGAATTTAACGGGTCAAGAAAGAAGGGAGGAAATTTCGTCTAACGTCCGCACTGAGAATGATTGCGACAGCGAGCGCGGTTCCTTACGGGATATGGTGCCATCGAGGTTCTCACCATCGGCGAGGGGCTGCTTAGGGGTGGCACAGGGAAACCCGTTGTACTGCGTTCAGGTCCGGTTAGCGCATACTTCGTCACCATCTTGCCGAGGAAATGCAGACTTCAGAACCGTTAAAGTCTGTCATTGGGAGGTGGGATTATGAAGGTTTTGCCTGCAGCAATCTGTCTGCTTTCGGTCGGTATTCTGAGTGGCTGGATGACAAGCTGATCCGGCCTCGCGCCCGCTATGTCGGGCAATAGGCAGAGGGTTCAGCAAAACGAAGCAAAGTCAATCACCGAGCCACTCAACCCTCAACCACGACCGCGACCTTTCCGTGGGGTGAGCAGGTCTAGGTCGATGACTTTCCTTCAGAAGATCGCAAACCGGATTCAGAAGAGCGACACTCCCGTGTTTTAGTGATGGCGCTGTTGATTACCGCTGGAATTTGACCCATTTTTCCACTTCGCGAGATCCACACATGCTTCAAAATTTCTTTGCCGGCAGTTCACAATCTCCAGTCAGGTGGGGCAATGCGCCGTGGAAAACGGTTGTAACTCTACACCTTGACCTCGATATGAAGTTGCCCGGATCGGTGCTGAGAAGCAGTCTGAGCAGCTTCTTTCATAGGTTAGAGTTGATTCTTCGTCCGCCCACTCCTGTAAAACTGCATGCGTTCTCGCCGGTAAAGGCTGGAATGAATTAAAGGCCCGTCCCCGCCTGATGAGACGGGCCTGCAAGACCGCTTAGAAGTCCATGCCCGGACCAGCGGGCAGGGCCGGTGCTGTTTCCTTCTTTGGCTTCTCCGCGATCATGGCTTCTGTCGTGACCAACAGACCAGCAACGGAGGCCGCGTCCTGCAGCGCGGTGCGAACCACCTTGGCCGGGTCGATGACGCCCTGGACATAGAGATCACCATACTCGCCGGTCTGGGCGTTCCACCCGAACGACAGGTCGGTCTTTTCGCGAAGCTTGCCTACAATAATCGAACCCTCAGCGCCCGCATTTTCAGCGATCTGGCGGACCGGAGCCTCGATAGCCCGACGGACAATATCTATTCCGACGCGCTGATCGTCGTTGGCTGCGGGTAGACCGTTCAATGCCTTCACCGCGCGCAGCAGGGCGACACCGCCGCCCGGCAGGATGCCTTCTTCGACAGCAGCCCTGGTCGCATGAAGGGCATCATCGACACGATCCTTCTTTTCCTTGACCTCGACTTCCGTCGAGCCACCGACGCGGATCACTGCAACACCGCCGGCGAGTTTGGCGAGACGCTCCTGCAGCTTCTCCCGATCGTAGTCGGAGGTCGTCTCCTCGATCTGCGTGCGGATCTGGGCAACGCGGCCGTCGATTTCCGTCCTGGAGCCGACGCCATCGATGATGGTGGTATTTTCCTTTTCGATCGCGACCTTCTTCGCACGCCCGAGCATTTCGAGTGTGACGTTTTCCAGTTTGATGCCGACATCCTCGGAGATGACGGTACCGCCCGTCAGAATGGCGATGTCTTCGAGCATCGCCTTACGGCGGTCTCCGAAGCCGGGAGCCTTGACGGCAGCAATCTTGAGGCCGCCGCGCAGCTTGTTGACGACGAGCGTCGCAAGCGCCTCGCCTTCGACATCTTCCGCAATGATAAGAAGAGGCTTACCGGCCTTCACCACGGCTTCGAGCACGGGCAGTAGAGACTGGAGGTTGGAGAGCTTCTTCTCGTGGATGAGGATATAGGGCTCCTCGAGTTCGACCCGCATCTTGTCCTGGTTGGTAACGAAGTAGGGAGACAGGTATCCGCGGTCGAACTGCATGCCTTCGACAACTTCCAGCTCGGTCTCTGCGGTCTTGGCTTCCTCGACGGTAATAACGCCCTCGTTGCCAACCTTTTCCATCGCTTCTGCCAGATAACGGCCGATTTCTTCATCGCCGTTAGCCGAGATGGTGCCGACCTGAGCAATTTCGGAGTTGCTGGTGATCCTGCGGGCGTTCGTTTTCAGTTCCTTGACGACTGCATCCACAGCGAGATCGATGCCGCGCTTCAGGTCCATTGGGTTCATGCCCGATGCCACCGCCTTAGCACCTTCCCTGACGATCGCCTGGGCGAGCACGGTGGCGGTGGTCGTGCCGTCGCCGGCAAGGTCATTTGTCTTCGACGCTACTTCGCGCAGCATCTGTGCACCCATGTTCTCGAACTTGTCTTCCAGTTCGATCTCTTTGGCAACTGAAACACCGTCCTTGGTGATCCGAGGCGCACCAAACGATTTGTCGATCACGACGTTCCGACCTTTTGGTCCAAGGGTAACTTTTACAGCATTTGCCAGAACGTCGACCCCACGCAGCATGCGTTCACGGGCATCGACGTTGAATTTGACTTCTTTCGCAGCCATTTGTTAACTCCTTCAATAGGCAGCTTTTTGACTGATGAGCGGGACGTGCTTACGCAGCCTGCTTTTGCTCTGTCTGGGCTTCGATGATGCCCATGACGTCGGCTTCCTTCATGATCAGAAGGTCTTCGCCGTTGATTTTGATCTCCGTGCCGGACCATTTTCCGAACAGGATACGATCACCGGCCTTGACGTCGAGCGCTTGGAGTTGGCCAGCCTCATTACGCGCGCCAGGGCCGACGGCAATGACTTCGCCTTCCTGTGGCTTTTCCCTAGCGGTATCAGGGATGATGATGCCGCCCTTGGTCTTTTCTTCGGATTCAACCCGGCGGACGAGAATGCGGTCATGCAGCGGTCTGAACGACATGTTTTCCTCCATGGACAAACAATGATGACGTTGCTCCCTGGCCGGATCGGATTGCCGCATCCGGTCAGGATGCAAAACCTCTTTGAGCGTTTCGCGTGAAAAATTTATTTTCGAGATTTTTCGTTTTCAAGAGGGCGCGTGAGAAAAATTAGCACTCTCATAATACTGCTGATAACTTGCTGTATCCTAACGATAATATGACATTAATCATGCTGGAATGGTTGATGTCTTCGGGCAGTTGCGTCATCATCTCCCTGTCATGAAAGGAGATGAAGCATGCAATTTTCATCCGACCTCGAACGCCAGCTTAATGGCTATGGCTTGACCACCGCCCATATCCTGTACCGCATCCCGGATTTCGGATCCGTCCTGCAGACCTACGTCTGGCAGAATTACGATCTTGCCCCCCATTTTCCCGAAATGCAGAGGTTCCTCGACTTTTGGCAGGCATCGCTCGACGGACCGCTTCATTCTGTTCGCTATAGCCACCAACGACTGATCGGGCCGAACGAATGGCGGCGTGTCGATGGTGAATTCAAGCTGCATTGAATCCTGAATTTGATTTTTAGTTCCTGGCTCATCAGCCGACCGTGGCGGATGAGCTCGGTCACTTTCCACGTCCGTATGGAGTGTGGCCGCATGGAAAGAGAACATTAAAATCATCAGGAGTGCCAGCGTCTTGGAAAGGGAAGGGATCCTCGTCCTGGCTGTGCACGTTAAGCGACACCGGCCCTCGCGGCCCGCACGGTATCTCGGAGTACAAGACGAACTATAGCTCCTAAGTACGCATCGAAAGCAGTGTGATTTTTTCCACGATAGACCTTGAATCCGGCAATGGACGAAACCAAATCGATTGCCGCCAGCCGCTGACATAAGGGCTGGCATCGCCGGGAGCGCCGCTTTTGGCGTTCCCGTAACCATGTTGCTTCAAGGAGGATATGGCTATGGCAACATCTTACGACTATGCGCCGCTGTTCCGCTCGAGCGTAGGTTTCGATCGGGTGTTCAGTCTCTTGGAAAATGCTCAGCGCGCCCGCTCCATCAGCGACTGGCCGCCCTATGACATCGTCAAGACCGGTGACGACACCTATCGTATCTCGATTGCAGTGGCCGGTTTTGCCCACGATGATCTCGACATTACTTTTCAATCCAACCTGCTGACTGTCACCGGGAAGAAGCAGGAAACATCTACCGATGGTTATCTGCATCGCGGCATTGCTGGCCGTCCGTTCGAACACCGGTTCGAGCTTGCCGACCATGTGAGGGTGAACGGAGCGGGTCTGAGCAACGGTCTTCTGTCGATCGAGCTCTTGCGCGAGATCCCCGAGGCACTGAAGCCGCGAAAGATTTCGATTCAGAGCATACCTGCATTGACGTCGGCCGCTCCGGCCCAGATCGAAGCGCAGAAGGCTGCGTGACCTCTTCGCATGTCCACTGAACCAGGGCGCCATTGATATGGCGCCCGTCAACATTACGGGTTGGGAAGGAGAGAGCTATGAAACCCGATATGTTTAGAAAACCAGTCAACATTCTTGTCGGCTTAGGCTTCCCAGCGGAAGTCCGCAGCGTGATGGACGCCTACCGGCACCTTGTCGAGTGGCCGACCTCATTCAGAGACACGGCACACTCTATTGCCCTGAAAGCATGTCAGGCAGCGCTTCACGGCGAAATCGAAGCGGAGACGGCACGCGGCCTGTTCGCAGCGTTTGCGAAAAAGCATGAGATTCTTGCCCCGGAAACGCCCTGGATCGCGGCTTCTCGCATGCGGGGCGAGAGCGACCCCCACGTACAATGAGGTGGTTTCATGATAGACATCATGTTGCGCAGGCGACCGGCAGTGCAGCGGCCATGAGGCTGACTGTTCTGATACGTGGTATGTTGCTTCGGTGGCCGATGGATGTTTGACTGCGCCATCCTCTTCGAGCGATGACAAACGGAGAAACATTGCAGTCTGGGCGTCGGACTTCTACGCGGTTGGCTCCAAGCCGGCGCTTCAATGTCAAAGACAAATAGAGGTGCGAGCGTTCTGGAGCATTCGGTTGGCCCAGAGCAGCGCCCCGCCAGATAGAGCTGGTCAGGATTGCGCAGCCTCAAGGGGCGGGTTAGGGAACTCGGATACCGGAGCTTAGTTATGGTTCAATGGTAAAACCTGTCGCCAACGCCGAAATGCTGATCCGCCGGCCGGTCGCGGAGGTGTTCGAGGCCTTCGTAGACCCGTCCGTCACCTCGCGCTTCTGGTTCTCGGAAGGAAGCGGCCGGCTTGAACCGGGCAGGCACGTCAGATGGACCTGGAAGTGGTACGATTTCTCGGTCGATGCTGACGTCAAGGCGGTCGAACCCAACAAGCGCATCCTCGTCGAATGGACTGGCTACGGCTATCCGACCCTGATCGAATGGACCTTCACCGACCGGCCCGACGGCACCACCTTCGTCAAGGTCACTAACAAGGGGTTCCAAGGCTCTCCCCAGGAGGCTGCACAGACGGCGGTTGACGCGACCGAGGGCTTCGCTTTCGTGCTTGCCGGCGCCAAGGCCTGGCTGGAGCATGGCGTCCAGTTGAACCTCGTGCCGGACCGTTTTCCCGATGGATTGCCATCAGGCTGATCGATGAAAGGGGGCGCTCGCGCACGGCGGACCGGTTCGCCGACCAGAACGTCGAGAGGCGACGACTGTTGCATCTCTGACTGACCTATGTCTTGCACTTGAAAAATAGAATGTACCGGGACAAGCTTCTGCGTGTGATGAATTACACCGACGGGCAACTACTCACCTGCGGTGCATTAATATGCCTGCGGCGAAGCCTGAACCTGTCTCGAGGCTCTGCATTGACAATTTTCGTTGTTGCGCGCACTGCCGGCTGGATAGCTCATGCTCTGGAGCAGAAACTAGATGACAAATTCATCCGGCCTCGCCCCCGCTATGTCGGGCAATAGGCGGAGGGTTTCGCAAAACAGTGCGCTCGATTCTCGAGCCATGACTGGCAGCTTGTTCGTCTGGTATTGATCTGGGGCTATGGCCCGAAAGGGGATGGTGACAACATCCACTGCAAGATGCGCGACCAGTTCGCCGGCATCTCGCGGCATGCTCGGCGACACTTCAGCCAGGCCCGGTGGATTTGCTTGATCGCATTTTTAGAGCCAAACGGTCACATGCCGTGTTCGGGAGCACCATGGACGAGTTGAAACTCGGGCGAGTTGACGAGGTGCAGATAGCGCTCAAACTGTCTCAAGACGTCGCTGATGATCTGATCCTGTGACATCCCCATGAGATCATAGCCGCTATTACCGCTTGAAAAGAAGGTTCTGGCCTCATACCGAAACTCCGCTTCGCCTGCCCGGATTGTCGTGAAACTAGCGATGCGATGTTTCTGAAGGGAGACGGCATAAACAAAGTCTCGAACATCCGCCGCTGGCGAGCGAAGTGTCACCAGACCCGGCGCCTCGCGATCGACCTGCGTCGGTCTGCCCCGTGACTGAAGCTCGGCTGCGACCTTGTCCAAAGCAGGCACCACCTTCCCGTCTATGAAGCGAAAAACCTCGTTTTCCGTTGTGGTGTGGAGCATCAGACCCAGCCGCCGCTGCCACGTTTGTCCGGAAGCAGGTTCTGCAGGGATCAAATTGCGCGTGCTATGAACGTCGCGCTGCGCCAAGTCCTGTTGCATTCCGAGATAGAGTGATACGACCAGAGCCAGCATTACAATGGTGAACGGCAAGGCGCTAGCGACGGTGGCGGATTGCAACGCTGTGAGCCCCCCCGCCAGCAGCAGGCAGGCTGCGACTATCCCTTCCATTGTGCACCAGAAGATGCGCTGTCCCGTCGTTGTCTCTGTCTCGCCGCCCGCCGCGATGGAATCCACCACAAGCGCGCCAGAGTCCGCTGAGGTAATGAAGAAGATCGAGACGAGGAGAACAGCGAGTGTCGATGTTATTCCGGACAGAGGCAGGTATTCGAAAAAGCGGAAAAGGCCGACAGACACATCATTGGAAATGGCAGCGCCGAGCGCACCTTGAGCGACGCCGGTGTCGATGAACATAGCTGTGTTGCCAAAAACGGTCATCCAGAAAAAGGTAAAGCCGGCAGGGATGAAGAGAACTGCCGTTACGAACTGGCGAACGGTTCTTCCCCGCGAAATACGCGCGATGAACATGCCAACAAAGGGCGACCAGGAGATCCACCAAGCCCAGTAAAACAAGGTCCAGGAATCTATCCAGGGCGTGGGCTCGTAAGCGTAAATATTGAACGTCCTCAAAACAATCGTATCGAGATAAAGACCGAGGTTTTGGACGAAATCACGAAAGAGCTGCGTCGTCGGTCCAGTAACAAGGACAAAAAGCATCAAGAGGACGGCGACGAGGAGGTTAGTCTCCGAGAGAATTCGCACTCCCTTGTCGAGACCGGTCACAACGGAAATTGTGGCCATCCCGGTCACGATCGCTATGAGGACAAGTTGAACACCAGAACTGATTGGCAGCCCGACTAAATGATTGAGGCCGGCATTGATCTGTGAGACGCCGACCCCCAACGACGTAGCGATACCGAACATAGTTCCGACGATCGCGAATATGTCGACGGCGTGCCCGATCGGGCCGTTTATCCTGCTCTTCAGCAAGGGATATAGGCCTGAGCGAACCGTCAGCGGAAGATTGTAGCGGTACCCAAAGTAAGCGAGGGAAAGTCCTACAACGGCATAGATTGCCCAGGCGTGAATGCCCCAGTGGAAGAAGGTAACGGTCATGGCTTCGCGCATTGCGGCAATACTTTTAGGTTCTGCTGTCGGCGGTGTCATATAATGCGTCATCGGTTCACCAACCGCGTAGAACATGAGTCCGATACCCATGCCTGCCGCAAACAGCATCGCGATCCAGGACATGAACCGGAAGTCGGGCACGGAATCATCAGGCCCCAGCTTCAGCTGTCCGAACCTGCCAAAGCAGAGGAGCAACATGGCAGCTAAAAATATGCCGACGGAGAGAAGATAAAACCAGCCGAATGCACCGAGGATCGAACCTTGTATCCAGCCGAATAAAGCTTGTGCCTGACCCGGCAGCCCAATTCCTACTGCAACGAACAGCGTGATTATGAGCACCGATCCGTAAAAAACGGGAGGGTTGATAATAAATGATTTCATCTACCCAAAGCCTTCCCTGATACGCGACGAGCAAGCATTGCTCAATTATGCCCTTTGAATGGACCTGGGCTTCGGCAAGATCGGCAATAATCGGCTATCTTCCATACGGGAGAACGCAACAGCGGGGAATTGGCTCCATCTTCAGGTTCAGCCCGCCAGCGTGCCCCGCAACGACTGTTGTCGCAAGATGTGTAGAAGTTGACCAAGCGCCGAGGCGACATTATCGGTTAAACATGAATCCCGGGACGAGAGCCAAAAGATCGATGTCAGGGCGGCTGAAACTGCTGCAAATAAATCTGCGCCGTATCGAGCGCGGTCGTGATGCCTGGGCTTTACGCTGGCAGGCGGTGCTTGCGGTGATCGATGTTAGCATCATCTCATTTTTTATTCTCGGACCATTCCTGCGCAGCGGGCCGTCCTATCTGATCATTGATTACATGATCGCGCTATGGATACTGGCTGAACTCCTGGCCCGCGCCTTTGCGACGGACTCTCTTATCGCTCTCCTGAAAAGGCCCATGACGTGGATCGATATCGTGATCCTCGCAACGCTCCTCTTCCCCGATGCGCTGTTCAATTTCGCATTTCTAAGGGCGATGCGGTTGTGGGCAGTCGGTCAAAGCCCGCTCTTTGCCGTCACACTAAGACGGCTCGGTTGTCACCATTACAAGGATGTGGCGCGCGCATCCCTGAACTTTTTCGTATTTCTGTTCATGGTGACGGGGTTTGTGTACACGACCTTCTTCTATCATCAGGACGGTCTGATCGGCTTCGTCGACGCCCTGTACTTTACGGTAGCAACCATGACAACCACGGGGTTTGGCGACATCACGCTGCCCGGACCTCTTGGGAAGCTGACATCGGTCGTGACAATGATCGTTGGCATCTCTCTCTTTGTTCGACTGGCGCAGTCAGTTGTGCGTCCTAACAAAGTTGTTTTTCCCTGCGTAGAATGCGGCTTGCAGCGACATGAAGTGGATGCCGTGCACTGCAAGGCATGCGGGCACCTGTTGAACATCCCAAACGACAACGATTGACGAGGGTCAGTTGCGAATAACATCCGGGCATTGTGAGTTCATGCTGAACCGCGACTTGCGGGGCATCCAAAGCTAACTTGCATGCCGCATCTGCGCGAGAACTTTCTT
>NZ_JASXTH010000028.1:0-13033 GCF_036596185.1 Rhizobium sp. GR12 | reverse complement strand
ACCACCGCCCGAAACAACAAAAGACCTCCGCCAGATGCAGTTCAACTGGGAGCGGATTTAAACCGGACAGTAGTGGGCTTGTCCCAAAGATCTAATCACGTTGAATTAAATCAATCGGTTGCAGATCCTCGGGACAAGCCCGAGGATGACGTCAGAGTGTTCTGCAAGGTTCGTATTCATCTGGTGACGCCGCGCGGTGTCGGCGGAATTCCAGCTAAAGGCCTGGAATGACGGAAGAAAATACGCCTGCAAAAGATCCCTGTGTCCTATACGATGCTCTTGGCTCAGCCGGGACGATGAAATAGACTGCTCCCATGCCGTTTCGCCGCCGTGAACCTGTTGGTTTTTTAGAAAAGATTCGTGACCTCTTCTGGCCGCGCGCGGGTTTTACCCGTTCGCTGCGCTATATGAAGCTGCGTCTCCTGCGATTGTCCGCCTCTCCGCATTCGATTGCCGCCGGCGTTGCGCTTGGTATCGGCGTGGCGTGGACGCCGTTTCTCGGTGTTCACATCATCATCGCCTTGGCGCTCGGTTTCCTCATGCGCGTCAACCTCGTGGCGGCAGCGCTCGGCACCACCTTTGCCAATCCCCTGACATTTCCGTTCATATGGGCCTCCACCTGGGAGCTGGGACATTTTCTCCTCGGCCGGCAGAAGGAGGCAGGCGCGGCGCATGTGGACTTCGTCGCGCTGTTCAGCCATCTCGAATTCCGGCAGATATGGACGCCGGTGCTGGAACCCATGATCATCGGTGCTCTTCTTCCCGCCGCCGTCAGCGCGGTGATCGCCTATTTTGCCGTCTATAACCTCATCAGCGGTTTCCAGCGCCGCAAGATGGAAGGTCTCGCGCAACGCGCCGCCAATAAAAACGCGTCTCTGGAGATGTTGAAATGATCATTGGATTGGGCAGCGACCTGATCGATATCCGCCGCGTTGAACATTCGCTCACCCGTTTTGGCGAACGTTTCACGCACCGCTGTTTTACCGATATCGAGCGCGCCAAATCCGATGGCCGCAAGAACCGGGCGGCATCCTACGCCAAGCGTTTCGCCGCCAAGGAAGCCTGCTCCAAGGCGCTTGGAACCGGTCTTGCGAACGGTGTTTTCTGGAAGGACATGGGGGTCGTCAATCTGCCGGGCGGCAAGCCGACCATGATGCTCACCAACGGTGCTGCGGAAAGGCTGGCCGCCATGCTGCCCGCCGGTCATCGCGCCAATATTCACCTGACGATCACGGACGATTTCCCCTACGCTCAGGCGTTTGTGATTATCGAGGCGCTCGCCGTGAGCGACTGATGCCCGTGCCCGCCGTATTGGCGGCCTATTTGCAGGCGTATGACAGAAGCGCTTCCCTTCGGGCTGGAAAGGTTCTAGAGAAGTCGCAGAAATATGAAAGCGTTGCCGGCTGCGTGAAAAACGCGTCATCCTCCGCAAACGCGCCCAGACAACGGCCCGGATGCCTTCGTAAAATCGGAGGAACCGGTAAACAATCAGGCAGGTCTTTAAGTGTCCGAAAAAGCTGAGAAGAAGCAGAACGCCCTTTGGGAAAACGTCAAGGTCATCATTCAGGCGCTCCTGCTGGCGATGGTCATCCGCACTGTTCTGTTTCAGCCCTTCACGATCCCATCAGGCTCGATGATGCCGACATTGCTGGTGGGTGACTATCTGTTCGTCAACAAGTTCTCCTACGGATATTCGAAATATTCGCTGCCCTTTTCGCCGAACCTGTTTTCCGGTCGTATCTTCGAATTCAGCAAGCCCAAGCGCGGCGATGTGGTTGTGTTCCGCCTGCCGCCCAATCCTGAAGTCGATTATATCAAGCGTCTCGTCGGCTTGCCCGGTGATCGCATCCAGGTGACGAACGGCGTGCTGTTCATCAACGGCCAGCCGGTGCCGAAGCAGCCCGACGGCACCTTCACCTCCGATTACCGTGCCGATCCGGGCGCCAATGTGCCGGTTTTCCGCGAAACGCTGGATAATGGCGTCACCTTCGACACGCTCGACCAGTCGCCCGATTCGCGCGGCGACAACACGCGCGAATTCGTGGTGCCGGAAGGCCATTATTTCATGATGGGCGATAACCGCGACAATTCGCTCGACAGCCGTTTCGACGTCGGCTTCGTGCCGGAAGAAAACCTGATCGGCCGCGCCAGCGTCATCTTCTTCTCGCTGGGCAACGACACGGCGTTCAGCCGCATTTGGGAATGGCCGTCCAACATGCGTTGGGACCGCCTCTTCAAGGTTGTGGGATGAGCAAGACCAAGCCGCTTTCGATTGCGGAAATTTCCCGTCTCGAAGCGTTGATCGGATATGAATTCAAGGAAAAGGCCCGGCTCGACCGGGCCTTGACCCATGCCAGCGCCCGCTCTGCCGCGGCCGGCAATTACGAGCGGCTGGAGTTTCTGGGCGACCGTGTTCTCGGCCTTTGCGTTGCCGAAATGCTGTTTTCCACCTTCCGCAACGCCAGCGAAGGCGAACTTTCCGTTCGCCTGAACCAGCTCGTCAGCGCTGAGTCCTGCGCTGCGATCGGCGACGAGATGGGCCTGCATAATTTCATCCGCACCGGATCGGATGTGAAGAAGCTGACCGGCAAGGCGATGCTGAACGTGCGCGCCGATGTGGTCGAAAGCCTGATCGCCACCATCTATCTGGATGGCGGGCTGGAAGCGTCCCGCAAGTTCGTTCTGAAATACTGGCAAGGCCGCGCGACGAGCGTGGATGCCGGGCGGCGTGACGCCAAGACCGAATTGCAGGAATGGGCGCATGCCAGATTTGCGACCACGCCCTCTTATCGGGTTGACGATCGCTCCGGACCGGATCACGATCCCAGCTTCACCGTGACGGTGGAAATTCCCGGCGTGAAGCCGGAAACCGGTGTCGAGCGCTCCAAGCGCGCGGCCGAGCAGGTGGCGGCAACCAGATTGCTGGAACGCGAAGGCGTCTGGCAGAAGAGCACCACCCAGAACTGAGCGGCCCCCGACGATGGGGCGCTAAAATCGAGCGCATGACGAGCCCTGTGGCCGCATGTTGAATACCTCTGACCTTGATGGATATCATGACCGATCACGAAAATCCCGCCGTTGCCGGCGAAGACATCGCCCTTCCGACCCGTTCCGGTTTCGTCGCCCTCATCGGCCCGACCAATGCCGGCAAGTCGACGCTGGTGAACAGGCTGGTGGGCGCAAAAGTCTCGATCGTCAGCCACAAGGTGCAGACGACGCGCGCGGTGATGCGCGGCATCGCCATTCACAAAAATGCGCAGATCGTTTTCATGGATACGCCCGGCATCTTCAAGCCGCGCCGCAGGCTCGACCGCGCCATGGTCACCTCGGCCTGGGGTGGGGCAAAGGATGCCGATCTCATCCTGCTTCTGATCGACAGCGAACGCGGCCTGAAGGGTGATGCGGAAGCGATCCTAGAGGGGTTGAAGGATGTTCCGCAGAAGAAAATCCTCTGCCTCAACAAGATCGACCAGGTGAAGCGCGAAGACCTTCTGAAGCTTGCCGCCGCCGCCAACGAGAACGTGACCTTCGACCGCACCTTCATGATTTCGGCCACCAACGGTTCGGGCTGTGAAGACCTGATGGATTATCTGGTCGACACCCTGCCGGAAGGCCCGTGGTATTATCCGGAAGACCAGATTTCCGATCTGCCGATGCGCCAGCTCGCCGCCGAAATCACCCGCGAGAAACTGTTTCTGCGGCTGCATCAGGAACTTCCCTACGCCTCGCATGTCGAGACGGAGAAGTGGGAAGAACGCAAGGACGGCTCCGTGCGCATCGAGCAGGTAATCTATGTCGAGCGCGACAGCCAGAAGAAGATCGCTCTGGGCAAGAACGGTGATGCGATCAAGGCGATCTCCACCGCCTCGCGCAAGGAGCTGTCTGCAATCCTCGAGCAGCCGGTCCACCTCTTCCTGTTCGTCAAGGTGCGCGAGAACTGGGGCGACGATCCCGAGCGCTTCCGCGAAATGGGCCTGGAATTTCCGCGAAACTGAATATCTTCAACGTTTTATCGGGAACCGAACACGTTCGGGCGGGTTGTTCAATGAATTGAGCGCAACCTTTTTTCGATAACGGATATTCATGTCGTCAAAAAAACAGAATGGAATTTCCACCACGCCGTGCCAGCAATGTCCCTTGCGGGACTTGCCGCATTTCAGGGATTTCTCCTCTTCCGAACTCGATTTCGTCTCCCGTTTCAAGACGGGGGAACTTGCGGTCGAAAGCGGCTCCCTGATCCTGATGGAAGGCTCGCACAGCGCCCATCTTTATACGGTGCTGCACGGCTGGGCTTTCCGTTACAAGACGCTGGAGGACGGCAGGCGGCAGATCCTCAACTATGTCATGCCGGGCGATCTCGTCGGCCTGCAGGGCACGGTGATGGGGGAGATGCAGCATTCGGTGGAGGCGTTGTCGCCGGTCACCCTGTGCGTCTTCGAGCGGTCGCGCCTCAACAACCTCTTCACCGATCATCCGACCCTTGCCTATGACCTGACGTGGATCGCGGCGAGCGAGGAGCGGATGCTCGACAACCATCTCCTCAGCATCGGCCGGCGCACCGCGCTGGAACGCGCCGCCTACCTCATCGCGTTTCTCTACAGCAGGGCGAAGGCGGCCCGTCTCATGCAGGGCGAAACACCGATCCCGGTGACCCAGCAGCACGTTGCCGATACGCTCGGCCTTTCCATCGTCCACACCAACAAAACCCTGAGAAAGCTCGTCGATCGCGGTCTGATCCGCTGGACCGACAAGGGCTGTCTGGTGCTGGACGCTGCGGGGCTGGCCCATGTGGCCGGCTGGCAAAGCGACGAACAGCGACAAAGACCCTTCATCTGATCTCCAATCCATATGTCTTTTTTAAATGACGGTCGGGCGATAATTTGCGATTGCTGCCCCATGGCGCTCGAAAATCATTTTGGAGGCAGCGACATGCAATTCGCTGGTTTCGCTCACATTGAAAGAAGAACACATATGGTGCCGCAACGGGTGATCATCGTTGAGGATGAATATCTGGTGGCGCTCGATGTCGAATCGGTCCTCCACTCGATGGGGGTCGAAACCGTCGTCATCGCCACGACGCTCGCGCAGGCGAGGCAGGCTGTCGATGAGGATGGCGCCGATTGCGTGCTTCTCGATGTCAGCCTGTCCGATGGCACGAGCTATGATTTCGCGCGCCTCCTTGGTGAGGCGGGCGTTCCCTTCGGTTTCGTCAGCGGTTACGGCGACACGACGGGTTTTCCCGATGATCTTTCGGCCGCCCCCTTGCTCGGCAAACCCTTCGGGGAAAATGAAATCGTCGATTTCGTCCTCAGGCTCGTCGGCGTGGGCGATGGCGCGGTAAAAGAATAACGTTTCGCCGCCAGATCGGGTATGATCGGGCCTGAATCGGAATTCGGACACGTTTCATGCAGTGGCAGGACGAGGCAATCATTCTTGGCGTAAAACGCCACGGCGAGACAAGCGTCATCGCCGAGGTGATGACCCGTTCGCGCGGTCGCCATCTGGGGATGGTGCGCTCCGGGCGCTCCCGCAGCATGCAGCCGGTGCTGCAGGCGGGCAACCGGGTGGATGTCATCTGGCGCGCGCGTCTTCACGATCATCTCGGCGAATACCGCATCGAGCCGTTGCAATTGCGGGCAGCACAGCTGATGGAAACGGCGACCGCCGTTTACGGCGTGCAGGCCATGGGCGCGCTGCTCAGGCTTCTGCCGGAGCGTGATCCGCATCCGCATCTCTATCAGGCGCTCGACGTCATTCTCGACAATCTCCACGATCCGGTCGATGCCGGAGAACTGTTCGTTCGTTTCGAGCTGGCGGTGCTGAACGATCTCGGGTTCGGTCTCGATCTTACCGAATGCGCGGCGACGGGGCTGCGCACCGATCTCGTTTATGTCTCGCCGAAAACGGGCAGGGCGGTCTGCCGCACGGCGGGCGCGCCCTATGCGGAGCGGATGCTTTCGCTTCCGGCTTTCTTAAGCGAAGGCCAGTCAAAGGCGGCCGATCGCGACAGCCTCGCGGCTGCGTTTCGCCTCACCGGCCATTTCCTCAATCGCCATGTCTATGATCCGCGCGGCCTCAATGAAAATACCGCCCGCGACGGTTTCGTGCAGGCGGCGCTGAAGGCGCTGGAGCGCAAGGCGATGCCGCCTGCGCTCGATAAGGCGGTTTGATCCCGATCAGGCCATTGCCGGGCGCGGCGCCGGGCGCTCCTGAATGGGCCAATGCACGATAGCCGCAAAAATCCCCATACCGACGCCGAGCCACCAGACGAGATCGTAGGAGCCGAGCCGGTCGTAAAGAAAACCGCCCAGCCAGACGCCGAGAAACGAGCCGATCTGGTGCGACAGGAACACGACGCCGCCGAGCATGCCGAGATGGCGGGTGCCGAACATGATCGCCACCAGCGCATTGGTCGGCGGCACGGTGGAAAGCCAGAGGATGCCCATCACCGCCGCGAAGATTATGACGGAAAGCGGCGTTTGCGGCAAAAGCAGGAATGCGGTGACGGCAATCGAGCGGGCGATATAGATATAGGCCAGCAGATAGGGCTTCGAGTAACGCTGGGCGATGACGCCTGCGGCAAGCGATCCGATGATGTTGAAGAAACCGATCAGCGCCATGGCTATCACCGCATAGCGCGGCTCGATGCCGATATCGCCGAGATAGGCCGGGAAATGCGCGGTGATGAAGGCCACCTGAAAACCGCAGACAAAAAAGCCGGTGGTCAATAGCAGATAACTTTTGTGACCGAGCGCTTCTCTCAGCGCTTCGCCCGCCGTCTGCTTGAATTGCGTTTGTGACTGGCTGCCGGAAGAGGAGTTGCCGCGCATCGGATAGGCCAGCAGCGGCACCAGTATCATCATAACGGCAAGCCAGACGAGGCTGTCCGACCAGCCATAGGTGGAAATCAGGCCCTGGCTGATTGGCGCAAACAGGAACATGCCCGCCGATCCCGCTGCCGTGCCGATGCCGAAGGCAAACGACCGCTGCTGTGGTGTGACATGGCGCGCGAAGGCCGACAGGATGACGCTGAAGGAACCGGCGGCGATGCCAAGCCCGACAAGAACGCCGCCGCCGAAATGCAGCCAGAAGGGCGAGGTGCCGAAGGACATGCAGATGAGGCCGGCCGCATAAAGAAAGCCGGACAGTACGAGCACGCGACCCGTGCCGAACTTGTCGGCGATGGCGCCGAAGAAGGGCTGGCCGAGGCCCCAGAACAGGTTCTGCAATGCCATGGCGAGACCGAAGGTAGAACGGTCCCAGCCGGTATCGGCGAGCATGGGCAGCTGGAAAAAGCCCATGGCCGACCGTGGCCCGAAGGTCATGACTGCAATCAGCGACCCGGCGGCGATGATAACCCATGGCATGGTCTGGCGTGTGGCTTGCGACATGAAAAGCTCTCCCGCTGCAGCCTACGCCCTTGGGACAATGTGCTGCAGAATTCCCCTTTGATGGGAGGAACATTATCTTTTGTCATGCCTTCCCACTAGCGACTTTTCTTGACGACCATTATTCATGCGATTGATGGGATGCCCGCATGGCAGCCGGGGCCGGAGAACGATGATGAAGCAGAATATTTACGACGACCCGCAGTTTTTCGAGCGCTACAGCGCCATGCCGCGCTCGCTGGAGGGGTTGAGGCAGGCGGGCGAATGGCACGAGCTGCGCGCCATGCTGCCTGCCTTGAGAGACAAGACCATTCTCGATCTCGGCTGTGGTTTCGGCTGGCATTGCCGTCATGCGGCGGAGCAGGGTGCGGCCCATGTCGTCGGTGTCGATCTTTCAGAGAAGATGCTGCGCCGCGCCGCCGAGATAAACGGCGGACCAGGCATCGAATATCGCCGCGCCGCGATCGAGGACATCGATTTTGCACCGGGAAGCTTCGATCTGGTGCTGAGTTCTCTCGCTTTGCATTACGTCCGCGATCTCGACGTCGCATTCGCCAAGGTTTTCAGTGTGCTGAAATCCGGGGGTGATTTCGTCTTCTCCATCGAGCATCCGGTTTTCACGGCGTTGGAGAAACAGGACTGGTTTTATGGCGAGGATGGCGAAATCCTGCACTGGCCGCTCGACAATTATCAGAACGAGGGCCTGCGCCATTCCAACTGGATGGCCGACGACGTCGTCAAATATCACCGCACGGTCTCAGGTATTCTGAACGCCCTGCTGGCCGCCGGCTTTGTCATAACGCGGCTGGCGGAGCCGAGGCCCGATCCAGCCCTGCTGGCAGAGCGGCCGGAAATGAAACACGAAGACCGCCGTCCGATTTTTCTGATCGTCGGCGCGCGTAAAGCGTGACGTTGCGCCGTGCGTTGCATTGCCGGCGTGGCACTATGATTGAGATGGGTGCGTCATTCTCGAAGCTTGCCGTTATGCGTAGTGCTCCGTGCTCTCCCTCATCAAGCCAACTGACTTGATGAGGGAGAGAGGTCGGACCGGCTTAGCGCCGCTTGATCGCCCAGCCGTCAGCGCGTTCCTCAACCACCTTTGCCACGTCGCCAATCGCAAGCCTGCCTTCGCCGCGCGGCGTGACGTTCCAGCCGAATAGCGGGCCGGGCACGCGCCGGTCGCCGGACATGCGGATGCGGCCCATGGCTTTCATCGGGGAGGGCACATCGCGGGAGCCGGTTATCTGGTCCTGCGTGGTCATGATGCAGCGGGCGCAGGGTTTGACGAGATCGAAGCGAATGCCGCCGATCTCGATGGCCGCCCAGCGATCCTCCGCCCATGGTTCGTCCGTCTCCAGCACGATATTGGGCCGGAACCGCTCCATGCCGACCGCGTCCTCGCCATTGGCGCGCATATTGTCGTTAAGGGCGGCCAGCGAGGCGGTGGTGGTGACGAGGATCTGATACCCGTCGGCGAAAGTGACGGGCGTTTCGTTGCCGGTCCATTCGAGGCTCGCAATCCGCTTTGAGGCATCGTCGAAGAACACCAGCTTCACATCGCGCCCGAGCCATGTGGAAAGCGTGTCGTTTGTTTCGCCATCGGCAAGGTTGGCGCTGACGATCGATTTCCACACCGCCACATCCATGCGCTGCCCGGACGGTCTGGCGAAAATTTCGCCGTCCAACTCTCGCGTAAGCGCCATGCCGCCATCTTCATGCCGCGCCAGAATCGTGGCGATATCAGGCAATTCGCGCTGGGTGATGAAATGGCCGGAGGGGTCGGTGAGCATCGCGCGGCGGTCGCCGGGCAGGCCTTCCGGCGTAACATCGCTTTGCGAGAGGACAATGCCGCGTGCGCTTTTCAGCGGGTAGATGTTGAGTTCGGTCACACGCATTCCTGGTCCCCTCAGATTTCGTCGAGAAACAGGTCCAGCACCTGTTTCAGCCGCTCATGGCGGGCCTTTGCCAGTTCTCGTCCTGTTTCGGTGCGGAAACCATCCGCGAGCTTGAACAGCTTGGTTTCGAAATGGTCGATGGCAAAGGCGCGGTCGTCAAGTGGCCGGTCCTTCGCCAGCGGATCGGCCGGGTCGTAAAGCGCCGAGCCCAGTCGCCCGGCGATATAAAAGCAGCGCGCCGCCCCCACCATGCCGATGGCGTCCAGCCGGTCGGCATCCTGAAGGATTTTTGCCTCCAGCGTCTGCGGCTCGATATTGGCGGAAAAACTGTGGGTGGTGATGGCGTGCGCGGCAGCGTCGATGTCGGCTTGCCGCCAGCCAAGCCCGGCCAGAATGCCGGAGGCTTTTTCCGCCGCAAGGCGTGAGGCCTGCGTGCGAAGCGGTGAATTCTTCTCCACCGCCACGCAATCATGCAAAAGCACGCTGGCCGCCAGCACCGTGCCATCGCCGCCTTCGCCCGCATGGATGCGCATGGCGTTGCGGAAAACGCGGTGGATATGGGCGAGGTCGTGCGAGCCGTCGCCCGCATCGGCGGCGTGCGGGATCAGTTCCTGCGCAAGCGCCTCAAAGGGCGCAAAAGCCTCAGCCGCGATCATGCCTGCGGCTTCCGGGTGAGGATTTTCTGATAGAACAGGCCGATGCCGATCAGCACCGCGCCAAGCCCGATGAAGGACAGCGCCCGCAGCACGCCTTCAAGGTTGCTCATGTCGATCAGGAAGGCCTTGGCGACGGAGATAAGCACGAAGGCAGCGGATGCCAGGCGCAGGCTGCGGGCGTTGAAGCGCGAGCCGACGACGAGCAGCAGCACGCCTATCAACAGCCAGACCACCGAATAGCTGTAGGTCTCGCCCTGAAGGAAACCCTTCCAGTCGGCAATGTTTTCACCCTGCCAGAACCGGCGGACCGAAAGCGTGGCCCAGGCAAAACCGAGTGCGGCACCCGCCACCGCCAGCAGGTTGACATAGGCGGCAGGCCGTTTGCCACGCGCATAATAAGCAAGGCCGCCATAGGCGAGCGCCGGCAGCAGATAACCGATCAGCAGCAGGTTGAGGAACGGGATGCGGCCGGTATTCTCGCCGGTGAAATAGGGGTTCAGCGTGAAGAAATGCATCGTCAGCACGTTGATGACGGCGATCACGCCGGCAATCATCGAGCCGTAACGGAAGACGGGGCTGGGGCTTTTGAGGTCGAGCGTCATCAGCACGCCGGAAAAACCGATGGTCAGCAGCGTATAGATCGACTGTTCGCCAAGCGTCGGCACGCTGTTATCCAGGGTGCCGCCATTCATCGCATGGCGGATGAGGATGGCGACCGCCAGCAGTCCCATCAGGCTGGCGATGGCCTGCAGGAAGTTCTTCGCCCTAAAGCCCGGCCAGTCGCGCAGCAACCAGGCCGAGACGATGGCGAGCAGCGCCGGAATGCCGTAACCCGGCAGAAGCGCGTTGAAGACCGGCGTGGTGCCGAGATTTTGCGGCCCGACGAGGGTCGGTTCCCAGGCGATGCGGCCAAGAACGGCAACGCTTGCCACCGCCATGACCCACGGCAGCACATCCCAGTTGCGATGGCGGGTTGCCAGTACGTAACCGAAGCCGATGACGGAGAGCAGCACGGTCGTTACCAGCCCTTCCGTCAGCGTGTGCAGGCAAAGCGCAAAGGCGGCAAACGAGCCGAGCACGAGGATGTTGAGCGGCTTGCGGTAGGCCTCGTTGTTTTGCCGGTGCAGCCATTCGGCAGCCGCAATGAGTGCGAGGCCGAGGCCAAGACCATAGGCCGCGTGCAGCCAGTCACGACCGAGATTGCCATATTCGACGAAGCTCGCCGTGCCGAGCCAGACCGGGAACAGCGCTGCGATCCCCGCCCATAGCTGGGCGAAATCCGGGTCGTCCGCGCCCTTGCGTTTCAGGAAGGAAAAACTGCACAGGACGAGGATGGCGCCGAGGCAAAGCGCCATGGCGATTGCTGCGGTATAGCCCGTTCCAACAGGGGGAAGCGCGATCGGGGTATCGTTTATGACACCGATGAGATCGAGCGCCTGCTGCGACATCAGCGAGACCGCAGCCTGTGCGCCGAATGCGGCGATGATGGCGGGCCATACGGCGTAGTGGCGGGAAGCGCCAAGGGCCGCAAGCGATGCGATGAGTGCTGAAACGATCAGCGCCGGATGGGTGTCGATACTACCCTCGGTATAGAGGAAGCCGATTGCGGGCAGAATCACGGCCATCGATACGGTGAGATTGATGGCCAGCGACGGGCGCAGCAAAAGCCGCATGGCGCGAACGGCGCGCCGCTCGGAAGTGGCGGTTTCGTCGGCCTCGACGGGCGGCGTATCGAAGTGTTTTCCGGGCCATAGGAAAATGGTGCCGGCCAGCATGATGAGCAGGGCGAGCGTCGGCGGAGCCGCCAGAAGCGTTTCCGCAATGGCGATATAGCCGAGCGCCCAGAGGCCGAGACCGGCGCTGGCGAGCGAGGGAACCACGGTCCAGCGCTGTCTGCGCGCTGTCACGGCGGTCGCCAGCCAGGAGATGGTCAGGAAGATGAAAAGCGCCCAGATATTCGGGGTTTCGGAGGAAACCAGCGCGGGCGTCAGCATCGAACCCAAAAGACCGAGACCGGCAAGCGCCTGTCCGTGCAGAAGCGACAGGCCAATGGTGGCGAAGGCGACAAGCCCGAGCAGGATGAAAGCCGTGCCGCTGCCGATATAATCGTAAATGCCATAGGCCGCATAAATCACGCCGAACAGGGTCAGCGCGCCGGCCGCCGTCAGCACACCAGGTATCATGGCGTTGGAGTAAGTCGTGGCGATGCCCGGCACGGCCTTGCGGCGGATCGCTTCTCCCGCAAAACCGAGAACGAGGCCGAAAATGGCGGCGAGCGAAAGTCGCACTGCCGGGCTGAGCAGCCCCGCCTCGATCGAATATTTGACGAGGAAAATGCCGCCGAGCGCCAGCGCCAGTCCGCCCGCCCAGACGGCCCAGCGCGCGCCGAGCAGGCTTTCGAAGCTCTCCTTCGCAGCCGGCGCGGAGGTTGCCTCGCTGGAAAGCGCAAGGGCCTCTTTCTCGCTGGCAAGGTCTTCCTCCTCCTCCGTCGCGGTGGCCACTTCGGTTTCGGGTGGATATTCCGTTTCGACGAACTCGTCTTCCGGCAACGCCCGGTTTTCCTCTTCCGCCTTGAAATCCGGATTATCCACGGATGCCGTCGTCTCCGCCTGTGCGGCAAGAGCAGAGGTCACCCCTGTCGCCATCAGGCGCTTCAGGTCGTGAACCTCACGCTCCAGAGACTTGATTCGGCTTGAATTGCGGATGCTCGCGACCAGAGTGTAGATAAAGGCCGCGATGAGGGCGAGGATGAGAAACGGGATTTCCAAACAGACTCTCCAATTACCAAGCTGTTTTTAAAGCCCTTTTGGCGAATTTATGCAAGGCCCGGTTGATCGGTGCGTGGTGTTGCGGCTTCTTTCTTCTCCCCGCCGGGGAGAAGGTGGCCCGAAGGGTCGGATGAGGGGGCAGCGTTGCCGAATCTCACACCCTTGCCCCCTCAACCCGCTGCCGCGACCTTCTCCCCGGCGGGGGCTGTTGCAAAACCGTTGAACTATGATTCACTGTCTTTTGTCGATGGAGGATTGTTTGATGGTTGAGAAGAGCGCCGGTCAATTCAGTTTTGCGGATGCGCTTGTGACGGTGCGGAGTGGTC
>NZ_JASXTH010000027.1:0-13186 GCF_036596185.1 Rhizobium sp. GR12 | reverse complement strand
CAAAAGACCTCCGCCAGATGCAGTTCAACTGGGAGCCGATTTAAACCGGACAGTAGTGCCCTTGAGGCGAGGATCCATTTTACGACAATAAGCTCCCGGCCATGGATCCTCGCCTCAAGGGCGAGGATGACGTCGAGTGTGGGGCAAGGCGTGTCGACGCCCGGAATGCACGGGTCACGCCGTTTCCTTCTCGGCCAATGCGATCGGTTCCCGGATTGACATCCCCTCGACCTCGGCCTCGGGTTGCTGCGCTGCGGGCGTGACCATGGCCGCCACCAGCGTGTCGAGGCCGATGGCGCCGACCGGTTTGCCGTCTTCATCCACCACATGGGCGTTGGTCTCGTTCGCCTCCGACATATCGCGAGCGATGGTTTCCAGCGTCGCGTTTTCCGGCACGGACATGCCCCAGGGTTTCGCCGTCAGCGGTTCCATCACTGTGGTCGCCTGAAGCACGCGGCTGCGATTGACGTCGCGCACGAAGTCGGTGACGTAACCATCCGCAGGGGATAGGATGATGCTCTGGCCGTCACCCTGTTGCACCACTTCGCCGTCTTTGAGGATGGCGATGTGGTCGCCGAGCCGCAAAGCCTCGTCCAGATCGTGGGTGATGAATACCACGGTCTTTTGCAGCTCCTGCTGAAGATCGAGCAGCATCGTCTGCATATCGACGCGGATCAGCGGATCGAGCGCCGAATAGGCCTCGTCCATCAGGAGAATGTCGGCATCATTGGCAAGCGCGCGGGCAAGGCCGACACGCTGCTGCATGCCGCCGGAAAGCTGGTTCGGATAATAATCCTCATAACCATCCAGACCGACGCGATTCAGCCAGTAACGGCCTTTCTCCTCGCTGTCCTTGCGCGGCATGCCCTGAATATCGAGGCCGTAGACGCTGTTTTCCAGCACGGTGCGATGCGGCAGGAGGCCGAATTTCTGGAACACCATTGCCGTTTTGTGGCGACGGAACTGCCGCAGTGCCGAAGCACTCATTCCGCAAATGTCCTCGCCGTCGTAGAGAACCTCACCCGCTGTCGGATCGATCAGCCGGTTGATGTGGCGGATCAGCGTCGACTTGCCGGAACCGGAAAGCCCCATGACGACGGTGATCTTGCCGCCCGGCATGGTGATGTTGATATCGTTGAGGCCGAGAACGTGGTTGTGCCTGTCGTTCAGCTCGACCTTGTCCATCCCGGCCCGCACCGCTTCGAGGTATTTCTCGGGATGCTTGCCGAAGATCTTGTAAAGATTCTTGATTTCGATGCTTTTAGCCATGGGAAACCTCGCGGTATTTCTGCAGACGCTTGCCGAAAGCCTGGCTCGCCCGGTCGAACATGATGGCGATGGCGACCAGAGCGAAACCGTTCAGGAAGCCCACCGTGAAAAACTGGTTGTTGATGGCTTGCAGCACATTCTTGCCCAGCCCGCCGACACCGACCATGGAAGCGACGACGACCATGGCGAGCGCCATCATGATGGTCTGGTTGATGCCGGTCATGATGGTGGGCAGCGCTAGTGGCAGCTGCACGTTGAACAGCTTCTGGCCGTTGGAGGAGCCGAAGGCGTCGGCCGCTTCCAGCACTTCCCGGTCCACCAGGCGGATGCCGAGGCTGGTGAGGCGGATGACCGGCGGAATGGCGTAGATCACCACCGCAATCAGGCCCGGCACCTTGCCGATGCCGAAAATCACCACCACGGGGATGAGATAAACGAAACTCGGCAGGGTCTGCATCACGTCGAGCACGGGATTGATGATGCGCTGCAAGCGTTCGGAGCGCCCCATCAAAATGCCGAGCGGCAGGCCGATGACGATGGCGATCAGCGTGGCGATGGCGACGATGGAGAGCGTCGTCATGGCGTCACGCCACAGGCCGACGGCGCCGATCATGAACAGCGAGATGGCGGTGCCACCGGTGATCTTGAAGCTGCGCCCGGCCAGATGCACGATCGCCAGAATGACCAGCATCGTCACGATCCACGGGGTCTGGATGAACAGCCGCTCCGAGGAATTGAGGAAGAGTTGCAGCGGATGCACGATCACATCGATCGCATCGCCGTAATTACGCACGATGTCGCGAAAACCGTCATCGATGGTCTTGCGTGCCACACGCATCGTGCCGTTGTCGATAGCCGGAAACTTGCACAGCATATCCGGCAGATAGTTACAGAGGGCCATTATTGTTGTTTTCCCTTTGGTTATAGGAGGCAGGATGGGCGTGGAGGTCGGAGCGCGGAGCACCCCCCTCTGTCCTGCCGGACATCTCCCCCTCAAGGGGGGAGATCGATCTGCGGCAAGGTCTCGCCCATCACAAAAGTTGCGATTTGGAGGAAAGGGTGCGTCCAGCCGATCTCCCCCCTTGAGGGGGAGATGCCCGGCAGGGCAGAGGGGGGTAAAGCCACGGATAGAAACCGAAGCTTCCCCCTCCTGTCAGGCGATCACATCGAAGCCTTGATCTTCTCCGCCACCTCGGGCGAAACCCACTTCGTCCAGATATCCTCGTGGTTTTCGAGGAAATATTCCGCGCCGTCCTCGTTGGTGCCCTGGTTTTCATCCATCCAGGCAAGGACTTCTGCGACCGTCTTGTTGTCCCAGTTGCGAGCCTTGATGTAATCCATCGTCACGCCGGCCTTGCTTTCGAAGTCCTTGGTGATGACGGTGTAGACATCGGCCACCGGATAGGCGTTGACCTTGGGGTCGGCGCAATCGACCTTGGCTGTGCAGTCGTCAAAATGGGCGCGGTCGAGTTCGACGCCGTCATCCAGCTTCACCATTTCGTATTTGCCGAGAATGGCGGTGGGCGACCAGTAATAGCCGAGCCAGCCCTGCTTCTTTTCGAAGGCGTTGGCGATGGAGCCGTCAAGTCCGGCGGCCGAACCGGTATCGACCAGGGTGAAGCCCTTTTTGTCGCCTTCGCGCGCCTTGTAGAGATTGGTGGTCGTCACCTGACAGTTCCAGCCGGACGCGCAATTGTGCACGGCGCCCTTGCTGGCATCTTCCGGGGCGGGGAAGAGTTCGGGGTGTTTCAGCGCATCCTCGACGGTCTTGATATCAGGATGTTCGTCGGCGATGAATTTCGGAATCCACCAGCCTTCGACGCCGCCTTCGGTCAGGATTTTCGATGCTTCGATCATGCGGCCTTCCTTGACGGCCGCATCCAGAGGCTCGCGCACGGCATTCACCCACAATTCGGGCGCCATATCCGGCTGACCTTTTTCGTTCATGGAGGCAAAAGTCGGCATGGTGTCGCCGCTGATGACGTTGACCGTGCAATCATAGCCGTTTTCCATGATGAACTTGTCGACGTAAGCCGCGACACCTGCGGATGCCCAGTTCATTTCGGCGATGGTGACGTTGCCGCACTCTTCGGCGGCATTGGCGGAATTTGCTGCACCGGCAGCGATGAAAAAGCCCGTTACGAGAATGGTCGAGGCCAGGAGTTTCTTCATGGGAGACCTCCAAGTCTGATGCAGTGTTTTCAACTGGCAAAGCGGGAGCACTGCAAAGCCCGGATTGCCAAGGGCGAACTGACATGGCGCGTGAAAATGCCGAAAAAATCCGGCGTTAAGAATATCCGCAAGACGTGTTGCAGGGTTGCCGCAGGAAGGGCGGCGAAAAGGCGCATGAATATGTCAACGATCGGCATAATACGGCCAGAAAGTGATATTGCAACGTGAAATGGCGCATTGCAGCTATGCGCTCAATTTTCGCAGGATTTTATAACGTCGTATAATACATGGGCGTTATTTGAATTTTTGCAGGATATATTTTAAGTTGCAGTAACTGGAAATGAAAATTCATATGTGACGGAAGTGGTGTTTATAGAAAAATCCAAGTCGAGTTTTTGTGGAAAAAAATATTCATAAAGAGGTTTTTGTGGGTATTTTCGTCCCACATGAGGCCGGGCGGCGGTTGAATCGCCGCCCGCTCTAAGTCAGTCCGTCATACGGTGTCCTTGCCCGCCACCTTCAGCGCGAAGGCATATTCGAAGGCGATTTCCTCCAGCCGCTGGAAACGGCCGGACTTGCCGCCATGGCCCGCAGCCATATTGGTCTTGAGCAGGATGGGGGCTTCCCCGGTCGTCTTTTCGCGCAGCTTCGCCACCCATTTGGTCGGTTCCCAATAGGTCACGCGCGGATCGGTGAGGCCGGAAAGCGCCAGAATCGGCGGATAGGCTTTCTCGCCGACATTGTCATAGGGGCTGTAAGCGGCGATCCACTGATATTCCTCTTCCGATTCCAGCGGATTGCCCCATTCCGGCCATTCCGGCGGGGTCAGCGGCAGCGTATCATCAAGCATGGTCGTCAACACATCCACGAAGGGAACGGCGGCGATGATGCCGGCGAACTTCTCCGGCGCCATGTTGGCGACAGCACCCATCAGCATGCCGCCGGCCGAACCGCCTTCCGCGATGATGCGGTCATAGGAGGTAAAGCCTTCCTGAACCAGATGATCGGCGGCAGCGATGAAGTCTTTGAACGTGTTCTGTTTGCCTTCCATCTTGCCGGTTTCGTACCACTCGAAACCCTTGTCCTTGCCGCCGCGAATATGGGCGATGGCATAGATGAAGCCACGGTCTGCCAAGGACAGCGTGGTGGTGGAGAAGGAGGCGGGAATGGAGATGCCGTAAGCGCCATAGCCATAAAGCAGGCAGGGGGCGGAACCGTCGAGCGCCACGCCCTTGTGATAGAGCAGCGAGACCGGCACCAGTTCGCCGTCATGGGCGGGCGCCATGATGCGGCGGGTGATGTAATCGTCCGGATTGTGGCCGGAGGGCACTTCCTGGGTTTTCAGCAGCGTGCGCTCACGCGTCACCATGTCGTAATCGAACAGCTGGCTCGGCGTCGTCATCGAGGAATAGGAAAAACGGATGACGTCGGTGTCGTATTCCGCAGCGCCGTGCAGGCCGAGCGAATAGGCCTCTTCGGCAAAGGCGATGGAATGTTCCTCGCCCGTGCGGCGGTCACGAATGACTATACGCGGCAGGCCGTCGCGGCGTTCCAGCCAGATCAGGTGGCGGGCATAGGCATCGACGGAGAGAATGAGGCGGCCCGGCTCATGCGGGACGATCTCTTTCCAGTTTTCCTTGCCCGGTGCGGTGACCGGCGTTTCCATGATGCGGAAATCCTTGGCGTCGCCGTCATTGGTGAGGATGTAGAAGACATCGCCGCCTTCGCACATCGAATATTCGATGCCCTCTTCGCGCTCCGCCACGACGGCAGGCTCGGCCATCAGGTCCTTCGTGGAAAGAATGCGGTATTCGCTGGTTTCATGGTCGTGAATGTCGATGAAGATGAAATCGTCCAGAACCGAAGCGCCGACACCCATGAAGAAGCCGGGGTCCTTTTCCTCATAGACCAGCCGGTCGGCCGATTGCGGCTCGCCGATAATGTGGTGGAAGACCTTCGAGGGGCGGTGGTTCTCATCCTGGAGCGTATAGAAGAAGCTCTTGCCATCGGGCGCCCACGCGCCACCACCGCCGGTATTTTCCACGACGTCGGCAAGGTCTTCGTCGGTTTCGAGATTGCGGATGCGTAGCGTGAAATATTCCGAGCCCTTGTCGTCATAACCCCAGATGCCGTGACTGTGATCGGAAGACTGGTCGAGACCGGCGAGACGGAAATAGTCCTTGCCCTCGGCCTCCTTGTCGCCGTTCAGCAGCACATGTTTTTCGCCGCCATCACGCGGGGTGCGGAAATAATGCGGCTGCTCGCCGCCGGTCACGTACAGTGTGCCATAGGCATAAGGCCCGTCATTGACCGGAACGGAGGAATCGTCCTGCTTGATGCGGCCTTTCATCTCCTCGAACAGCTTCTCCTGAAGCGCCTTGGTGTCGCCCATGGCCGCTTCCATATAGGCGTTTTCCGCTTCCAGATGGGCGCGGATCGCCGGGTCGAGAAGGGTAGGGTCCTTGAACATGGCCTGCCAGTTATCGGCCCGGAACCATGCGTAGTCGTCGGTGCGGGTGATGCCGTGATGCGTGTCCTGAACGGGCCGTTTTTCGGCGGTCGGTTGAGCGGGCAGGTTTTTGAAAATCGGCAAGGGAAACTCGCTTTCCTGTAAAAATCCGTGGGCGGTACCAGATGCGGCACCAAGATGTAGAGCGCCCCTCCCGGCCGATCAAGTTTCAAATCTCCACAGCCGTAATGAGGCTTGGGCACAATTTCGTCAGCTTTCGATCACATTTTGGCAATATCTGGCAAATCGGCGATGATGCGCGCCGGCCGCCGGTCTGCCGCTCATCGACAAGAACAAACGAAAAAACTGACAGGATCCCATGCGAAAGCTTCTTCCCGCTGCCCTTTCTGCCTTTTTCCTTGCCTTGCAGGCTTTCACGCCCGCTTTCGCGATAGATGCCAGCGTCATGCGGCAGTTGAACGCGCTCGCTCCCGAGGAGCGCCTGGAGCAGCGCTGCGATATCGAGGCGATGGAGAGGATAGCGACCGAGCAGAAGGGCATGCGGCCGGACAAGGTCATCGCCTATACATTCGGCGATCCCGAGGTCGGCAATAATTCCATCAAGGCGCCGGGTGCGGTCTTCAGAAGCGCCGGCGAATGGTACAAGCTCAAATACAAGTGCCAGCTCAAAAGCGACAGCCTCAGCATCCAGTCCTTCGATTACCGCGTCGGCGACAGGATCCCCGAAGAGCAGTGGAAGAAGTTGTATCTTTACGACTGATCGCCGATTTTTCGGCTGCCGATGAGACTTTAGTTCCCGCTTTTCTTGCCGCCCCATCCAGCGCTCTGTAACCCTGTTCCCCGATCGAAATGAGGGACATGGACATGGCGACGCGATTCAAGGGACTTTCGGCTTTTCCGATCACGCCGGCCGATGAGGCCGGGCGGGTGGATACGCAAGCCTTTTCAGCTCTCATCGAGCGGCTTGATACGGCGGCGGTCGATTCCGTCGGCATTCTCGGCAGCACCGGCATCTACATGTATCTGTCGCGCGAAGAAAGACGCCGGACAGTCGAGGCGGCTGCGGCGGTCCTCAAGGGCAAACGCACCCTGATGGCCGGTGTCGGCGCGTTGCGCACCGACGAGGCCGTAGCGCTGGCGAAGGACGCGGAAGCCGCCGGTGCGGATGCGCTGCTTCTCGCACCCGTTTCCTACACGCCGCTGACGCAGGAAGAGGCCTATCACCACTTCGCCGCCGTCGCTGGCGCAACGGCCCTGCCGCTCGCCATCTACAACAACCCGTCGACGACCCGGTTTTCCTTCAGCGACGAGCTTCTGGTGCGGCTCGCCTATATCCCGAATATCCGCGCCATCAAGATGCCGCTGCCGGTCGATTCGGATTATGCAGGCGAGCTTGCACGGCTGCGGCCGAAACTCACCGACGGTTTCGCCATCGGTTACAGCGGCGACTGGGGATGTGCCGAGGCGACGCTTGCGGGAGGCGACACCTGGTACAGCGTCGTTGGCGGCCTGCTGCCGGTTTCGGCGCTGCGGCTGATGCGGGCCGCTGAAGGTGGCGATGCGGAGGAGGTGCGCCGGATCGATGCGGCCTTCCAGCCGCTCTGGGCGCTTTTCAAGGAATTCGGCAGCATCCGCGTGGTCTATGCCGCCGCAAACATGCTGTCATTGACGGTGTGCGAGCCGCCCCGGCCGATCCTGCCGCTGACAAGTGCTGAACGCCAGCGGGTGGAAGAAGCGCTGGACGCCTTGTCTTCGCTGGAAGCCGTGCCATAATTCGGGCGTTTTGCAGGCGGATTGCCACGTCCTCACATTCCGGAAAATGAAAATGCTGCATCGCCTGCCTTTCACCAGTCTGCCCTTTGCCGCTCTCTTCCTGTCTCTCTCGACCGCTGCTTTCGCGGGCACGGGTCTTGTCGAGCCGACCCTGAAAATGACGCCACGGCATGACGGCAAGGTGCGGGTAGCGATGACGCTGGACGCCTGCATGGGCAAGACCGATCACCGCATCCTCGATACGCTGGTGAAGGAGAAAATCCCGGCAACGATCTTCGTGACCGCCCGCTGGCTGAAGCACAATGGCGAGGCGCTCGCAGTGCTCATGGCGCATCCGGATCTGTTCGAGATCGAAAATCATGGCGAAAACCATGTACCGGCGGTGGACAAGCCCGTCTCCATCTACGGCATCGCCGCCGCCGGCTCTGAAATCGCGGTCGAGCAGGAGGTCGAGGGTGGCAGGCAGGCGATCGTCGCGGCCACCGGTCTTCAGCCGCAATGGTTTCGCGGCGCGACGGCGAAATACACCACCTCGTCCATGATCATCATCAACAGGCTCGGCATGCGGGTGGCGGGTTATTCCGTCAATGGCGACGGCGGTTCGCTGCTTGGTGCCGCCACGACGGCGAAACACATCGCCTCGGCCAAGGACGGCGACGTCATCATCTCCCACATCAACCAGCCCACGCATGAGGCGGGCGAGGGTGTGGTGAAGGGCCTTCTGGCGCTGAAAGCCCGCGGCGTGATTTTCACAAGGCTGGACGATCCGTCCTTTTCGCCGCCGGGGAATTGAGCGGAGCGGCTTTCTCCTCATTCCTGTGCATGTCACAGGAATCCAGCCAGCCCAAGTCCTTGGGCTGAAAGGACTCCTCCCCGCCGTGCAGGCGCACGTCGACTGGATTCCTGTGACAAGCACAGGAATGAGGGAGGCGAGGGTGCGCCTGCGTCTGCGTCCGTCATACATCCCCACATCCACGCCCGTTTTTCGGCGGCATGCCGGCAAAATTTGCGCTAGCATCCTCTCATGCTGTTCAAACGCCCCGACACCGAAACCCTGTATTCCGCCCTTGTGAACAAGGACCCCGCCTATGAAGGCGTGGCCTATGTGTGCGTGACCTCGACGAAGATTTTCTGCCGTTTCACCTGCACGGCGCGAAAGCCGAAGATCGAAAATTGCCGGTTCCGCGAGACCATCGCCGAATGTCTGGAGGCGGGCTTCCGCCCCTGCAAGCGCTGCAAGCCGATGCTGTCCTATGGTTCCGCCGACGAGACCGTCACTGCACTTTTGACGGCGCTGGAAAACGAACCAGCGCGGCGCTGGCGCGAGGAGGATGTGGTGGTGATGGGGCATGATCCCTCCACCGTGCGCCGCACCTTCAAGCGTCGTTTCGGCATGAGCTTTCTGGAAATTGCGAGACTGCGGCGGCTGGGGGATGCGGCGACGAACCTCGCGTCAGGTGAAGCTGTGATCGGCGCGCAGATCGATGCGGGTTACGAATCCGGCAGCGGTTTCCGCTCGGCCATCAACCAGTTTTTCGGCACGTCGCCCGCCGCCATGAAGGGCAAGGGTTTCCTGAAGGGCGACTGGATCGACACGCCGATCGGCCCGATGCTGGCGGTTGCCGACGACCACGCCCTGCATCTCCTGGAATTCGCCGACCGGCCGGCGCTTCCGGCCGAATTGAAGCGGCTGAAGGCTCGCACCGGCGCGGACATGGTGCTGGGCAGGACACCCGTGACCGGCCAGATCGCGACGGAACTCGCGACCTATTTCGCCGGACAATCGGCTGACTTCGAAACCCGGCTTGCGGGCCACGGCACGCCGTTCGAGCGTGATGTCTGGCGCGCATTGCGGGAGATCCCGGCGGGAGATATCGTCAGCTATTCTTCGCTTGCGACGTCGATGGAAAGGTCGTCCGCCGTGCGCGCCGTTGCCCGCGCCAATGGCGCCAACCAGATCGCCATCGTCGTTCCCTGCCACCGGGTGCTGGGGGCGGATGGCAGCCTGACCGGTTATGGCGGCGGGTTGTGGCGCAAGAAATGGCTGATCGAGCACGAGCGCCGCATGGCGAACAAGACGGCCCTGTCGTTGGCATCCTGAAGGGCCTTGGCGCGTTTTATCGTATTTCGGGCGGAAAACCGGTACCCGCTTTTCCTGGAACTGCTTAATCCGGCAGTTTGGGAACGACCCGACGTGACGGAAAGAGTTCCCGCGTCAATGTCATGGCGATCAGTGACAGCGGCAGCGCCAGCATGGCGCCCGCAGCCCCCCACATCCATGTCCAGAAGATGATCATCACGAAGACGAGGAAGGGGTTTATCTCCATGTTGCGGCCCACCACCGCCGGAAAGGCGAGGTTTTCCATCAACAGGTGAATGGTGAAGAAGATCGCCGCCGGCAGCAGCGCCAGAATGATATTCTCATGGGTGATGATGCCTGCCACCGTCAGCGAAATCGTCATGGCGGTGATGCCGAGAAACGGCACGAAGCTGGAGAGGAAGGCGAACAGCCCCCATAAAAGCGGCATGGCCAGCCCGCCGAAATAGGCGATGACCACCATCGTCACGCCAAGCCCGGCATAGATCAGCGCCGCCGTGGCGAAATAGGTGCCGAGCACTTCCTCCACGGAACCGATGATGCGGATGGCCCGTAGCCTCTGGTGCCGGGCCGGAAAGGCCATGATGATCGCCTTGCGCAGCCGCAGCCGGCTGTAAAGGAACATCAAAAGCGCCGCGAGGAAGATCAGCCCCTGAATGACGGCGGGGGTGACGTTGGCCCCAAGCACCGAAATGATCTCGCCACTGCGCGAAATCAGCGATTCCATCGACATCGACCCCATGCTGAAGGTCGCCGCCGAAATATTCAGCCATCGCAGACTTTGCAGATAGGGCAGGAAGCGGTCGATGCTGCGTTCGATCAGCGCCGGTCCTTCCGTGGCGAGCTGCGACAGCGGATCGATCAGCGAATTGACGACGAGAAACATCACCGCCGCCACAAGGGTTGAGAGAATGAGCGCGACGCCGAAGCCGGGAATGCCGTAGGAGCCGAGTTTTTCCGCCGCGATGCCGAGGATCATGCCCACGACGATTGCCATCACCACCGGGATGAGGATGAGCGACAATTCGTGAATGACCGCCATCGATACGATGACAAAGATGCCGATCACCGACCATGCGACGACCACATCCAGCGCTTCCCGGCCAAGCGGTTGCTGGCTGCGCGCATCGTCGCGGCGCGATCCGTGCGTCGGCGTTTCCAGCGGATCGGCTCTTGCCACCGCAACGGCCCCATTGTTGGCAGCAGCGCTGGCCACAGTGCCGGTTTTGTCCGGTCTGGCATTTTCATTCATCGAACAGTCCCCCAATAAAGTGAGAAACGTTCGAAAAATGTGGCGGTTCCGGGGCGGCGCCAAATTTCTGCCGCCCCGTTTCGTTACGCGGAAAGCTTGAGACCGATGCCCCAGGGATCTTTGAGGGCGATGCCGTCGCTTTGCCGTTCCGTGGCGATTTCCAGCCGGTCGAGTGCGGCGATGGCGTTGTCGAGAGCCGCGCTTTCGTTGAATTTCAAAGAATAACCGGAAAGGCCGGTCATATTGTCCTTGCGTTCCGTGGCGCCGCGGCTGTTCCAGATATTGGCCGCGACATGGTGGTGATAGGCCCCGGAGCCGAAAAAGCTGGCCCCCGGATACCGCGCCATGATCTTCAGCCCCAGCACATCCTGATAAAATTCATCCGCCTGCGGAATATTGCCGACCTGCAGATGGATGTGGCCGATCGCCGTTCCCTCGGCCGCACCGTTGAAGGCCGTCTTTGGTGCGTCGTCGTAAAGCGCCTGAAGATCGAGGCGCAGCGTGGCCATCTCCACCGTGCCATCCTGCTGGTATGTCCATTCGGACGGGGACCGGTCGCGATAGACCTCGATGCCGTTGCCCTCCGGGTCGGCGAGATAAAGCGCCTCGCTGACCATATGGTCGGACGCGCCCTGAAGCTGGATATTGTTGTGGGCGGCATGCGCCAGCCAATGGGCAAGATCCTGCCGGCTCGGCATCAGGAAGGCGGTGTGGAACAGGCCTGCGGCATTGCGCGGCGCGCGTTCCGCAGCAGCTGAGGTGGAAAGCGTCAGCAGCGGCTGGCCGTTGACACCTAAAACCTCACCGCTCGGGCTTTTCTCGATGACGGAAAGACCGATGATCTTCTGGTAAAAATCCGACACGCGCGGCAGATCGTGAACGACGAGATGAGCCTGGCCGACATAAGCCGGTCGCGTCAGGGCGAATTGTTTGATTTCACTCATCATAATCTCCATATTGAATCCGACGCGCCGAGGCGTGGATCGCCCGTCGCCGACATCGGCCGACGCCGCTTTGCGGCGTTTGTCGAAAGTGAATATGGGCGGATTTCGTCGTTCAGAAAAGACCACCATCTGGCGATTGACCGTCCACTATTCGTTGACAATGCCCGGTTCCGGCTCTCGCCCCGGCTTTGACGTCGATCAAGGCGAAGGACGCGCCGGCGGGGAATATGAGTGAGCCCGACACGCGAACGGCAGATTACGCCAAAGGAGACAACCATGTACAAAAAGATCATCGTACCGGTAGACCTCAGCGCCATCGACAAGGGAGAAAAGATCCTTGCCAAGGCAAAGGCGCTGCTGGATGTCGACGGCGAGATCGTTCTCATCAACGTGGTCGAGGAACTGCCCGGCTACATGGCGATCGACCTGCCCATCGACCTCATCGAAAATGCCATCAAGGACGCCAAGACGAAACTTTCGGACATTCAGGCAAAGGCCGGTTTCAAGGGCAAGCACGAGATCAGAAGCGGCGCGCCGGCGCGTGAAATCATTGCGGCTGCCGAAGAGCACAAGGCCGATCTCATCATCATCGCATCGCATATGCCTGATTTTACCAACTATTTCATCGGCGCCACCGCCGACCGCGTGGTGCGCCACGCCAAGTGCTCGGTGCTGATCGACCGGTAAGGCTTGAGGTTACAGGGTTGCGGGCGAATATCCGCCC
Organism: Rhizobium sp. GR12; assembly: GCF_036596185.1. Lineage (NCBI taxonomy): Bacteria > Pseudomonadati > Pseudomonadota > Alphaproteobacteria > Hyphomicrobiales > Rhizobiaceae > Rhizobium > Rhizobium sp. GR12. The sequence goes on along the minus strand of NZ_JASXTH010000027.1, from coordinate 484 downwards.
GCACCGGCTGGAGGAGAAGACCATGAATGTCGAAAGTTACGAGAAAATCCTGCGCGACCGCCAGCGCGAGCTTGATAGCCGCCTGCACAGGATCGAGGCCGATTTCGAGGAGCCGCGCAACCCCGATGACAACGACCGCGCCGTCGAGCGCAACAATGACGAGGTGCTGGACGAACTGGGGCAGGTGGGGCAGGACGAACTGCGCGCTATCGACGCAGCCCTCGACCGCATCGCGAACGGCACGTTCGGCACCTGCGTCAAATGCGGCAAGCGGATTTCGGATGAACGCCTGAAGGCCGTGCCCTATACGCCGTTTTGCCAGGAATGCGCTGCGGCGTTGTGAGGCGTGACGTCGCCACTTGTTTCTTCTCCCCGCCGGGGGCTGTTGCAAAACCGTTGAACTATGGTTCACTGTCTTTATCGACGGAGGATTGTTTGATGGTTGAGAAGAGCGCCGGTCAATTCAGTTTTGCGGATGCGCTTG
>NZ_JASXTH010000026.1:0-15606 GCF_036596185.1 Rhizobium sp. GR12 | reverse complement strand
GTCAAAAGGCCCGCCGGAAGGAACTCGGCGGATACGAGCGCGAAACTTGTGGCTGCCATTGAAAGAACTGCAAACCATGTCGCTGCGGTCCACGCTGGCTGCTCGGCAATTTCCGCAGCAATTTCTGTCCCATCAAACTGTGATGTGGTGTCCGTCATCGGGGTCTCTCCTTGAGTTGGGACAAACTTACCCGAATTCCCCAGGATGATCTGTATCTAAAAATCCAAAATCCATTACAATTCGTCCGAAATTTGTGCGATGCACAACGCGACGGCGGAATTTCGTTGAAGAGGTCGAATTTCACAATTCGTCCAGTGTCTCGTTGAGTAGCTCGATGCTGCGAAGGCGGGTGCGTCCCTCCGTCCCCGCCTTTTCCAGGCAGCGGGTGATGAGAAGATGGCAAAGGGCCATCACCGCCGTATGATTGAAAAGCGGCCCTGGCGCCAGCGTCTGGCACTGAAAATGCCACGCCGCATTTGTTTCGAAGGGCGCGCCCTCGTCGGTCACGTAAAGAAGCTGTGCCTTCGACCGTCGGACCTGCTCGATGATCGCATCGGATTGGGTGGTTCTGCGACGCAGGCCGAAGAAAACCACGACATCATTTCCAGCGATGCTGACCAGATGTTCGCCCATGGTCTGCCCGGCGCCCGGAATGACGGCAATGTTTTCGATGACCTGTGTGAGCTGCCATTGCAGATAGGCTGCAAAGGGATGGCTGCTACGGAAGCCGATCACCCAGACCTTGCGCGCATGTAACATTGCGTCGACGGCGCCATCGATCTGGCTTTCCGAAATTCCGAGAAATGTGGCTTCGAGATTGGCGACGGCCTGTGCGACATGAGCCTTGATCGATTGTTCGGCGCCAATATCGGCAGCACTCGCCAGGAAGAGCCGCGAACCGGTCTGCTTTTCCGCCCGTGCGTGGCGTCTGGCCTCTTCGTAATTGTCGTAGCCAAGCCGCTTGATGAACCGTGTTACCGTTGCCTTGGAAACATGTGCCAGCGCTGCAAGCTCCTGTGCTGAATAGCTGGCCAGTTCACCGGGGAAATCGCAGACGAACTCTCCAATCCGCTTTTCTGCGGGATGAAGATCCGGCAGGGCCTGCCTGACGCGGAACAGAAACGATCGCTCCTTGGGCACGTAATACTCCGTCAAAATCTCGACAAGGTGACCTTCAGTCGTCATGGCGCGGCTTGCAACAGGAAAAGCAATGACTGCACTGCCGGATATCCGTCACCGTTGCGCGGTCGATGTGCGGCTTTCGGTTTCCATTGTCCGGACGAGCCACTCTACCGCCGAGCGGATTGGTGCAATGATCGGCGCCGACAGGATGCGCTGCAACTCATCAGCCGCTTGTCCCAACGGCCCACCACCGATGATAACAACCTCGGCGCCATCCTCTTCAAAACACTTCCGGGCAGCGATCTCCAGCGCCAACAGCAACGCTGCGGGGTCTGCGGCAAGGCGCAGCGGATCTTCCTCGGTCAATCGTGTGCCGGTGAAAAGTGGCGCGACACCGAGTGTTCGCGCCTTTGCAGCAAAACTCTCCACAAGATCGGGGGTCACGGTGGCAATCCCGAAACGACGGCCACCGGCGGCGGCTTCCATCATGCTGGCCTGGCAGATACCGGTTGAGGGGAGGCCGGTTTCAGCAGCGAGGCGTTCCAGCCCCGGATCGCCGAAGGCGCAGACAATCAGGCCGTCGCTCCGGCAAGCCAGCTCGCGGCCCATCTCTACAACGCCGTCAGCGGCAGCGGCCAGCTCGGTGTCGTTGAGGATCATAGGTACGCCACACCCCGCCGTCAGCCCCTCAATCACAAAGCCGTCCGGGAGGTAACTACGGGCGATAGCTGTCATCATCGTCGTCGTGTGCCGCGAGGTATTCGGGTTGATCAGGCCTATGTGTTTCATGATTTTCGGGACCCTGCGCTGAGGCCCCCGCCTTGTCTGGTTGTATCAGCCGTCGCCATCATTCGCCGGCGTTCAATTCGAAACGAGGCACGCGACACCCGCCCCGCCGGAAAACCGCACGAGTGGCGGTACCTGCATACGGCAGAGATCGGTGACATGGGCACATCGTGGCGCGAAGGCGCAGCCTGGTGGCATTGCCGCCAGATCCGGAGGTGCGCCGGGGATGGTGATCAGCCGGTCGCGTCCTGTGGCCAGTTCGACGCGCGCACCAAGCAAGCCTTTGGTGTAGGGGTGACGCGGATTGCGGATGATGTCGCCAGCAAGCCCCTCCTCCACGATACGGCCCGCATACATGACCGCGATACGGTCCGCCACCTCGGCCGCCACCCCGATATCGTGGGTAACGAATATGACCGACAGACCATATTCCCGTTGCAACTCGCGAATGAGCAGCAATATCTGGATCTGGACCGTCGCATCGAGCGCTGTCGTCGGCTCGTCAGCCAGCAGAACCTTGGGGTTGCAGGCAAGCGCCATTGCGATCATGGCGCGTTGAAGCATGCCGCCCGACATTTCATGAGGGTAGTTGGCAAGGCGCCGCTCCGGTGATGGAATACGGACCTTCTGGAACAACGCGAGCGCCCGCTCGGCAGCCACTGAACGTGACACCTTTTCGTGGCGCATGATGGTTTCGCCAATCTGGCTGCCCACGGTGTAGACCGGATCGAGCGCCAGACGCGGCTCCTGAAACACCATGGAAACGACAGCGCCTCTCAGATCCGCAAGCGCGCGAGACGAAAGCCCTGCCACGTCGCGGCCGTCGACAGTCATGGCGCCTTCGATCAGCGTCCCCTTGGGGTGGAGCCGCAGCAGCGAACGCATCGTCACGCTCTTGCCGGATCCGGATTCGCCAAGCAGCGCGACCACCTCGCCGGGCTTCACCGCCAGGCTGACGCCGTTGACGGCCTTTACCGCCTTGCTCCCGCGCCGAAACGTAACGGAGAGGTCCTGGATATCGATCATGGCACCGGTCTGCATGGTCATGCCTCCATCATTGCCGGGGCTCGGCTGTGGCCGGAACCGGGCACAGCCATCAGACAGGCCGCCGCCTGATCCTCGGAAATTCTTTTAAGCGGCGGCGGCGTGAGGTGGCAAACATCCTCCGCGAAACCGCAACGGGTATGGAAACGGCAACCGGACGGCGGATCGATCGGGTTGGGCGGATCACCGGTCAAAGGCGGAACTTCGGTTCGTTCGGCCGGGTCCATCTTCGGCATGGAGGCGAGGAGCGCCGCCGAATAAGGGTGGCCCGTATTGCCGTATATTGCCTCGCGGCTCCCGATTTCCGCTACCTTGCCGAGATACATGACCATAACCCTGTCGCACATGAAGCGTACGACGTTGAGATCATGTGAGATGAACAGATAGGTCAGGCCAAAATCGCGTTTGAGGTCGAGAAGCAGGTTCAGCACCTGTGCCTCCACCGATTTGTCGAGAGCCGAGACTGCCTCGTCCAGAATGACGAGTCGCGGCTCAAGCGCCAGAGCGCGGGCAATATTGACACGTTGCCGCTGACCGCCGGAAAGCTCGTGAGGATAGCGGCCTGCAAAACGTACCGGCTCAAGGCCGACGCGGTGAAGCAGATCGTGAGCCGTGGCAATGGCCTTTGTCGCTGGCGTCCCGTGAACCCTCGGAGCAAAGGCGATGGACTCCTCGATTGTCAGCCTCGGATTGAGCGACGCGTAACTGTCCTGAAAAACCATCTGTACCTGCCGACGATAGGCTGAAAGCGGCAAAGCACCTCCAACCGTTTCTCCGTCGAACAGGATTTCGCCCTGGTCGGGCGCGATCAACTGCATGAGAAGTCGGGCCGTTGTCGACTTGCCGCAGCCGCTTTCGCCGACAACGCCCAGCGTCTCACCCTTGAGGATGTCGAAGTCCACGCCATCCACCGCGCGCACCACCTTCTTCGGTTTGAGAAAGCCGCTGCCCTTGACGGGAAAATGCTTGAGAAGCCCACGAACAGAAACCAGTGGCTGGGCAGGACCACCCCTTTCACCGACAGGCAGTTCGAAAGCCGGTTTTCCAACGATGCTCATCATGACTTCACGTCCATGGCTGTGCGCAGCCCGTCTGAAAAAAGATTGAAGCAGATCGAGGTGATGAAGATCATCACGCCGGGAAGCGCCGCAACGAAGGGATTGGTATAAATCGCCGTGCGCAACGTATTGAGCATCAACCCCCACTCCGCATCGGGCGGGCGTACACCAAGCCCCAGGAATGAGAGGCCGGATGCGAGGATCATCGATACCGAAATCAGGCTCGTGGCGAAGACAAAAACCGGTCCGAGGACGTTTCCAAGAATGTGGACGCGTATGATGGTGAAGGCTGGGGCACCGGATGCGCGTGCCGCATCGACGTAGTCCAGCCTGCGCACCTGTGTTGTCACGCTTTCGGCGACCCGGGCGATCTGCGGAATGAACACAATCGTTAAAGACACCAGCGCGTTTGTGAGACCTGACCCCAGCGCACCCGACAGCGCAACTGCAAGCAACACCGAGGGAAAGGCATAAAACACATCGACCGTGCGCATGATCAGCGTATTGGTCAGGCCTCCGATATAACCTGCGATGATGCCGATCGCCGAGCCGATAAGAAACGCGACGGGGACTGGCACGACGCCCATGACAAGCGACAGGCGCGCGCCATGGATCAAACGCGAAAGCATGTCGCGGCCCAGCTCATCGGTGCCGAGAATGTACCCCTCCGTTCCGACAGGCTTGAGGCGGCGGATTATGCTGCCCTTCGCTGCGTCATAGGGAGCGATATAAGGGGCAAAAATGGCGATCAGAACCAGAAGAAGAAGAATCCCCAGCGCCGTCATCGCAACGGGATCACGACAGAGGCGCCTCAAAACGCCGCTCCAGAAGCCGGGCGACCTGGCGATTTTCTCGACTGGAATTTCGGATACTGCGGTGATGGAAACCATGCTCAGCTCCTCTGGATGCGGGGATCGATGGCGCTCTGCAGCACGTCGACCAGGAGATTGAGGACCACGAAAAACATCGCGAGCACGAGGATTGTGCCTTGCAGGATCGGCAGATCACGGGTGAAGATTGCGCCGTTGAGAAGAAAACCGGTGCCGGGCCAGGAAAACACCGTCTCAATCAGGATTGAGCCGCCAAGAAGGTATCCGAGTTGCAGACCCATGACCGAAAGTGCGGTGGGCGCGGCGTTGCGCACCACATGGCGCAAAATCTGACCTCGCATCAATCCCTTTGCAGCAAGCGCCTGGGTGAAATCCTGGGCGAGAATATCTGCGACCAGAGAGCGGATGGTGCGGGCGATGATGCCCATCGGAATGACCGACATGGTGACTGCCGGCAGAATGAGATACTGGAGATATTCCCAGTGGAAGCTGCGACCGGATGAGCCGCCCGGTCCGCCACCCATCGCCGGCAACCAGCCGAGCGTGACGGAGAAGGCGATGACCAGCACCATGCCAAGCCAGTAATGCGGCACGCTGACCCCGAGCATGGCGATCCCCGATGACAGGCGGTCGACCCATCCGCCACGGAAGACACCGGCCAGAAAGCCGAGCGTCGCCCCGCCGAGGAAGCCGATGACAGCTGCCGACAGGGCAAGAATGATCGAATTGACTGACGCATCGATGATATCGGCAAGTACCGGACGTCCGGTAGCAATGGACGTGCCGAGGTCTCCCTGCAAGGCATGCCAAACCCAAAGTGCATATTGGACAGGCAAAGGACGATCCAGGCCGTAGAACGAACGCATCTGCGCCTGCATTTCCGCAGAGGCGTCCGAGGGCAGGATCGCGGCAAGCGGGTCACCGGGTGCGATGTGGATCAGCATGAAGCAGACGATGCTCACGCCGATCGTGACGGGAATGACATGCAACAGTCGTTTTAATGCGTAGAGCAGCATGATGTCCTCGTAAGGCAGATCGGGCATCGGAAATGGCAGGGCGGGCTCGTTTCCCGCCCTGCCGCTGCAAAATCACGGGTCGATGGAAATCGTGGAGAAGTCCTGGAACCAGTTCTGTGCCTGAACGAAGCCCTTTACCTTGGTGGACATGGCGCGCGGATTGACGTCGTGCGTCACCATCAGGAACAGCGCGTCATCGACATATTTCTCGTGGATCTTCTGGAGGACCTTATCCTGCTCGGCTGCGTCGAAGGTGTTGCGCACCTGACTGAACAGGGCATCCATTTCCGGATCACAATAAAAGCCCCAGTTGGTACCGTTTGGCGGCGCCAGATTGCACTGCGACTGACGGATCAATGCTGTGAAAGGGTCCTGGATGAAATAGCTGTAGTTGACGGCCGTGGCGCCCTTGGCACTCGGATCCTTGGCACCGGCGCGCCAGATGTTGATGACCGTGTTCCAGTCCGCGACCTCATATTCGACATTGATGCCGATTTCCGACAGGGTCTGCTGGATGTATTCGTTCATGGCGAGCGGCAACATCTGCCCCGAACCTGAGGAGGAGATGACGACCTTGGTGTTGATAGGTTTGTCCGGGCCGTAACCGGCTTCCGCCATCAGCTTCTTGGCTTCCTCCACATTGTATTCAAGCTTGAATGTCGGCTTGCCGAACCATTGATGGCCAGGTGGCAGATATCCCTGCGCTGGAACGGAGAGACCACCAAGCAGTTCATTGAGGCCCTCGCGGTCAACGGCAAGGTTTGCAGCCTTGCGAACGCGGATATCATTCCAGGGCGAGCCTTCGACGCGTGACAGGTGCCAAGTCCAGTTGTGCGGATAGGAATTGGTGACGATGCTGAAGCCGGCGCCTTTCAACGATTTGACCGAATCCGGCGCGGGCGCCTCAATCCAGTCGACTTGGCCCGAGCGCAGGGCAGCCACGCGGGTGTTGGGCTCGGGAAGCGGGACAAGAACCAGCTTGTCGAGCTTCGGCACGCGCGCCTTATCCCAATAATCCTTGTTTGGGGTGAGTTCAGCGCGCTCACGCGGCGTGAAACCACTTTCCATTTTCCACGGCCCCGTACCGGAAGGCTTCTGGGCGACGGCTTCCCAGCTCTTTCCCTGCGCCTCCCAGTTTGCCGGTGAGGACATGAGAACCCAGCTCAACTGGTATGGAAGCGTTGCATCAGGGCTTTTGGTGACGATTTCAACTGTCAGCGGATCGATGACTCTGTAGGAGGCAACGGCTGGAATACGCGACTTGCCCTGCGCCGACTGGCGCTTGTCGAACTGCGGCGCATCCGCAACCAGCAGCTTGTCAAGATTCCAGACCACTGCGGCGGCATCGAACGTGCTGCCGTCATGGAACTTTACTCCATCACGCAGCTTGAACGTCCATTTTGTCTTGTCTGCGGGATCAACCTGCCAGGAGGTTGCGAGCGCCGGGATCAGTGCAGATGGCTTTTCTGCGCTTGAGAGATCCCATTCGATGAGCGCGTTATAGAGCGTATAGCCCATGAAACGTTGGCCTTCGCCGCCCTGATCGGTTTGGCCGGTGGTGAGCGGTATGTCGGAAGCGGTCATGCCGATACGCAGCGTCCCGGCCGCGCTGGCTCCAGACGCATGCCCAACCATCAGCGAAACTATGGCGGCACCCGCCAGCGCTGCCGTCCGCAGGCCTTTTCGCATAGAAGGCGTCTTACCGGATGTCTGCATCATGCTGTTCCCTCTTTTTGTCTGCCACCGGATCCCTGCCCAGCAAACAAGAGGATGCAGATTTCATGCCAGTTTCTGTGAAACTATAATTTCACTTTGTTTATCAATAAAATAGGCCATATTTTAACCCGAATACGACTAGCGACAGAACCAGCGGCGTGTTGAATTTCTGAGCTGTTCCACATGCACATGCTGAAAATACTGCATGCTGACAGCAAAAAACGCCCACCGTAATGGGCTTTCGGTCATAGACCATCTACCCTCTTCAGGTAACAAATTGGATTGGTGTCGTGGAGGAGTGACGCGTAATGAGACTAAAAGGAGAGTGTTTTTGCGGGGCCGTGAAATATCTGGTCGAGGACGCTTTTGTGTACTCCGCTAACTGCCATTGTTCCGGTTGTCGGCGCGCGACCGGTTCCCCCTTCAAGGCTTTTGCGGGGATTCCCCGCGAAAAGCTGGCCGTAATGACCGGCGGGTCCAGCCTGCTGATCTATGGCAGCCCGGAAAATCACGATGCTCATTGCAGCGTTTGCGGATCGCTTCTTTATTCCCTGGTTCGGGAGGCGGCCTGGATACATGTTGCCATGGGTACGTTGGTAGACGTTCCATCTATCCGTCCAACGCATCATATCTTCGTCAAGTCCAAGGCAGCATGGTATGAAATCACCGATGACCTGCCACAATATGAGGAGCACAAGTAGCCTGATCGGCCAGTTTGGCCGGAGCGATCAGGCATGGATTTAAGCACAAATGGTGCTAGAAATGCAGTAACTTGCAAGAACTGGATATGCTCCTTGATAAGGCGTGTCGCAAGAAACAGCTGCAACCCTGGGATCGATCATTTCGCGGCGCGACCACCCTTTAAGTGGTCTTAACCGGGGCTCCTCTGATGACGGACTTGGCTCTTATGCGAGCGGCTTTTCGGTAAGCCCGGGGAGTAAGTCCCATTTCCATCCGGAAATAGCGATTGAAGTTCGACAGATTGTTGAATCCTGCCTCGAAACAGATATCGGTAATCGATATCTCGGTCTCCGCGAGCAGGGTTCTTGCTCGCCAGACGCGGACGGATCGGCTGTAGTCAGAGAAGTTCATCCCGGTTAGACGTCGAAAGGCGCGGGAGAAGGCGGACGGCTCGAAACCAACCAGCGCAGCCACTTCGTGCATCTGCGCACCAGGATCGGATTGCAGGATCTGGATCGCCTGATCGATCCGGCGGTGCCTGCGGTCCGACACCTGGTTGTAGACCGATATGAAGTGTTCGCTGGCGAGCAGCCTCTTTTCGGTAGCCGCTTCAATTGCCTCCAGTATCTCCAGAAACAGCCCTAGCCCACCGCGGTGTCCCACAGCGTGAAGCTCGAGAATCTTCTCTCCAATCGCGCGCGCGTCTGGGCCCAGAACCTCGATCCCCCGTTGGGCCAGAGGCTTCAGCCGGTGGAGCACTTCAAACTCGGGGCATACCGCGCGAACACCGATCAGGGCATCCGCGTCGAATTGCAGGACCATGTCGCGGCCTGGCAAAGCCGGTGCACCGGGCGTGATCCAGTTGTGGGGCAGATTTGTTCCAGTGAGCACCAGATGCCCCGGCCGAAAGGGGCCGATATAGTCCCCCACATAAGCAAATCCAGTAGCGTCGGGGATGAAGTGAATCTCCCACTCGGGATGATAGTTCCAGATGCAGATCGGATTGGGATAATCATCCCTCCGGACCAGATAGGAAGCGCCTCCGGGTAGCACGATCTGCTCGCGCGTGGCGGTGAAGGTCTCAGAGACTGTTTGAGGAAAGTCTGATGCAATAGGCATTGAATTACTCATGTTACAGCGCACAAATGTCAATATAATACCAGTTCTGTGACGGAGGCAAACTAGTACGCGCCCGTCGCTTGCGCAAATGTGTGAACGTCGATGGCAAGGGAGTTGCCATTCAGGGAGGACATCATGACACTCAACGCTCTCCGCGCCGGCTGCGCGGTTATCGCCATATTTGCCGCATCCAGCGCTTTTGCCGCCGTACAATGCACCAGTGACGTGCGTGTCCTGGCGCAGCCGCGCGACGGACTGACCCTTCTCGAAGAATATGTCGATGAGTTCGAAGAACTCTCAGGTGCAGGCTTCGAGATCAGCTATCTCAACGAGAATGATCGCCGCGCGAAGTCGCAGGCGGACGCCTCGACGGTCGGAAGCTTCAACGTGTACTACGTTGATGAAGCCAATCTGGCGCTTTTTGCCTCCTCTGGCTGGATCGTCCCGCTTGAGGGCTTCTACCCGTCCGAGTACGACTACAAGGACTTCGACGCTGGTATGCGCGCCGCTGCGACCTATGATGGCAAGCCGTGGTTTGCACCAGTACAGGGCGGTGGCGACCTGATGGTCTATCGCACCGACCTCCTGGAAAAGGCAGGCATCGCGCCGCCAAAGACCTGGGACGAATATTTCGCCGCAGTGCAGAAGCTGCATGATCCGGCCAATGGTGTCTACGGCACAGCGCTTCGCGGACAGCGCGGTTCAGGCGCCAATGTCTGGCGCTGGATGCCCTTCTTCAAAGCAAACGGTGGTGAGTGGTTCAAGGACGGCAAGCCGGCCTTCAATTCGGATGCTGCAGTAAAGGCGACCGAGACCTATCTCGAACTCTTCAAATATTCGGCGCCGGGCACGCAGACCGGCTCCTGGGACGAGTCCACCGGTGCCTTCCGCTCCGGCAAGGTGGCGATCATCATCGAATCCGCACCCCTTGGCGGCATGTCCGTCGATAAGGCGCAGAGCCAGGTCGCGGACAAGGTTGCCTTCTCTGTTCCGCCGTCACCGCTGCCTGGGGCCGGTTACGCCCATGGCTTTGCTATAGCGGCGAAGGCCAATAAGACTGATGAGGAAAAGGCCTGTGCTGGTCTCTTTGTTGCCTGGGCAACGTCCAAGGAACAGGAAGCCCGTCGGCTCGCCGCCGGCCAACCGGGCGAGTTGACCCGCACCAGCACTTACCAGAGCCCGGAATACGCCAAGACCTTCGGCCAGAACCTTGCCGACGCCATGGCTGCGACTGGTGAAAAGACCACCGTCACCTTCTGGCAGGATCCGCGCTGGCAGGAATTGGGCAACCAGTGGGGCATCATGCTGGAAGAGCTGATCACCGGTAGCCGCACCGACATCAAGGCGACGCTGAACGAACTCGAAGCCTTTGCAGCCAAACTCTGACGCCTCCCAAGCCGTCTGACGGGCGCGTCTGATGACGCGCCCCTTTCCCCAATCCGAGGATCTGCCATGCGCCGCGGCCGCTCGCTGCCTTACGTCTTTCTTGGACCCACTCTGGGTGTCCTGATCGTTCTCGCGCTCGTGCCGACGATCTACGCTATCAATATCTCTCTGCAGAACCGGACCCTTTCGGCACCCGATGCAGACTATGTCTGGTTTGCCAATTATCTGACGCTGTTTTCGGATGCCCGGTTCCTGAATGCGCTCTGGGTATCGTTCAAGTGGGAGGTCATCAGCGTCTCGTTGACCATGGTGACAGGGCTTGCGCTCGGGATTGCCATGTTCGAGGCAGCAAGCTCCCGCATGCGCAACGTTCTCTGCGTGCTCTTCATCATTCCCGTTCTCTTGCCACGCGTTTGCGCCGCTTTTGTTTGGAAGTTCGCCTTTCATCCGCTCTACGGCGCCCTGACCTGGCCGGTCAGGGAGCTCACCGGCATCACGCCCGACATTCTGTCGACGCCCCTCGGCGCCCTCCTTGCTGTTGCTTTTGTTGATGTCTGGCAATGGGGTTTGTTCTTTTCAGTGATCATCTTGAAGCTTCTCGAATCCTTGCCGCCTCAGCCGCTGGAAGCCGCACGGATAGATCGGGCGACCCGCTTCGAAATCCATCGTTTCGTAACCCTGCCGATGCTGAAAGCACCCTTGATCAGTCTGCTGCTCGTCAAAGCGATTGAGAGTCTGCGCTCCTTCGACCTTGTTTACGTCATGACGCGCGGCGGTCCCGGCATCTCTACCGAGACTCTTGACATGTATGCCTATTCCCAAGGCTTCATCGAAGCCGGCAAGATCTCCTACGCATCCTCCATGGCCGTCATCATGATGGTCCTGACCATCGTCACCTTTACCTTCACCTGGAAGAGGCTGAACCGATGAAGATCTCCACCTTTCTGCTCAAGCTTTTGTTGGTTCTTGCCGCCGCACTTGTCGTGCTGCCGCTGCTGTGGACCCTGCTCAACGCCTTCAAGACCAATGCCGACCTGCTGGTCTCAACGCCGAAGCTCATCTTCCAGCCCGTCTTCGACAATATGAGTTATGTGCTCAATCGCCGCTCGGTCGCGCGCGCACTTACGAATTCGTTGATCATCTGCTCGAGTGCGGTCGTGCTTGGCGCCGTGCTCGGTGTACCGGCGGCCTATGTGATTGCCCGGTTTAAGAACAGGATCACGGCGGAGGCGCAGTTCTTCGTTCTGTCGCTGCGCTTCCTGCCGCCTGTCGCGATTGCTATTCCCATGCTGGTCATCTGGCTCGGCCTTGATCTGTACGACACCCGTCTTTCCCTGATCGTGACCTATCTCATCGTGACAGCCTCGATCACCATCTGGCTTTCCGTGCCGGCTTTCGAGCGTGTCAGCCTGCACGTTGAGGAAGCTGCCCGGGTGGATGGACTTGGCCCTTATGCGACCTTCTTCCGCATCGCCTTGCCGATTGCTCGTTTCCAGGTCTTCGGCGCCATCGCCTTCTCCTTCGTCCTTGTCTGGAACGAGTTCCTGCTTGCCATGATGCTCACGACCTCGAAGGCAAAGACCCTGCCGATCATCGCGTCCGAGATGTCGCAGCTCGGCATGAACGTGCCCTGGGGTATTCTGAACGCCGCCGTCGTCCTGTTGTCGCTGCCACCGCTGATCCTGCTCGGGGTGCTTGCCGGTGGCCTCAACGCCGCATTTTCCAAGAAAACTGATCAAGGTTGACTGACCCATGAAAGCACTTGTCCTCGAACATGTCGGCGAACTTTCCCTGCGCGATATCGAAATTCCTCAGGAGTTGGGGCCGGATGACGTTCGCATTCGTATCCACACCGTTGGCGTCTGCGGCAGCGACGTGCACTATTACACCCATGGTCGCATCGGTGACTTCGTCGTCAATGAACCCATGGTTCTCGGCCACGAGGCAGCCGGAACCGTCACCGAGACCGGCGCCAACGTCACCCATCTGAAGCCCGGCGATCGCGTCTGCATGGAACCAGGCATCCCCGATCCGAAATCGCGTGCCTCGCGGCTCGGCCTCTATAACGTTGATCCTGCCGTAACATTCTGGGCGACGCCGCCGGTCCACGGCGTGTTGTGCCCTGAGACAGTTCATCCGGCAAGCTTCACATACAAGCTGCCTGACAACGTCTCCTTTGCCGAAGGCGCGATGGTTGAACCATTTGCCGTGGGCATGCAGGCTGCTGCCCGGGCGAAGATCACGCCTGGCGATACGGCGGTTGTTACCGGCTGCGGAACGATCGGCATTATGGTGGCACTGGCCGCCCTTGCTGGCGGCTGCTCGCGCGTGCTGATCTCCGACATTTCCGCAACGAAGCTTAAACTAGCTGAAAGCTATGGCGGCATCACTGGTATCAACCTCAAGCAGGTCGATCTCATTGAGACCGTCAACGAGGCAACAGATGGCTGGGGAGCCGATATCGTCTTTGAATGCTCCGGCGCACCGGCCGCGGTCCGTGATCTCTTCAAGGTCGTGCGCCCGGGCGGAACGGTCGTTATCGTCGGCCTGCCGCCGGAACCCGTTGCAGTAGACCTCGCGGCGGCCTGCTTCCGCGAATGCCGTATTGAAACGGTTTTCCGCTACGCCAATGTGTTCGACCGTGCACTGGCGCTGATCGCCGCAGGTAAGGTCAACCTCAAGCCATTGGTTTCCGGCACCTATACCTTTGATCAATCGATCGATGCCTTCGAAAGAGCGGCCGAAGGCCGACCAGAGGACGTGAAGCTGCAGATCGTCGTGGACGGGGAGACGAATTGATGGCCACTGTTGAGTGCCGGGGGATCCGGAAAGTCTATGGTTCGCTTGAGGTCATGCGGGATTTTGACCTGAAGATCGATAACCACGAATTCGTCGTCTTTCTCGGCCCGTCAGGCTGCGGAAAATCCACCATGCTGCGGATGATTGCCGGGCTTGAAGAGATTTCAGCCGGGGATCTGCTCATCGGTGGCGAGCGGATGAACGATCGCGATCCGGGTGACCGGGGCATCGCCATGGTGTTCCAGAACTACGCGCTTTATCCCCATATGAGTGTGCGGGACAATATCACCTTCGGTCTCGAGAGGGCGGGGATAGGCAAAGCCGCGATCGATCAGCGCCTGGCCCCCGTGGTCGACGCGCTTGGTCTGGGCGTCTATCTTGCGCGCAAGCCGACGGAACTGTCGGGCGGACAGCAGCAGCGTGTGGCCATCGCCCGCGCCATGATCAAGACCCCGGAGGTCTTCCTCTTCGACGAACCGCTTTCCAACCTTGATGCCAAGCTGCGCGGCAGTCTCCGGGTCGAGATCGCGCGGCTCCACCGCGACCTGAAAACGACAAGCATATATGTCACCCACGACCAGCTCGAAGCCATGACCCTCGCCGACCGCATTGTCCTGATGAAAGATGGCCGTATTGAACAGATGGGCACGCCCGAAGAAATTTATCAGGCTCCTCGGACAGTGTTCGCGGCCGGCTTCATTGGCACACCGAACATGAACTTCCTTCAATTGCAGATGACACAGGAGTGGCTCGGCGACAATCTTGTCAGGTTTACAGCTCCGGCAGGCCTCCGCTCCGGTGAGGTCACCGTTGGAATTCGGCCCGGATCATTTCGCATAAATCAAGATGCTCACGCCTTTCGCGGGACCGTCGAGCGGAACGAGTTCCACGGTGAGACACGTCTGATCTGCCTGAAAAACGAACGCCACGAGATCAATATTTCCGTTCCTGCGGAAATAAGACCCGCCATCGGCGAGGTACTCGGTGTTGAAGTGGCCTCGTCCGACCTTCACGTGTTTGATCCCGGTACGGGACTGAGGTTGATTTAGGCCCACTCAAGTTGGATCTGTAATGGCGTCGCGCAAACCAACGGAAAGTTACAGTCTAACTGGCTTTCGGCGAGCGGCCGGCCATATTCAGTGATAGCAAGATGGCCGACGCTCTGCTCGACAGGCTGACCCACTATTGCGAGATCATAGAAACCGGTAACGAATCCTGGTGCGTCAAAAACCGCTCCGAAGCGCCTGATCGAGAGCATCGATGACGAAGGCCACGTAGACGAAGCCCTGCCAGATCGCCACATAGGTGAAATCCGAAAGCCACAACATGTTTGGCGCTGGAGCAAAGAAGTGCCGGTTCATTCGGTCGAGTGGGTATGGGGCAGCCTTGTCGCTGATCGTCGTGCAGATCGGTTTGCCGCGAATGATGCCCTGCAGCCCCATTGCCTTCATAAGCCGAGCGACTGTGCAGCGGGCGATGTGGTAACCCTCCCGCAGAGATTGTCGCCAGACCTTGCGCGCACCATAGACTTGGAAGTTCGCGTTGAGGACCCGGCGTATCTCGACCTTCATGGCAATGCCGCTTCGGGTGGGCCGACAGACGGTCCACGTCGTTGCGCTTGGCGATGACCTCATAATAAGGTGGACGGGGCAATCGGCAGATCGGCTCGACCCCGAGCACCGAGCGGTGTGCATCAATGAAGGAAATCATCGCTTCAGTGGGCGGTCGAGTTACGCCATCGCAAAATATGTAGAAGCCTTGCGCAAAATTTCATTGGCCTGACGAAGCTCGCGGTTCTCCCGCTCCAGAGCCTTCATCTTCTCCGCGACGTCACGCGGCAAAGCTGCACGCTTGCCGCCGTTCACTTCGGCCTTCTTGACCCACTCATTAAGCGTATGCGCCGAGCAGTGGATTTTGGCGACCTTCAACAGTCCCAGGCCCGGGCGTATTTTTGTTTGGACTATTGTGGTGTTGGAAACACAAAAGCCGCCCCTGAGGGCGGCGTTTGTTAGATCTTTTTTAATTTGGTTGCGGGGGCAGGATTTGAAC
>NZ_JASXTH010000025.1:0-34083 GCF_036596185.1 Rhizobium sp. GR12 | reverse complement strand
AAAACACGGCCTTCCCCCCTGTCAGACGGCCGAAACAAGGTGTTTTGCAACACGCCCCGGCGGGGAGAAGAAACAAGCGGCCATCCCTTGCTCCACGGGCAAGCGTTGATTGGTGCGAGAATCTGTTTTCATTCTTTCGCTCCCCCAAATCTCCCCTTCTGCACCTTTCGCCACCCCGCCTACGTCAATTGACGTATACGGTTTCTCGCCCATGAGATCGATAGTCCCTTCCAGCAGCGGTCAACGATGCCGCTGAGGCCCGACGAGGGCTAAACAAGGAGAGGGGTTCTTCCGATGATATTCCGCAAGACGCTTAGCGCCGCGCTGCTTGGCGCGATCATGTCCACCACCGCCTTCCACGGCGCATTCGCCGCCGACGATACGATCAAGGTGGGCGTGCTGCATTCTCTTTCCGGCACCATGGCGATTTCAGAGACGACGCTGAAGGACGCCATGCTGATGCTCATCGATGAGCAGAACAAGAAGGGCGGCGTTCTCGGCAAGAAACTGGAAGCCGTCGTGGTCGATCCGGCTTCGGACTGGCCGCTATTTGCCGAAAAGGCCCGCCAGCTGATTTCGCAGGACAAGGTCGCCGCCGTTTTCGGCTGCTGGACGTCTTCGTCGCGCAAATCCGTACTGCCGGTTTTCGAAGAGCTGAATTCCCTCCTGTTCTACCCCGTGCAGTATGAGGGTGAGGAATCCTCCCGCAACATCTTCTATACCGGTGCTGCGCCGAACCAGCAGGCCATTCCGGCCGTCGATTATCTCGCCAGCACCGAAGGCGTCGAGCGCTGGGTTCTGGCCGGCACGGACTATGTCTATCCGCAGACCACAAATAAGATCCTGAAGGCCTACCTGATGTCCAAGGGCGTCAAGGAAGAGGACATCATGATCAACTACACGCCGTTCGGCCAGTCCGACTGGCAGACGATCGTGTCCGACATCAAGAAGTTCGGCTCGGCCGGCAAGAAGACCGCCGTGGTTTCCACCATCAACGGCGATGCCAACGTGCCGTTCTACAAGGAACTGGCGAACCAGGGCATCAAGGCCGAGGATATTCCGGTCGTCGCCTTCTCGGTCGGCGAAGAAGAGCTGGCCGGTCTCGATACGACGCCGCTGGTCGGCCACCTTGCCGCCTGGAACTACTTCCAGTCCGTCGATACCGAGGTCAACGCCGAGTTCATCAAGACCTGGCATGCGTTTACCAAGAACGACAAGCGCGTGACGAACGACCCGATGGAAGCCGCCTATATCGGCTTCAGCGCCTGGGTAAAGGCCGTGGAATCCGCCGGCACGACCGATACGGACGCGGTTCTCGACAGCATCATCGGCGTTTCGGTGCCAAACCTTTCGGGCGGTTATTCCACCGTCATGCCTAACCACCACATCACCAAGCCGGTGCTGATCGGCGAAATCCAGGCCGACGGCCAGTTCGAAATCGTGCAGCAGACCCCGCAGGTCGTGGGCGACGAATGGTCCGACTACCTGCCGGATTCGAAGGACCTGATCTCGGATTGGCGCAAGCCGATGTCCTGCGGCAACTTCAATGTCGCCACGGGCAAGTGCGGCGGCAAGGGTAGCTGATAAACGGGGACGGTTGCCGCCCCCTTGTTTGGGGGGCGGGCAATTTGTTCTCCGATAGTTGAAAACTGAGCCAGAACGCCCCCCTCTGCCCTGCCGGGCATCTCCCCCACAGGTGGGGAGATCGATTTGCGGCAAGGTTTCGCCCTTCTCGTCGTTCGAGATTGAGCAATGCAGGCGCGTCTTACCGATCTCCCTCCTTGTGGGGGAGATGTCCGGCAGGACAGAGGGGGGTGGCGGCACCCACAGACGGCGCTTTTACCGGAAACGCTCTAAGGAACCGACATGACGATCCGATCTTTTCTCGGAGCTGTTTTTTTCTGGCTCACCCTTGGGATCGCGGCCCAATCCGTGGCGCAAAGCGATCCGAAGGCGCTGATCGATGCGCTCGGCACCGCGGATTTCAAGCAGGCCGAAACGTTGATCGGCGAGATCGCCGCCACCGGCGATGCGCGGGTCGTGCCGGCGCTCGAGGCTTTCGCTTCGGGTGATCTTTACGTGCGCAAGACCGACAATCTGGTTTTCATGACGCGGCCCGACGGGTCCAACTTCACGCTGATCGATCCGCTGTCGGGCGAAAGTGCAGGCGAAGCGCCGAAGGCTACGGTTACCAAGATCAGGGTCAATAATAACCTTCGCCGCGTCATTCGCGCCGCAATGGGCGGTTTGACCCTGCTCAGCCCGGAAAAATCCGTGCGGTTTTCGGCGGCCGATGCCGTTCTCAAAGCGCCGAGCGCGGAAAATCTCGAATTGCTGGAAACGGCCATCGCCAAGGAAACCGACAATGAGGTGCGGACCCGGATGGAGGAGGCGCGGGCCGTTTCGCTGCTCTCCTCCGACCGCCCGCTCGAACAGAAGAAAGACGCGATCGCGACCATCAAGAAGCTGGGCGGGCGCGACGCGATCAGCATTCTCATGGCGGCGTCCGCTTCCGTCGATCCAAGCCTGAAACCCGATATCGACAGTGCGATATCAGGCATTCAAAGCTCACTTGCCTTCTGGGATTACGCGCAGAACATCTGGTACGGCCTGTCGCTCGGTTCCGTGCTTCTGCTCGCCGCCATCGGCCTTGCCATCACCTTCGGCGTGATGGGCATCATCAATATGGCGCATGGCGAGATGGTGATGATCGGCGCTTACTCCACCTTCATGGTGCAGGAGATCATCCGAACCCATTTTCCCGGCCTGTTCGACTGGTCGCTGGCCATCGCTTTGCCCGTCGCCTTTCTGGTGACGGCCTTTGTCGGCCTCGTCATGGAACGCGGCGTCATCCGCTTCCTTTACGGGCGACCGCTGGAGACGCTGCTGGCCACCTGGGGCATCTCGCTGATGCTGCAACAGGGCGTGCGCTCCATCTTCGGCCCGACCAACCGGGAAGTCGGCAGCCCCGGCTGGATGTCGGGTTCCTTCAGCGTCGGTTACCTCAATTTCACCTGGAACCGGGTGTGGATCGTCTGCTTCTCGCTGTCGGTGTTCTTCGCGCTGCTGGTGCTCCTGAAGCGCTCCTCCTTCGGCCTGCAGATGCGCGCCGTGACCCAGAACCGCCGCATGGCCTCCTCCATGGGCATTCGCACACCTTGGGTGGATGCCTTCACCTTCGCGCTCGGTTCCGGCGTTGCCGGTCTTGCGGGCGTGGCGCTTTCGCAGATCGACAATGTCTCGCCCAATCTCGGCCAGAGCTACATCATCGACAGTTTCATGGTGGTGGTGTTCGGCGGTGTCGGCAATCTCTGGGGAACGCTGGTCGGCGCGCTGTCTCTCGGCGTGCTCAACAAGTTCCTTGAGCCGACGGTGGGCGCCGTGCTCGGCAAGATCCTCGTGCTCGTCCTCATCATCCTGTTCATCCAGAAGCGGCCGCGTGGTCTCTTCGCACTCAAGGGAAGGGCGATCGAAGCATGATTACCGGCTTCCTCCTGCGCGCGCTCGATCGCCGCATTTCCATCGCCATCGGCATCATCCTGGCCATTGCCGTGCTGGTGCCCGCCTCCAACCTGCTGCTGCCGGCTGACAGCGCATTCCGTATCCCCACCTACATCATGTCGATGCTGGGCAAATATCTGGCCTATGCGCTGCTGGCGCTGGCGCTCGATCTGGTCTGGGGTTATTGCGGCATCCTCTCGCTTGGCCATGCCGCCTTCTTCGCGCTCGGCGGTTATGCCATGGGCATGTATCTGATGCGGCAGATCGGCACGCGCGGCGTCTACGGCCATCCCGTGCTGCCGGATTTCATGGTGTTCCTCAACTGGAAGGAACTGCCGTGGTTCTGGCACGGCTTCGACATGTTCTGGTTTGCGGCGCTGATGGTGCTGGTGGTGCCGGGTCTTCTCGCCTTCGTGTTCGGATGGTTTGCCTTCCGCTCGCGGGTCAACGGCGTCTATCTCTCGATCATCACCCAGGCCATGACCTACGCCCTGCTGCTTGCCTTCTTCCGCAATGACATGGGCTTCGGCGGCAATAACGGCCTCACCGATTTCAAGGATATCCTAGGCTTTTCCGTGCAGGCCGACGGCACCCGTGCCGTGCTGTTTGCCATGACGGCGGTGATGCTGGCGATCTCGCTGCTGATCGCGTCCGGCATCGTCAATTCCAAATTCGGCAAGGTGCTGGTGGGCGTGCGTGACGCTGAAAGCCGGGTGCGCTTCCTCGGTTTCCGGGTGGAAAACATCAAGCTCTTCACCTTCGTCGTCTCGGCCATGATGGCGGGCATTGCCGGCGCGCTGTTCGTGCCGCAGGTGGGTATCATCAATCCGGGCGAATTTTCCCCCGCCAACTCCATCGAAGTGGTGGTGTGGACGGCGGTGGGTGGGCGCGGCACGCTGATCGGGCCGATCATCGGCGCTATTCTGGTCAATGGCGGCAAGAGCTATTTCACCGGTGCTTTCCCCGAATTCTGGCTGTTTGCTCTGGGTGGCCTGTTCATCGCGGTGACGCTGTTCTTCCCGAAGGGCATCGTCGGCACCGTGCAGCATTTTCTGGCCGGACGTCGCGAAAAACGTATCGCGCGGGCGGCGAGCAAGGCCGCGCAGCCGGGCAATGACGGTGCCGCGACAGTGTCCCAACAGGCGGCGGAGTGAGACGGTTATGAACACGATTTCCGAAAACAGAACCAAAAGCCTGCTTTATCTCGACGGTGTTTCCGTTTCCTTCGATGGGTTCAGGGCGCTCAATTCCCTCTCTTTCGTGGTGGAACCGGGCGAGCTTCGCGCCATCATCGGGCCGAATGGTGCGGGCAAAACGACGATGATGGACATCATCACCGGCAAGACGAGGCCGGATAGCGGCACGGTGCTGTTCGAAGACAGCGTCGATCTCACGAAAAAGGACGAGGCGGATATCGCCCAGCTCGGCATCGGCCGGAAGTTCCAGAAGCCGACGGTGTTTGAAAGCCACACCGTCTGGGACAATCTGGAGCTGGCGCTGAACCGCAAGCGCGGTGTTTTCGCCACGCTGTTCTACCGGCTGACGGAAGAGGACAAGGCGCGCATCGACGAAATCCTCGCCACCGTGCGCCTCAGCCACCGCCGCAGCGATCTTGCCGCCAACCTTTCTCACGGTCAGAAACAATGGCTGGAAATCGGCATGCTACTCGCGCAGGAGCCGAAGTTGCTGCTGGTGGACGAGCCTGTCGCCGGCATGACGGATGCGGAGACAGCCGAGACCGCCGTGCTTCTGAAAGAAATCGCCAAGACCCGCTCGGTCGTGGTGGTGGAGCACGACATGGGCTTCATCCGCGAACTGGGCGTGAAGGTGACGTGTCTGGCCGAAGGCTCGGTGCTTGCCGAAGGGTCGATCGATTTCGTGTCCAGCGATCCGAAGGTGATCGAGAATTATCTGGGGCGGTGATGGAAGTGTCTGCGTTGGCCATACCCCCCTCTGCCCTGCCGGGCATCTCCCCCACAAGGGGGGAGATCAGATGCCGCACCCGCTCGCTCCATCACCAAGGTGTTATGGGGCAGGGTGTCGGCCGCTTGCCGATCTCCCCCCTTGTGGGGGAGATGCCCGGCAGGGCAGAGGGGGGTAGCGCCTCCCACCAATGCGCCAATGGAGTTTCACCATGCTGAACGTCGAAAACATCAACCTCCATTACGGCGCGGCACAAGCCCTGCGCGGTGTGTCGCTCACGGCCGAGATGGGCAAGATCACCTGTGTTCTCGGTCGCAATGGTGTGGGCAAAAGCTCGCTGCTGCGCGCCGTTACCGGCCAGCATGCCATCAGTGGCGGGTCGATCAGCTTCGAAGGGGCGGCGCTGGATGGGCTGGCGCCCTATCATCGGGCCAAGCGTGGCGTCGGTTACGTGCCGCAGGGGCGGGAAATCTTTCCGCTGCTCAGCGTGCAGGAGAACCTCGAAAGCGGTTATGCGCCGTTGTCGCGCAAGGAGCGTTTCATTCCCGACGATATTTTCAGCCTGTTTCCGGTGCTGCAAACCATGCTGGGCAGGCGCGGCGGCGATCTCTCCGGCGGGCAGCAGCAGCAGCTGGCAATCGGCCGGGCGCTGGTGACGCGGCCGAAAATTCTGGTCCTCGACGAGCCGACCGAAGGCATCCAGCCGTCGATCATCAAGGATATCGGCCGGGCGATCAAATATCTCAGGGATTCGACCGGCATGGCGATCCTGCTCGTCGAGCAATATCTGGATTTCTGCCGCGAGCTTGCCGACTATGTCTACATCATGGACCGGGGCGAGATCGTGCATGAGGGGCTTGCCGAAACACTGGATAGGCCCGAGGCGCGGCGCCATCTGACAGTATAATTCGAGACTAAAACCGGCGCGCGCCGATCACGGCGTGCAAACGGCCGATTAATATTTTGAAAGCCTATGCGCCTCTGCATGGCTTTCATGCTTGATTTAACATTTCATTGAATAAAAGCCTGTGATATTGGCAGCGGAAATGCTGCATGCGAGACACAGGAAAAGTCTATTCGCACGCCGCGACAGTTGATCCCTTACATTCCATGCACGTCCGACGTATCGTCGGAGAAATAGTGCCAAAAAGGCGTGTCAATGCATCAAGACTTTGCCCCTGGCCGGGCCGTCCGGCTGTTCCGCTCCGTCCGCACCCTCGTTCTGGGCCTTGCGATATGCGCGAGCGTTGGCGCCGCAGCGTCGGCATCGACCTGCGGTCAGGTTTCCGGACCCGGCATGGCGCCGGGCAGGCATGATTTTTCCATTCTCTCCAGTGGTCAAAAACGCGACGGCGTCTATTTCGTTCCCTCTGCCTATGACGGAAAAAAGCCGTTGCCGGTGGTGTTCGATTTCCACGGCTCCAACAGCAATCCGCACGGCCAGCTGAACCGCAGCGGCTGGGACAAGCTTGCCGAGCGCGACGGCTTGATGGTGGTGGCGTTGGCCGGCAGCCTCAATGGCGAAATGCCCGGTACCCATGCCTGGAATGTTCCGGGCGTCACCACGCGCCCCGGTGGGCTGGACGAGGTGAGTTTCATTCGCGATACGATCGACATGGTGAAGGGCAAGTTCTGCGTCGACGAGGAGCGTTTTTACGGTTCCGGTTATTCCGGCGGCGGGCGCATGCTGTCGCAATTCATCTGTAACGGCAGTGCGGACTTTACCGCCGCCGGTTTCGTCGCGTCGCTGCGTGCCGGTTATCCGCTGGAGACCGAGGGCAAATGGGGACCGGATGCGGCAAGCTGCAAGCCGGCGCGGCCGATGTCGATCATCGCCTTTGCCGGGTTGAAGGATCCCGCCAATCCCTATCAGGGCGGCGGCAAGTCCTATTGGCAATATGGCGGCGAGACGGCGCTGAAGCGCTGGGCCGAAATTGACGGCTGCAAGGGCGGCGCAAAAAGTAGGGCAGGCGAGAGTTTCACCCTCAATTCCTACGATGTCTGCAAGGGCGGCGCGCGCATCCAATCCTATGTTATCGAAAATTGGGACCACGCCTGGCCGCGCGCCACCATGAAGGCGGAAGTGCTGGCCGCCAGCGCCGTCCTCACCCGCAAGCCGGGTGGCGAGCAGACGCCGAAGGCGGAACCCGCCGTGGAGCGCAAGATGCCCACAGGCGAAGTGACGCGCACGGTTGATGCGGCGGAAAGAATGTGGGACTTCTTCCGCAACACGGAAGGACAGCTGGTGGTGGACGCCGTTGTCAAAAAGGATTGCGGCGCCAAGGCCGGGTCCGCTTCCGCAACCGCTTCGGAGACCGCGTGCAGCCAGAACAGCAAGTCATCCGCCCTTCCGGTATCCAAGACGCTGAACCTGTCCGGCAGCAACGCGCCCGTGGCAGAGGACGCATTGTAACCAAGGCAGTCGAAGGGCGCAGCCGGCTGGACCAGTTGTTTCAGGAAGGTTGCGCCAAGATCCGCCTGCCGGATACGTTTTCCAATGAGATCGAGGCTATTCTCATCAATTCCTCCGGCGGTTTGACCGGCGGAGACGAAATCGAGTGGCAGGCGGTGGCCGGTGCCGGCACATCGCTGGTGGTAACGACGCAAGCCTGCGAGAAGGTCTACAAGGCATCCTCCGGAACCGCCACCGTCACCGCCCGCGCTACCGCCGGGCCGGGTGCGAGATTGCACTGGCTGCCGCAGGAAACCATTCTTTTCGATCGCGCATCGCTGACCCGCAGGCTGGAAGCCGATCTCGACGCATCTTCCGAATTCATCGCCGTCGAAGCTGTGCTGCTCGGGCGTCAGGCCATGGGCGAGGCCATGGAGCATGGCCTGTTCCGGGATCGCTGGCGCATTCGCCATGGCGGCCGTCTGGTGCATGCCGAAGAGCTGCTGCTTGCGGGCGAAGTGGCACAGCTGACCGCGAAACCTGCGGTGCTTGCCGGCCAGGTGGCCTTCGCCACGCTTCTCTATATCGGGCCTCTGGCCGAGGCGCTTTTGCCTAAAATCCGGGCTATTGCCGGGGAAAGTGGCGGCGCCAGCGAATGGCAGGGCAAGCTTGTCGTGCGCGTTTCCGCCACTGACGGTTTCTCCCTCAGAAAAATACTTTTTCCGATCATTTCGCTCTTGCGAAACGGTGCGCCAGTGCCGAAAGTCTGGAATCTGTAAAACTCCGGATTGCCCGTTATCGGCAACGTCCGGGGTCTGTCAAACAAGTCGGATTTTGCCCCGGAACGTTACCGGTGAAAGGGGCTGATGCGAAAGCTGCGGGACGACGATGAACCTTACTCCGAGAGAAAAAGACAAGCTGCTGATTTCCATGGCCGCCATGGTGGCGCGCCGCCGGCTGGAGCGTGGCGTGAAGCTGAACTATCCCGAAGCGATTGCGCTGATTAGCGATTTCGTGGTCGAGGGTGCGCGTGACGGCCGTGCCGTGGCCGACCTGATGGAAGCCGGCGCGCATGTCATTTCCCGCGATCAGGTGATGGAAGGCATCGCCGAGATGATCCATGATGTGCAGGTGGAAGCGACGTTTCCCGATGGCACCAAGCTTGTGACCGTTCACGAACCGATACGGTAAGGGGGCAGATATGGCGCTGGAACTTCGGCCCAATTGCGAATGCTGCGACCGGGATTTGCCGCCCGCGAGCGAGGCGATGATCTGCTCGTTCGAATGCACCTTCTGCGCCGATTGTGCGACGGATGTGCTTCACGGCGCCTGCCCGAATTGCGGCGGCGAGCTGGTTCGCAGGCCCATCCGCCCCTTGGCCAAGCTTGTCAACAATCCGGCATCGACGAAGCGGGTCCTGAAGGCCGAAGGCTGCACGGCAGTCACGGCCGCTTGAGAGAGATAAAGGGGAGCACCATGAAACCAGGCGAAATCATTGCCGCAGAAGGCACCATCGAACTCAACGCCGGCCAGCCTACGGTGACGATCGAGGTGGCCAATACCGGCGACCGGCCGGTTCAGGTGGGCAGCCACTACCATTTCTTCGAGACCAATGCGGGTCTGGTCTTCGACCGCGACAAGGTTCGCGGCATGCGTCTCGATATTCCGGCGGGAACTGCGGTTCGTTTCGAGCCCGGCCAGAAGCGGGAAGTGACGCTGGTGCCGCTTGCCGGCAAGCGCGAGGTTTACGGTTTTCGTCAACAGATCATGGGGAAGCTCTGACATGGCCACGGCGCATTATCATGGAAGCTGCCAGTGCGGCGACGTCAGCTTCGAGGTCGATGCCGATCTCGACCAGACGATCGTCTGCAATTGCTCGCGCTGCAAGCGCCTCGGCTCGACGCTTGCCTTTGCGCCGCGTGACAAGTTCACCCTGCTTTCCGGCGAGGACAAGTTGACGGAATATCTGTTCAACAAACACCACATCCGTCATCTCTTCTGCTCCACCTGCGGCATTGAAAGTTTTGCCTATGCCGATGGGCCGGACGGAACGCCGATGGTGGCGGTGAATGCCAATTGTCTCGATGGTGTCGATCCGCGTGCGCTGAAGCCGCAGGCTTTCGATGGCGCGGCTGCCTGAGCGATGGCTGTGACTGTGCAAAAACTCCATGCCGCAGCGGCGCTGCTGTTTCTGGCCGTTGGCCCAGCGCTTGCCGACGATGCGCCCGATTGCACATCGCCGCAAACCCAGACCGATATGACCGAGTGCGCCGGCGAGGATTACGAAAAGGCCGACAGGCAACTGAACGCCGAGTACCAGAAGGTTCGCAAGCAGCTTGCCGAGCGTGACAGAAGCGCGGAGGAGAGCGACAAGGGCGCAACCGACGCATTGATTGCCGCCCAGCGTGCTTGGGTGGCGTTTCGTGATGCCAATTGCGATGCCTTCGGCTTTCAGGCGCGCGGCGGCACGATGGAGCCGATGCTGGTTTCCTCCTGCCTTGCCGATATGAGCAGTAAACGCGCCGACGAATTGCGCCAGCTTTCGGAAGGTTTCTGACCGGCATGGGGCGACGGATCACGATTGTCGGAAACGGGGAACTGCCGCAGGGCGTGGCGGATCTTATCGACCTTTCCGACGTCGTCATCCGCTTCAACGATTGCCGTTCGCTGGGCGTTGGCGGCAGCCGCACGGATGTGGTGGCCGTCTGCAATACCGGGCGGCCCGGCCGCGAGATGAGCGAAGGGACCGAATGGCGTGAGAGTGACGGGGTGCGGCAGGCTTCCGCCATCTGGTCGGTTCGCGACCCGGCGAAGTTTGCCGAAATGGAGCCGGATATTCGCGCGCACTGGCCCGAACTGACCGATTTCTGCGCCGATTATACGCCCCGTTTCGCCGCGATCGCCGAGGAAACCGGCAAGAGCCACATCGTCATTCCGCGCGGCGTGCATGAGCGGCTGGACCGCGCGTTGCAGGCCTATGCGCCGGCCCCTTACGTCTGCCCGAGCACCGGACTTTTGGCGATTGCCCATGTTCTCGAAAGCCTGAGCGGCGATGATGACGAGGTGGCGATTACCGGTTTTGGTCATTACGGCTGGAACGGCCATCCGTTTGCCGCCGAAAAACAACTGGTCGAGGCCCTCACACACGAGGGCAGACTGACACGAATTTCTCCCACATCGATTTTCTCCGCGTCCGAAGGAGCCTGAACCCATGCCTTACAAGATTTCCCGCGCCGCCTATGCCGGCATGTTCGGCCCGACCGTTGGCGACAAGGTGCGCCTTGCCGATACCGAACTCTTCATCGAGATCGAGAAGGACTACACGACCTATGGCGAGGAGGTGAAATTCGGTGGTGGCAAGGTCATTCGCGACGGCATGGGCCAGAGCCAGGCGACACGTGCCGAGGGCGCTGTCGATACCGTCATCACCAATGTGGTGATCGTCGACCACAGCGGTATCTACAAGGCGGATGTCGGCCTGAAGAACGGGCGCATCCACGCCATCGGCAAGGCGGGCAACCCCGATACGCAGCCGGGCGTGACGATCATCGTCGGCCCCTCGACGGAGGCAATCGCCGGCGAAGGCAAGATCCTGACGGCCGGCGGCATGGATGCGCATATTCACTTCATCTGCCCGCAGCAGATCGAGGAAGCGCTGATGAGCGGCGTCACCTGCATGCTGGGCGGCGGTTCCGGCCCGGCGCATGGCACGCTCGCCACCACCTGCACCGGTGCCTGGCACATTGAGCGGATGATCGAGAGTTTCGATGGATTTCCGATGAATCTGGCGCTGGCCGGCAAGGGCAATGCCTCGCTGCCAGCACCTCTGGAAGAGATGATCCTTGCCGGCGCCTCCTCGCTGAAATTGCATGAGGACTGGGGCACGACACCCGCCGCTATCGACAATTGCCTGACGGTGGCCGACGAATATGACGTGCAGGTGATGATCCACACCGATACGCTGAACGAGAGCGGCTTCGTGGAAGACACGATTGCCGCCATCAAGGGCCGCACCATCCATGCCTTCCATACCGAAGGGGCGGGCGGCGGCCATGCGCCTGATATCATCAAGGTCTGCGGCAATCCGAACGTCATTCCGTCTTCCACCAACCCGACGCGGCCTTACACCATCAATACGCTGGCCGAACATCTGGATATGCTGATGGTGTGCCACCATCTGTCGTCGTCCATTCCCGAAGACATCGCCTTTGCCGAAAGCCGCATCCGCAAGGAAACCATCGCAGCGGAGGATATTCTCCACGATATCGGCGCGTTTTCGATCATTTCCTCCGACAGTCAGGCCATGGGCCGTGTCGGCGAAGTGGCGATCCGCACCTGGCAGACGGCCGACAAGATGAAGCGCCAGCGCGGTCGCCTGAAGGAAGAGACCGGCGAAAACGACAATTTCCGCGTCCGCCGTTACATCGCCAAATATACCATCAACCCTGCCATCGCCCAGGGCGTCAGCCACGAGATCGGCTCGATCGAAGTCGGCAAGCGCGCCGATCTGGTGCTGTGGAACCCGGCCTTTTTCGGCGTGAAGCCCGAAATGGTGCTGCTCGGCGGCTCCATCGCGGCGGCGCCGATGGGCGATCCGAATGCGTCCATTCCGACTCCGCAGCCGATGCACTACCGGCCGATGTTTGCCGCCCATGGCAAGCTGCGCACCAATTCCTCCGTTACGTTCGTCAGTCAGGCGTCGCTGGATGCCGGCCTTGCAGGGCGTCTCGGCGTTGCCAAGAAGCTTTTGGCGGTGAAGAACGTGCGCGGCGGCATTTCCAAGGCGTCGATGATCCACAATTCGCTCACTCCGCATATTGAGGTCGATCCGGAAACCTACGAGGTGCGCGCCGATGGCGAGCTTCTGACCTGCGAACCGGCGACGGTATTGCCGATGGCGCAGCGTTATTTCCTGTTTTAACGGCGTTTCGTGTTGAGATTTATCACAAGGTGGATCGGCGGTGGCCTGCTGCTGATCGTCCTGCTTCTGGTGCTCGGCACCGTCGTGCCGCGTCCCTTTTTCTCTGACGATGCAAGTGGAGGCGCGGGGGATCGCGAAATCCTGCTGTTATCCAACCCGATCCACACCGATATCGCCCTGCCGGTCGATGACGGTCTGCGGCAGACCTTTTCCGAATTGCAGGAGGGCGGTATCGCGGTCAACCATCCCGCCGCTGCCTATCTGGTGTTCGGCTGGGGTGGCCGGTCCTTTTATACTGAGACGCCCACCTGGGCCGACCTGAAACCCATGCCTGTCCTGCGCTCGCTAACGCTGGACCGGTCGGTGATACATGTGGACGTGACGGCCGGCTTTCCCGCCGACCTTGCCGGGGCAAAACGCCTTCGCATTTCGGAAGCCGGTTATCAGCGCCTTATGGCCGGCATTCGCGCGAGCTTCCTGCGGGAGAACGGCAAGGTCCAGCTGATGCAGGGCGTTTCCTACAGCCTGACGGATGCGTTTTTCGAGGCGAATAGTTGGTTCAATGCGCTCGCCGGCTGCAACACATGGTCGGCCGCCATGCTGCGCGAGGCCGGCATTCGCACCGGCTGGTGGACACCATTGCCGCCACTGCTGCGATGGTCCGTCGATCTGCATAATTGATCTTTTGCCGATGCGACGTTTCGCTCATTTGACCTCCGGCAATCCCATTTTTATGCTGCACCGCAACGCATCTTGCGCTATGGAAGCGCCAAAAGAATTCCGTGCGGAGCGATCCCAAGCAATCCGTGCGAAACGCTGGAAAATTGACGACAGATCAGGAGACAAGACATGCTCGGCAAAAAAGTGCCCGCCGTTACATTTCGCACCCGTGTTCGTGATGAGGCCGTTGGCGGCCCGAACCCCTTCCGTTGGCAGGACATGACCTCCGACGATTATTTCAAGGGCAGACGAGTCGTTCTCTTCTCGCTGCCCGGCGCTTTCACGCCGACCTGCTCGACCTTCCAGCTTCCCGATTTCGAAAAGCTTGCGGGCGAATTCCGCGCGCTCGGCGTCGATGAAATCTATTGCCTGTCGGTCAACGATGCCTTCGTGATGAATGCCTGGGCAAAGGGCCAGAATCTCGAAAACGTCAAGGTCATTCCTGACGGTTCGGGCGAGTTCACCCGCAAGATGGGCATGCTGGTCGCCAAGGACAATCTCGGTTTCGGCATGCGCTCCTGGCGTTACGCCGCTGTCATCAACGACGGTCTGGTGGAGCAGTGGTTCGAGGAAGAGGGCTATTGCGACAATAGCGATACCGACCCTTACGGCGTTTCCTCGCCGCAGAACATTCTGGAACACCTCAAGAGCCGCGCTGCGGCCTGATTGCGGATTTGCGAAGACCCGGCGATGATGCCGGGTCCGTCTTGGTTGGTGAGGACTGAAAACCTCTCCTCCGTCATGCTCGGGCCTGTCCCGAGCATCTGCAACCGATTGATTTCATTGAACGGTGATAGATCCTCGGGACAAGCCCGAGGATGACGTCGCGTTCGAAGGGACGCTCGTAAACAGGGCGCATCCCGCCCGGCACCCTTTCGGTTTTTTCATGTTCCGTGGCGTATCCCATTCGTCTTGAAATCACGCCTTGAAATCGGGCCGCCTATCCGTCAACAATCGAAACCCCAAGACTGTTTCTGAAACGGATCATCCCATGCTGCGCGTCACCTCCTATCACCCCGCCGGAACTCCAGCCGACGAACCTTCCGGTCATGTCACCCTGGCACATGACCAGCGGCATCTGCGTCGCAAGCTGCTGCATTTGCAGAATGACGAGATGGTGATGCTGGATTTGAAGGAAGCCGTGCTTTTTGCCCATGGCGATCTTCTGGTGGTGGAGAACGGTGATCTGGTGGAGGTTCGCGCGGCGGATGAAAAGCTGTTCGAAATCAAGGCGAAAGACCGCCTTCACCTGATCGAGCTGGCCTGGCATCTGGGCAACCGGCATCTTTCCGCGCAGATCGAGGAGGAGCGTATTCTCATCCTGCGTGACCACGTCATCCGCGCCATGCTGGAAGGTCTCGGCGCAACCGTGCGCGATGTCGAGGAACCTTTCCAGCCGGCGCGCGGTGCTTACCACGCCCATGGCGGCCATTCCCACGGGCACGATCATGGCCACAATCACGACCACGGCTGAGGCATGAGCGAAGATCGCGGCGTTGCCGCGATTAAATGCCATGAAAGGGGAGGAGATGCCAACTAATCTGCCAAGCAATTCTGCGGCTGAGACAGCGCTGAACACGAGGGCGCTCCTGCGCTTGATGGCGTGGCTGTCACCTGCCTTTCCAATTGGGGGATTCGTGTGGTCAGGCGGTTTGGAGAGGGCGGTCGCGGACGGGCTGATAAAAGACGCGGCGGATTTGGAGTCTTGGCTGGAAACGTTGCTCGGCCACGGTTCGCTATGGAACGATGCGGTACTGTTCGCTGAGGCCTGGCGGCAGGCAGGAGAAAGCTGCGGCCTTCACGACGTGGCAGCGCTTGGCTTGGCTCTTGCTGGATCGGCGGAACGCCACACGGAGACCTCCTCGTTGGCAAAGGCTTTCTGTGCTGCAGCGTCAGCCTGGCCAACTCCGGTTCTTCAGCGCCTTCCCGCAGACGCGCCATTTCCCATTGCCGTTGCCGCAGTTGCATCGGGCCATGATGTGCCGCTGGTTCAGGCGCTTGCCGCCTATTTGCACGCGGCTGTGTCGCAGGCTGTCTCGGCGAGCATCAGGCTAGGTGTAACGGGCCAGAGAGACGCCGTGGCAATCATTGCATCTCTTGAAACGCAAGTAGAAGATATCTCCCGGCGCGCAGCGGAAACGACACTCGACGATCTGGGCACCGCAACTGTGCAGGCGGAAATCGCCTCGCTCCGGCACGAAACGTTGCATGTCAGGCTGTTCCGTTCCTGAGCGGTTGGGCGGCGTCTGGCTAATCGAGGGAGGCGGCCACCTCACCCATTATAGTCCACAATAGTGTCGCCGACCGATCCCAGGAATACTTCTTGGCCTGATCGTTGCCCTTTTCTATCAGTTCAGCTCGTAATGTTTCATCTAGGCAAACCCGATGGATGGCGTCGGCGATCGAAGGGACTGAAAAGGGATCGACAAGAACAGCTGCATCCCCTGCTACCATGGGCATTGAAGTGACATTGGAGGTCACAACGGGGACGCCAGCAGCCATACCTTCGATGATCGGGAGACCGAAGCCCTCTGCCAGGGAGACATAAGCTATCATGTGGGCGCCCTGATAGAGTTCGGGCATGTCGTTCGCGGCATATTCGCCCAGAAAATGCACGAAAGATGTGAGGCCCGCATTCCGGATTTGGGTTTCGAAATGCGCTGTCATGGATGTCGTCAGAACAAGGTGGATGTCTTGTTCCCAAACCCTGGAAACCGAATAGGCTTCAATCAACCGCTCAAGATTCTTGTACTTGCGTGCATTGCCGGGATACAGAATGTATCTGTAGCCCAATCGCACCCGAACGGCTGGGGCGACTTTGAAGAAAGCGTCGTCGACTCCGTTCGGAACGACGAACACTTTCCGCTCCGGCATCTGCGACCATTGCAGGAATTCCTGCTTTACGAAGTCAGAAACACAGATCACCGCGGCGCAGCGACGATACAGACGACGAAGTATTACGGTAAAGTACACTCTGTGGAAAACAGTATAGTGTCGAAGATGAGTTAAATCATGTATCACGACTACTGATTTCCTGCATCCCAGCAGTGGGGGGACGAATCCGGGATTCCAGAACAGCTTTGTGTTCTTTCCATGGGTTTTTAAAGAAATATACAAAAGCAACGGGCCGAAAATACTGCCGATCCGCCCGGAAACCGGCAAGGCGACGATCTCGAAAGGCTCCGGCATTCGTTTGGTCATTTCATTTTGAACTCGGCCGATACCGGTTGTATCTGGCCAGCGTGTATCTGCAGCAACGCGGATTTTACAATTCATGTTTATCTCAAAAGTAAATTTCTAAATTATCGCCGTAATTTGAATATTTAATGCGATAATTTCAGATGTATATTTAAAAATGAGAATTTCAATATTAAATATCTTAGTATTATATACGAATATATTAATATAATTCAATTGTGTGCTTTATATATTGATTTATTTATTCATGCTAATATTTATTTGGCAGCGTTGAAGTGCAAGTGATGAAGGGATAGAAAATCTGGGCGTCCCTGATCCTGTTGGGGTTTTCTCGTTGCACGCGGTCGTTGGGGTGATATTGTCTGTTTTCCAGAATATTGAAGAAAACAGAATGGAGAAATCAGGCATGAAATCGGGTAATGGTCCGCTGCGTGTCGGCATTGGCGGGCCGGTCGGTTCCGGCAAGACTGCGCTGACGGAAAAGCTCTGCAAGGCGATGAGCGCCGATTATTCCGTCGCCGTCGTCACCAACGATATCTATACCAAGGAGGATGCGGAGGCGCTGGTGCGCATGCAGGCGCTGCCCTCCGAGCGTATCGTCGGCGTCGAGACGGGTGGATGTCCGCATACCGCCATCCGTGAGGATGCGACGATCAATCTGCAGGCGATTGCCGGTCTCAATGCGCGGTTTCCCGATCTCGACGTGGTCTTCATCGAATCCGGCGGTGACAATCTCGCGGCGACCTTCTCGCCCGATCTTGCCGATATCACCATCTATGTGATTTCCGTCTGCCAGGGCGAGGAAATTCCGCGCAAGGGCGGGCCGGGCATCACCCGCTCGGACCTGCTTGTCATCAACAAGAAAGACCTTGCTCCTTACGTCGACGCCGATCTGACGGTGATGGACAGCGACGCGACCCGGATGCGCAAGGCCATGCCCTTCGTCTTTACCGATATGAAGCGCGGCGAGGGTGTCGATCGCATCGTCGGCTTTTTGAAAGAGCAGGGCGGTCTCTGAGATACGGCCCCGCCTCGCCGTTTCGATCCCTTTGACGTTACCGGCCTCGTCGATGTGTCTACAAGGCACCGGCGGCCATCTGATCCAGCGGCAAAGCGAGGCGTTCCGTCTCGTGCTGCAACCGGCCTGATGATGGCTTCGATGGGAAAAGATTATTTCAGCGCGAATGAGTCCGCGCTGCATGCGCCGAGAGAATTGGGGTTATATTTGTGCCAGTCCTTGATGCTGAGCATGCCGACGCGAATGGCGCCTGCACCAAGGGTATCGCTTGAATCCTTGACCGTGACCCAACGGACCGGCTGATCACAAAAGCCGTTCTTGCCCTTGTTCAGCGAAAAAAACGTATCGGCGTTCAGCACCTGATAGACGTCGCCGCCGAACTCCGTATCGCCGCTGTTTTTCCAGGTATCGGAATACTGAAGCTTCATTTCCCCCTTTAACAGGGAAAAATGTGCGGAAGTGCGGCTGAGTTTCATTGTTTCTCCGAGCGTTGCCGAAGTCCCGTTCGACACGGCCACATAGGTGCGCGGGCTGTTCGTCGGCATGGCTTTCACACTCGATTGGGCTACAGCACTATGCGCCATGAACGCACTCAGCGAAGCTGCGGCAAACAGGCCTGTCAAATGTCGGTAGCGTGTCATGGACGTCCCTCTTCAACGTTGCGGCTGCATATTTTTTGCAATGCTATTATAGCGGGCGGCCGGGTAAAGCGGAATGGGCAACCAATTCAATGCTTAAGATAGTCTTGTAATCTGATGTGAGGGCAGTCTCGCCAGACCTCTGCTGCGGCGCCCTGCGGAAGGGTGGCGACGGCACGCTTCTCGACAGCCTGCTAGATCCGCTTCAGCGCCGCGACATCGTTGACCTGTACGATGCGGCCGCGCACGGAGACGCCCACCTTCTTCAAGGTCGAGAACGCGCGCGACAGGGCTTCCGGCGCAAGGCCGAGCTTGCCGGCGAGCAGGCTTTTCTGGAAGGGCAGTCGCAGCGAAAAGGATGTGGCGTCACGCGGACCCTCATTGATGAGATAATGGGCGACGCGCTGCGGCGCGGTTTGCAGCCGGTCGTTGGCGATACAATCCAAGGTTCCGAGCAGGCTGTTGGAGAGGCAGCGCATGACGGCCCTGGCGATTGCCGGCTCCTGATCGATGAGGTTTCGGATTCGTGTCAGATCGAAACGCGCAAGCGTGCAGTTCTCCGCCACCTGCGCATTGTAACGATAGCTGTCGGTGCCGAAGATCAGGTATTCGTTGAAGCTATCGCCCGGACCGCTGACACGCACATCCGCCTCGCGCCCGTGCCTGTCCAGCCGGTAAAGCCGCACATAACCCGAAAGCACGCAGTAGAAATATTGCGCTGCCTCGCCTTCCTTGAAGAGCACATGACGGGCATTGAGACTGGTGACTGTCGCCGCCTCCATCAGCTTCAGCGCCGCCGCGTCATCGGCAATCCCTATCAGGGGTGCGCGCAAAAGAATGTTCCTGTCCCTGTTGCTCAGCTTCACGGTCTTGTTCACGTCCATCCGGCTCCCGCCCAAACCTTTTGCCGGGTTGTCCGAAGCGATGTGAAACCGGGGATGTTCCTTTTCCCGCGCGCCTATCTGAAAAGAACTCATCGCATTATCCTTCGACCGGCAATTCCCGATGCGAGGGAGATTAGCAGTCGGGTCGAAAAGCGAATTGATTTCGATCAAATGGGTTTTGGCTTGTTACGTCGGAGTGTGGAAATGCGGAGAAATATGGAGCGAGCGTGAGCCGCTTGTTCTTCTCCCCGCCGGGGAGAAGGTCGCGGCAGCGGGATGAGGGGGCGAGGGTGCGGTTCATCACTGGCGTTGCCCCCTCTTCTGACCCTTCGGGCCATCTTCTCCCCCGCGGGGAGAAGAAATATGCGGCGACGTTACGCATTTCTAACCCGTCAGAAAAAGAAACGCCGGGCAGAAGGCCCGGCGTTGTAACTTTCACTCAGCCGCGAGTGGCGGTAGCCGCAGGATGTTGCTGCCCTTGTCGCCGGATTTTTCACCGGAGCCCTTTTCCATGCTGGCGACACGCGCCTCCAGCGAGGAGAGCGCCAGGCTGTTTTCGCGGGCGATGTCGGAGAGTTTCTCGTTGGAGAGGGACTCTTCCTCCTCTTCCTTCTTGCCGACGAAGCGGCCGAAGAGGTGAGCGAGCAGGCGCGACAGGTCGTCCATGATCAGGAAGAAGGCCGGGACCACGATCAGGGACAGCACCGTCGAGACGATGATGCCGCCGATCACCGCGATCGCCATCGGCGCGCGGAAGGAGCCGCCTTCGCCGACGCCGAGTGCGGAGGGCAACATGCCCGCCGACATGGCGATGGAGGTCATAATGATCGGGCGGGCGCGCTTGCGGCCGGCCTCGACCATGGCATGCACCCGTTCCATGCCGTGCCGGCGCATCTCGATGGCGAAGTCCACCAGCAGGATGGCGTTTTTCGTCACGATGCCCATCAGCATCAGGATGCCGATGAGAACGGGCATGGAAAGCGCGTTCTGCGTGATGATGAGCGCCACGGCCACGCCGCCGATGGCGAGCGGCAGCGAGAACAGGATGGTGAAGGGCTGGATGACATCCTTGAACAGAAGGATGAGCACCACCAGCACCAGCAACAGGCCGAGCAGCATGGCGTTGACGAAGCCCTGCTGCATTTCGCCCTGCACCTTGGCGTCGCCGCTTTCGGCAAGGCGAACGCTGGCCGGCAGATCGGTTTCCGAAACGATCCGCTTGAACTCGGCCGTCGAGGTATCGAGCGCCGTGCCGAAGGGTACGTCGGAGCCGATGGAGACGACGCGGTTGCGGTCGTTGCGCTTGATCGAGCTTGGACCTTCCGAATAGTCGATATCGGCAACGCTGTAGAGCGGCACCAGCGAGCCGGAGGCGGTCTTGATCTTCAGCGCGCGGATGGTGGCGAGATCGCGTCGGGCATCGATGGATGCCTGCACGCGGATCGGGATCTGCCGGTCATCCAGCGAAATCTTCGTCAGCTGTGCGTCGATATCGCCAATGGTGGCGACACGCACGGTCTGCGAGATCTGCTGCGGCGTGATGCCGAGGCGGGCGATTTCATCCTTGCGCGGGCGGATCTGCAGTTCGGGACGGGGAAGCGCGCCTTCCGAGCTGACATTGGCGAGGATGGGCGAAGCGCGCAGGCGGCTTTCAAGCATACCGACGGCGTCGTTCAGATCCTTTTCGTTCGACGACAGGAAGTTGAAGCTCAGTTCGCGTTCCGCACGGTCGTTCAGCTTGATGATGCGCACATCCGGAATGCCACGAACCTGTGCGAAAATATCCCGCTCCACATCCCATTGCGGACGTGTACGGCCCTTTTCCTCCACCTTCGGAAGATATTCGCCGATGAGCGGAATAGATCCGAGACCCTTGTTGACGAGCATCTTCAGCAGCGAATGGTCGATATGCTCAAGAATGACGTTGACCGTTGCGCGGCGAAGCTCCAGATCGCCCTTCGGCGATGCGCCGCCGAGGATGAAGACGCTTTCCACACCGTTGATATCGCGGATCGCCTGGTTGATCGCGGTCGTTGTCCGGTCGGTTTCGTCCAGCGTCGCATTGGGCGGCAGTTCCACCGAAAGCGTCACGCGCGAGGCGTCGTCCGGCGGCAGGAAGCTGCCCGGCACCTGGGCGAGAAGCATGACGGAAGCGACGAGGAAGCCGATGGCGCCGACCAGCGTCAGATAACGCGCCCACCACTTGCGGGTGGTGGCGGAAACCATGCGGGTATAGGCTTTCATCAGCCAGCCGTCATTGTCGGCGTGGTCGTCCATCGCGTCTTCGGCGCGCATCAGATAGGCCGCCATCAGGGGTGTGATGAGGCGGGCCACCGCGAGCGAGAAGAACACCGAGAAGGCGACGGTGAGGCCGAACTGGATGAAGTACTGGCCGGGAATGCCGGGCATGAACGAGACAGGCACGAAGACGGCGATGATGGTGAAGCTGGTGGCGATGACGGCGAGGCCGATTTCGTCGGCGGCCTCCAGCGAGGCGCGATACGGCGTCTTGCCCATCTTGATATGGCGGGCGATGTTCTCGATTTCCACGATGGCGTCGTCCACGAGAATACCCGTGGCGAGCGTCAATGCCAGGAAGCTGACGAGATTGAGCGAGAAGCCCATCAGATCCATGATCCAGAAGGTCGGGATCGCGGAGAGCGGCAGGGCGACGGCGGCAATCAGGGTCGCGCGCCAGTTTCTGAGGAAGAGCAGAACCACGATGACGGCAAGGATCGCGCCTTCGATCAGCGTATCGAGCGCCGCCTTGTAGTTGCCA
This sequence comes from Rhizobium sp. GR12, assembly GCF_036596185.1. Lineage (NCBI taxonomy): Bacteria > Pseudomonadati > Pseudomonadota > Alphaproteobacteria > Hyphomicrobiales > Rhizobiaceae > Rhizobium > Rhizobium sp. GR12. Next base: position 12,109 of record NZ_JASXTH010000025.1, on the reverse strand, counting down.
TAGGTGAAATAGACGGCGTCATCGACCATCTCAATCGATACGTCAGGATGGTCCTTGCGGACCTGATCGAGGCTTTCCGCCACGGTTTCGGCGACCGAAACCTCGCTTGCGCCCTTGGAGCGGAACACCGCGAAGGTGACGGCGGGGTTGCCGTTGAACCGCGAGAAGGACTTCTGCTCCTCATAGGTGTCAGTGACCGTGCCGAGTTCGGAAAGCTTCACGAAGCGGCCGTTGGAGAGCGCGATGGTGGTGTTGGCAAGCTGGGTGACGTCGCGGGTGTCGCCTAGCGTGCGGATTGTCTGCTCGTTGCCGCCGACCTGGCCGCGGCCGGAGCCGAGATCGATATTCGTGCCGCGCAGCTGGCTGTTCACCTCGGTGGCGGTGATGCCGTAGGCATCGAGTTTCTGGGGGCTGAGCGAAACGCGCACCTCGCGGTCCGCGCCGCCGTAGCGGTCGATCTTGCCGATGCCTGACTTGCCCTGCAATGCGCGCTTGATGGTGTCATCCACGAACCAGGACAGTTCTTCCAGCGTCATGTTCGGTGAGGAGACGGCGAAGGTCTGGATCGCCTGGCCTTCCACGTCGATCTTGCTGACGATGGGCTCCTCGATATCGGCCGGCAGGTCGCTGCGGATCTTGTCGATCGCGTCCTTGGTGTCCTGAACCGCCTCTTCCGTCGGCTTTTCGATGCGGAAGATCACGGTCGTGGTCGACTGGCCGTCAACCACGGAGGACTGGATTTCGTCGACGCCACTGATGGCGGCGACGGCGTCCTCGATTTCCTTCGTCACCTGCATCTCCAGCTCGGAGGGCGAAGCGCCGCTCTGGGTCACGGTGACGGCAACGACGGGAACGTCGATATTCGGAAAACGGGTGATCGGCAGGGCGTTGAAGGCCTGTATGCCGAGGAACATCAAAAGCGCGAAGCCGAGCAGCGGCGCAATCGGGTTACGGATTGACCATGCGGAGAAGTTCATTTCATTCCCTCAGTCAGTTGGACGCAGCCGTCTGGGCTTCCACCGGTCTTATCCGGTCACCATCACGCACGAACGCTCCAGCTTTCTCGACAACCTTGTCACCAGCGGCAAGCCCGCTGACGATCTCGATGAAACCGCTGTCTTCGATGCCGGTCTCGATCTTCACCTGCTTGACGATGTCGCCTTCCACCCTGCGGGTGGTCGAGCCTTCACGCCCGGCAGTAACGGCCGAAAGCGGCAGGGCAAGCGCATTCGTCTCTTCGACGATGATTTCCGCGCTGGCATACATGCCGGACCGCGCGGGGCCATCGCCGGGCAGGATCACATGCACGGAACCGAGGCGCGTCGACGGATCGACGGTGGGCGAAACGAGGCGCACCGTGCCCTCTATTTTTCTGGCTCCGCCCGCGACCGTCAAATAGGCTTTCTGGCCGGGCTTGACCTTCATGATATCGGTCTCGGAAAGATCGGCGATCAGTTCGATCGCGCCGTCCTTGATGACGGTGAAAAGCGGGTTGCCGGCGCCGCTGGCAATGGCGCCCACCTTGGCATTCTTGGCCGATACGATGCCAGCGACCGGGGTTTTCACCCCCGTGCGCGTCAGCTTCAGATCGATGTCTTCGATCTGTGCATCGACGACCTTGATGTCGGCCTCACCGGCGGTAACTGTCTGTTTGGCCGCGTCGAGGCGGGCCTGCGCAACCTGGGCGGCGGCTTCGGTCTTTTCCGTCTCGGAAACCGAACCGGAGCCGCTCTGGCCGAGTTTGGCGGCGCGGTCGCGCTGGCGAAGGGCGTCGGCCAGATTGGCCTGCGCCTCCAGCACCTGCGCCTTCGTCTGGGTGACGGAGGCCTCGGCCTTGGCCCTGTTGGCCTCAAGCTGGCTTTTTTCCAGGAGAAGACTGTCGGAAGAGAGCACGGCCAGAACCGCATTGGCCTCCACCCTGTCGCCGATATCGACATTCAGCTTGTCGATCGACAGGCCGTCGACCAGCGGCTGGACATAGATCTCGTCCACCGGCCGGATCGTGCCCGTCGCGATGATGCGATCGACAAGGTCCCGTTTCGTGGCGTGCGCCACGATGATGGAGGGCAGGTTCTGCTGTTTGACCGGCGCCTGTGCTTCTCCCTCGGCCATAGCCGAAAAGGGCAGGGCCGTTGCGGAAAGAAGAAGGAAAACAAAGCGGTTAAACGTAAATCTATGCTGCATGTGTCTTGGCTCGCGCAATATTCATTGGCATGTCCTGCAGCCCGTAGGCGTATATTAGAAGGTCATGCGGCAACGAATGTGAAACAAGGGATCACAATACTTCCTTCTCGATCCTCCCGATTCAAACGCCCCTCAACGCGAATCTTAAGCACCTTTGCCCAGTGCTTTTTTACAAGATCAAATTCGGTAGTCTTGTTGGCGGGGACTCTAATTGTTGTTGTCGTACAAATCAATCCGCATAGCCGCGAGGGTTGGTATACATTTTTGTATATGCTGGGATATTGCAATTCATGAAACGGGGTACCAATGAAAAAAGAAACGCGCGGGCAGCGCCGCGCGTTCCATAGTTTCGAATTTGTTTGGCGCTTGATTTCTATTTCAGCGCCGCATCGGTGATTTCGGTGGTGTAGGCGCCGGAAGGCTCCTTGGTGATAACCGGATCGGAACCGCCGCCGAGCAGCGTCTTGACGGTGCGCTCATAATCCGCCTTGTCCAGCGCGCCTTTCGAGCCGGCCGTCAGCTTGGCGACCTCGCCCATCATGCGCTTCTGGTGCTTTTCGGTCTGGGCGCCCGAGGCGTCGTTTTCGAGAACGATACCGGCGGCATCGTCAGGGTTTTCTTCCGCCCATTTCCAGCCCTTCATGGAAGCGCGGACGAATTTGACCATGTCTTCCTTGAATTTGGCGTCCTTCAGCTTGTCTTCCAGAACGTAAAGCCCGTCCTCCAGCGTCGCCACGCCTTCGTCCTCATATTTGAAGGTGACGAGTTCTTCCGGCTTGATGCCGGCGTCGAGGACCTGTCCGTATTCATTGTAGGTCATGGTGGAAATGCAGGCGGCCTGTTTCTGCAGCAGTGGATCGACGTTGAAACCCTGCTTGAGAACCGTGACGCCATCCGCGCCGCCGGTGGTCGGAATTTTCAGGTGCGCCATCCACGACAGGAATGGATATTCGTTGCCGAAGAACCATACGCCGAGTGTCTTGCCCTTGAAATCGTCCGGTTTGGTGATGCCGGTTTCCTTGAGGCAGGTCAGCATCATGCCGGAGGATTTGAACGGCTGGGCGATATTGACGAGCGGAACGCCCTTTTCGCGGGTGGCGAGCGCCGAGGGCAGCCAGTCGACGATCACATCCGCACCGCCGCCGGCCAGAACCTGCGCAGGCGCGATATCCGGCCCGCCGGGCTTGATGTCGACGTCTAGGCCTTCGGCTTCATAAAAGCCCTTGTCCTTGGCGACGTAATAACCGGCGAACTGCGCCTGGGTCACCCATTTCAGCTGCAGGGTAATCTTGTCGGCGGCCTGAGCCCCAAATGCGGTCAGAAGTGACGCGCCGGCAAGAAGCATGGAGGCAAGTTTCATTTTCATCGCTGTTCCCTTTTTCGTTATTTACGTTCGTCCCCCACGGACGGACGGATGCCAGAAGGTGACGGCCCGCTCGATGAGCGCCACCAGACCATAAAAGCCGGAGCCTGCGAGCGCCGCTACAGCGATTTCGGCCCAGACCATATCGACATTGCTGCGGCCCATTTCCGCCGAGATGCGGAAACCCATGCCGACGATGGGCGTGCCGAAGAATTCCGCGACGATGGCGCCGATCAGCGCCAGTGTGGAATTGATCTTCAGCGCGTTGAAGATGAAGGGCCAGGCGGCCGGAAGGCGCAGTTTCAGCAATGTCTGCCCCCAGCCGGCGGCATAGGTTTGCATCAGGTCGCGCTCCATGTGGCTGGAAGCGGCAAGCCCCTGCACCGTGTTCACCAGCATCGGGAAGAAGGTCATGATGACGACGACGGCCACTTTCGACTGCCAGTCGAAGCCGAACCACATGACCATGATCGGCGCGATGCCGACGACAGGCAAAGCGGAGACGAAATTGCCGATGGGCAGAAGCCCGCGCTGGAGGAAGGGCGAACGGTCGATGAGGATGGCGACAACGAAACCGAGGCCGCAGCCGAGCACATAACCCGTCAGCACCGCCTTGATGAATGTCTGGCGGAAATCCGCCCACAGGATCGGCAGCGATGTGAGAAGACGCGCAAGAATGGCGCTCGGGGCAGGCAGCAGAATGGGCGGGACGGAGAAGCCGCGCACCACGCCTTCCCATAGCGCGATAATGGCAAGTCCGAAAAGAAGCGGCACCGCCAAGCGGCTCATACGCTTTACCGCCTGTGATGCGAAGGTGTGGCGCACCAGCCATTCGTTGAAGGCCCAGGCGGCGAGCCAGAACAGGATCGCGCCGATAAACCAGACGGGGTGGGTCATGGCCGGGCTCCCATTCTTTTGAGGACGGCGGCGTGGGCGATGCCGATGAGCGACACCAGAATGGCCGCCACACCAGCGGCCATGAACAGCGCCGCCCATATCTGCACCGTCTGGCCGTAATAGGAGCCGGAGAGCAGGCGCGCGCCGAGACCGGCAACCGCTCCTGTCGGCAATTCGCCGACGATTGCGCCGACCAGCGCAATCGCGATGGCGATCTTCAGCGAGGTGAAGAGATAGGGCAGGGCCGACGGCCAGCGCAGCTTCCAGAAGATCTGGGCCGGTGAGGCATTATAGGTGTGCATCAGGTCCAGCTGGATGGTTTCGGGACTTCTAAGGCCCTTCACCATGCCGACGACGATCGGGAAGAAGGAGAGATAGGTGGAGATCAGCGCCTTGGGCAACAGCCCGGAAATGCCGATGGAGTTCAACACGACGATGATCATCGGCGCGACGGCGAGGATCGGGATCGTCTGGCTGGCAATGATCCACGGCATGACCGAGCGGTCCATGGCGCGGTTATGCACGATGGCCATGGCAAGCAGGATGCCGAGCACCGCACCGATGGCAAAACCGAGCAGCGTGGCCGAGAGCGTGACGCCGGCGTGATAAACGAGGCTGCGCTTGGAGGTGATCGCCTTGTTGACGGTGGTGTCCCACAGTTCGGCGGCGATCTGGTGCGGGGCGGGGAGAACCGGGCGCTCCTGCGCGAAGGTTTGCGGCAGGAGTTCCATGAAGCTCGGCGTTTGACCGGCACGGTTTGCCTGATCGCGGGCGAAGGGCATGTTGAGATAGACGACGGCGAGGTGCCAGATGATGAGGATGGCGAGGAGGATTGTGAGGATGGGGAGGATGCGGTGGCGGATGAGGGTCATGGGATTGCCCTCGGTGGATGGGAGGTATCGCCAATCCGTGGGTGGGGCTTACCCCCCTCTGTCCTGCCGGACATCTCCCCCACAAGGGGGGAGATCGATCTGAGGCAAAGTTGCGCCCATCTCGAAGTGTGAGATTGAAGTGGCGGTAGCGCGTCTTGCCGCCTTCTCCCCGAGGGGGAGAAGGTCGCGGCAGCGGGATGAGGGGGCAAGGGTAGAGATGTAAGGAGAACGCGCCCCCTCATCCGACCCTTCGGGCCACCTTCTCCCCGGCGGGGAGAAGAAATGCGCGGCAACCTCTCGCAATATGAGCCAACGCCGGAAAAGACATCACCCCTCATAGCTATGCCCCGCCTTCAACCCCTCACGCACACGATGCGCAATCGCCAGAAATTCCGGCGTCTCGCGAATCTCAAGCGGCCTTTCCCTCGGCAGCGTGGACGTGATGATATCCGTCACCCGGCCGGGCCGTGGCGACATCACGACAATCTTGGTCGAGAGATAGACGGCTTCCGGGATGGAATGGGTGACGAAGCAGATGGTCTTGCCGGTGGTATCCCAGAGTTTCAGCAGCTGCTCGTTCAGATGGTCGCGGACGATCTCGTCCAGCGCGCCGAAGGGCTCGTCCATCAGCAGCAGGTCGGCATCGAAAGCGAGCGCACGGGCGATGGAGGCGCGCTGCTGCATGCCGCCGGAAAGCTGCCAGGGATATTTCTTGCTGAAACCGCTGAGATTGACGAGATCGAGGGTGCGTTCGATGCGCTCGCGCTGTTCGGCCTTCGTATAGCCCATGATTTCAAGCGGCAGCGCAATGTTCTTTTCGATGGTCCGCCAGGGATAAAGGGCGGCGGCCTGAAAGACGTAACCGTAGGAGCGGTCCTTGCGGGCGTTTTCCGGTGTCGTGCCGTTGACGGTGATGTCTCCGGATGTGTGCTTTTCGAGATCGGCGATGACCCGGAGGAAGGTCGTCTTGCCGCAGCCGGAAGGACCGATGAAGGAAACGAAATCGCCCTTGCCGACCTCCAGATCGACATTGGAAAGCGCGTGCACCGGGCCATCGCCGGTTTCGAATGTGAGGCCGAGATTTCTGGCGGAAACGACGGAATAGGACGAGGCTTGGTTCATCGTGGCTTGTTTCCACTTTCCGTCAGGGCTGCGCGTGCCAGCGGCAGCATACGGGTTTCCGTGAGTTTGGCGATCGGCAGATTGGAGGCGGCATCCAGATCGAGCCAGCGCACCTCCTCTATTTCCGCCTGCGGGGCAACGTCGGTATTCAGCTGGGCGACGAAGGCATGGGCGACGACTTCCGCGCCCGTCTCATTGGCGGCTTCTTCACGAAAGACGCCCTCATATCGCGCGGCATTTTCGGGAAGCGTCAGGCCGATTTCCTCGGCAAGCTCCCGGTGCAGCGCCTGTTCCGGCGTTTCGCCCGGATCGATCTTGCCGCCCGGCTGCATGAATTGCGTGGTGCCGCGCTTGCGCACGACAAGCATTTGCCGCCGCGCATTCAAGAGAACGGCCGCTGCGATGACGATTTCGCGTTTCGGATTGGTGCTCACGGTCATACACCCGATGCCGGAATGCCGCTGCGCTCCACCTTGCGCGGCGCGACGAGTTCCTTCCATGTGGAAAGCGCTTTGCTGACCGCAGGATAGGGATCACGGGCGACGAACTGGCCGTGGCCTTCCTGCGTCTTGACGGTGTTTTCCTCGATGCTGACAACGCCGCGCGACAGGGTGAAGCGCGGCAGGCCCTTGACCTTCTGCCCTTCGAACACGTTGTAATCGATGGCAGATTGCTGGTTGGCCGCGCTGACGGTCTTTTCCCGCGCCGGGTCCCAGACGACGATATCGGCATCGCTGCCGACGAGGATCGCGCCTTTTTTCGGGTAGATATTGAGGATCTTGGCGATGTTGGTGGAGGTGACGGCGACGAACTCGTTCATCGTCAGGCGACCGGTTGCCACGCCATGGGTCCAGAGCAGCGGCATGCGATCTTCCAGCCCGCCGGTGCCGTTCGGTATCCTGCGGAAATCACCGAGGCCGAAGCGTTTCTGCTCGGTGGTGAAGGCGCAATGGTCGGTCGCCACGCATTGCAGCGAGCCGGAGGCGAGGCCCGCCCACAGGCTGTCCTGATGCTGCCGGCTGCGGAAGGGCGGCGACATGACCCGGCGGGCGGCATGATCCCAGTCGGCATTGGCATATTCGCTTTCGTCGAGGATCAGGTGCTGGATCAGCGGTTCGCCGTAAACGCGCATGCCGTTCTGTCTGGCTCGGCGGATGGCTTCATGCGCCTGCTCGCAGGATGTGTGGACCACATAAAGCGGCGCGCCTGCCATATCGGCGATGATAATGGCGCGGTTGGTCGCTTCGCCTTCGACGGAGGGAGGCCGGGAATAGGCATGTGCTTCCGGGCCAACATTACCTTCCGCCATCAGCTTTTCCTGCATCTGCGCGACGATATCGCCGTTTTCCGCATGTACGAAGGGAATGGCGCCAAGTTCGGCGCAGCGCGAGAAGGAGGCGAACATCTCGTCATCATTCACCATCAGCGCCCCCTTATAGGCCATGAAGTGCTTGAAGGAGTTGATGCCCTTTTCCTGAACCACCGTCTTCATTTCGTTGAAGACCTGCTCGCCCCACCAGGTAACGGCCATGTGGAAGGAATAATCGCAATTGGCGCGCGACGCCTTGTTGTCCCATCTTTGCAGGGCATCGAGAAGCGACTGGCCGGGCTCGGGCAGGCAGAAATCCACCACCATGGTCGTGCCGCCGGCAAGCGCCGCCCGCGTGCCGCTCTCGAAATCATCGGCGGAATAGGTGCCCATGAAAGGCATTTCCAGATGTACATGCGGATCGATGCCACCCGGCATGACGTAACATCCCGTCGCATCGAGGACGGTGCCGCCGGTCAGATCGGGTCCGATCCCGGTGATCCTGCCACCTTCGATTTTCACGTCGGCCCGGTAGGTCAGGTCGGCGGTGACAATGGTGCCGTTCTTGATGATGGTGGCGGTCATTGTTGTGTGTTCCCGGTGGCAAGGGCAGGCGAATAGCGGTCGGGGTGATCGGGCAGGAAAGTTTCGGCGTTTAGGACGGCCAAGATGGTATTGAGTGTGGAGGAGAGTTCTTCGAAAATCTCATGATTCCAGAACCGCAAAACCGCATAGCCCTGTGTGTTTAGCCAGAGCGTCCGTCGCCGATCGTGTGCGGAAGAGGCGTGCTGCGATCCATCCAGTTCGACGATCAGCATTTTTTTGCGGCAGACGAAATCCGCTATGTATGGACCAAGTGGAACTTGCCGGCTGAATTTAAAGCCGTTGAGGCCTCGGTTTTTCAGTTCGTACCAGAGGCGGTATTCTGCATCCGTTTCATCGCGCCGGAGTTTTCGGGCGCGCGTGGTTTTGCCGGGATGGCGTTTCGATGCCTTTTTACCGGTGTGATCGGCCATAAGCCTTGCCCCCTCATCCAGCCCTTCGGGCCACCTTCTCCCCGGCGGGGAGAAGAAACGGGCCGCACCGTCGCAGATTTTTACGACGTGGTTGAGAGAGGCGAAAACATTGCCGCGTGTTTCTTCTCCCCGCCGGGGAGAAGGTGGCCCGAAGGGCCGGATGAGGGGGCTTGGCCTCGTGGGTACGATCATTCCACGATCTCCGCAGTCTCCAGCACCGCATGCAGCAGCACGTCGCAGCCGGCGGCGGCCCATTCCTGGGAGATGTCCTCAGCCTCGTTATGCGAGAGCCCGTCGACGCAGGGGCAGAAGATCATTGTGGAGGGGGCGACTTTTGCCGTCCAGCAGGCATCGTGGCCCGCGCCGGAGATGATGTCCATGTGGCTGTAGCCGAGCTTTTCGGCCGCCGCGCGCACGCGGCCGACCAGAACCGGATCGAAGGTGACGGGATCGAAGTGGCCGATGGCTTCGATGGTGCAACCCACGCCGAGTTCTTCGGCGATAACAGGCACTTCACGTTCGAAAATCGCGCGCATGCTGTCGAGTTTCGCCTGCGAGGGGGTTCTGAGGTCGATGGTGAAAACCACCTTGCCGGGCAGCACGTTGCGGGAATTGGGCGTGAAGATCATCTGGCCGACGCCGGCGACTGCGCCCGGCTGGTGGGCCATCGCCACTTCCTGCACCTTTTCGAGGATGCGGGCGCTAGCGAGGCCGGCATTGACGCGCATGGCCATCGGCGTCGAGCCGGTATGTGCCTCCTTGCCGGTCAGCGTCACTTCCAGCCACCACAGGCCCTGGCCATGGGTAACGACGCCGATCTGCTTGCCTTCCGCCTCCAGAATCGGCCCCTGTTCGATGTGATATTCGAAATAGGCGTGCATTTTTCGCGCGCCGACCTCTTCCTCGCCCAGCCAGCCGATACGCTTAAGTTCGTCGCCATAGGTCTTGCCGTCGGTATCGGTGCGGCTATAGGCGTAATCGAGATCGTGGATGCCGGCGAAGACGCCCGAGGCCAGCATGGCCGGGGCAAAGCGTGCGCCTTCCTCATTGGACCAGTTGGTGACGGTGATCGGGTGTTTGGTTCTGATGTTGAGGTCGTTCAGGCTGCGCACCACTTCCAGCCCGGCGAGCACGCCAAGCACGCCGTCGAATTTGCCGCCGGTCGGTTGGGTGTCGAGGTGGCTGCCTATATAGACCGGCAGCGCGTCCGGGTCCTCACCGGGGCGGGTGGCGAACATCGTGCCCATCCGGTCGACGCCGAGCGTCAGGCCCGCGGCCTCGCACCATGTCTTGAACAGGTTGCGGCCTTCGGCATCCTCATCCGTCAATGTGCGGCGATTATTGCCGCCGGCGATGCCGGGGCCGATCTTCGCCATGTCCATCAGACTATCCCAGAGACGGTCGCCATTGACCGTCAAGTTTTTACCCGCCGCCATGAAGTGTCGTCCTCACCCTGTTTTGTTTTTTATCGAAGCAAAGCTTGTGCCGTTCCTGTTTTTGCCGGTTAAGATAACAGCCATTGCCTTGTAATGGCGATGGGGGATAAATTGACCGGCTGGTAAACATTGCAAATTCGTGGTGACGTCAGCAAGAGATATTCGTGACGAATCGCACTAATTTTGCCTAAACTGTACGCGTCGATTATTTTTTAAGCATACTGTAACGGCAATTGCACCGAAAAGAAACAGAGAGCGCAGATGGCCACACCGCGAGCAGCGAAAACACAGAAGCGGACCCGTATTCAGGAAGAAAAGCAGGAAGCGATTCTCGAGGCCGCGCTCAATGTATTTTCCGTCAACGGCTTTCGCGGCTCCACCATCGACCAGATTGCCGAGGCGGCCGGCATGTCGAAACCGAATGTGCTTTATTATTTCCGCACCAAGGAGGCGATGCATCGCGCGCTGATCGAGCGGGTGCTGGATACCTGGCTCGATCCGCTACGGGCTTTCGATGCGAATGGTAACCCCGAGAGCGAGATCCGCTCCTATATTCGCCGCAAGCTGGAAATGTCGCGTGATTTTCCGCGCGAGAGCCGCCTGTTCGCCAATGAAATCCTGCAGGGCGCCCCGCATATCGAGGACGAGCTGAAGGGGCCGCTGAAGCAACTGGTGGATGAAAAGGCGGAGGTGATCCGCGCCTGGGTCAAGGCCGGGCGGATCGCCAAATGCGACCCCTATCACCTGATTTTCTCGATCTGGTCGACCACGCAGCATTATGCGGATTTCGACGTGCAGGTGCGGGCGGTGCTGGGCGACAAGAATGGCGGCGAGGGCCGTTTCGAGGATGCGGCCCGGCATCTGGAGCAGCTTTTCATGGGCGGATTGCGCATAAGCAGCTGAGGGATACGGTTCTCGCGACGATGCGATCGATTCTTTATGTCAAAACATGAGGAAAATTATCATCTTTATACTTTACTCTAAAACTCATCTTTACTATGGTGCCGTCATCCTGATCGACAGGGCCGCTTGAAGGCCCCGAATGTCGGGCATTGAAAAAGACAACCGACAGGTGAGTGAATGGCACGCAAGGAAAAGAAGAAGGCCGAACGCAGCGGCAAGCAGGGCAAAGTGGCGGCGCCAGCTGCAAAGGACGTAGCCAAACAGCCGCTTTCCGGGCCGAAAAGCTTTCTTTACGTCGGCGGCCGTGACTGTCAGGTTGCGCATCTTCGCCAGATAGCGACCAATTTCGGTGCCGAGCTTATCCACCACGACGGTGGATTGCGCGAGGCGGTCTCACGCATCGATACCGTTCTTCCCTCCGTCGACTGCGTTTTTTGCCCGATCGACTGTATCAGCCACGATGCGTGTCTGCGGGTGAAGTCCGGTTGCAAGAAATTCGGCAAGACGTTCATTCCGCTGCGCAATGGCAGCAAATCCAGTCTGGAGCGGGCGCTGCAGACGATGAATGAACGGACCTCGAACGATGAGCGACGAGCGCAATAATTTCTACGATGCAGCACCTGCTACGGCTGAGGCCTGCCGCGTGGAACTGCACAAGATGGCCGAACAGGCCGCCGATCCGGCCTTGACGGAAATGTATGAAATCGTGGGCGAACGCGAGCGGCGCAACCGCGCCGCTGCACATGGCGGCAATGTCGTGACATTTCCCCACCTGCGCACCCGCCAGCCGGGCGAAGCGCCGTCCTTCGAGATTGGCGATGCGGCTGAGAAGGGCCGTAATATTCTGCCGTTTCGCTGGAGGCGGGGTTAGGGTTGAATCCTCTCCTCCGTCATCCTCGGGCTTGACCCACTACTGTCCGGTTTAAATCCGCTCCCAGTTGAACTGCATCTGGCGGAGGTCTTTTGTTGTTTCGGGCGGTGGTTTTGCGAGTTGGTCGGTTCTTCTG
>NZ_JASXTH010000024.1:0-44698 GCF_036596185.1 Rhizobium sp. GR12 | reverse complement strand
ATCGTCGCCAAACGCTCGAACACAAGTAGAATCAACACCGTGCGCCTTGTCTACAAAATTTAAACCGGACAGTAGTGCCTCAAGGGTGAGGATGACGGCGGAGGGGGTAGCACGTTGTTTGCGATCCGGAGGCGGGGGGAGGAACATTCCCCGCCCTTTTTCATTTCCCGAATGTTACCGAAATATAATCTCTTCCCGAAAGCCTAGCGGCTGTTCCCGCTCCGGGAATCCGCCTATATCCGGATCATGGTCATTACCCGCATCTTCGAGTATTTCGAGAACTGGATAAAGCCCTTCGCCCGCAAGGACGATTTGCGGCCGCCTGAAAGTACGTTCGCCTTCATCTGGTTCTATATCGCGCAGGCCAGGGCGCCGTTCTTCGCCATGCTGGTGCTGGGTGGGCTGACGGCGGCCATCGAGGCGGCGCTGTTCTGGTTCGTCGGGCGGCTGGTGGATATTCTCTCGACCGTGAAGCCGGAAGAGGGCTGGGCGGGGTTGCTGGCCGCCCATGGCGGCGAACTGGTCGGCATGCTGGTATTGATCGGCATCGTGCGTTTCATCGTCACGATGATCACGGCGCTGGTGGACCAGCAGATCATTACGCCCGGTTTCTACAATCTGGTGCGCTGGCAATCCTACATGCATGTGGCGCGGCAATCGCTGAACTTCTTCCAGAACGATTTTTCCGGCCGCATCGTCACCAAGGTCTGGTCGGGCGGGCAGGCGGCGGGCGATCTCGTCACCTCGCTGATGGAAAGCGTCTGGTTCGTCGGCATCTATTCCGTGTCGATGCTGTTTCTGATCGGCGGGCTGGACTGGCGGCTGGCCGTCGTCGTGCTCGTCTGGGTGGCGATCTTTTCGCTGCTGGCGCGTTATTTCGTGCCGCGCATCCGTTCCCATTCGAAAGAGACGGCGGAGGCTGCCTCCATGCTCTCCGGCCGCATGGTGGACGCCTACAGCAATATCCAGACGCTGAGACTGTTCGGGCGCGACGATGCCAATGACCGCTACATGCGGCAGGGTTTCGATATTTTCCAAAACGCGACCATGACGTTCACGCGGTTCATCACCGGCGTGCGTGCCTCCATGGCGCTGCTTTCGGGCGTGATGATCACCTCCATGGCGGCGCTGTGCATCGATTTGTGGCTGTCCGGCAAGATCAGCGCCGGTGCGGTCGCCTTCACGCTGGCGCTGGTTCTGCGCCTCAACTTTCTGCTCGGACGGCTGATGACGCAGTTCAACGGCATCATGCGCAATTTCGGCACGGTGCAGAATGCCGCCGAATTGATTTCGCAGCCGATCGGTCTCGTCGATGCGCCGGATGCGACGGCGCTGGAAGTGAAGAGGCCGAGCATCCGCTTCGAAAATGTCAGTTTCCATTACGGGCGGACGAACGGTGTCATCGATCATCTCAATCTCGACATCAAGGCGGGAGAGAAGGTCGGCATTGTCGGGCGCTCCGGTGCGGGCAAATCCACGCTCGTCAACCTGCTGCTGCGTTTTTACGATGTCGAGCAAGGCCGCATCCTGATCGACGGGCAGGATATCGCCAGGGTGACACAGGAATCGCTGCGCGCCCATATCGGCATGGTGACGCAGGATACGTCGCTGCTGCATCGTTCTATCAGAGACAACATCATGTTCGGGCGAACCGATGCCACCGAAGCGCAATTGCTGGAGGCGACGCGCCGGGCCAAGGCGGATGATTTCATCGCAAGGCTGGAGGACCAGCGCGGCCGCACCGGTTTGGATGCGCATGTCGGCGAACGCGGCGTGAAACTCTCCGGCGGCCAGCGCCAGCGTATCGCCATCGCCCGCGTGATGCTGAAGGATGCGCCGATTCTCGTGCTCGACGAGGCGACCTCTGCGCTAGATTCGGAGGTGGAGGCGGCAATCCAGAGCAATCTGGACGAGTTGATGCAGGGCAAGACGGTGCTGGCCATCGCCCACCGGCTGTCGACCATCGCCGCTCTCGACCGGCTGATCGTGATGGATCAGGGCCGTATCGTCGAACAGGGCGACCATTCCGATCTCGTCTCGCAGGGCGGTCTTTATTCGGAGCTATGGGCGCGTCAGTCGGGCGGCTTCCTCGCCGCCGATGAGGCGGCTCAATAGGGCGGGCGACTATTTCCCGATCATGAAATCCGCCATCAGGCCGTAATGATTGGAGCCGAGGCTGTCGGGCAGGCGGGTAGTCTTCATCAGGCTTGCCGGTTCGCGGGCGAAGATATGGTCGATGGCGATGCCGAAGCGGCCCGCCTTCGTCGGCCATGTGGCGGGCTCCCAAGGCGCTTTTTTAAGGTCGTTGGCGGCGAGGAAGTCGCGCATGTCGGGGGCGATGCTTGCCGAGTTGAAATCGCCCGCCAGAATGAGCGGCCCGGTGACGCGAAAGAGAATTTCGCTGACTTCGTCCAGTTCGTTCCGGTGATAGTCGTCGAAATAGGGTTTGGTGATGTGGCCTGCGGCGAGCGTCAGTTCCGTGCCGTCGAAATCGATGCTGGCGATCGCGAAACGGTCGCGGCGCAGATCGCTGAGGCTGTGGAAACGGCCCTCCAGCAACGGCCGTTTCGAGAGGATCAACAGGTCGCAGGTCGGCGTTCCGGTAAAGCAGCCGAGCCTGTGAGGGTAAGTTTGCTCAAGGCGCGGCAGAGCCGATTGCAGCGCACCCGCCTCGAACAGATAGACCGCATCCGCGCCCGATTCGAGAATGGTATCGGCAATCGCATCCGCATTGGCGGCATTATCCATCAGCACGTTGAAGGACAATAGCCGGAAAGGTCTGGCGCCGGGTGTCGCGGTGGCGGATGTGGAGAATTCCATGAGCATGGCGACGGCATGGATGGCAAGCGCAAGCGACCAGACCACCAGAAAGACGGAAACCGCGTCGCGCGTCAGCCAAAACACCAAGCATGACAGCAGGATGCAGGTGAGGGCAATGTGAAGCTGGAAGCTGGTGACGAAGGCTAAAAGCCAGAAATCCGCCACATAACGCAGGCTGGCAATGAAAAGAACGGCAGCCACCACGGTGGAGACCATGCAAGAGAGCTTCGCCGTCATCCGAATCCCTGCTTTCCAAGCTCTCCCTTTGCGTCTCCTAACATGGCGCAAGGGTGCGCACAATGTTGCTTACCTGCCAAGGCCGGCGAAAAAATCACAAACAAATCCGGCCCTTCCAGCAGAATTACGGCAGCTTTGTGTGCTTTGCTCTTGCCAAGTCAGTCAATATTTTGCGATCAAACAGAATGACGCGGTTTCTCAAACGCCGCGAGGATGACCGAGACGATGGGACGGAGCTTGTCTTGGATCAAATCACAGCGGGAGGACTCATGCGATTTATGGCAAAAACAGCGCAGAGGATGGTGTAGCGGTGAGCGAGCACGTAACCAATCACGACGCCTCGGGTGAACCGACCCGTCGCGATTTTCTATATCTAGTAACCGGAATGACGGGTGCCGTCGGTGCCGCCGCAGTCGCGTGGCCCTTTATCGACCAGATGCGCCCGGACGCATCGACGCTGGCGCTTGCCTCCATCGAGGTGGATGTGGCGGCGGTCGAGCCGGGCATGTCGCTGACGGTGAAGTGGCGCGGCAAGCCGATTTTCATCCGCAACCGCACGGAAAAGGAAATCG
Organism: Rhizobium sp. GR12; assembly: GCF_036596185.1. NCBI lineage: Bacteria > Pseudomonadati > Pseudomonadota > Alphaproteobacteria > Hyphomicrobiales > Rhizobiaceae > Rhizobium > Rhizobium sp. GR12. The sequence continues at coordinate 41,069 of NZ_JASXTH010000024.1, read as the reverse complement.
GGGAAGCCAATGCGGTCGCTCTCGGCGATCTCAAGGACCCGGTGGCACGCAACGCCAACATTGCCCCCGACGCGCAGGCGACGGACATCGACCGTTCCGCCGGTCAGGGCAAGGAGAACTGGATCGTCATGGTCGGTTCCTGCACCCATCTCGGTTGCGTTCCGCTCGGCCAGGCCGGCGATTTCGGCGGGTGGTTCTGTCCCTGCCATGGCTCGCACTACGATACGGCGGGCCGCATACGTAAGGGTCCGGCGCCGCAGAACCTCGCCATCCCGACATTCGCATTCACATCCGATACCGTGATCAAGATCGGATAAGGGGACAGATATTCATGAGTGGTCATTCCAGTTATCAGCCGTCCACCGGCATCGAGAGGTGGATCGATTCGCGGCTTCCCTTGCCGCGTATGATCTATGACAGCTTCGTCGCTTACCCTGTCCCGCGTAATCTGAACTACGCCTACACCTTCGGCGCGATGCTGGCAGTCATGCTGATCGTGCAGATCCTCACCGGCGTCGTGCTTGCCATGCACTATGCCGCTGAAACGACGGTCGCGTTCAATTCCGTCGAAAAGATCATGCGTGACGTCAACCACGGCTGGCTGCTGCGCTACATGCATGCCAACGGTGCGTCCTTCTTCTTCATCGCGGTTTACCTGCACATCGCCCGTGGCCTTTATTACGGCTCCTACAAGGCGCCGCGCGAAATCCTCTGGATTCTCGGCTGTGTGATCTATCTCCTGATGATGGCGACGGGCTTCATGGGTTACGTGCTTCCCTGGGGCCAGATGTCCTTCTGGGGTGCGACCGTTATCACCGGCTTCTTCTCGGCTTTCCCGGGCATAGGTGAGTGGATTCAGCAGTTCCTGCTCGGCGGTTTTGCGGTGGATAATCCGACGCTCAACCGCTTCTTCGCGCTCCATTACCTGCTGCCCTTCATGATCGCGGGTGTCGTCATCCTGCACATCTGGGCGTTGCATGTGACCGGTCAGACCAACCCGACCGGCGTGGAAGTGAAGAGCAAGACCGATACGGTTCCCTTCACGCCCTATGCGACGCTGAAGGACGCGCTCGGCGTTTCGGTGTTCCTCATCGCTTATGCGTGGTTCATCTTCTACATGCCGAACTTCCTCGGCCACCCCGACAACTACATCATGGCGGACCCGCTGAAGACGCCGGCGCATATCGTGCCGGAGTGGTATTACCTGCCGTTCTACGCCATGCTGCGCGCCATCACCTTCAATGTCGGGCCGATCGATTCCAAGCTCGGTGGCGTTCTCGTCATGTTCGGCGCGATCATCGTGCTGTTCTTCCTGCCCTGGCTCGATACGTCGAAGGTTCGCTCCGCCGTCTATCGCCCCTGGTACAAGATGTTCTTCTGGCTGTTCGTGGTCAACGCCATCCTGCTCGGCTGGCTGGGATCGCGTCCTGCGGAAGGCCTCTATGTCGTCATGTCGCAGATCGGCACGCTTTATTACTTCGGTTTCTTCCTCGTCATCATGCCGGTACTCGGTCTGGTGGAAACGCCGCGGCGTATTCCGAATTCGATTACCGAGGCCGTTCTCGAAAAGAACGCCGCCAAGAAGACTGCCGCGCCAGCGGCCGCCGAAGTCTGAGCGCGAAGGAAGGATGACGACAATGAAGAAGCTTGTAACAAGCATCGCGCTTATCGCCGCCATTAGCTGTTCCGCCGCCGCTTTCGCGGCGGAGGAGAGCCATGATCTCGCCACCAAGGCGGAGCATGCGATCGCCGGCGGTCACTTCCCGGTCATTAAGCCCGAGGAGCAGAGCTGGTCCTTTGCCGGACCTTTCGGCAAATACGACAAGGGCCAGCTGCAGCGCGGCCTGAAGGTCTACAAGGAAGTCTGCTCCGCCTGCCATTCGATGAGCCTCGTTTCCTTCCGCACGCTCGGCGATCTCGGTTATTCCGACGAGCAGGTGAAGGCTTTCGCTGCGGAATACGAAGTGCAGGACGGACCGAATGCCGAAGGCGAAATGTATAATCGCAAGGCCGTGCTTTCCGATCATTTCCCCTCGCCGTTTCCGAACCATGAAGCGGCAGCCGCCGCCAATGGCGGGGCAGCTCCGCCCGACATGTCGCTGCTTGCCAAGGCGCGCGGCGTGGAGCGCGGGTTTCCGCAATTCATCATCGACATGATCCCGATCATCGGCGGTTATCAGGAAGGCGGCCCGGACTACATCCACGCGCTGCTGACCGGATATCAGGATGCGCCGGCTGGCGTTGAAGTGTCGGAAGGCACGCATTTCAACCCGTATTTCGTCAGCGCCGTCTCGCTGAAGATGGCGCCGCCGATCAGCGCCGATCAGGTGACCTATGACGACGGTGCGCCGCAGACGGTGGATCAATATTCCAAGGACGTGTCCGCTTTCCTGATGTGGGCCGCAGAGCCGCATCTGGAAGCACGCAAGCGCACCGGCTTCATGGTCATGGTGTTCCTGTTCATCTTCACGGCACTGATCTATCTCACCAAGAAATCGGTCTACGCCAAAAAGGAACATTAAGCCGGTTTTAAATAGCTGCAATCATTGGCCCCCATGGTCTTCTGTGGGGGCCTTTTCATGTTTCGATGGAGGATGCCGCTGGCCTTGGGCAGGTTCGACGACAGGAATGACGATGCGTTGGAATGAGCGCTGGTCCTTTTTAGTTGGTCCGCAGCCGTCAAGTTGATAGGATAGCCCGAACCTTCTGATCCATTTCCCAATCTAACCGGAAATACCATGACCGTTATCGCTTCGGAGCTTTCCGCTGCCATCCGCTCCATTCCCGACTATCCGAAGCCGGGCATCATCTTCCGGGACATCACGACGCTGCTCGGCAATCCGCGCGCTTTCCGCCGCGCGGTGGATGAGCTTGTGCAGCCTTATGCGGGAACGAAGATCGACAAGATCGCCGGCATGGAAGCGCGCGGCTTCATTCTGGGCGGGGCAGTGGCGCATCAGCTTTCCGCCGGTTTCGTGCCGATCCGCAAGAAGGGCAAGCTGCCGCACACCACCGTGCGCGTTGCCTACAGCCTGGAATACGGCGTGGACGAAATGGAAATGCATGTGGACGCCGTGCAGCCGGGCGAAAAAGTCATTCTGGTCGATGACCTGATCGCCACCGGCGGCACCGCCGAAGGTGCGGTCAAGTTGTTGCGGCAGATGGGCGCGGACATCGTCTCCGCCTGCTTCGTCATCGATCTGCCCGATCTCGGCGGCCGCAAGAAGCTGGAAGACCTTGGCGTCGAAGTACGGACGCTGGTGGAGTTTTCGGGCCATTGAGGCGGTGTCCGAGGCAATCTGCAAAAGTCATTTTGCCCCGGCCAGCAGCTATTCGAACTCCAAAACCCCGCTCCGGAAGGTCAGAACGGTTTCTCCGGACTGGTTCACGCCCTCGTTGAAGGTAGTGTTCAGCCAGACTCCGGCCCTTGATTCCAGCGGGCGGGTGTCGAGCAGGGTGACGAAATAGGTTACGTCGTCTCCGGCGAAGACCGGTTTCTTCCATATGAGTTCGCGAAAGCCGGGAGAGGGTCCCAATCTCGGCGGCTCGAGGCCCTGCTGTTTCAGCCTCTTCACTTCTTTCGCCCAATGGGAGAGGAAGCATTTCATCCAGCCCGCGCCGGTGTGCCAGCCGGAAGCGCAGAGCGCGCCGAAGACGCTGTTCCTGGCGGCTTCGGCATCGAGATGAAAGGGCTGCGGATCGAAATCGCGGGCGAAACGGACGATGTCTTCGGCGGAAAAATGCAGCGTGTCGAGGGTGACGCGTTCGCCGATGGGAGAAAGTTCTGCCAGTCTCATGCTGCAACGCCTCCATCCGCACGCATCAGGAACATCACGGTGTTTTCCCCGTGCGATACCAGAACGCCGCGCTGGTTATAAAGTTCGTGGCGGAATTTCACGAGGCCGATGCCGGGGCGCGAGCCGGAGGTGCGCTGTTCCAGCACGATGGATTTTCCCGAAAGCGTGTCGCCTGCCAGAACGGGTTTTTTCCAGTCGACATAGTCGATGCCGGGGCTGCCCTGCGAGGTTGAATTGCTGATGTAGCTCTCCGCCATCATCCGCATCAGCAGGGCGCAGGTGTGCCAGCCGGAAGCCGCCAGCCCGCCGAGAATGCTCTGGCGGCCAGCCTCTTCGGACAGATGCATGGGCTGGGGGTCGAATTCGCTGGCGAATTCGATGATTTGTTCTGCGGAAATCGATTGCGGTCCGAGGGGGAATTCTCGCCCAACGGAAAAATCCTCATAGGCATATGTCGCGACCGGCGCCATGGTTTCCTCCCTTCGCACAGTCAATATCGCCGGCATCTAAAATGATTTTTCCCTTTACGTAAAGGTCAAATCGGGGGATGCGGGTACGGCGTAGGGAGATGTTATGGAGCGAGCTAGTGCGGCATGTCGCCTTCTCCTGGCGGGGGAGAAGGTCGCGACAGCGGATGAGAGGGCAAGCTCTCAGTCTACGGCTAACCTCGCCCCTCATCCGACCCTTCGGGTCACCTTCTCCCCGGCGGGGAGAAGAAACAAGCCGCAATGTCTGGGGCACTTCGATCAGCGCTTCAAAAGAAGCGGTCGAAGCACCAACCGGCTTCAGTCCCGATCAGGTATTAAAGCGGAAGTGGATGACGTCGCCGTCCTGGACGACATATTCCTTGCCTTCGTCGCGCCCCTTGCCGGCTTCCTTGGCGCCGACTTCGCCCTTGTAGGCGACGTAGTCGTCAAAGCCGATGGTGAAGGCGCGGATGAAGCCGCGTTCGAAATCGGTATGGATGACGCCGGCGGCGGCGGGCGCTTTGGTGCCGCGCACGATCGTCCAGGCGCGCGTTTCCTTCGGGCCGACGGTGAAATAGGTAATGAGGTCGAGCAGGTGATAGCCAGCGCGGATCAGCCGGTCGAGACCGGCTTCGGTAAGCCCCAGCGCCGCGAGGAATTCCTCGGCTTCATCGCCCGGAAGCTGCGCCACTTCGGCCTCGATCGCTGCCGAGATGATCACGCATTCGGCACCCTGTTGCTTTGCCATCTCTGCGACGGCTTCGGTGTGCTCGTTGCCGGACGATGCGTCGGCTTCCGAGACGTTGCAGACATAAAGCACCGGGTGCGACGTCAGGAGATTGAGGCCCTTGAGGATTTCGATTTCCTCGTCGGCCAGCGTCTTCAAAAGCAGACGTGCTGGTTTTCCGTCGTTGAGCAGCGCGATTACGGCTTCCATCACGGGCAGTTGGGCCAAGGACTCCTTGTCCTTGCTGGTGGCGCGCTTGCGCGTCTGCTCGACGCGGCGCTCCAGGCTTTCGAGGTCGGCGAGCATCAGCTCCGTCTCGATCGTGTCGGCATCGCCAACCGGATTGATGCGGCCTTCCACATGGGTGATGTCGTCGTCTTCAAAGCAGCGCAGCACATGCACGACGGCATCGACTTCGCGGATATTGGCCAGGAATTTGTTGCCGAGGCCTTCACCCTTCGATGCGCCGCGCACCAGGCCGGCGATGTCCACGAAGGAAATGCGGGTCGGAATGATTTCCTTCGATCCGGCGATGGCCGCGAGCTGCTGCATGCGCGGGTCCGGCACGGCAACCTCGCCGGTATTCGGCTCGATGGTGCAGAAGGGATAGTTGGCGGCCTGTGCGGCCGCTGTTTTCGTCAGCGCGTTGAAGAGGGTGGACTTGCCGACATTCGGCAGCCCGACGATACCGCATTTGAAGCCCATGGCTTGAAACCTGTCCGTTTGAAAGAATTCGTTGAGGAGCCTTTTGCGGAAAGGGCAGTGCAAGGTCAAGCCCGCAGGCCGATTTGGGCGGGCAAAGCCCCGCGAATGGCGCGGAATTTCACGCGAGTGCCGCGCCCGGGGTTGTCGATAGTGCGGTTGCGGCGCAATATATGCGGGTCAAGCGACCGATCTTTCGTCATCGTGGGGATTTTCCGATGAGTGACAGTCCTGTCGACCTCAAGCCCAAACCGAAAGTCAAACCGAAGCTGGAGCGGCCGAAGCTCTATAAGGTCATCCTGCTGAATGACGATTACACGCCGCGCGACTTCGTGACCCTAGTGCTGAAGTCGGTCTTCCACATGGGCGAGGATACCGGCCGCCGGGTGATGATGACCGCGCACCGCTTCGGCAGCGCTGTCGTGGTTATCTGCGAGCGCGATATTGCCGAGACCAAGGCCAAGGAGGCGACCGATCTCGGAAAGGAGGCGGGATTTCCGCTGATGTTCACCACTGAGCCGGAGGAGTGATGGTTTTATGCCGAACCTAGACGGATCTGGAAACCGGTCTTGTTCTGCACGAAACCGCAGCTTTCGTAAAAGGCATGGACCTCCGGGCGCTGGCACCCGGTCAGCAGCATCACCTTGTAGCAATTCGCAGTAAAGGCGGCCTCGACGGCATGGCGCACCACCGCACGGCCATATCCTCGGCCACGATGGGTTTCCAGCGTCACCACGTTTTCAATGAGTGCATAGGGGCTGGCGGCGCGCGTCAGGTTCGGAACGACCAGAAGCGTGGCAGTCGCGACGGGTTTTCCGCCATCCGTTGCGAGAAACACGGTCAGGCCGGGCTGGTCGAGCATGGCGGTGAAAGCCGAGTTCGCCTCTTCCACCGTCAATTGCGGGTCGGATGGATTGAGCACCCGATAAAGTTCAAGCAGGCTGGGCAGATCGCCGGGACCGGCTTCACGCAGGGCGATGGTCGCTGAAGACATAGCGATCTAATCCTTCTTGCCGAACATCCGCTTCAGCATTTCGGCCATCGGTCCGGTTTCCGGCAGCTTTTTCGGCTGAGCGCTGTTGCGCGCCTGATGGATGTGGGACTGCGCGGCGGGTTTGGCCGCCTTGGCCGGTTTTTCGGCATCCGGTTTGCTGCCCGTGGCAAGCGCCAGCTTGTTCATCAGCTGCGAATCCTCTCCCTTCAGCAGCATGGCGGCGTTGTCGGCGATGGCGTCCAGCAGCGGATCGAGCCAGACCCGGTCGGTCTTGGCGAAATCGCCGAGCACATGGCCGTGCACCCGCTCCTTGTCGCCGGGATGGCCGATGCCGAGGCGCAGGCGGCGATATTCCTTGCCGCAATGGGCATCGAGCGATTTCAGGCCGTTGTGGCCGCCATGGCCGCCGCCCGTCTTGATGCGCGCACGGCCGGCGAGCAAATCGAGTTCGTCATGGATGACGATGATGTCGGCCGGTGCAAGCTTGAAGAAGCGCATGGCCTCGCCGACGGACTCGCCCGACAGGTTCATGTAGGTCAGCGGCTTCATCAGCAGGACCTTTTCGCCATCGATCTCGCCTTCGGAAATCTCCGCCTTGAATTTCCTCGCCCACGGCGAGAAAGAGGGCAGGCGCTGCAGCGCATCGAGCGCCATGAAGCCGATATTGTGACGGTTTCCCGCATATTGCGCGCCGGGATTACCAAGTCCTGCGATGATCTTCATGGGGCATGTCCGAGTTTTTCCTGACGATGCTGTTGTCACCACCCCGAAATCCGTCGACTGTCAATCTATTTATGGACTTTGGGCCTTTTATGGATTTACGGGGAGGTGGAGCGACCGCTCAGGGGCTGACGAGATTGTAGCGGTCGAATATCCGCTGTTGCGTTCCATCGGCGATCAGCCTGTCCAGCCGGGCCTGCAATTTCGCGATGATCTCGTCGGGAACGCTTTTGTTGCAGGCAAGGCCCAGTTGTTGCCGCGACAGTGTCGTCACTTCCTTGAAGGTGTTCGCGGGCAGGCTTTTGAAGGTGCTTTCCGACATGGGCATCAGGTCGATGCGCCCGGCTTTCAGCTTGTGAAGTGTGATCTGGAAGTCCGCGCCGACATCCACATGCGGGAAACCGAGCATTTCCAGAAGGGTTTCGGTATAGTCGCCGCGCTGGGTGCCGACCCGGTATTTCTTCGCGCCCTCCAGACTGGAGACATCGATATCCGCATTGTGGCGCGCCACGAGAATGTTGCGGTCGCTGTGGATCGGTGAGACCCATTTGAAAAGCTTTTCCCGTTCGCGGGTTCTCGCCGTGGCGAAAACGCAGTGCATGGCCTGCGTTGTGGCCAGCGCGATCGCCCGCGCCCAAGGCATGACGGCGACCTCGTATTCGGTGCCGGTTTCCTCGAGCACGATCTTGAGCTGGTCGATATAGACGCCCCCCACACTGCCATCGCTGGCCTGCAGATTGTAAGGGGGGTAGACCTCGGTCGTGAGGAAAAGCTTGGCCGCGCCGGCCGGACTGGCGAGGACAAGAAAGATCAGGCAAAAGCGGATCAATCCCATGGCTGCTCCCCGCCTCATGCTTGTCGCGCCGCGGCGAGGCCCGCGCCGGAAGCCGCGTTCAATGCGGCGATCAGCGCCTCCATGGGCTGCGGCCGTGCGAAATAATAGCCCTGTCCATAATCCGCGCCTATCGCTGCCAGAAGCGCCATCTGTTCTTCCGTCTCGACGCCCTCGGCGATGACGGCGCAATTCATCTTGTGCGAGATCGCGGCGATGCCTTCGACCAGCATGCGGCTGCGTTGCCTTATCTCAACCGTGTCGTCGCAGATCGAGCGGGTGAAGGACTGGTCGATCTTGACGATATCGACCGGAAAACGGCTGAGATAGCTCAGCGACGAATAACCCGTGCCGAAATCGTCCAGCGCGATGCGGCAGCCCAGCTGGTGAATGGCATTGAGGATCGCCCGGATTTGCGGATCGTCCTTCATGATGACGGCCTCGGTGATCTCGATGACCAGCCGTTTGGGAAGAATGCCGTGCCGGTGCAGCACGCCGGCGATCCGTGTCGGCAATCCCGGCTCGAATTGCAGCGGTGAGAAATTCACCGCCACATAGGCTTGTTCCATGCCCGGCAGGCGTGACAGCCTGGCGAGATTGGCGATCGATTGATCGAGGATGAGATTGCCGATGCGATGGATGGTGCCGTTTTCTTCCGCAAGGTTGATGATGGCGGCGGGCGGAAGCAATCCCTTTTTCGGATGGTTGAGACGCAGCAGCGCCTCGAAACCCGCCGTTCGGCCGGTTGCAAGCTCTTGAATCGGCTGGAAATACGGCTCGAACCAGCCATCGGAAAGCCCCTGCGCGATATCCCGCTCCAACTCCGCACGTTCGCGCGCCCGGTCCATGATCGAACTGTCGAAAATCTGCGCGCCGTTCTTGCCCGTTCTTTTGCGGCTATACATGGCCATGTCGGCATTCTGCAAAAGTTCGGCCGCGCTGGAAGCGTGCAGAGGATAGACCGCCATGCCGATGCTGGCGCTGAGGCGGATGCTGTTGCCCTCAAACTCGAAAGGCGTGTCCAGTATCATGCAAATCCGCTCGCAGAACAGCAGGCCGCGTTCCTCGACCTTGTCGCCGGCTAGCAGAATGGCGAATTCGTCGCCGCCGAGCCGCGATGCGCTGTCCAGCGGTGTCAGCAGGGGTTCGAGCTTCAGCGTGAATTCCCGGAGAACCGCGTCACCTGCGGCATGGCCGAGATTGTCGTTGATGGCCTTGAACCGGTCGAGGTCGATGAACAGGCAGGCCAGCTCGCTGCCGTTCCTGTCCGCATCGCGGATTTGCAGGTCGAGAATGGCCTCGAAACCCTGACGATTGAAGAGGCCGGTCAGATGGTCGGAAATGGCCTGCTGGCGGTTACGCTTTTCCGACTGGCGCAGTTCGGTCACATCCGTCATGACGCAAAGACATGTGCTCTGATGCGCCGTATCGCCGGACTCGAGGGCTTTTTCGAGGATGAGGGCGTCCATCACGCTGCCCTGCCCGCAATGAAAACGCACGGTGATGCCGGCATGTGCGGCGTCCGGCGCTTGTGACGCCGCCTTGCGCTGCTGGAACAGCGACCTGTCACCCGGGTGGATGAGATCGGCGAAGTTGAGGCCGAGTATTCTGGCGCGATCGTAGCCGGTCGCCTGTACCCAGTAATCGCTGACCGCCGCAATCCTGTCGTACCTGTCGAGCGAGAACAGCATGGCGGGCGTCCGGTTGTAGATTTCCGTCTTCCGCGCATGGGCGTGCTTGATTTCCAGCTCTTCCTTTTCAAGCTGGGTCTGCATTTCGTTGAAGCTTTTCGCCAGCCTGCCGATCTCATCCTTCGACCGCCAGTCGACGTGGTGGCGCGAACCGAGGCGACGGGTCGCCTCAATCGCTGCCGTGAGCCGCATCAGCGGGCGGATGACCATGAAACGGTTGCCGGCGATGGCCGCAAGAACGGTGGTGAGGATGGCGAGGATGAAAATCGTGATGAATGCCAGTTCGGACCGGCTGAGGGAGGTAAGAAGGCCGATATCGTCGTAATAGACGGTCAGTTGCCCGACGGTGACGACCCCGTTCGTGCTCTTGTAAGTGACCTCCCGCGTCGTGGAGGATGCATCCTGAATGATGTCGCTGCCGGCCGTCTGGACGATATCGAGCTGGCCGGAGGTATCCTTGACCTCGACCATCCGGATCACGGGGTCGGAAACGAGGGTTCCGGTAATCTGGTTTATGGTGTCGTCGTCTAGATCCCACAAGGGACGGGCAAGCGCCTGCGCATTTGTCGACAGCAGAATTTCAAGGTGATTGCGCTGGCTACGAATAGCCTCGTGATAGGAGAGCGTCAGCAAAAGCGTGAATAACGGGGCGACGACTGTAAGAAGCGCACCGGAAACAATCGCGATAAAGCGACTTTCGACGGAATGAGCCATGTTCGATTGCAGCTACCCTCTACCCCAGAATGACCGCGTTCGTTTTTGCCATCCGGAGAGATCGGTGAGGTTTCCGGCAAAAGCCCTGTTCCCCACTATATTTTCTCAACCCGCCCGGTGTTTTCACGACAGCGCAACGAGCATCGTTTCATGGAATTGTTAATCGACGCTGAAGCGGGTCACCCATGATGCACGCAGCGGTCGGTTTCTGTTTTTAAAGTTCATAAAAACTAAAAGGCCCGTTCCGAAAACGGAACGGGCCTCAAAGCTCAAATCTGTCCGGCCTTGCGGCCACAGATCATTATGCAGAAGCTTCGTCGGTTGCTTCTTCAGCAATGCCGCCAGCCGGAGCAACGATCGTTGCGATCGTGAAGTCACGGTCGGCGATCACAGGCGTGATGTTCTTCGGCAGCTTCACATTCGAAATGTGAACGTTATCGCCGATCTTCAGACCGGTGAGATCAACGGTGATGAATTCCGGAATGTCGTTGGCCGGGCAGTGGAATTCCACCGTGTGGCGAACGATGTTCAGAACGCCGCCGATCTTGATGTCCGACTTTTCTTCGTTTTCGAAGTGAACCGGAACTTCGACGTTGACGAGCGTGTTGCCCGTAACGCGCAGGAAGTCGACGTGCATGGTGAAGTCGCGGACCGGATCAAGCTGGTAGTCCTTCGGGAGGACCTTGATCTTCTGGCCGTCGACGTCGATTACCGCAACCGTCGTCATGAAGCCGCCGGCGTGGATACGCTTGGTTACTTCGTTGGTCGACAGAGCGATGGAAATGGGGGCCTGCTTGTCACCATAGATGACAGCGGGAATCAAACCGTTGCGGCGAAGTTCACGAGAGGACCCCTTACCAACTCGTTCGCGCGCCTCGGCCTTGAGCTCATACGATTCTTTGCTCATGGCAATTCCTTTCGAGGTTATATGGAGAGTTCATGCCAAACAAAGAGGCCTGAACTGGAGAGGCGCTTGCGCCATCCCGCCCGCGTTGCCTCCAAGGGTGTCTACACGGGTGCGGGCGCTATAATACAAACGGAAGATAAAGACAAGAGCGGCCCGTTTTTCGAGGGCGCTGCGTTATAATTTCATTAGATTTGCCTAATGCAGCCATGAATTGCAACTTTTAATATGCGCTTATCCATTCATATAAACCTGCTGCAAACCTGGCAAATGATAAGGCTGCCCGGAATTCCAATTGTGTAGATGATAATGTTAAAAGTTCTTCAGTGCCTCACCGTCGATCATGACTTCCGATACACCATAGCAGCGGTCTTCGTCTGCATGCTGGGAAGCTTCGTCACGATGCGTCTTTTTTCGAGAGCGCGTCTGGCGACGGGGTTGCAGAAGGTCAACTGGCTGTTTCTGGCCGGGGTCAATGGCGGCGCGGCGATATGGACAACCCATTTCGTGGCGATGCTGGGTTATGTCGCGGCCGGCGAGGTGGGGTACGATCCCTATCTGACGGGGCTTTCGCTTCTTATCGCCATTATCACGACGACCACCGGCTTTGCCATTTCCGCCTATGGCGGGCGCAGTGCTCTGGTGGAAGCGGGCGGGGCGATACTCGGTCTCGGTATTGCGGCCATGCATTATACTGGGATGGCCGCCTACCAGGTACAGGGCATGATTTTCTGGAACCAGGCCTATGTTATCGCCTCGCTGGTACTGGGAGCCGCGTTTGGCGCGATCGCGGTCAATCGCATTGCGCGGCCGATCAACCGGTTCTGCCAGTTCAGCGCGGTAGCGTTTCTCATCCTGGCCATCGCCTCGATGCATTACACTGGAATGGCCTCGATGTTGTTCGAGTTCGATCCGCGCATCATCATTTCGGAAAATCTGCTGCCGCCGGCCATCATGGGTGGAAGCGCCATCGCGGTGACCCTTCTTCTGCTGGCGCTGGGGCTTTCCACCTATGTCATCGACGCCCAGTCCACCCAGCAGGCGGTTGCCCGTTATCGCCATCTTTCGCTGCACGATCCGCTGACGGGCATTCCCAACCGGGCGGCATTTATCGAGCACCTCAATCGCCGCACGCGTCATGTCTCCATGGGTGCGCATACGGCGCTTCTGTCGATCGATCTCGACCGTTTCAAGGAAATCAACGACGTTCACGGCCACGCGGCGGGCGATGCCGTGCTGCGCGCCATCGCCGACCGGGCGAGTTCCGTTCTGAAAACCGGGGAGTTTCTGGCGCGGATGGGCGGGGATGAGTTCGTGGCGATGACCCATTCCTATTATACCCGCGCCGATGGTGCGGAATTCGCCCAGCGATTGATCGAGCAGATCAGCAAGCCGGTGGAATGGAACGGTCAGACATTTTCAGTGGGCGCGAGTGTGGGTATATCGATCCGCAATACCGGCTCCATCGATGCCGATACGCTGATGGCGCAGGCCGATGTCGCTATGTACCGGGCAAAAAGCGGGACATCGGACACGATCTGTTTCTACGACAAATCCATGGATGAGGCCGCGCGGGAGCGCAATGCGCTTGCCATAACCATGCGCAGCGGCCTCGCCAACAACGAATTCGAGCTATATTACCAGCAACAGAACGATACCAAGAGTGGCAGCATCGTCGGTTTTGAGGCGCTTTTGCGCTGGAAACATCCCGAGCGTGGCATGGTCTCTCCGGTCGAATTCATTCCGATTGCCGAACAGACCGGCTTCATCGTTGAACTGGGCGAGTGGGTTCTGCGGGAAGCCTGTGTGCAGGCCGCTCTCTGGAAGAAATCGCTTTCGATCGCCGTGAATGTCGCGCCGCAGCAGCTTGCGGACAATGATTTCCCTGACAAGGTCGAGAGAGTTCTTCAGGAGACGGGGCTTGCGCCGGAAAGGCTCGAGCTGGAAATCACTGAAGGCAGCATCATCGCGGATCATCGCCATGCGTTGGTCGCGATCCGCAAACTCAAGGCGCTCGGCGTCAAGATCGCCATGGACGATTACGGCACAGGCTATTCCTCGCTGTCTACCCTCCAGAGTTTCCCCTTCGACAAGATCAAGATCGACCGGGCCTTCATCGACGGCCTTTCGACCAACGTGCAGTCGGAGGCGATCGTTCGCTCCACGCTCATTCTGGCGCATAGCCTCAACATTCCGGTGCTCGCGGAAGGTGTAGAGACCAAGGCGCATATCGAGTTCCTGCGCCGCGAAGGCTGCCTGCAGGTGCAGGGCTTCTTCTTCGGTAGGCCCGGCCCTTTGAACTCTATCGCCAATCTCGTGGACGACACGTTTCTCTCGGCCGAAGACGAGCCGGAAGTCACCCTCGGGCAGCGTTATTTCAAGGCGGTATGATATTCAGGCGCAGCCCGAGGTTGCGTTGACGAATGCCGGCCGCGAAGTTTTTAGTTGAAACGTGAACGCTTCCAGCGCACCATCGCCGAAAAGCTTTGGGAGGAGCGAATGCCGACAGACATCGCCCATGCGGACCGCGTGTATGAAACAGCGCGCCAACGTTCCGCAGCCGCAAGTTCTCCGATTGTCGCTTCCTGGCGCCGCTGCATGGTCAAGCACCACCTTGCGCCAGAGGAAAACCGAAAGCCGATCTTTCTCAGCGACTTCGAATTTCGCCGCGCCCGTGAAAGTGCCGCCGGCCTGATCGCTGAAAGCACCGATGAACTCGACCGTATTTTTCACAGCGTCGGCAAGGCCGGCTGCTGCCTGCTTTTGACCGATGCGCAGGGCGTTGCGCTGGAGCGCCGGGGTGCCGCCGGCGACGACCGCGATTTCCGGGCGCTCGGCCTCTGGTCCGGTGCGGTCTGGAGCGAGGCGAGCGTGGGCACCAACGGCATCGGCACGGCGCTGGTCGACGAGCGTTCTGTGGTGGTCTACCGCGACCAGCATTTTTTCACATCGAACACGGAACTCTGCTGCACGACCGCACCCATTCGCGACCACACTGGCCGGGTGACTGGTGCTCTCGATATTTCCACCTGCCGCGACGACATCAACGAGATGACCTTTTCTTTCGTCACGCAGGCGGTGAGGGATGCGGCGCAACGTATCGAGGGCAATCTTTTCCGTCGGGCCTTTCCCGGCGCGCGCATCGTCGTCGTGCCGACCGGTTTCGGCGCCGCCCTTTCGCTGTTGGCCGTTGATCAGGACGATCTCGTTTTGGGGGCGACACGCGCGGCGCGTCTTGCGCTGAAACTGGACGACAATTCCATCGCGCAGGGGCTGCCCGCCGCCGATATTCTGCAGGAACAGCGTCACGATGGCGGCTCCGACCTTGCGGAAGCGGAGCGTTCGGCGTTGCGGCGGGTTCTGTCGCGCACCAACGGCAATGTCACGCAGGCCGCGTCCCTGCTTGGTATCAGCCGCGCCACGCTTCACCGCAAGATGAAGAAACTCGCGGTGCATTGAGGTGACCTGAAACGAGATCCGGGCAAGATGGCCGGATCGGCGTGGGTTTGTCGCAGATGTGAGACAATGTGCGATGCGGAACCACGCCGTGCCACTACCCCCCACTGTCATCTAGGCCCACCTTCCTCCCATGCGGTCCGTCGCGGATCGTTTTCATCAGGGAGGATGAAATCATGAATATTCAGGTTCAGCAGAAAGCGGGCGAAGCGCCCTTCAAGCTGAAATACGGCAATTTCATCGGCGGCAAATGGGTGGAACCGAAATCCGGTCGCTACATGGACAATCTGTCGCCGGTGACGGGCCACAAGATTTGTGAAGTTCCGCGCTCGGATGCGGCCGATATCGAACTCGCACTGGATGCCGCCCACAAGGCGAGGGAGAAGTGGGGCAAGACGAGCGTTACCGAGCGCTCCAACATCCTGCTCAAGATCGCCCAGCGCATCGAGGACAATCTCGATCTCATCGCGCGGGCCGAAACCTGGGATAACGGCAAGCCGCTGCGCGAGACGACAAATGCGGATATTCCGCTGACGGTCGACCATTTCCGCTATTTCGCAGGCTGCATCCGCGCACAGGAAGGCACGATCGGCGAAATCGACAACGATACGGTCGCCTATCATTTCCATGAACCGCTCGGCGTTGTCGGCCAGATCATCCCGTGGAACTTCCCGATCCTGATGGCCGCGTGGAAGCTTGCGCCGGCACTCGCCGCCGGCAATTGCGTGGTGCTGAAGCCTGCGGAACAGACACCGGCGTCCATTCTGGTGGTGATGGAGCTTATCGAAGACCTGCTGCCGCCGGGCGTTCTCAACATCGTCAACGGCACTGGCATTGAAGCGGGCAAGCCGCTGGCGCAAAGCAAGCGCATCGCCAAGATCGCCTTCACCGGCTCCACCCCGGTCGGCAAGGAAATCATGCGTTATGCGGCCGACAACGTCACCAACATCTCGCTGGAACTGGGCGGCAAGTCGCCGAACATATTCTTTGCCGATGTGATGAACGAGGATGACGCATTCCTCGACAAGGCGCTCGAAGGTTTCGCCTTCTTCGCGCTCAATCAGGGCGAGGTCTGCACATGCCCGTCGCGTGCGCTGGTTCATGAATCGATCTATGACCGTTTCATGGAAAAGGCGATCAAGCGCGTTCAGTCCATCAGCCAGGACGATCCGCTCAATCCGTCGACCATGCTGGGCGCACAGGCCTCGCAGGAACAGTTCGACAAGATCATGCGCTATCTGGAGATCGGCAAGAAGGAAGGCGCCAAGGTGCTGACCGGCGGCGACCGCAAGACACTCACGGGCGACCTGAAGGACGGCTACTACATTCAGCCGACGGTCTTCGAAGGCAACAACAAGATGCGGGTTTTCCAGGAGGAAATCTTCGGTCCGGTCGTTTCCGTCACCACCTTCAAGACGGTTGAGGAAGCGCTCGAAATCGCCAATGACACGGTTTACGGTCTGGGTGCAGGTGTGTGGAGCCGCGATACCAATGTCGCCTATCGGGCGGGCCGGGGTATCGAAGCGGGTCGTGTGTGGACGAATTGCTACCACGTCTATCCGGCGGGCGCCGCCTTTGGCGGTTACAAGCAATCCGGCATCGGTCGCGAGACCCACAAGATGATGCTCGATCATTACCAGCAGACCAAGAACCTGCTCGTATCCTACAGCCCGAACAAGGTTGGCTTCTTCTGAGGTCCTCCCCGGAAGCCGGCGGCGGATCGCCATGATCGCAAGCCGCCGGTGTGCTCCCAGGGGCTTCGGCTCCTGGGAGCCCGGATCGAGTTTTCAAGCAAAATAAAAAGCCGGAGGTTCTGCCTCCGGCCTTTGTCGTTGCGGATTATGCCGCGTAGCGCTGGTCCCGCTGCCCGATAGCACTGAGCGAGAATTGGCCCACCTGTTCGGTGAGGCCATCCGCCTCGCTTGCCAGCGAGAAGGCAGCGGCCGTCGTTTCCTCCACCATCGCCGCGTTCTGCTGCGTCACATGGTCGAGTTCGTTGACGGATGCGTTGATTTCGCCAAGGCGGCCGGATTGTTCGCGCGATGCGGTGGCGATCGCGCCGATCTGGTCGTTGACCGACTGGATGCGTTTCTGGATCTGCTCCAGGCTTTCGCCGGTCTTCAGCACCAGCGCCACGCCGCTTTCAACATCGCCCGCGGAGGTGGCGATTAGCGTCGTGATGTCCCGTGCGGCGGCCGCCGATTTCTGGGCGAGTTCCCGCACTTCCTGCGCCACGACCGCAAAGCCTTTTCCAGCTTCGCCGGCACGGGCCGCCTCGACGCCGGCATTCAGCGCGAGGAGATTGGTCTGGAAGGCGATCTGGTCGATGACATCGATGATCTGGCGGATCTTGGACGACGAGGTCTCGATGCGTTCCATGGCGACGATGGCTTCCTTGACAACGGCCGTGGATTTGTGGGCGTCCTGCATGGTTTCCGCCGTTGCCTCGACGGCGACGTTGCAGCGCGAGAGCGAGACGTTGACGGCCTGCGTCATGTCCCCAAGGGCTGCGGCGGCTTCCTCAAGGGCTGCCGCCTGACGTTCGGTGCGCCGCGACAGATCTTCCGATGCGCTTTTCAGCTCGCCGGAGCCAGAGCGGATGGCATTGGCGCTTTCGCCGATGTTGGAAATCGTCGCTTCCAGCCCAGCGATGGAGTTGTTGAAGTCGATCCGCAGATGGTCGAGCGACGGCACGAAGGATTTTTCGATGCGAAGATCGAGCCTGCCGGTCGCAAGATTGGCAAGACCGGTCGCAAGCGCGTCGACTGCTTCTTCCAGTTCCTTGGCGCTTCTTGCCTTTTCCATCTCGCGCTGGGCGCGTTCCTCGTCCAGTTCCTCGCTCTTGCGATGAGACTCGGTCTCCATGCGTTGCTTGTCCAGAATGCCCTGGCGGAAGGATTCCAGCGCACGCGCCATGGTGCCGATCTCGTCGCCACGGGAAACGGCCTTGATCTCGATATTATTGTCACCGCCGTTCAGGCGTTCCATCAACGCGGCAAGGCCGGTCAGCGGCTTGGTCAGGCTGGCGGAAACGAAAATGCCGACCAGCGTCATGACGGCGAGAACCGCAAGTGTCGCAAGCGTTGCCCAGAAGGCGAGATCATTGGCTGCCGCCAGAACCTTGCTCTCCTGCTGGCCGATTGCCAGAAGATGTTTCTGCCCGAAGACGGAGACCGGGCGATAGGCGTAAAAGATGTTGCCCGCAGGTGTCTGCGCCATTACCGTTCCGGCTTCGCTTGCACTGGTAAGGGCCGCGAGGCTTTCGGAAACGGCGGCATCCGCCCCGGCCGAGAGTACGCCCGCCCGGCGTTTGCCTTCGGCGTTCAGAAGAACGGCATCGTCGATGGACTTGCCGGTTTCCTCTGGCGTTACCACTGCGCCGATGCGATCGGGTGAAATGCGCATGATGACGGCGCCCTTGCGCTGGAGCTGGCCCCAGTTCGAGACCGCGAGCGGCATGCCGATCATGGCTGCATCATCGGCACTGCTGAACCCGGTGGTGCTGACGACACCGTCCTTGCCGGCTTCGATGCGGTCGAACAATTCCTTGATCGCGTTGTTTTGCGGTTCCGCCACGTTGGTCAGGAAGTTCTTGCCCTTGGTCACGGAATAGATAATGAGACCCGCCTTGTCGACGACGTAGATGTCGCTGACCCGGGTATTGCGCCAGACGCTGGCAATGGCCGCGTTGATCGTGGCGTGGCGGATGGCGTAAAGCAGCCGCAATCCTTCGCCGTTGAAGGAGGCGCGCTCCTCCTCGGATACGCCCTCGCGGCGGAAAGCCTCGATGATCGCATCCTTTTCCGTCGGCACGACGGTGGTCATTGTTTCCAGCGCCTGTGCGATCGCAGCGTTCTGCGACAGCTCGGAAATGCTCTGTTCGACGCGCAGCGTATAGGCATCAAGCTGTTTGGACTGGTTTCCCGCAACCGTCTCGAGCCTGATCTTGCTGGCGTCGATCAGGCCGGACTTGCCCATTTCGTAGGACAATAACCCAACGGCCAGGCACGAAACCAGCGTCGCGCCCGTGACGAGCGTTGCGAATTTGGCCTTGATCGACAATGATTTAGCTTTGACAGCAGTCGGATTTACACCCGGCATCCTGTTTCCTCCCCCCCCAAAAAAACGTGGCCGTAACGTCGCAACAATTGTTTACGGTCACGTTAAAGGGCGAGGAATTGTATGATTATTTCCCGCATACCGTGAAAAAATCTCCGGCCTTCGCCGACGCGTTTTCCGTAATAAAACTGCAACAGAACAAGCGCATACCGAGCGAAGTTCAACGGCTGTTCATATTCATGCAAGCTTTCCGCGCTCCTGCTCTCGCCACTATCGATGATGTTTGCGGAACATCCGCAGACGGATATGACGGAGCGCCTTTGAGATCGACCCCGGATTTCGCCGTTGTCGTGCCCATGCACGATGAGGAAGCGAGCGTTGAGACGCTCGTGGCGGAGATTGTTGCTGCCTGCAAGCCAGTCGGCCCGTTCGAGATCATCGTCGTGGACGATGCTTCCTCCGACCGCACGGCGGATGTGGCGCTTTCGCTCGCCGGGCGTTTTCCCATGCTGCGGCTGGTGCGGCACGACCGTCAGGGCGGGCAGTCGGCGGCGATCCACAGCGGCGTGCAGGCGGCGCGCGCGGCCATCATCTGCATGCTTGACGGAGACGGGCAAAACCCGCCGGACAATCTGCCGGCACTTCTCGCACCGCTTCTTGCCGCCAATGCTGAGAGCCGGCTTGCGCTTGTGGCCGGCCAGCGTGTCGGCCGGCGCGATACGCTTGGAAAACGTCTTTCGTCGCGCTTCGCCAACGGCTTGAGGGCGCGGATATTGAAGGACGGCACGCGGGACACCGGCTGCGGCCTCAAGGCTTTCCGCCGCGATGCCTATCTCGCCTTGCCCTATTTCGATCACCACCACCGCTATTTTCCGGCGCTGTTCAATCGCGACGGCTGGCAGGTCACCCATGTCGACGTCACGCACCGGGCGCGCCTGCATGGCAATTCCCATTACACCAATATCGGCCGTGCGCTTGTCGGCATCCACGATCTGATTGGCGTTGCCTGGCTGCTGCGCCGGCGCAAGCGTGCCAGCTGGGCTGAAACCTTCAAAACGGAGACATCGCCGTGAATGTACCGGCCTTATGGTCCATGCTGCATGTGAGCAGCTGGAAGGAATTTCTGTGGGTCTGCACCGGCTTCATGGGCCAGATGCTGTTCACCATGCGTTTTCTGGTTCAGTGGATTTCGTCGGAACGGGCGAACCGTTCGGTCATTCCCGTGGCCTTCTGGTATTTCTCCATCGGCGGCGGTCTGGTGCTGCTGTTATACGCGATCTGGCGTCGCGATCCGGTTTTCATTATGGGGCAGGCGTCCGGCCTCTTCATTTATGCCCGGAATCTCTGGCTGATCCATGCAGAACGCCGCCAGCATGCATGAGGGCGCGGTCCTGCCCCATGCGCAGGCGAGCGAGCAGCGCCAATGGATGACGCTTGCGCTTGCGGCAATCGTGCTCGTCACGGTGCTGCGCGTCCTCGGGCTTGCCTTCAACCGCACCGATCTTTTCGTCGATGAGGCGCAATATTGGCTGTGGGGCCGCGAGATGGCGTTCGGCGCCTATTCCAAACCGCCGCTGATCGGCTGGATCATTCGCGCGGCCAGCATTCTGAGCGGCGGCGAGAGCACCTTCGATGTGCGGCTGGCCGCACCGATAATCCATGGTGTGGCGGCAGCGGGGATTCTTGCGCTTGGGCGCATGATATACGATGCAAAACTCGCTTCGCTGGCCGCTGTCGTCTATCTGACGCTGCCCGCCGTGACGCTCGGCAGCCTGTTGATCTCGACCGATACGCCGATGATGCTGTTCATCGTGCTGTCGATGATCTGTGTGCGCAAACTGGCGCAGGCGCGCGCCGCCGGCACATCTGCGACGCTCTGGAGTATCGCGCTCGGTCTCTGTTTCGGCCTCGGGCTGATGTCGAAATATGCGATGATCTATTTTCTGCCCTGCTTCATCGCCGCTGGATGGCTTTGCGTGGGCTGGCGCATCCGTTGGCGTGATGCCGGTATCGCGGCTCTTGTCTGCGCCGCCGTCATCGCTCCCAATCTGTGGTGGAACGCCGCGCATGATTTCATGACCGCGCGCCACACGGCGGATAATGCGAACTGGCATGGCATTCAGCTGAAAATCGGTCCCGCGCTCGAGTTTTTCTTCTCGCAGGCGGGCGTTGTCGGGCCGTTCGTCTTCGTCGGCATGATCATTGCGACGTTCCGGGCGAAAAACGCGGAAACCCGGGCGCTGGTCGTCCTTTCGGTGCCGATCGTGCTTCTGATTACCACACAGGGGTTGATATCGCGGGCACTCGCCAACTGGGCGGTGGGGGCTTATGCGGCGGGTGTGCTTCTGGCGGTGCCGGTCCTGGCATCCCGGCGCTGGCTCACCGTTTCCACCCTTGTGCTCGGCTGTATCGTCGCCATCGGGCTGCCGCTGATGACGATCGCCGGAACGGAATTGCGGCTGCCGAGCGGCGAACTGGCGATGAAGCGTTATCTTGGCCGCTCGGAGCTGGTATCGACCGGCTTCGCACGGGCACGAGAGGTTGGAGCGGACGCTATCGTCGCTTCCGATCGCTCCATTCTGGCCGAGCTTTTCTACCAGCTGCGGGACGAGAAGCGGATCATGCTGCGCGCGCTGCCCGAAACCGGCGTCCCTTCCAGCCACTATGCACTGCTCTACCCGCTAGAATCCGGCGAGGCGACAAATCCCGTGTTTCTGGCAACTGCTGATGGCCTGCCGTCTTGCCTTGCCGGCGAGACGCCGCTTTCGCGCTGGGTCGCCGGGCCGGGCTTTCTGGAAGGCAAGGAAATCGGGATCTGGCGGCTGCCGTCGCAATGCATTCCAGGGGCGGCCAATGGACAATGATCTTTCGCATATGCGGATCACGATCTGGGTGACATTGGCCACATTGGCGCTGGTCATCCTGTTCGCGACCTTCCCGTCCATCGATCTTGGCTTTTCCGCGTTGTTCTTTTCTCCTGATGGGAACCTGTGGTCCGGCCGCGAGCCGCTTCCCGAGTGGTTGCGGGATACGTTGCGCGAGGGAACGGAACTGGCAACTCTTCTGGCCTTCATCCTCCTGATCGGCAACCTCCGGCTCGGCTCCTTGCAACGCACCGGCTGGCGTGTCTGGGCCTTCCTCTGTGGACCTGTGGTTTTGTGTGCCGGACTTCTGGTGAACGGGGTGCTGAAGGCCAATGTCGGGCGCGCCCGGCCATTCAGCGTCAGCGATTTCGGCGGGCATCAGCTTTTCACGCCGCCTTTCCAGTTCAGCACGCAATGTTATTCGAACTGTTCGTTTTCCTCCGGGGAAACGGCGCTCATAGCCAGTTTTTTCCTGCCGCTTTGCGCGCTTGTCTGGCACCGCCTGCAATGGGGCGGGCGTCTTGTCATCGGCGGCACCACCGCCGGAGCCATCATCCTCATGTCGGGCCTGCGTATTGCCGCCGGCGGGCATTTCCTGAGCGATGTGGTGATGTCGGTACTATTTTCCGCGCTGACGACGCTGTTTCTTTATCGGGTGCTGGCGATTGCCCGTCACCGTCAGCTCTTCACCGGCGATGCCGTTACGGCCGATGCGACCAGCCTGTGGCGCAATGGCAGCCATGCTGTCCGCGCCCGTGTTCGGCGCTGGTGGCCGAAAATCAAGGCTGCGGCCACACGCCTGCAACGGCCTCCGGATGCGGGCGCGGCATCTTCCTGAGTGGGGGGAAGCGCCTTGCGGCTGATGCGGCCCCATATGGTTAGAAGTTGATGGCGAACGTTGCGACTTATCTCGACGTCATCCTTCGGCTTGTCCCTAGGATTTAAACACGCCGATAAAATCAAGACGTTGCAGATCCTCGGGACAGGCCCGAGGATGACGGAGGAGTGGTTTTCGGATTTTGCCGCTATCCGGCACCTGCGTTCAGCAGACTCAGTTTGAAAACGCGCCTCCGTTTACCCGGCCACGCATTTCTCCCGTCCATAATCGATCCCGGTTCCCGGTTGGATAAACGGGACCGAGGGCGTATCAGTCGAACAGGCCGGAAACCGACTGTTCCTGCGCGGTGCGGTTGATCGCCTCGCCCAGAAGGCCGGCCGTGCTGATCACGCGGATATTGTGCGCGGACTGGACGCCGGTGGTGGGCTGGATGCTGTCGGTGATGACGAGTTCGCGCAGCTTCGAGGAGGCCACGCGGGCAACCGCGCCGCCGGAAAGCACACCATGCGTGATATAGGCGGTGACGCTGGTCGCGCCCTTTTTCAGCAGTGCTTCCGCCGCATTGCAGAGCGTGCCGCCGGAATCGATGATATCGTCGATGAGGATGCAATCCTTGCCGGACACGTCGCCGATGACGTTCATGACTTCGGATTCGCCCGGACGATCGCGGCGTTTGTCGACGATTGCCAGCAGACAGTCCAGACGCTTCGACAGGGCGCGGGCGCGAACCACGCCGCCGACATCAGGTGAAACGACCATGACGTTGTTGGTGTCGTAGTGGTCCTTGATATCGCGGGCCAGAATGGGGGCTGCGAAGAGGTTGTCTGTCGGAATATCGAAAAAGCCCTGGATCTGACCGGCATGAAGATCGAGCGTCAATACGCGGTCAGCACCGGCTTCGGTGATCAGATTGGCGACGAGTTTGGCGGAAATCGGTGTGCGGGGGCCTGCCTTGCGGTCCTGACGGGCGTAACCGAAATAGGGTAGCACCGCCGTGATGCGCTTTGCCGAGGAGCGGCGCATGGCATCGATCATGATGAGAAGTTCCATCAGATGATCGTTTGCCGGAAACGATGTGGACTGGACGAGAAAAACGTCCTCGCCGCGCACGTTTTCACTGATTTCTACGAAAATTTCCTGGTCAGCAAACCGCTTTACGGTGGCATTTCCGAGAGGTACGTTGAGATACTTGCAGATCGCTTCGGCAAGGTGCCGGTTCGAATTGCCTGCGAAAACCTTCATTGCGGCCGCCTGTTTCCATGCAATCGCCTTGCGCCACGGGAAAGTGTTGCCGTAACCAAGCGTCGTTCAAGGGGAGGAACGTCCGGCTGCAAAAACCTTTGCCGGACACACCTTGTTGCCATGCGCGCCTTAATAGCGTTGTTGCTTCCGATTGCAAGAGGACTCAGTGCTTTCGCAATGATTTTCATGAAATCTCTGTGACTTCTCCCGTCGTTTCATCTCATCCCCTGTGAGACTGCTTCCATGACGAATACTCGTTGAGTGTTTTTGCGGCGATATCCTGCATGACCCTGTCGGTCACGGCGGCCCATGGATCGCTGCCTTTGGCGGCCACGGCCTCCTGTCCCTGCAGGCGGTGAAGCCTGGTGCCATTGGCATCCAGAATGTCCCAGACGTAAACGACATTGACCTTGCCGCCATCGGCGAAGGCGGAGAAATATCCTTTCAGGATGTTGTCGGCCGAATTGTCGTTGGAGGCGCGGATAGTCAGACCCTTTGCCCGCGCCTCGGCACCCAATTGCCGCGAAAGCGGCGTGACGGCCTGAACGGGCGCGCCGATGATCGGCAGGAAGCGGATGGAGTTGCCGGAAGCGGCAGGCGCAAGTGCAGCCGTCTGCTGCGAGGGCGGCGGCTGACTGTTGCCGGGGGAACGGTCCGTGGATTGGCCGGGAGACTGGTTCTGGCCAAGCGGCTCGCCATACTGGCTGCCGTTGGAAAGCGCCTGTGCCTGCGCCTGCAAGGAGTTCTGCGGCGCATAGGCGGGCACGGAAGAGGCGGTTGCCGGCGCGCCCGCAGGCGCGCGGTCGGCTGCGGCCGCCATCTGGTCGAGATCGCCCTGCGTCACCGGTGTCGATTGCGAGCCATTGTGACCGACATTCACCTGCGGCGTCAGCGCCTCCGTGGTGTTGCAGGCCGACAAGGCCAGCACCAGCGCCGGAATGACGAGGAAAAACCCCGTCCGGCTCATGCGATGTTCCCTCTCATGTCCCGCTCCTTCTTGCCCAAGGTGGCGGCAATGTAGGGCTGGTTTTCCCGCTCTGTCAAACCCGGCGGCGATTTAAGCTGTGAGAAGATCGAGGCTGTGACGGGAGAGAGGCTCCGGTGCGCCATCCGTGGTCAGATAGGTCTGGCCGAGCGTCATGGCGGTACCGGAATCGGAATCCATCACGATCATATGCACGAACAGTGTCATGTCGCGTGTGATCTCCTGCGGATTGCCGGCGTGGAACATCTGATGCTCCATCCATGACGGGGAGAAACGCGCGCCCAGCGAATAACCACAGGAGTTCAGCCGGTGGCGGGTCAAGCCGCGTTCGTCCATGACGCGGGCATGCACGTCGAAGACATCGCCGAAGGTCTTGCCGGGCTGCAAAACGTCCTCGATGGCGGTGAGGTTTTGCAGGCAGGCGCTGTAAAGCTCCTTCTGGCGAAAATCCTGTTCGCCGATCACCACCGTGCGCATCATTGCGGCATGGTAGTGGGCGCTCACACCGGCCCATTCCAGCGTCAGCTGATCCTTGGTGTCGAGCCTGCGGCGACCGGCCTTGTAACGGCACAGCAGCGCATCTGCGCCGGAGCCGATGATGAATTCATTGGCGGGATAATCGCCGCCGCCGGCCAGGACCGCGCCCTGCATTGCCGAGAGGATCGCGGCTTCGTCCGCGCCCGGCTTGATGAGTTCCAAAGCCGCGTCCAGAGCATCGTCGGCGAGCCTGCCCGCATTCTTCGCATAAGCGATCTCGGCGGGGCTTTTGGTGAGCCGCAGGGTGCTGACCAGATAGGAGGCGTCGATCATCTGGCAGAAGCTGGCAAGCTGGTTGTCCAGCAGGCGGGCGACACGTCCGGTCATGCCGTGGGTGTCGTATTCCACGCCGATCTTGGCGCCAAGGAGATCGAGATCGCTGAGGAGGTTTTTAAGATCGAGCGTCGGGTCGGCATTGGGCCTGTCGACCCAGATGAGAATATTGTCGATCGTCGAGGTGTTGCGGGCCTGCCGCATGTCCGCCGAGCGGGTCAGAAGCGTCATTGAGCCGTCCGATTTGACCACCAGCGTCTGGAAGAAGCAGTAGCCGAACGTGTCGTAACCGGTCAGCCAGTACATGCTCTCCTGGGCGAAAAGCAGAATGGCGTCCAGCTTCTCCTCGGTCATTTTGGCAATCAGCCGTTCGCGGCGGGCATCGAATTCCGAAAGCTCGAAATGCAGGGCCATGTCAGTCCTCCAGAATTGCGATTGCGGAAATCTGCCGCCCATAATCGGGTTCGGCCCGGTGGGTCGTGCGGCGGTAGGAGTAGAAGCGGTCTTCGTCGGGATAGGTGCAGAGGCCGAGGTTTTCCGCCCTCACGCCCGCGTTGACCAGACGATCCACCGTAAATTGCTTGAGGTCGAACAGCGCATGTCCGCCTTTGTCAGAGGCGGTGAAATAGGCCGCATAGGCGGGATCGAAATCGGTGAAGCGCGCCACATATTCCGGCCCGACTTCATAATTGGCCTGGCTGATGGAGGGGCCGAGCGAGGCGGTGATGCGTTCGCGATTGGCGCCCAGTTTCCTCATGGTCTCGATTGTGTTTTCGAGTACGCCGAACAATGCGCCCTTCCAGCCGGCATGGGCGGCACCAACAACGCCCGCTTCGGCGTCAGCAAAAAGAATCGGGCCGCAATCGGCGCTCAACACGCCGAGCACGAAACCCGGCGTCGCCGTCACCATCGCATCGGCCTGTGGGCGGCTGCCGTCATAGCTTTCATCGACCACAAGCACGTCAGGGGAATGGATCTGGTGCACGGTGGCAAGGCGCTCTGCCGAAACACCGAACCATTGCGTGACGCGCCGGCGGTTTTCATGTACCAGCTCCGGTTCGTCTTTCGAGCCGAGGCCGACATTTAGGCCCTCGTAAAGGCCCTGCGAGACACCGCCCTGCCGGGTGAAAAAACCGTGGCGGACGCGGTTTTCACTCAAGGCGGCGAGCAGGGGGCTCTGGATCGGGAGCGGCAGCGTTTCGTTCTGCATGGTGCGGGAGTTCCTTGGAGAATGTCGCTGTTGCCAGTGGGATGCGTTGAGCGAGATGTTTCCTGGTGCCGCGGCGTTGCGCGACGTTTGTCTGATGCAGTGCGTCTGCTTCGTTCTGGGGCCGATGTTGGCCCAGAGGTGATTGCACTGTCAATCCACCGTGCGAAACGGCAGGAGATGGAGTGCGGGACTTGAAACGGCGATGACCTTGAAAAGTTCCCCCATCCTGCCGGCTCCTTCGCCGGCGAGGCGGTTGACTGCTTCGGCGATTTCAAGCGTCTGGTCGGGTGTCGCCTTGGCGGCAAGAGCGGCTGCCCGCTCCTTGAGGCCGAGACCATAGAGAAAGTCGCCTTGCCGCAGGGTGCCATTGACGTGTACGCCGGTTGCCTCGGCTGTCCTGACGAGGCTTTCGAAATCGACATGACTGGTCAGATCGGCTTCGCCGGGATGTAAAAGCGGCGGGTCGAAGGCGTGGTCGCGCATGGCCTGCAATGTGTCGCCAAATCCGGCGACCAGATGGCCGTAATCGATGGCGAGCGCCGTGCCACCATATGCGGACAGGCGCTGGCAGATAGCCGTCATCACGGCCTCACGGGCGGGTGAAATCTCGAATATGGTGCCGAGCGGCTGCTGCTCGGGCAGGGGCGGAAGCAGTGTCGGATCGATGCTGGCAAGCCCCGTCGAGAAGACGAGTTCGTCATTTGCATCGAGGCTGACGACGCGTTCGCGAAAACCCTGCGGCGTCCTGACGAATTGCCGGATGGGGATGGCGTCGAAAAGCTCGTTGGCGACGACAAGCAGGAAGCCCTCCGGCACATCGTCGAAACTTTCGTGCCATGCCAGCCGGTCGCCATGCGGGGCGAGCGTTTCTTTCTGGATGGTCGACAGGCGAGGGCTGGTCTCCACCAGATGCACCCGCATCGTCTCGTAAAGCGGCGGTGCGATGCGGCGGATGACGCGCAGCATGTCGGACATCATGGTGCCGCGGCCGGGACCGATTTCCACCAGCCGGGTCTCTGTGGGCGCGCCGTGCCGCTGCCAGGCATGAACCACGAAAACGCCGAGCATTTCGCCGAAAAGCTGGCTGACCTCCGGCGCGGTGATGAAATCGCCCGAACGACCGAAGGGTTCTCTGCTCCGGTAATAACCGTGTTCAGGATCGGCGAGGCAAAGCGAGAAGAAATCGGTGACGCTGAGCGGACCGTTGAGCCGGATAAGGGATTTGATACGTTGCGCAAGCGGTGTCGTCATGGCAGGCCATACCGCTTAGGCGCTTTGTTTCGTGCGGCGTGCACGCAGGACCGCCCAGAGGCCCAGAAGGAACATCGGCGTCGAGAGCACCATGCCCATAGTCAGCCAGTTGCCGGCGAGATAACCGATCTGGGCATCCGGCTCGCGGAAGAATTCCACGAAGATACGCGACAGCGCATAACCGCAGACGAAGATGCCGGTGACGATGCCGGGTGTTTTCAGCGCCTTGAAGGCGTAGATGGCCACCGCCAGAATGGCGACGAGCACGACGCCTTCGAGGCCTGCTTCGTAAAGCTGGCTCGGGTGCCGCGCAAACGGACCGCCGGTCGGGAATACGACCGCCCAGGGAACGTCGGCGATACGGCCCCACAATTCGCCGTTGATGAAATTGGCGATACGCCCGAACAGCAGACCGATGGGCGCGACGGCTGCGACGACGTCGAACATGCTCCAGACCGGGATGCCGTTCTTGCGGGCAAAGAGGATCATGGCGACGGTCGTGCCGATCAGGCCGCCATGGAACGACATGCCGCCGTTCCATATTTCGAGCGCCCTTATGGGATTGGCGGCGACGGCGCCAAGATCGTAAAACAGGATGTAGCCGATACGCCCGCCAAGCACGATGCCGCCGGCCGCCCACAGGATGAAATCGTCAAGATGCTGTGCCGAGATCGGGGAGGTGTCGTTCGGCCAAAGGCGAGCCGTCAGGGTAAGGCGGCGGGCATAAAACCAGCCGAGCATGATGCCGGCGACATAGGCGATGCCATACCAGTGGATCGCCAAGGGCCCGATGGACAGGGCAATCGGATCGATGTTCGGAAATGGCATGATGGCAAGTTGGGTGGGAGCGGCTAACAATCCGTATATTCCGTCATCGTTGCTGGGCGGACAACGGAATGATCCATTGCCTCAAAGGGGCCGGGCGATGATGCTCACCGGTCTCCCTGACGCCAAGGAAAATGGCGATTGCCGCAGCGGCGGTCAAGGTGATTCTTTGGGAGGGGCTTCGAGACGCGGAAGGCCATCGCCACGGCTTGCGATTTTTCGATTTCGCTTGCAAGGCGGCTGTCGAGTGCCTACCTGAAAGGCATCAACAGCAGGGAAGGAATGCTCCCTGAACCGACGAAGGAACAGCGCCATGAGCACGACAGGCACCAATCGTATTCTGGATGAATTCGCCAAGCTGATGACCGATGCGGCGGGCGCGGCGCAGGGCGTGCGCAAGGAAGCGGAAGCCGCCTTTCATGCGCAGACGGACCGCTGGCTGAACAGCCTGGACGTGGTACGGCGCGAGGAATTCGAGGCCGTGCGCGAAATGGCCATCAAGGCGCGCGATGAAAACGATGCGCTGCGCGCCCGCATCGAGGCTCTGGAAGCGAAGCTTTCGGCCGCCAAGGACTGATTCTGTAGCGCTTTTTCCTGACAGGTCCCGGATCGCCTGCGATTCCGGGACTTTTTGTTTGTGGGTCATGTGGCCCGAAATTATTCCCGGTCGATCCGGATCGGCCTCTATCGTTAATTTTTTGAGGCCTGTGGACACTGCCAAAAAACGCAATTGCCAGAGTCGGTTATGTATCTCGCCTGAGGTGATGGGGGAGAAGATATCCACTGCTCAAAAAGCAAAAATGGCGCCTGAGGGGTGGCAGCAGGACTCGGCCATTATACACTGATTTTAAATGATGATTCGAAACGAACCTGGTAAGCTCCACACAGGGTGAATGTGTTAACTCTGTTGGTGTCGGGCAATCGTCTCAAGTATTGAATCCGGTTTGTGTGTGCGTTTTGTGCCCGGCGTTCAAAACAGAACATCCATACCGGATGAGAAGGTGCCGCATGAGCCTGATAGAATTTGAAATTGAGCGCCAGTCCAATCCCGTGGACATGATCGAGATTGTCGCCGCCTCGAACGACTGGTCGTTCGAGCGTTCCGGCGAAGACGAGATCGCCATGACGGTGGCTGGCCATTGGGCCGATTATCACGTTTCCTTTTCGTGGATGGAAGACTTCGAGGCGCTGCATCTGGCCTGCGCCTTCGACATCAAGGTGCCCGACCAGCGCGTCAATGAAGTCATTCGCCTGCTGTCGCAGGTCAACGGCCAGGTGCTGATGGGTCACTTCGATCTGTGGCGGCAGGAAGACGTGGTGATTTTCCGCCAGTCCCTGCTTCTGGCCGGTGGCGCCGAACCGAACAACCAGCAGGTGGAAGTGCTGCTTTCCAGCGCGCTTGAGGCTTGCGAACAATATTATCAGGCATTCCAGTTCGTCGTCTGGTCGGGACTGGATGCGAAAAGTGCAATTGAAGCGGTCATGTTCGAGACCGTCGGAGAAGCTTGAGCATGGTCTACAAGGCTTCCGGTCCGCTCGTCCTCGTGGGAGCGGGCAATATGGGCGGCGCTCTGCTTTCGGGCTGGCTGAAAAAAGGCGTGGCGGGATCGCAGGTGGTCGTTATCGATCCGCGTCCCTCCGACGCCATGCGCGCGACGATTGCGGAGGCCGGCGCCACGCATAGCGAAAGCGTTCCTGCTGGCGTTAAGGCTGGCATTCTTTTCGTGGCGGTAAAGCCGCAGATGATGGAGGCCGTGCTGCCTTCCCTCAAGTCCTTGCTGGGTTCAGATACCGTCGTCGTTTCGATCGCGGCCGGTACCACTATCGGGACTTTCCTCTCGCATTTCGGTGCGGTTGCCGCCGTACGGGCGATGCCGAACACACCCGCCATGGTGGGTCGCGGTGTGACGGGGGCCTATGCCAATGAGTTGGTGACGCCGGCGCTCAAAGCCGTGGTGGACGGGTTGCTGAAGGTCAGCGGTCCGGTCGAATGGGTGGAAACCGAAAGCGATATCGACGCGGTGACAGCGGTTTCGGGAAGTGGCCCGGCCTATGTTTTCTATCTGGTGGAATGCATGGCGGAAGCTGGCCGCAAGGCGGGTCTTCCGGCTGACATAGCTATGCGCCTGGCGCGCGAAACCGTGGCCGGTGCGGGCGAGCTGCTGCATCAATCCCCAGACGAGGCGGCGCGCCTGCGCCAGAACGTGACTTCACCGGGCGGCACGACGGCCGCCGCACTTTCAGTGCTGATGGCCGAAGACGGCATGCAGCCCCTGTTCGACAAGGCGATCGCTGCGGCGAAAAAACGCGCCGAAGAACTGGCTGGTTGAAGCGGGCTGGCGGGAGCGGGACATGAGCGGTGAAATTTCCTATGCCGATTTCGAGAAAGTCGATATTCGCGTCGGCACCATTGTCGAAGCGGAGCCTTTTCTGGAAGCGCGCAAGCCCGCAATCAAGGTGAAGATCGATTTCGGACCGGAGATCGGCATCAAGAAATCTTCGGCGCAAATCACGGTGCATTATACGCCGGAAAGCCTTGTCGGTCGGCAAGTGCTGGGCGTGGTGAATTTTCCGCCGCGTCAGATCGGCCCGTTCCGTTCCGAGGTTCTGACGCTGGGTTTTGCCGATGGCAACGGCGACATCGTGCTTGCCGCCGTCGAGCGGCCGGTGCCGAACGGCGAGAAGATGTGCTGAGAGAGCACCTCTTTCCGCTCGACCTTTTGGTTTGAATACCGGATTTTCCGAAGACTGCGCTACGTTTCCGGTCCGGTGTTCTACGCCGGTATTTTCACGATCACCCGCAATCCGCCCATCGGGCTGTCGTGCAGCGACACGTCGCCGCCATGGCTGCGGGCGATGTCGCGGACGATGGAGAGGCCGAGCCCCGTGCCCGAGGCGTTGAGGTTGCGCGCCTCGTCCAGCCGGAAGAACGGCTTGAAGACATCCTCCCGTGCCGTTTCCGGAATGCCTGGCCCGTCATCATCGAAGGTCATGACGATGGAGCGCGGCGCCTTGCGGATGTCGACATGGAGTTTGCCGGCGTAGCGCCGTGCATTCTCCGCCAGATTGGCGACGAGGCGGGAGAGGGCGTTGGGACGCGCGATGATCCGTTCGATATTATAAAGCTCGTAGCTGAATTTCTTGCCGTGCAACTCAAAATCATGGTCGATTTTTTCCAGAAGCTCCGGAAGCTCCAGTGTGCCGACATCCTCCTCGACATCGGTGCGGGCAAAGGTGAGATAGGCCTCCAGCATCGACTGCATGTCCTCGACATCCTTGTCCAGGCCCTCGATGTCCGGATTGTCACCCGCCAGGGCAAGTTGCAGCTTGAAGCGGGTGAGGATGGTGCGCAGGTCATGGCTGACGCCATTCAGCATGGCGGTGCGCTGTTCCATCTGCCGCTCGATGCGTTCGCGCATCAATATGAAGGCGAGGCCGGCCCGCCGCACCTCGTCCGCGCCGCGTGGGGAATAGGCGCTGATCCTCTGGCCCTTGCCGAAATCCTCGGCTGCCTTGGCGAGCGCTTCGATGGGCTTGATCTGCCCGCGCAGGAACAGGATGGAAATGGCGATCAGAACCAGCGATGCGCCGACCATCCAGACAAGGAAGATATGGGTGTTGGAGGCATAGGCCGCGCTGCGGCTGGTGAAGACGCGCAGCGTCTTGTCCTCAAGCTGGACGCGGATTTCGACCAGCGAACCATTGCCATAGGTATCGATCCAGAACGGCCGGCCGATTTGCTGGGTCAACTGACTGGCGAGGATCGTGTCCAGAATGGAAAATAATGGCTCGGGCCTTGGGGCCGGTAGATCCGCCTTTGGTTCGATATAGACGCTGAGACCCAGCTTCTCGCGGGCGATGCGGATAACGCGCTGATAGTCGTCTTCTTCCTCATCGGTTTGCAGAAGCTCGATGATCGCGGCGATATCGCGCGTCACGGCGGAGGAGAGGCGCTCCGTCACCAGCTGCCAGTGGCGCTCCATGAAGACGGCGGCGACGATGCCCTGAAGCAGGATCATCGGCAGGATGATGATAAGCAGTGAACGTGTGTAAAGCCCGGTGGGCAGCCAGTGGCGAAGCGATCTGCCGAACATGCGCCAGGCCTTCGCTATGCCGCTTCTTTTAACCGTGCTCAGAAAATCGAGGCTCGCCATGCCGTCAGCCCGCCTTTCGTTGGTGCTTGTGTCAGTCCACGCTCAGCCGGTAGCCGATGCCGCGTACCGTTTGCAGATAGACCGGGTTGGCAGGGTCGTCCTCGATCTTGCGGCGAAGGCGGTTGATCTGCACGTCGATGGTTCTTTCGCCCACTTCCGATTCCGCTTCGACCAGTTCGTGCCGTGGAATGGTGTCGCCGGCGCGCAACGCAAAAAGCAGCATGATCTCCTGTTCGCGATCCGTCAGGCGGATCGTTTCAGGCCCGCGCCGCAATTCCTTTTTGGGAATGGAGAAGCTGTAGGGGCCGAACATGATCTGCTCGATCTTGGGCGTATCGGGCGAGGTGTTGCGCCGCAGGATATTGTTGATGCGCAGGACAAGCTCGCGCGGATCGAACGGCTTGGCGAGATAATCATCCGCGCCGGCCTCCAGCCCCTCGATCCGGGAATCCGCTTCCGAGCGGGCGGTCAGGAGAATGACCGGCACGGATTTGTTCTCGTTCAGCGAGCGGGTGAGCGAAAGCCCGTTTTCCCCGGGCATCATGACGTCGAGAATAAGGAGGTCGAAACGGATGCCGACCATCTTGCGTCGGGCTTCGGCCGCATCTGCGGCGACGGTAATGCGGTATCCCTTGTCGCTCAGAAAGCGTTGCAGAAGATTGCGAATGCGGGCGTCGTCATCGACGATCAGCAGGTGGGCAGCATCGTCATCCGTCGGTGGAAGCTTTGTCGTCGCTGTGGCCATCGTCATTCACCTTCCGCCGGCGCCGGGCTGCGCATCTGTGCCAGAAATTGGCGGATGCAGGCGCGGGCGTCGGGTCCAAGCCCTTCCAGCGCGCGGTCGATCCGCCGCGATTGCGGCTCGCTCAGCGCCAGCGCCAGTTCGCGCCCCGTCAGCGTCGGATAGAGCCTGCGCTGGCGGCGGTCTTCGGGGCCTGCCATCTGGCGGATATAACCATCGTCGATCAACTGCTTGAGCACGCGGGCAAGGCTCTGTTTGGTAATCTGCAGGGTGTCGAGCAGATCCGCCACCGTCATGCCGGGCTGCCTGCTGACGAAATAGACCACTCGATGGTGCGCCCGTCCATATTCCAGTTTCGACAGAATGACATCGGGATCGGAGACGAAATCGCGATAGGCGAAAAACAGCGCCTCTATCGTGTCGAAGTCGATCTTGCCGTCGTCAACCTTCGGGAGTGCTGGCTTCGGAAGTGCCGGTGTCTGCCTGGTGGCTGCGGTTTTGAGCGATTGCGGTGGCACTGCGGTTCCTTCATATTCTGCGGCTGACATACGTCGATGCGCCAATATTCTGTAAACATAGCCGAAAATGCGTCCGCTCGGGAGAATGCCGCTGATCATTTTCTGTTGCGGTGGATAATATGCTGCGGGTGCCGGTGCAACTGGAAACCTGAGCGGCCTTTACCGCAAATAGAAAAGAGCGCGGCAAGCCCGCGCTCTTCATTGGTTTGATGCCGTCGTCATCGATCCGACGGTGAGAATACCGGTTGCCTCTACTGATAGACGTAGACGATCCGGCGCGTCGATGGTTCGACCAGAACCGGCACGTCGTTCACCCGGACATAACGATACTGGTAGTCCGGAATTTCGACGAGCCG
Organism: Rhizobium sp. GR12; assembly: GCF_036596185.1. Classification (NCBI taxonomy): domain Bacteria; kingdom Pseudomonadati; phylum Pseudomonadota; class Alphaproteobacteria; order Hyphomicrobiales; family Rhizobiaceae; genus Rhizobium; species Rhizobium sp. GR12. Next base: position 6,211 of record NZ_JASXTH010000024.1, on the reverse strand, counting down.
TGTATCGGAGGGCAGGGTGCTGCCGACGACCACATCGCCATCGAAGGTGACGGTGTCCGCAGGGTGCTCATCCATGTAAGTTATCACCGATTCCGGTGGAGTAATGTCCACATCGCCGACACGACCGAGGTTCGGGTCGCCGGGATTGGGTTCGGCCTGCACGCTCGACGTTTTCTCGTATGTCACAACCGGCACGCTGAGTTCCGTGCGGCGCTCCTCGAGAATGACCGGAGAGCCTTCATACAGAACGTTCAGGTACTCGGCATGCGCCCAGCCACGCAGACCGTTGACCTGGATGCGGCACCAGCTGCTGCCTTCCATGCAACCGTCCAGAACCGCATTGCTGCCACGGGTGGCAAGCCCGACTTCGGGGTAGTCTTCACCGGGGCCTGAGCGAACGGAAACATCCGATGCGGTGGTGGCGACCATGGCGGCGTTTGCAAAGCCGGCCATCAAGGCGAAAGCGCCGCCAGCCATGAGCATTTTTAGCGTCTTGTCCATGTGTCTCACTCCTTTCAAGACTGGAACTAAAACGTGATAGCCACCCGGGCGTTCCACATTTTTCGGGAAAACTCACGATCCCGGCCGAAATGTTTCCATTATGCCATTGAATTTTATCGATTTTTTCAAGGTGGCCGAGGCTCCTGAAAAGCAACACCTTTTCCGTCGCCATTGTGCCGGAACCGGTCGCAGGCTATAGGAGGCCAGATTGTCAGACAGGGAGACGCGGGATATGGGAAAATTGCAGGCGGGCATTATTCCGGTCACGCCGTTCGAGCAGAACTGTACCATTCTCTTCGATGAGGACACGAAGGAAGGCGTCGTCGTCGATCCCGGTGGGGATGTGGATGTCATTCTTCAGGTGGTTTCCGAAAACGGTATCACGCTCAAGGAAATCTGGCTGACGCACGGCCATCTCGACCATGCCGGCGGCGCCAAGGAATTGCGCGAAAAGCTCTCGCTGCCAGTGATCGGCCCGCATGAGGACGACCGGCCGCTGCTCGAGAGGATCGAGACGCAGGCCGAAAAATACGGCATCAGCGGTCTTCAGAACGTTTTGCCGGACAAATGGCTGAATGAGGGCGACAGGGTTTCCTTCGGGGAGCATGTGTTTGAGGTCTACCATTGCCCGGGCCATGCCCCCGGCCACGTCATCTATTATAATCGCGACCAGCAATTCGCCCATGTCGGCGACGTCCTGTTTGCAGGTTCGGTGGGGCGCACGGACCTTCCGGGCGGAAACCATGAGCAATTGATGGCATCCATTCGCGACAAGCTGCTGCCGCTCGGCGATGAGGTCGGTTTTATTTGCGGCCATGGCCCCGGAGGTCGGCTGGGCGAAGAGCGGCGGACCAACCTCTATCTCAAGGGGATCTGAGTTTCCGGCGCATATCCGGCGCATATGATGCGGATCGACCAGACACAAAAAAACCCGGCATTCCTGCCGGGCTTCAACTAGAAAAGAAAGTCGTTATAGGGTTAGCCAGCAATCTGCAGATTGACTGCCTTCGGGCCCTTGCCGCGACGATCCGGTTCCGTGTCGAAGCTCACTTTCTGATTTTCTGAAAGTCCGGACAGGCCGGAAGCCTGTACAGCAGAGATGTGAACAAAGATATCAGCGCCACCATTGTCTGGCTTGATGAAGCCGAAGCCTTTGTCTGTGTTAAAGAATTTTACGGTGCCAGTTTCGGCCATGCATCAGGTCCTTTTCGCTCCGCCCGCGTTCAGCTACAGGCAGCATTACAGTTTTGCCCCGCAAGGGCGTTGGCAGGCAGTTCTTGACTATTGAGAAAAAGGACCTTCACAGCGGGAAGTAATGGCGTTCTCATCCAACGTTTTTCGTCCCACCGCCCGAGGTTTATAGCGTCCCCGGTGCGCAAAATTATAGGCCTTCCCATGCTCGCAAATTGCCCGAACGGCGGTAGATTGCTGCGTTTATAGAAAATTGGCAAGCAAAAGTTTTCGCGGGCTTTTTGTCAGATAAAAACCTGCGGTAGAATTAACGTGCGTAGTCGCACATTTTTTCTGCATATTTGATAATTGATGAAATAATTGCCGGTCGCGTTCGGTTTTCACGGTAAAATTTTGAATGCGGGGGCGAGATTTTTCCTGAAAAGAGAAAAATTGGTTCTTTCGCCTCAGGCCGTTCCAGCGATGGTTTTTTGCCGCTTGCGCGCCAGTTCCGGCACCAGTTCCACGATCAATATGGCGACGAAAATGATCACGCAGCCGATATAACCGGCGCTGGAAATGGTTTCTTTCAGGAACACCGAGGCCAGCAAAGCGCCGAAAAGCGCCTCTGACGAGAGAAATATCGCGGCCTGTGGCGCCGTTGTGTAACGCTGGGCAACGACCTGCAGGACGAAGGCGAGGCCTGAAGATACGAGGCCGACATAGAGAATTTCCGCCAGCGATCCCTCTATGGACGCCATGCTGATGGGTTCGACCGCAAGGCCGATCATGCAACTCAGGAGAGAGCAAATTGCGAACTGGGTGCAGGAAAGCGCGAGAGGCCGCCCGCTCTCGGAGACGAAACGTCCGGCGAGCGTGATCTGGATCGCCCAGAAGAAGGCGCAGATGATGCTGAGAATATCGCCCCGTGTCAGCGTCTCGAATGCACCGCCGGAAAGCAGGAATATGCCGCCCAGCATCATCAGGGCGCAGGGCCAGATGATCCAGTGGGGATGGCGCCGGTAAAGGACGACGGCGATAACGGGCACGAAGATGACGTAAAGCCCGGTCAGGAAGCTGGAATTGGTGACGGTCGTGGTCAAAAGCCCGACCTGCTGGGTGGTGGCGCCGCCGAACAGCGCGAGGCCCACGAGGATGAAGCCGCCGATTTCCTTGCGGCGCGGCGCAGACTTTTTCGAACGGGTTTCCATCACGGCGAATGGCGCCACGGCGATTGCGGCAATGGCGAAACGCAGGCCGACGAACCAGAACGGGCCGATCGAGGTCATGGCGGAGGATTGTGCGACGAAGCCGCCTCCCCAAATTGCTGCGGCGAGCAGAAGCAGCATATTGGCCTGAATACGCGTCATGATTGGCACCAGCACAGCGGGGCCGGGGGATCACTCCGTCGCGGCCCTGGCAATTCGGGGAATTTTTGAAATGTCGAACCATGATTTTCGGACGACGGTTTCCCGGGTGCTTTAGCAGCAACATGCCGACGCTGCAAGTCGAGGACAGCGCCGCTTATTTGTAGCGGCGGGCCTCGTCCTTCAGGCTTCTCCGGGTGAGTGTCAGGCCGCCGATGCCGAGGCCGATGAAGGCCGCGGCCGAAAAGACGATGAGCAGCAGGTGCCCGCCTGCCTGCGAGGTTGCCGCCACCTGCGGAATGGCGGATGTGTGCAGGGTGTCGACCGCCTGAACGGCGGCATCGGCCGAGGTCGCGATCCCGGCGGCCATGGTAATGACGACAAGAAAGGCTGCAATTGCCATCCAGAGGGAAAACAGCGTTCTTTGCGCCCTTAACCTTTCAACCGAAGTCCTGTCGTTGGTAAACATGGCGATCGCCTCTTGTCGCTGTTGTCGAAGGACAAAAGAGGCTTCGAAATGGACGGCTTGGAGACCGAATTCAGGCGTTCCGCAGCATTTATTGCGGCGATATTGTGGCGGAGCCGGTTGCGGGCCTGTTTCGCTCTAAAATGGCGTCAAAGGCCGCGTTTTCCAAAGGTTCTAATCTGGCGCGGGGTATGCGGCTCTGCGGATCGTTCTTCCCGCACAAATGCCGGTGACGCTGCGCTCCTGTCTGACCTTGGCAGAGGGGAGAAATAGCCGCTGCCGAGTTCCGGAAAACGTGTGTCGAAACTTGTCGGCGCGAGTTCGGGTTTTGCCAGCGCGTAACCCTGCATCAACAGGACGCCGACTTCCTCGCAGATATCCACCTGCCAGCCGGTTTCCAGCCCTTCGAACACCGGCTCTATTCCATCGTCACGGAACTGGCTGACGATGACGCGCAGAAGGGCGGCGCCCGCCGAATTCTGCATGAAATCACGTACCCAGCCCGCTTCGAATTTCACGTAGTCGGGCTTGATGAGCTTCACCCGGTCAATGTCGGAATCGCCGGCGCCATAGTCATCCAGCGCCACGCGAAAGCCGATGTCGTGCATATGGTAGGCAAAGTCGGCCACCATCTGCGTGTCGGACGCTTTTTTCTCCGAGATTTCGCAGACGATGCGGTCCGCCGTCATGCCGGCCTCGTGGGCGGTAAGGCGCATGCGCTCTACCTCCTGGCGCATCTTGGCCGGGGTCTGGAACAGGCCCGGATGGAAGTTGACGAAGATGCGGGCGCGGGACCGATTGAGCCTGCCGGTATTGAGAATGTGGATCGTGCGCAGGATGCTGTCGATATTCTCGATATCGTCCGGCTCCACCAGCGAGAAAAATTCACCCGGCGTCACCGGCTCGCCGTTGCGGTGGGGACGCACCAGACCCTCGAAGGAATCGATGTCGAGCGTGCCGTTCATCGTTCGGCGAAAGATGGGCTGCAGGGCAGATTTCAGGTTGAAGGTGCTGTAGGCGGTGGACCATGTGCCATCGACCTCACGGACAAGACTGGAAAAGATGCTTTTAGGCGCCATTTTTCCACCAGCTATAGAGAGACGACCTCTAGCTGATGATTTTAGCGCATCAAGCGTTACTTCCGGGTTAAGGAAGGTTTAAATTCTTCTCCATGCCACATATGCTGCTTTTGACCTTGAAAGACCGCCTGTCTTTCGACATAGAAAATGCCGCAGATGACAAGTTTTCCCGCCTCTGCCGATGTCAACCACAACAGGACCGATTAAAAATGGCCTTCCTTGCCGACATTCTCTCCCGCGTAAAGCCATCCGCCACCATCGCTGTTACCCAGAAAGCCCGCGAGCTTAAAGCGAAGGGCCGCGATGTGATCAGCCTTGGCGCCGGCGAGCCGGATTTCGATACGCCTGAAAACATCAAGGAAGCCGCCATCGACGCCATCAAGCGCGGCGAGACGAAGTACACGCCCGTTTCCGGCATTCCGGAACTGCGCAAGGCCATCGCCGACAAGTTCAAGCGCGAAAACGGCCTGGACTACAAGCCGGAGCAGACGATCGTTGGCACCGGCGGCAAGCAGATCCTTTTCAACGCCTTCATGGCCACCCTCAACCCGGGTGATGAAGTCGTCATTCCGGCGCCTTACTGGGTCAGCTATCCGGAAATGGTGGCGATTTGCGGCGGTACGCCGGTTTTCGTCGACACCACGCTTGAAGACAATTTCAAGCTGAAGCCGGAAGCGCTTGAAAAGGCGATCACGCCGAAGACCAAGTGGTTCGTTTTCAACTCGCCTTCCAACCCGTCCGGCGCTGCCTATTCGCATGACGAGCTGAAGGCGCTGACGGACGTTCTCGTCAAGCATCCGCATGTCTGGGTGCTGACGGACGACATGTACGAGCACCTGACCTATGGCGATTTCAAATTCGTCACGCCGGTCGAGGTTGAGCCTTCGCTCTACGACCGCACGCTGACGATGAATGGCGTCTCCAAGGCCTATGCCATGACCGGCTGGCGTATCGGCTATGCGGCCGGCCCGCTGCCGCTCATCAAGGCCATGGACATGATCCAGGGCCAGCAGACCTCGGGCGCCAGCTCGATTGCGCAATGGGCGGCTGTCGAAGCGCTGAACGGCACGCAGGATTTCATTCCGGCCAACAAGAAGATTTTCGAAGGCCGTCGTGATCTCGTCGTCTCCATGCTCAACCAGGCCAAGGGCATCAATTGCCCGGCACCGGAAGGCGCATTCTACGTCTATCCGTCCTGCGCCGGCATGATCGGCAAGACCGCGCCGTCGGGCAAGGTCATCGAAACGGATGTGGATTTCGTCTCCGAGCTTCTGGAAGCCGAAGGCGTCGCCGTCGTGCAGGGATCGGCTTTCGGCCTCGGCCCGAACTTCCGCATTTCCTACGCCACGTCGGAAGAGCTGCTTGAAGAAGCCTGCAAGCGCATCCAGCGCTTCTGCGCCGATTGCCGCTGATCGGTTGATACGATCTTGAAGGAAGCCCGGCAGCGATGCCGGGCTTTTTTGTTTCAAAGTCCCGTAAGCTCTCTGCCGTCATGCTCGGGCCTGTCCCGAGCATCTGCAACGCCAGATTTATTTGGATGTGATTAGATCCTTGGGACAAGCCCACTACTGTCCGGTTTAAATCCGCTCCCAGTTGAACTGCATCTGGCGGAGGTCTTTTGTTGTTTC
>NZ_JASXTH010000023.1:0-44711 GCF_036596185.1 Rhizobium sp. GR12 | reverse complement strand
AACCACCGCCCGAAACAACAAAAGACCTCCGCCAGATGCAGTTCAACTGGGAGCCGATTTAAACCGGACAGTAGTGGGCTTGTCCCGAGGATGACGTCGAGTGCGGAGAGAGGTCTGCCAACTATCCCCATCTATCTCCTTCGCTCACGCCGCCTCGGCTGTGCGGCTATCCCACATGGACTTGAAGGCCGTGCGGGCCTGGCAGCGCTCCAGCCAGGCTTTAAGCGCCGGATGGGCGTCAAACAGCGGCTGATGGCCCTGCGCGTAACGCACGATTTCCGCCGCGTTGAGATCGGCGACGGTAAAACGGTCACCCACCAGATAATCGTGGCTGGAAAGATGCTGTTCCAGCACCCGGAAGGGGCGCCTGAGCAGGCGCGCGGCGACATCGATCACCGCCCTGCCGGTATCGCCTTCCGACAGCCCTTCGGCGACGGCGGAGGAAATCTTCAGCGAATTGATTTCAACTTCGGTTGCGGCGAAGAAGGACCATTGCAGCATCGCCGCATCTTCCTTCAGATCGACCGGGGCAAGCGGCCCGCCATATTTGCGGGCGAGATAGAGATTGATGGCCATGGATTCGTAAAGCACCATACCGTCATCCTCGATGCAGGGAATGGTGCCCATCGGGTTGATGGCGAGGAAGGCAGGGGACAGCGTGTTGAGCGGCGCGTCCGTGGCCAGGGGATCGGCAAGGCGGCGGGCCTGCACGACAGGCACATGCTTGAATTCCATGCCCAGTTCCCCCGCAAGCCAGAGCGTGCGCGTGGCGCGGGAACGATAGACACCGTAAATCGTCAACATCGAAGTCACCCTTTTATCTTTTCGCTGGCGGCACGTTAAGGTCTCGTCCATTTAAAGTGAAGTTGCGGACGGCGGGGCCAGCTATGATTTTTTCTGATCCGTCAGGAAGTCTGCGTCCGGGGAGAGCCGGTGCTCGAAACGGTCGATGAACCGTTCGAAAAGGCGTGCGAATGTCTCGACATCCTCCGCCGGCCAGCCATCCATCACATCCTTGATGACGCTCATCTTGGTCCGGCGCATCTCTTGCAGCAGGCTGGTGCCAAGCGGGGTGATCTCGACGATGCTGCGGCGGGCATCCTCCTGCGAGACGCCGCGTTTGAGCAGACCGCGCCCGACCATATCCGCCACCACCCGGCTGCCGCGCGAGGGGTCGATGCGCATGCCCTCGGCAATCGCGCCAACGGTTACATCGCCTTCCGCGCGGCGCAATATATCAAGAACGTCGATATGGGAGAGTTCGAGACCCGGAGCCACCTTGGCAAGCGCCATGCGGCCGATCATGCGCCGTCCGATCATGATGCGCATGCGCGTCATCGTATTGCCGATACGCTTTATGTCTTCGGGCAGATCCTCGTTCCAGTCTTCCTCAGTCGCCACGCTCAACCGCTCCTTTCCTTGCCAATTTTGCGATCACATCTAGCGCTATTAGCGCATATGTCAAAAACTTGCTATTGACATATATATGCTAATAGCACACAAATTGTCCCGGCAAAACCGCCGAAACCCTACGAGATTTTTTTCATGGATATGTCCGCTGCCCCCGTGGCGCCGCTTGTGTCGGATCATCGGCGCAGGCTCATCGTCTTTCTGTTTCTGATGCTGGCCATGTTCATGGCGACGCTCGACAACCAGATCGTATCGACAGCACTTCCCACCATCGTCGGCGAGTTCGGCGCGCTGGAGCGTTTCGGCTGGATCGGCTCGGCCTATCTTCTGGCAACCAGCGCGGTCATGCCGGTTTATGGCAAGCTCGGAGACCTGTTCGGGCGAAAATACGTGATGATCGCGGCGGTCATCATCTTCACGGTCGGTTCGCTCGCCTGCGGGCTGGCCTGGTCGATGGATAGCCTGATCGCGGCCCGCGTACTTCAGGGCCTTGGCGGCGGCGGCATCATGGTCTCCATCTTCTCCGTCAATGCGGATCTGTTCGAACCGCGTGAAAGAGCCCGCTACCAGAGCTATTCCAGTCTCGCCATCATGGCGTCCGGCAGTGTCGGACCGATCCTTGGCGGCACGATGAGCGATCTGTTCGGCTGGCGCTCGATCTTCCTCATCAACCTGCCGCTCGGGCTTATCGTCATCACCGGCCTGGTTTTCCTGCTGCCCTATCGCCGTCCCGCACGCCAGCCGAAGATCGATTATCTCGGCGCGGTGCTGCTGGCAGCAACGATTGCAAGCGTGGTCTTCTGGGCCGATAGCAGCCAATTGTTCGGGTCGCTTATCGCGGGTCCCAGCCTCGGCATTATCGCTTTCGCCGTCATCGCCGCCTTCCTCTGGGTGCAGGTGGAACGCCGCGCGCCGGAACCCGTGGTGCCGCTGAGGCTGTTCAAGGACAGCACCTTTCCGCTGTTGATGATCGTTTCGCTGACCAGCGGCGGCATCGGCATCGGCATGGTCAATTATTATGCCCTGTTCCTGCAAACGACGACCGGCCTTTCCCCCTCCCATGCCGGGCTTTTCTTCATCGCGGTCACCGGCGGCATCGTCATGGGGTCGCTATCGGCCGGGCGGCTGATCTCGATCACCGGCGTCTACAAGCCGTTTTCGGTGGCGGGGCTGACGATCAATGTTCTCGCCATGCTTTGTTTCACGCAGGTCCATGCCGGAACGCCGCTGGTGGTGATCGGCGTGCTGATGCTGGTACAGGGTTTCGCCGTCGGCCTCGGCCAGCAGGCGCCGATCATCGGCGTACAGAATTCCGCACCGAAGGCGGATATCGGTGCTGCCAGCGGCGCGGTGACGCTGACCCGCATGGGCGGTGCCGCAATCGCCATCTCGGTCTATGGCGCGATCATCACCTCCAGTCTCAAGGGCCTATCCGCCAACATTCCCGGCGTCGGCAGGATTGAGGACTTGACGCCGAAGATGCTGTCCGAACTGCCCGCAGCCTCCCAGACAGCGGTTGCAGCCCTATATTCGGATGCCTTCACGCCGCTGTTCTTCGCAGCCGCCGCAACGGCCGCCATCGGCCTTGCCGCAGCATTGATGCTGAAACCGGTGCGTTTGCCGGCTGCAGTGCAGGCGGCGAAGCCGGCGGAGAGCGCGGGAGAGTGAGGGCGGGGACTTTTGCTTGGACAAGAAAATCCGGAATGCCAGCCTTACGCGGCATTCAACGATTTTTCGACGGCCAAGCGGAAGCCCAGCGCATGCACGACTTTCTGCACGGTTTCGTAGCGAAGCTTCGAACCCGGCTTGAGGGCCTTGTAGAGGCTTTCTCGACCCAGACCCGAAACATCCGCGATGTGCGACATTCCGCGAGCCTTGGCGACTGCGCCAAGGGCGGCAATGAAGACATCGGGGTTTTCATCTTCCATCGCGACGGCCAGATATTCGATCATGGTTTCATCGCTGTCGAGGTAGTCTGACACATCAAATTTGCTGAATTCCGTCATGGTCATTTCTTTCCGATTGTTTGTGCCATGTCGATTGCAAGCTTTATGTCCCGCTTATGGGAAGATTTGTCCCCGCCGATCAGAAGAAAATAAACTTTTTTGCCAATGCGGGTGAAATAGACCCAATAACCCGGGCCGTAGTGGATGCGCATTTCTGAAACGCCGCCACCTACCGGCTCGGAATCGCCGAAATTCCCGTGCTCGGCCGCCGTAAGACGGTGAAGGATCCGTACCTTTCCGGTGCGATCCTTCAAAGTCTTCAGCCATTCGTCGAACTCTGCTGATCTCTCGAAACTATTCACAACAATATGTATCCAGCTGGATACGTTTTGCAATCGCAAAAAACATGATTTCCCTCTGAAATAAGCGAACGGATCGTGCGCAGGAGTTCCCCCCTCGATCTCTATACCGGGACTGTGACACACGACCGCCGGTGCAACGCCGGAATGACGGAGAGGTGAGGGCGCAACAAAAACACCAGCCCTGGAAATTTAGCGCTCGTTCCGCGTTATGCTCACAGCACTTTACATTCGCGCGGGCGGCCTTATCTCAATGAATATGAAGCCGGAACAGCTTTTGAATTCCACGCCGAAGGGCCTCTATTGCCCGCCTGGCGACTTTTATATCGATCCCGTGCGCCCGGTGGCGCGCGCGCTGATAACCCACGGCCATTCCGATCACGCCCGTGCCGGCCACGGGTCCGTGCTAGCCACCCGCCAGACGCTCGATATCATGCGCATCCGCTATGGCGAGGATTTCTGCGGTGGCGAGCAGGCGGTCGCATTCGGCGAGACGGTGGAGGTGAACGGCGTGACCGTCGGTTTCCACCCGGCGGGCCATGTGCTGGGTTCGGCGCAGATCTCCGTGGAAATGAACGGCATGCGCATCGTCGCCTCCGGCGATTACAAGCGCGGCATCGATCCAACCTGCACACCTTTCGAGACGGTGCCCTGCGACGTCTTCATCACCGAAGCCACCTTCGCGCTGCCGGTCTTTCACCATCCGCTGCCGCGTGTGGAAATCGGCAAGCTGCTCACCTCCATCAAGCAGTTTCCCGAGCGCACCCATCTGGTCGGAGCCTATTCGCTCGGCAAGGCGCAGCGCGTCATCCGGCTCTTGCGCGACAATGGTTATGCCGAGCCGATCTACATTCACGGCGCGCTGGCCCGGCTTTGTGATTATTACGTCTCACAGGGCATCGATCTCGGTGATCTCAGGCCTGCAACGCTCGAAAAAAGCGATCCCGCCACCTTCAAGGGCGCCATCGTCGTCGGCCCGCCCTCGGCCTTTCAGGAACGCTGGGCGCGGCGCTTCAACGAGCCGCTGATCGCCTTCGCGTCCGGCTGGATGATGGTGCGGCAAAGGGCGAAACAGGGCGGCGTGGAACTGCCGCTGGTCATATCAGATCATTGCGACTGGCCGGAACTGCTGGAAACCGTCAAGGAAATCGGGCCGCAAGCTGTCTGGGTCACGCATGGGCGCGAAGAGGCGCTGGTGCGCTGGTGCGAGTTGCAGGGCATTGCCGCAAAGCCCCTTCATCTTGTCGGTTACGAGGATGAAGGGGATTGAGATGAAAGCCTTCGCCACCCTTCTCGACCGCCTTGTCCTCACCCCATCGCGCAACGGCAAGCTGAAGCTTTTGACCGATTATTTCCGAGATACGCCCGATCCAGACCGTGGTTACGGGCTGGCGGCCATTGCCGGCGCGCTGGACCTCAAAAGCGTCAAACCCGCCATGCTGCGCGAACTGGTGCTGGAGCGGATGGATGAGGTGCTGTTCCGCTATTCCTACGATTATGTGGGCGATCTTGCCGAAACGATCTCGCTGGTCTGGGGCAATATCGGCGGCGCGGATGATATGCAAGCGCAGGACCCGCGTCTCGGCGAAGTGGTAACGCTGATGAATTCGCTCGGCCGCACCGAGGTGCGCAGCGCGGTGCGCGATCTGCTTGACCGGCTCGATACCTCCTCGCGTTTCGCCTTCCTCAAACTCGCCACCGGCAGCCTGCGCATCGGCATTTCGGCGCGGCTCGCGCGTCAGGCGCTGGCGGATTTCGCCGGTAAGGACATCACCGAGATCGAAACCCTGTGGCACGGGCTGACACCGCCCTATACGCCGCTGTTCGCCTGGCTGGAGGGCAAGTCCGATCGTCCGGTACTGGCGACACCCGCCATCTTCCATTCGGTGATGCTGGCGACGCCCGTTGCCGATGGCGATCTCGATGCATTGGACCCGGCCGACTATGCGGCGGAGTGGAAGTGGGACGGTATTCGCGTACAATTGTCGCGGGCGGGGGATACGCGCAAACTCTATTCCCGCTCCGGCGACGATATTTCCGGTGCCTTTCCCGATGTGCTTGATGCCATCGATTTCGAAGGCGTGATGGACGGCGAATTGCTGATCGGCGGCACGGCGCGCTCCAACAATCTCACCCGCACCTTTTCCGACCTGCAGCAACGGCTGAACCGCAAGACGGTGACGGCCAAGATGCTGGACGATTATCCGGCCTTCATCCGCGCCTACGACCTGCTGTTCGATGGCGAGAGCGATATTCGTGCGCAAACTTATCTGCAACGCCGCGGCCGGCTATCGGATATCATCGAACGCGCCCCGCATGACCGCTTCGACCTGTCGCCGCTTATCGGCTTTTCAAGCTGGACGGAACTCGACAAGCTGCGTGCCACGCCGCCAGATCCGGTGATCGAAGGCGTGATGATCAAGCGCCGCGACAGCGCCTATCAGGCCGGGCGCGCCAAGGGGCCGTGGTTCAAGTGGAAACGCGATCCCTACAATATCGACGCCGTGATGATGTATGCGCAGCGCGGCCATGGCAAACGCTCAAGCTATTATTCCGATTTCACCTTTGGCGTCTGGGCGGAAGGTGAGGATGGCGAACAGCTGGTTCCTGTTGGAAAGGCCTATTTCGGTTTTACCGATGCGGAGCTGGAAGTGCTGGACAAGTTCGTGCGCGACAACACCGTGGAACGCTTCGGCCCCGTGCGGGCGGTGCGCGCCACGCCCGATTTCGGTTTCGTGCTGGAGGTGGCCTTCGAGGGCATCAACCGCTCCACCCGCCACAAATCCGGCGTCGCCATGCGGTTTCCGCGCATTGCGCGGCTCAGGGCCGACAAGTTGCCGGCAGAGGCGGATCGCCTGTCGACGCTGATCGCGATGATCGACGGTGTGGAAGGGTAGCAGGGTGCTTCCGTCCAGAAATTGCCACGATGCCTGCGAATACATTGTTGTCATTCGCGAATCCGTGACTGGACAGTATCCCGCCGCAGTGCTGAACTGCTTCTAATGTTTTGATTGCTCAGGTGCGCATATGCCAGACAAACGCTTTCTCTCCTCAACCTTCGGACAGGAAGAGAGCGGCGTGACCTCAAGGAGCCTGACGCGGCGTAACCTTCTTGCCGGTGCCGTGGGCCTGTCAGCGGCGGCACTTTTGCCGCCGGGCGCGAGAGCGGGCATTGCCGCGCCCGAGGTTCTGCCGCTGGAAAGGCAGGATTATGGCGAGGCGCGCAAACGTTTCCACACCCATCTGCTGCGCAAAATGGCCGCCCCGGAAAAATCATCGCCGCTCGGCACACCGCCCGGTGCGGAACGGGTGACCTATCGCGGCGGGCCGGATGGCTCCATCGAGCTTGTGGCCTGGCTTTCCCATTATCAGCCCTCGACGGTACTGAAACCCGCAGTGCTTTTCCTGCACGGCGGCAACGCCACCGGCGACGGCCATTGGGCGATGATGAGGCCCTATTGGGAGGCGGGTTTCGTGGTGCTTCTTCCGTCCTTCCGGGGGGAGAATGGTCAGAACGGCAATTATTCCGGTTTCTACGACGAAACATCGGATGCGCTGGCGGCGGCGACCTATCTGGAAAACCTGCCCGGCATCGACAAAAAGCGGTTCTTCATCGCCGGCCACTCCAATGGCGGCACGCTGACGCTTCTGGCCGCCATGAGCCGCAAGTTCCGCGCCGCCGCGCCGATCTCGGCAGGCGTCAATTCATGGCGTTATTTCAACCGCTATTCGGACGAACTTTGTTTCGACGAAACCGACGAGCGGGAATTCATCATGCGCTCCTCGGTCTGTTTCGGCCCCAGCCTCAAATGCCCGGCGCTGTTGCTGCGCGGCACGGAGGAGCGTCCGTTCGATGCCGATCACCAGCTTTTCGTCGATCGCGCTTTTTCCTCGGGGTTCAAGGTCGGCAAAAAACTGCTGCCCGGCACCCACAATGGCGTGGTCCCGGGCGCTGTGGCGGAAAGCATCCGCTTTTTCAATCAATTCACATAAAGGGGCCGAAAGCCGCTCCAGCAGCTTTCGGCCCCTTTCTTAAATCAGGCGCTCTTCTTGAAGTAACCGAGCAGCCGCATGGCATTGGCGGTGACGAGAACCGTCGCGCCGGTATCGGCGAAGACGGCGAGCCACAGGCCGGAAAGGCCGGTGACGGTCGTTACCAGAAACACCGCCTTCAGGCCGAGTGCGATCGTCACGTTCTGGCGGATATTGCGCATGGTGGCGCGCGAAAGGCCGATGAGGCGGGCCGCGTCGCCGACATTGTTGCGCATCAGCGCCGCATCCGCCGCTTCCATCGCCACATCCGTGCCGGAGCCGATGGCGACGCCGACGCTGGCGGCGGCAAGGGCTGGCGCATCGTTGATGCCGTCGCCCACCATCACCACGGTCTTCTTTTCGGCCAGCTTGCGGATTTCCTCGACCTTGTTCTGCGGCAAGAGTTCGCCGCGCGCTTCAAGCCCGAGCTTGGCACCGATGGCCTTTGCCGTGCGGGCATTGTCGCCCGACAGCATCAGCGAGGAGATACCCATGTCCTTCAGTGCCTTGATGCCTTCTGCTGCATCCTTGCGCGGTTCGTCGCGCATGGCGAAGAGGCCGCTTGCCGCACCCTCGGCCATGACGACGGCCACGGTCTTGCCTTCGCTTTCCAGTGCGGAAATGCGCTCTGCAAGTTCTGTGGAGAGGGTGCCGACCTCGGTTGCAAAGCGCGGCGCGCCGATGAACAGGCGCTTGCCGCCGACGATGCCCTGCATGCCGCGACCGGAAATCGCCTTGATCTCCGAACCGGACAGGGGTTTTACGCCAGCCTTGTTGGCATGGTTGACGATGGCTCTGGCAAGCGGATGGCTGGATTCGTTCTCGATGGTCGCAGCTTGCGCGATCAGTCCGGCCTCGTTGCCGTCAAGCGCCACCACATCCGTGACGACAGGTTCGCCGAGCGTCAGCGTGCCTGTTTTGTCGAAGGCGACGGTTTCGGTGCGCGCCAGCATCTCGATAACCGCGCCGCCCTTCACCAACATGCCGTGGCGCGCCGCAGCAGAAAGGCTGGAGGCGATGGCAGCGGGAACGGAAATGACGAGCGCGCAGGGGCAACCGATCAGCAGCAGCGCCAGACCGCGATAAATCCAGGTGTCCCAGTCGCCAAGGCCGACAAGCGGCGGCACGACGATGGTGAGCGCGGAAATCGCGACGATCAGCGGCATATAGTAACGCGAGAAGTTCTGGATGAAGCGCTCGGTCGGTGCGCGGGCATCCTGCGCTTCCTCAACCAGCGTGATGATGCGGGCAATGGTGTTGTCTTCCGGCGCGCGGTCGACCCGGATGCGCAGCGAACCGTCATGGTTGATCGAACCCGCAAAGACGCGTGCGCCCTTTTCCTTGGCGACCGGAATGCTCTCGCCGGTCATCGGCGATTCGTCGACGCTGGATGCGCCTTCCATCACCACGCCATCGGCGGCGATGCGGTCGCCCGGCCGCGCCACGACCACCTGGCCGATGCGCACCTGATCGGCGGCGATCTGCCGAAGCGCGCCGCTCTCCTCCACCAGTGCCGTTTTCGGCAGCAGGGAGCCGAGGGCCTTGATGCCCGAACGCGCACGCGCGGCCGCAAAGCCTTCCAGCAACTCGCCAACGGAGAAGAGCAGCACGACGATGGCGGCTTCTTCCGCCTCGCCGATGAAGATCGCGCCGAGGGCGGCAATCGTCATCAGCATTTCGATAGTGAAGATCGCGCCGAAACGCGCGGCATTGAAGGCATTCCGCGCGATGGGGAACAGCGTGACCAGCGTTGCGACGATGAAGGCGTAGCTGCCCCATGAGGGGAAACTGAGTTCCGCCGCATAGGCGACGGCTACAAGAAGAGTACCGGTGAAGGTGTTGCGGGCCTTTGCGGTGCGCCACCATGCGCCTTTTTCATCCGCGCCATGGGCGTGCCCGACCTCAGTGCTCTCGGCTACCGGTGCCGTCTGCGTATGGTCATGCGAATGCTTCGCGTGGTCATGGTCGTGGCCGCCGCAATTTGCGTGGTCGTGTTCATGATCCGAATGGTCATGTCCGGCGTGGTCGTGCCCCGAGTGATCGTGGTCGTGATCATGGCCGCCGCACGATCCGTGGTCATGATCATCTTCCACCTTTCCGCGTGCAGCCTTTTCCTGCGGCAGCAAAGCGGGTTTGAAGCCGAGTTTGCGCAGCGTGTCCTCGATTTTTTCGACCGGTGTTTTGCTCTCAGCGAGCGACAGGTTCAGTCTCTCTCGTGCAACGGACACCTTGACGTCGGCAACGCCGGGCAGACGCGAAAGCGCGGTTTCGATCTTCGCCGCGCAGCTGCCGCAATCCATGCCGCCAACCGAAAAGGTCAGGGCATTGTTCTGCTCAATACTCGGTGCGGCTTCCGCATGGTGGTGGCCGCCGCACGATGAATGGTCGTGGTCATGTCCATGATCGTGATGTTCCACCGCGACCTTTTCGCGGGGAGCCTTGTCCTGCGGCAGCAGAGCGGGTTTGAAGCCGAGCTTGCGCAGCGTGTCCTCGATTTTTTCGACCGAGGTTTTGTTTTCGGCCAGCGACAGGTTCAGTCTTTCGCGGGCAACGGACACCTTGACGTCGGCAACGCCGGGCAGGCGCGAAAGCGCGGTTTCGATCTTTGCCGCACAGCTGCCGCAGTCCATGCCGCCGACCGTAAAGGTCAGGTCTCCTGATTCCCCGTTCAAACTGCCGCGTGTCGAAATATTCATGATTTCCGCTCCTGAATTCCACTCGACAGCCAATCTGGCACCTCTAGCAACTAGAGGTTCAAGAGCAAAAATGCGCCTGTCCGATTTTTTTTGAAAGGCACACACCAGCCTCGCGCCAGCCGCGCCATGCATCATGCCGTCAAACTTGGTTTCATGAAGCGGTTCAGATGACAGCACTCCTATTGAAAAACTGCCGCCGGGCGGCCTCTCTGGCGGGCCTTACGCTGCTGCCTTTGCTGAGCGGCTGCCTTTTCGTGACGGATACGAGCCGGATGAACCCGGATGTCTTCGTGCAGGAAACGGCACCGGTCTTCAATTTCAATTCCGTAAGCTCCAATCGCCCGCCGGAACTGCCGCCGCAGCCGGGCCAGCTTTCGACACGGCCGCCGGACCTGTTCAGAACCCGCTTCCATCAGGAGTATGGCCCGCCAGTACGCGGACAGGGCCTGAACGCGCCGAGGGCATCGAGCCAAAGTGCGCCGCTGGCGCCGGACCGGACAATGACCTATGGCCTGCCGGTCTCCAATCCGCTGCATCGGGTCATGTATGGCCCGATCCGCGACGACGACCGTTCCCTGCCAGCCATTCCCTATGGTCGCATCGATCCGCGTTATCTGAGGCAAGAGGTGAGTTACCAGACGGCGGAAGCGCCGGGCACCATCATTGTGGATACCAAGCAACATTTCCTCTATCTCGTGCAGTCGGGCGGCAAGGCGATCCGTTACGGCGTCGGCCTCGGGCGTGATGGTTATGCCTGGTCGGGTCGCGGCAAGATCCAGTGGAAGGCGAAATGGCCACGCTGGACACCGCCGGACGAAATGGTCAAGCGCCAGCCGGAACTCACCTCCATCTCCGCTGCCAATGGTGGCATGACGCCGGGTCTCAACAATCCACTTGGTGCGCGTGCGCTTTATATTTTCAAGGATGGCAAGGACACGCTTTACCGCGTGCACGGAACGCCGGACTGGCAGTCCGTCGGCAAGGCGACCTCGTCCGGTTGCGTACGCATGCTCAATCAGGATGTAATCGACCTATACGAGCGGGTGCCGCAAGGCGCGCAGATTGTGGTTATCTGACCACTTTCTAAAAGAAAGCGCTGTACAGCGTCGTTCCTCCAGCGTCTTGTGACTGGCTTTTAGCGGTCGGTTAACTATTTTCGCAATACGCCTGTGCACGTGGAACAAACGATGTACAGCGGCGATTTAGCCGTTCGAAATGTGGGACAATCCGGCCTTATGACAAGCACCGACACAGATCTTTCCAGACGCACTTTCCTTTCCCTTCTGGGTGTTTCCTCCGCTTCGTTGCTGGCGGGTTGCGCTTCTTCCGGCACAGGCGAAGCCATTCGCCAGCAGGCGAGCAGCATCGGCAGCGATTTCCGCCAGATGTTTTCGTCTGGTGTCAGCGATGCGGAACTGGCCGTCATGTACGGTTCGGTCGAGGATGGCGGTTACGTCATTCCGGCAATCCCCTACCAGAAGATCGACCGGCGTTATTATCGTCAGCGCGTAGTCGATCCGACCGGCGAACGCCCCGGCACCGTCGTCGTGGATACGCGCTCGCGCTTCCTTTATGTCGTGGAGCAGGGCGGCAGCGCCATGCGTTACGGCGTCGGCATCGGCCGCGATGGTTTCGCCTGGTCGGGCGAAGGCGTCATCCAGTGGCGTCAGAAATGGCCGAAATGGACCCCGCCGGACGAAATGGTCGCCCGCCAGCCGGAACTGGTCAAATATTCCTCCAAGAATGGCGGCATGCCGCCGGGCCTCAAAAACCCGCTCGGCGCGCGCGCCCTCTATATCTTCCAGAACGGCAAGGACACGCTTTACCGCCTGCACGGCTCGCCGGAATGGAACTCCATCGGCAAGGCCGTCTCTTCCGGCTGCGTGCGCCTGATGAACCAGGACGTCATCGACCTCTACGACCGCGTGCCGCAGAAGGCGCGTGTGGTGGTGTGGCAGTAAGCCAGAGCCCATTCGGATGAAAAAGGCGGCCTCGTGCCGCCTTTTTTTTGGAACTACGGCCGGGTGATATTATCCTTCAGCGCATTCACCTGGTCTCGCAGCTGCACCAGTTCCTCCAGCCCGCAGCCGGTGGCGTCGCCGATTGCCGCCATGATCTTCACGCCCTCTTTTTTGAGTTCTGCGCCCTTCGGCGTCACAGTCACCAGCACCTGCCGCTCGTCCACGGTGCCGCGCTTGCGGGTGATCAGTCCGGCATGTTCGAGCCTTTTGAGCAGGGGAGAGAGCGTGCCGGAATCAAGGCCCAGCATTTCGCCGAGCGCCTTGACGGTGGCGGTTTCCTTTTCCCATAGCGCCATCATGACCAGATATTGTGGATAGGTCAGGCCGATCGGGTCCAGCAGCGGCTTGTAGGCGCGCGTGAAGGCGTGTGCTGCGCCATACAGGGCAAAGCATATCTGCTGGTCCAGCCTCAACAGGCTTTCCAATTTGGTGTTGTCGCCCTCTGCGCCCATTGTTTTGCTCCAAAAATCAACCGGGAAGGGAACAATCAGCCCTGCCTTTCGGTTCCTGCCGCATGGATGCGCGGCGAAATTTCGTGAAATTATCGCAAAAAACAATTTTTTATTCAATGCGCAAAATTATATTGCGCACAATTGAATTGCGCGTTATAAGAAGCCCATCACCAACCCGAAGGGAGTAAATGCCATGCCTATTCTCTACACGACCAAAGCATCCGCCACCGGTGGCCGCGCCGGCCACGCCAAGTCCGAGGACGGCGTTCTCGACGTTACGCTGACCGTTCCGAAGGAACTGGGCGGCGATGGCGCCGTTGGCACCAATCCGGAGCAGCTTTTCGCAGCCGGTTATTCCGCCTGCTTCCTGGGCGCGCTGAAATTCGTCGCAGGCAAGGAAAAGGTAAAGATTCCTGAAGACACGACTGTGACGGCGACCGTCGGTATCGGCCCGCGCGAAGACGGCGGCGGTTTCGGCATCGAAGTATCGCTGAAGGCCAATCTTCCGGGCATCGAGCGCGAAGTCGCCGAAAAGCTGGTTGCTGCCGCTCACATCGTCTGCCCCTATAGCCACGCCATGCGCACCTCAACGGAAGTCCCGGTCTCGGTGGCTTGATAAAAGCGGGGCCAAGTTTATTTCGGCCTTGGGGGTGATGACAAAGTTGCCCTCACACTCGACGTCATCTTTGGGCTTGTCCCAAGGATCCAATCACGTCGCATAAAATCAAGACGTTGCAGATGCTCGGGACAGGCCCGAGCATGACGGAAGAAAGCTTTCAGGATTTTGTCATCACTCTCAGGCCGGGTTCA
This sequence comes from Rhizobium sp. GR12, assembly GCF_036596185.1. Classification (NCBI taxonomy): domain Bacteria; kingdom Pseudomonadati; phylum Pseudomonadota; class Alphaproteobacteria; order Hyphomicrobiales; family Rhizobiaceae; genus Rhizobium; species Rhizobium sp. GR12. The sequence goes on along the minus strand of NZ_JASXTH010000023.1, from coordinate 30,985 downwards.
TCCCGGCCTTCTTGTTTATAGAAAGAAATATGCTATATTCTTTCCAGGGAAAGGATGCGCGCCATGAATCTTCATGCCAAGACCGCCAGTGATCCTGCGGCGCAGGGCAGGGTCGTCACCAAGGCCGTTATGACCGCTGCCGAGCGGCTGGGCCTGAATGCTGCCCGCACGGCGGATATTCTCGGCGTTTCCGCCCCTACGGTGTCGCGCATGAAGCGGCTCGATTTCCTGCTGGAACCGGGCGCTAAGTCATTCGAGCTTGCGGTGCTGCTGATCCGGGTTTTCCGCTCGCTGGATGCAATCGCCGGCGGCGATGAGGCGGTGGCCAAAAACTGGCTGCGCAATCACAATACGGCGCTCAACGCCATGCCTGCCGAGAGGCTAACCACCATTACCGGATTGATCGATGTCCTCTCCTATCTGGACGCCCGACGCGCTCCTGTCTGAAAAACGCGCCGCATCGGGAAAATACTGGCGGCTGGTGGAAGCGCAGCATCAGGTTTCCACCATGAAACTGGTGGATACGGTGGAGGAGCAATCGCTGCTGGAAGATATTCTGGAGGCGAGCAAGCGGCCGTTTCCGCCGGAATGCGCCGGGTTTGACTATCTTCTCGCCACGCCCTTCCGTTATGGCGCTGCCTATCCGCATGGTTCGCGTTTCCGCCGGGCGGGTTTTACCGAGGGCGTCTATTACGCCGCCGCGAAGGTGGAAACCGCACTCGCCGAAATGGCCTTCTACCGGCTGTTGTTTTATGCAGAATCCCCCGGCACGCCGCTGCCCGCCAATCCCGCCGATTATTCCGCCTTCGCCGCCCGTATCTCGACGGATGCGGCGCTGGACCTGACGAAACCGGAACTGAGCCGGGACGAAGCCTTGTGGACCGATCTGCAAAATTACGAGCCATGTCAGGCGCTGGCCGAACAGGCGTGCCTGGCAAAGGTTGAGGCCATTCTCTATCGCTCGGTGCGCGATCCCGCAGGTGGCCTCAACATCGCCATCCTGTCGCCAAAGGCCTTTGCCGAAAAAATGCCGGTGGAACGGATGAGCTGGCGCATCCGCCTGTCGAAAACCGGGGTGCAGGCACTCTGCGAATTTCCGATGCGCAGAACGGGGTTTGCGATCTCGGATTTCGCCGGCGATCCACGCCTCGCCAGCCTGCTGGGTTGACCTGCTGGGCTGGCGGGCGTTTTTAAAAGGCATCATGCCGAGGCGAAAAACGCTTCGGGATCGTCGACTTCCACCAGCTTGCGCCTGTCGATCAGCCAGAAACGGGTTCCCACCGCCCGCACGAAACTCCTGTCATGCGAGACGAGCACGCAACTGGCCTCACGGCTGATGATTTCCGCCTCCAGCGCTTCCTGCCCGTCTATATCAAGATGGTTGGTGGGTTCGTCCAGCAGGTAGAAGTTCGGTTCCGCCAGCCGCAGCGCCAGCATGGCAAGCCGCGCCTTCTGCCCGCCGGAAAGCGTGGCGATGCGGCGTTTCTGCATTTCCATGTCGATCCCGGCGCCCGCGAGCAGACCGTGCATGCGCTGGTCGCCAATGTCGAAACGGCGTGTCAGTAGCGTCATCGGCGTGCTGTTGTCATCGATTTCGGCCAGTGACTGATCGACATATCCGGCCACCAGCGAAGGCGTGGCCTTTATGCCGTCCTGTATTTGGCCCGCACCCGTCACCGCTGCCTTCAGAAGCGAGATCAGCCGCGTTTTGCCGACACCATTGCGGCCAAGAATGACGATGCGGTCGCCCTGGCGGACAAAATGACGGCCGGTGCGAAACAAGAATGTCCCGTCCGGTGTCGAGACAGGCACATCTTCCAGAGTGACCAGAACCTTGGCATGGGTGCCGCGATTGGCGAGCTGGATTTTGCCGGCGGATCGCTCGCTATGGGCCGGCCGCGCATTCTCCTCCAGTTTCTCGGCACGCTGGCGCAATTGCTTGGTCTTGACGGTCAGAAGATCGCTGCCGGAATTGATGCCGATATTGTTGAGCTTCGCGGCCTGCCGGCGCAATTGCTGCGCGGTTTTCATGTCGCGCTGGAAACGCCGCTCATCGGCCGCATCCTCCTCTTCGAGTGCTAGCCGCGCGTGGCCGTAGGGCAGCCGGAACAACGCTGAATTTTCCGGCCGCAGGAACAGCGTGGTTTTCGTGACATTGTCGAGAAAGGCGCGGTCGTGGCTGACGATGACGACCGCAGTATCGCGCGGCAATTGCGTGAGCCAGCTTTCCAGCACGTTGATTTTTTCGAGGTCGAGATGGTTGGTCGGCTCATCGAGCAGGAGGATATCCGGCTCGGTGATCCATGCCCGCGCCAGCATGGCAAGCCTCTGCCAGCCACCGCTCAGCTCTTTCAGACGGCGCTGACGATAGGGTTCCGGCACCAGCATCGCGTCGAAAATAATATCGGCGCGCCAGCTCTCGCTGTCGATCGTGTCCGCAGGTAGGGCGGAAAGCACGGCGTCCCGCATTGTCTGCTCCATAAGCGGGGAGGGCAGATGCTGGTGGACGATGGACTGCGTCAGCCCGCGCAGCCGGGTGAGATCGCCACTGGTGGCGTCCAGGTCTCCGGTAAGGCAATTGAGCAGGGTAGATTTGCCGTGGCCATTCGCAGCGACGATGCCGATGCGGTCCCCGGCATTCACGGTGAGGTTGAGATTGGAAAAAAGCGGCTTGCCCAGAATGATTCCGAGGTTTCGAAGCGTGATAAGGGTCATAAAATTGTCTCTGGCAAAACGGACCCGTAACGAACCGTGGTCTGCAATATGCAGTACGGGGTTTCGGTTCGCGGTGATCCGTCGTGAAAACATGCGCAATGGCAGACAAGCTGCATCCTGCGCGGCCTTTTGGGCAAACCAGAGTTTTGGTGTTCCGGTCAGCCCTGCAAACGCGTCTGCAGGGCAAAAAGGTGGCAGAGCTGACGATTGCGCCAGAAGCAGGAAATATCCATGCGAAGCCTCCTTTCTTGATACGGGTTGAACCACTCGACAATTAACAGCGGTGGCTGTTCGAGGCAATGGCTTTTGCAGCAGGGGGGCTTATGCCGGAGAATGCGGCAAGCCACACCCTCCCGTTTCAATCCAGCCCTTAACCTCTGCGACCTTATTGCTTCGCCACACGCTCGCGCAGTTTTTCCACATGTTCGGCGATTTCAGGTGTCACCGCATCGCCGAAATCTTCCATTTCGAACATCGGGCGAATTTCGATTTCACTGCGCTCCAGCATCGGGTTGGGGCAACGTTTCACCCATTCCACGGCCTCGTCCATGTCCTTCACATTCCAGAGCCAGAAGCCGGCAACCAGCTCGTTGGTGTGCGGGAAGGGGCCATCGACGACGGTGCGGCTGTCGCCGTCGAAAATGACCCTCTTGCCCTTGGAGGAGGGGTGCAGGCCGTCACCGGATTGCATGATGCCGGCATTGACCAGCTCCTCGTTGAATTTCCCCATTGCCTCCATGAGTTCGGTCGTGGGCATGACGCCATCTTCACTGCTCTTGGTGGCTTTTACAAAAACGATTGCACGCATGATCTTTCCTCCTTGATCGCGTTTTCCGTAGTTTCGCTCCCCGGCACGACGGCCAGATGACATTCTTGTCGACAAAAGTGGCGCTATGCCGTCATCCGGTCAGCCGAGATCGATAAGGTCGCGGCGCAGCCGGTCGGGGTCGCCGCTGCCGATGCGGCCCTCTATTTCGGCATGGGTCTGCTGCCAGATGGGAAAGCCGGCGGCGAGCACGGCCATGCCTTCCGCCGTCAGCCGCAGGCGCTTGCCGCGCTTGTCCTTGGGGTCCTGTTCGATGCTGACCAGTCCGCGCCGTTCCAGCGGTTTCAGCGCTGCCGTCAGCGTCGTACGGTCCATGGCGAGAAGATTGGCGACCGGTCCCATCGGCGGCGGCTCCGGCCGGTTGAGCGACATCAGCAGTGAAAACTGGCCATTATTGATGCCGACAGGCTTCAGCGCATTGTCGAACAGCCGCGCCAAAGCCCGGGCAGCGCGTTGCGCATGCAGGCAGAGACAGGCGTCCCGCACGAAAAGAGTTGTCGAAAAAGGAATCACGCTGGTGTTTGACATGGTATAAATATGTTGATATCAACCTAAATAGTCAAGCGGAACTTGTCACCTTGCTGATGGTTTCCTTGGCTTTCAATGCGAAAATATGCGGCGCCCACCGCTTGAGCGGAGCGGCGCCATGGTGAAAGACGGATCCAAGGAGGAAAGATCATGTCTCATCCCGTCGTTTCGAATGAGGAGTGGCTTGCGGCCCGCCGCGATCTGCTGGTGAAGGAAAAGGAACTGACCCGCGCCCGCGACAGGCTGAACGACGCGCGGCGCGCATTGCCTTGGGAAGAGGTGACGAAGGATTATATTTTCGATGCGCCTTCCGGCCCGAAATCGCTGAAGGAACTGTTCGGCGATTGCAGCCAGCTCATCGTCTATCACTTCATGCTGGCGCCCGACTGGGAGGAGGGCTGCACCGGCTGTTCCTTTTTCGCGGATCATGTCGATGGCGCGCTCATTCACCTCAAGCATGGCGATGCGAGTTTCGCGGCAGTTTCGCGCGCGCCGCTTGAAAAGATCGAAAGCTACAAGCGGCGCATGGGGTGGAAATTCCCCTGGGTTTCGGCGGAAGGTACTGATTTCAATTATGATTATCAGGCCTCGTTTCGGGACGACGATATGGCCAACCGCGCGATCACTTACAACTACCGCGAAATGGAGCCCTATGGCGACCTGAAGGATCTGCACGGTATCAGTGTGTTTGCCAAGGGTGAGGACGGCAAGATCTACCACACCTATTCCACTTACGCCCGCGGCGCGGAACAAACGCTTGGCACGCTGATGCTACTCGATCTGGTGCCAAAAGGCCGTAATGAAGAGGGTGTAATGGATTGGGTGCGCCGGCACGACCAGTATGAGGACGCGCCGAAGGCAGCAGCCTGCTGCCACTGAACCATGGACGAGGAGGAGACGAAAATGGAGAATGCCAAGCCACAGAAAGAGCACGAGTTCCTGTCAAGGATCGTCGGCGACTGGGTCATGACCTCCAGTACCGGCCATGACGGTTACGATCCCGACGATCCCGCCCAGCGGTTCACCGAGACTGTCAGTTCCATTGGCGGGCTGTGGATCATCGGGCATGGCAGCGGCAAGATGCCTGATGGCACGGAGATGACGGCCGTCATCACGGTGGGTTTCGACCCGGCCAAGGGAAATTTCGTCGGCACCTGGGTGGGATCGATGATGACCAATCTCTGGGTCTACAAGGGCTGGCTGGAAGATGACGGCAAGACCCTGACGCTTGAGGCGGAAGGACCGGCCTTCGACGGTTCCGGCCGCATCGATACCTATCACGATGTGCTGGTGCTGCATGACGATAACAACCGCAGCTTTTCCGGCAGCGTCCGGCAGCCGGACGGCACCTTCAAGACCTTCATGACATCGGAGTTCCAGCGCAAGGCCTGATGCCCCGCCGGAACCACGCCGAATAACGCGCCGCCGCGTCCTGCGGCGGCCGATCGCCAGAAAACCCACGCCATTACTCCGGAGAGAGAAAATGTCCGATACACACGGAAAATTCATATGGGTCGAACTGATGACACCTGACATGGAGGCGGCCGCCCGCTTTTATGGCCATGTCGTCGGCTGGCAGACCAAGGATTTCGGTTCGCCGGAAATGCCTTATCTGGTGCTTGAGGCCGATGGCAAAGGCATGGGCGGTATCATGGAACTGACCGAAGAGCACAAGGGCCAGGGCATTCCGCCGAACTGGACCGGCTATGTCGATGTCGACGATGTGGATGCCACAGCAAAACTTTTCGCAGAAAAGGGCGGCTCCGTCATGCGTCCGCCGCAGGATATTCCCGAGATCGGCCGTTTCGCCGTGGTGGCGGATCCTTTCGGTGCGGTTATCTGCATCATGACGCCGCAGCCGATGGAAACCGGCGGCTTCCCCGAGGATGCCCAGAACAAGCAGGGCCATGTCGGCTGGCACGAACTCTTCACCGACAATGTCGATGAGGCGGCCGCTTTTTACGGCGAGGTGTTCGGCTGGACCAAGGACCATGATTTCGACATGGGCGAAATGGGTCCGTATCGCATCTTCGCCCATAATGGCAAAGCCATCGGCGGCATGATGAAACGTATGCCGCAGATCCCCGTCTGCCATTGGGGTTATTATTTCAATGTCGACGGCATCGATGACGCCATCACCCGCATCAGCACCGGTGGCGGCAAGGTCGTCAACGGTCCGATGGAAGTTCCCGGCGGAAGCTGGATCGTTAATTGCCAGGACCCGCAGGGCGCCTACTTCTCGCTGGTCTCGCTAAAGAAGTAACCTTCTTCTTCTGACATACCGATCTGCCGGAGGCCGCTCCGGCAGATTACCGGTTTCCCGGCAGGCGAACGTGATCGATAAAAGCGCGAAGCTTCGGCGCAAGATTGCGACGATTGGGATAATAGAGATAAAATCCCGCAAAGGTCGGAGAATGGTCTTCCAGCATGGAAACGAGTTGGCCGCTCTCCAGATAGGGACGGAACGTCTCTTCCATTCCGAAGGTGATTCCGGCACCGGAGCAGGCCAGCTTTATCATCAACTGCATGTCGTTGGTGGTGAAATCGGGCTGCACCGCAACGGCGAACTCGCGGCCATTTTCCGCAAACTCCCACCGGTAGGGTGCAACGCCCGGACGAGGCCGCCAGCCGATGCATCGGTGATCGACCAGTTCGCGGGGCTGCGTCGGTAAGGCGAAGCGAGCGCGATATTGCGGCGAGCAGACGGCGAGCTGCCGCTGCGGACCGGAAACCGGAACGGCGATCATATCCTGCGCGATCAACTCCCCAAGGCGCACGCCGGCATCGTAATGTTCGGCAACGATATCGAATTCCTCATCCGTCACGACAATATCGAGCTGCACCTCGGGATGTGCCGCAGCGAAGCTCGCAAGCAATTGCCCCGACAAAAAGCGTTCCGCTATGGAGGAAACCGCAAGCCGCAATTGCCCTCGCGGGGTTCCGCTCAGCAAAGAGGCGGCCTGTGTCGCCTGCACGAGATTGCCGATGGACGGCGAAACATCCGCGTAAAGCTGTTGTCCCGCTTCCGTCAGGCTGACGCTGCGCGTCGTGCGCTGCACAAGCGCTATTCCCATTGTTTCTTCAAGTCTGCGGATGGTCTGGCTGACGGCGGACCGCGTAACGCCGAGCCTGTCCGCCGTGGCGCGGAAACTGCGCTCCTCGGCAACCATGCAGAAAATGGAAAGTGCGTTGAGATCGACATTCATTGGTTAGAAAATCTATCCATAAGGTTCATGATTGAGGCTGTTATCACGACAATGGCAAAGCTTTATCTTTCCTGCAACGGCCGCTCCTCAAAAAAGCGGACCGTAACGCGAAGGAGAAAACCATGACATTGAACAAAGTTGTTCTCATCACCGGTGCGTCGAGCGGGATAGGCGAGGGTATCGCAAGGGAACTTGCCGCCGCCGGCGCGAAACTGGTTCTGGGCGCACGTCGCATGGACCGTTTGCAGGCCCTGGCCGATGAACTGCGCCAGACGGGCGCCGAGGTTGTCGTCCATCCGCTTGATGTAACGGAAAGGCGCAGCGTTGAAGCTTTTGCCGAGGCGGGCCGTGAGGCTTTCGGCCGGATCGACGTCATCGTCAACAATGCCGGCATCATGCCGCTTTCGCTGATGTCGTCTCTCAAGGTCGATGAATGGGACCGGATGATCGACGTCAACATCAAGGGTGTGCTTTACGGGGTTGCCGCCGTTCTGCCTGAGATGACCGCGCGTGCTGCCGGCCACATCGTCAACATAGCGTCCATCGGCGCACTGGCCGTTTCCCCGACGGCTGCCGTCTATTGCGCAACGAAACATGCGGTACGCGCCATTTCGGATGGCCTGCGACAGGAAAACCGCGACCTGCGCGTCACCTGCATTCATCCCGGCGTGGTGGAAAGCGAACTCGCCCATACCATCACCGATCCGGCCGCCGCCGAATTGATGCAGACCTATCGGGCCATAGCGTTGAAGCCCGACGCCATCGGCCGTGCCGTTCGTTACGCCATCGAGCAACCCGACGACGTCGACGTCAATGAAATCGTCGTCCGTCCGACCGCAGCTTAAGGAGGCTGAAATGAAAGCGATTTTTCCAACCGTGCTTGCGATCGCCATGCTTGCGGGAAATGCCGCCGCAGTCGCAAATCCGCAGCGCCTGGACGACCGGTTGAGGCGTGGCGATGAAGTCATACGCAGCCTCAATAACGGCAAGCCGCAGCCCAATCTCGAAGGTTTGCGGCAGGAGTTTCCCTTCCTTGCCGAAGCGACCGAGGGTTACGCCCTGGGGGAGGTCTGGTCCCGGCCGGGACTGGATAACCGGACCCGCCAACTGGCCGCCGTTGCGGTCATGGCAGCCCTTGGTGAGCGCGATCTGATGAAGGTGCACGCGGCTTACGCGCTCAATGTCGGCGCGACCGACGAAGAGCTGAAGGAAATGGTCTATCTGATCACGGTTCCCGCAGGTTTTCCCAAAGCCATCGCCGCATCCCGGACGCTTGCGGAACTGTTCGAGGAACGCCGCGCCAACGCCGCATCGGGAGGGCTGGTGGAATGAACATCCTCTCGACATCCGTCGCTCTTGTGCTGGCAACGGCCGCTGTCGATACCAGTCCCCACAAAGGGAGTGGTGTCGTGAAAGCGAATACGGCCGAAATGGCGGACCTCAAAAGCCACCCCTATATCGGCATGTGGGTCACCGGCGACGGCCATGTTCGCCAGGAGCTTTTGCCTGATGGCCGGTATGATGAGGCGCGCGGCCAACGCAAAAGCGCTTATCAGGGGCGTTACGAGGTGAAAGGCAGCCATATCGACTATTGGGACGATACCGGCTTTACCGCCGACGGCGAATTCGTCGACGATGTGCTCTACCATGGCGGCATGATCTTCTATCGCGAGAAGTAAACCTTCACGTCAACGAGCAGAAAGCGCCACCCGGCCCCATCAAGGCCGGGCGGCATATCTGTTTTACCGTTTCAGGCTTCCCAGAATTCCACGCACGAGGGCGCGGCCGACCGAGGTGGCGACGGAGCGGGCAGCACTTTTCATTGCCGCCTCGACGACCGATTCGCGCTGGTAACCGCTCGTCTTGCGGGCGCCGGTGGTGGAGGCCTTCGTCGGTTCCTCGTCGCCGAAGCCCGGCAGGCGCCAGCGTCCCGAGGCGCTGTCGGACTGGCCGGCGGCGTTCTCCTCTTCCGCACGCTTGGCGGCTTCGGCTTCCGCCGCCTTCTGAGTGCGGGCAGCAAGGATTTCGAAAGCCGATTCGCGGTCGAGATCCTCGTCGTATTGACCGGCGACCGGACCCGTGTCGATCAGCGATTTGCGCTCCGCATCGGTGAGCGGCCCGACGCGGCCCGATGGCGGCCGCACAAGGGTGCGTTCCACGATGGAGGGCGCGCCCTTGTCGTGCAGGGTGGAAATCAGCGCTTCGCCCGTGCCGAGCGTGGTGATGATGTCGGCCGTGTCGAAGGCCGGGTTCTGACGGAACGTGTCGGCGGCCGTGCGCACCGCCTTCTGCTCGCGCGGTGTATAGGCGCGAAGCGCATGCTGCACGCGGTTGCCCAGCTGGGCGAGGACGGTTTCCGGCACATCCAGCGGGTTCTGCGTCACGAAATAGACGCCGACGCCCTTGGAGCGGATAAGCCGCACGACCTGCTCCACGCGCTCCACCAGCACCCTTGGCGCATCGTTGAACAGAAGGTGCGCCTCATCGAAAAAGAACACCAGACGCGGCTTTTCCGGGTCGCCCACTTCCGGCAGTTCCTCGAAGAGTTCCGAAAGCATCCACAACAGGAAGGTCGCGTAAAGGCGCGGGTTCATCATCAGCCTGTCGGCGGCGAGAACCGAAACCGTGCCGCGCCCATCCGTGCCGACGCGCATGATATCGGCAATCTTGAGCGCGGGCTCGCCGAAGAAGTTTGCTGCACCCTGCTGTTCGAGAACCAGCAGTCCGCGTTGCAGCGAACCGACCGATGTCTTGGAAATCAGGCCGAACTGGCTGGAGAGCGCACTGGCGTTCTCGCCCATGTAGTTCAGCAGCGATTGCAGGTCTTTCAGATCGAGCAACGGCAGCCCGCCCTGGTCGGCGATCTTGAAGGCGATGTTGAGCACGCCTTCCTGCGCTTCCGAAGCATCCATCAGCCGGGCCAGCAGCAGCGGGCCCATTTCGGCGATGGTGGCGCGCACGCGGTGGCCTTTTTCACCGTAGAGATCCCAGAAGATCACCGGCGACTTGCCATAGGAAAAATCCGTGAAGCCGATCTGTTCGGCCCGTTTCTGCACCCAGTCCTTGACTTCGCCCTGTGCGGCGATGCCGGAAAGGTCACCCTTGATATCGGCGCAGAAGACGGGAACGCCGGCCTGCGAAAAACCTTCGGCGAGAACCTGCAGGGTCACGGTCTTGCCCGTTCCCGTCGCGCCGGTGATCAGGCCGTGGCGGTTGCCGAATTTCAGCTCCAGATATTCACCCTTGTTCAGGCTGTCGTCCGGATTACGGCTGGTCCCGATATAGATCTGTCCGTCCTGCAACATCGACCATTTTCTCCTGCGACTGACGCATGACCCTTAAAATCGGGATCGATTTAACGAAGGCCATGTCGAATTGAACGTTTTTCGGCATCCTTTGGCCGCTGCTGCCAAAGCGGCCTTTTCATAGTTTGGTTGTGATGATCTTATAAGGACAGTTTCAAGGCGCAACAACTGCTTGATGGCGATGAGGAAAAACCGCTTCATGAAAGTTGCCGCGCCGCCCGCTTGAATGCGGAATGAGATTGTTTTACGTTGACGTTAACGTCAGTTATTCGATGTTGCGTCGTTTTTCAACAGGAGGCAAGAATGAACGAAGTCGTGAGCCAGATCGCCGAGAAGGCGGGAATTAGCCCGGAACTGGCCGAGAAGGCCGTTGGCATGATTCTCGGTTTTCTCCAGCGCGAGGCGGCAGACGGTCCGATCGCCCGGATGATCGAAGCCATTCCGGGCGCCAGCGATCTCGTGGCGCAGTATAATGGCGAGGGCGCCGGTAACGGCGGCGGTCTGCTGGGCGGTCTGATGAGCGCGATCGGCGGCGGCGGCATCATGGGCCTCGGCCAGCAGCTCATGAGCCAGGGCATCGGCATGAGCGAAATTTCCACGCTCGCCAAGGAAACCATCTCCGTTGCCCGCCAGCACGCCGGTGATGAGGTCGTTGATCAGGTGATCGCCTCGGTTCCGGGCCTCAGCCAGTTCGCCTAAGGCGAATTTTTACTCGATAGCGGGGCGCGGCGGTTGTTCGTTGAACAGGCGCCGCGCCTCTTCTATTTCCGCATGGTGGGTTTCAGCCCATATCCACACGCCGCAAAAAGCGCTGCCGAGCGTCTTGCCGAGAGAGGTGAGATCGTAATCCACATGCGGCGGAATGACGGGATGCACGGTGCGGCGCACTAGCCCGTCGCTTTCCATCTGCCGCAGCGTTTTCGTCAGCATCTTCTGGCTGATGGTGCCGACCAGCTTGCCGATCTGCGTGAAACGAAGCGTGCCGTGCTCTTCCAGCACTTCCAGAATCAGCATCGTCCATTTGTCCGCCACTTTCGCGATGATATCCTGAACCAGCGCCTCGATGACCGGATCGGTTTCAGTGGGCGGCGGAACCTTGCGCCTGTTCTCGATCATGGGATCGGCGGCGTGCCGTTTCATCTTACACTCTCCTTTGGGTAAGTATAATTCTTTTGGGTGCCTACTTACGAATGGAGAGTATAGCCGTTAATTTCCCCTCATCCAACAGCGATAAGGATTTTCCGATGAAAACGACAGGCAACACCATTCTCATCACCGGCGGCGGCTCTGGCATCGGGCGGGCGCTGGCGGAAGCGTTTCACCAGCTCGGCAACAGGGTCGTCATTTCCGGCCGCCGCCAGAATGTGCTGGACGAAGTGACGGCCGCCAATCCCGGCATGGCTTCGATGGTGATGGATGCGACCGACGCCGAAGGTATCCGCGCTTTCGCTGATAATCTCGTCAAGGCGCATCCGGCGCTCAACGCCGTCATCAACAATGCCGGCATCATGCGGCCGGAAGAAATCGTTTCCGCGCCGGATTATCTGGATACGGCGGAAGAAACCATCGCCACCAACCTGCTCGCGCCCATTCGTCTGACGGCGGCGCTGCTGCCGCATTTCCTCAAACAGCCCGACGCCACGGTGCTGACGGTGTCCTCTGGCCTCGCCTTCGTGCCCATGGTGGTGACGCCCACCTACAGCGCCACCAAATCGGCTATCCACGCCTATTCGGTCGCTCTGCGTGAACAGCTGAAGGAGACGTCGGTGGATGTCATCGAAATCGTGCCGCCCTATGTGCAGACGACGCTGATGGGCGAAGGTCAGGCGAGCGACGAAAGAGCCATGCCGCTCGAGGCCTTCATTTCCGAAGTGATGGATATTCTTGACCGCCGCCCGGACGAAAAGGAAGTGGTGGTGGAGCGCTGCATGCCGCTGCGTTTCGCGGCGCAAAACGGTAATTTCGATCAGGTGTTTTCCATGGTCAACGGCATGCATCCCTGATGGTTTCTGGATGCTGAGCGCACTTTGTTTTGACCGGGCCGAGAAACCCCCGGTCAAAACCAGGCTGTCAAAATGCAAAACGGGAGGAGACGGCGACTGACGGGTCGTTGTCGACGACGGCTCCGTCGTCACCAAAGCGGTTCACTAGATCCATGAAATTTGGAGAATACTAACTGGAGTAACTGACGCAAAACTTACGGTGGCCCCGCTCATATAGCTATAAGCGAGGCCGTCCCCGCCTCAATCGTCCCAATCGGGCGCGAGGTGGCCGGGGTTGACGATGCGGCCATCCGGTTTGGCGAGTGCGTGGATCGCCCGCATCTCCTCTTCCGTCAGGGTGAAATCGAATATGTCGAAGTTCTCTTTGAGGCGGCTTTCCGTCGCGGTTTTGGAAAGCGCCACGACATCCGGCTGCTGCACGGCCCATCGCAGGGTAACCTGCGCCGCCGTCTTGCCGTGCTTCGCGCCGATATCCTTCAGAACCGGGTCGTTCGGCACCCGGCCATCGGCCATCAGGTAATAGGCGGTGATCGACAGCCCGTGTTTGCGTGCAGCGGCGACCACCTTCGTCTGGTCGAGATAGGGGTGGTATTCGATCTGGTTGGTGGCAAGCGGCGTATCGGAGAGTTTCACCGCCTCTTCCGTCAGCGCCACGTTGAAGTTGGAGGTGCCGATATTGCGCACCTTTCCGGCCTTGCGCACGGCGTTCAGCGCGCCGATCCTTTCGGCTAGCGGCACATCGCTTTGCGGCCAGTGCAGCAGCAGGAGGTCGACATAATCCGTCTTCAGCTTCTGAAGGCTTTCATCGACCGAGGCGAGGAAATCGGCGTGGCGGTAGCGGTCCACCCAGACCTTGGTGGTCAGGAAAATATCGTGCCGGGAAATGCCTGATTGCGCGATCACCTCACCGACAGCACCTTCGTTCTTGTAGATCTGCGCGGTATCGACATGGCGGAAACCGAGTTTCAGCGCTTCCGGCAGAATGCGCCTGACATCGTCTTCCGGAATGCGGAAGGTGCCGAAACCGAGGGCGGGAATATTCGCGCCGTTCGCGTTGACGTGATACATGGATGTCTCTCCTGTTTCCTGAAAACATGGCCGGCAAGGAATGCCGGGTGGTGAAGCCGTCTTTTATTAACTGGTGTCCGCGCCATCGGTTTCAAGCATTTCGACCTATCGTTTCCAAGACGCCATTGCGAGCGGCCGCGCGCGACGTTACCAGTCGGTCGTAAAAAGACATGATCGGAATGTGGAGGATTGTCGCGTGTCGCGCTCACAACGGCTTCTTGATCTGTTGCAGATCCTGCGCTCCCACCGCATGCCGGTCAGCGGCACGACGCTTGCGGCGCAGACCGGCGTCAGCCTGCGCACGCTTTACCGCGATATAGCGACGCTTCAGGCGCAAGGTGCTGACATCGAGGGCGAGGCGGGCGTCGGATACGTGCTGCGTCCCGGCTTCCTGCTGCCACCGCTGATGTTTTCGCCGCAGGAGATCGAGGCACTGGTGCTCGGATCGCGCTGGGTGGCAGGTCGTGCCGATGAGGGGCTGGCCGAGGCGGCCCGGGCCGCACTCGTCAAGATCGGCGCTGTCTTGCCCGATGCCCTGCGCGAGGAACTCGACAATTCCACACTGCTGATCGGCCCTGGGCAGGCCATGGTGGCCATTCGCGTCGATCTGGCGCTCATTCGCGATATTATCCGCAGGGAGAGCAAGGTCGCGATGACCTATCGCGACGAAAAGGGCGAACTGACGGAGCGGGTGATCTGGCCCTTCGCACTCGCTTTTTTCGATCTCGTGCGGGTGGTGCTGGCATGGTGCGAGACGCGGCAGGATTTCCGCAGCTTCCGTGCGGACCGCATCGAGAGTTTTCACCCGCTGGACAAGCGGTATCCCCGCCGCCGCCAGGCTCTGCTGAAAGAGTGGCGCGAGCGGGAAAAACAAAGGCGGCGGCAAGGCCATGCTGACAGAAACTGACAGTATGCGGGTCTAGAACCTGTTCATCCGCAACAAGGAGAACAGCCATGACGATCCACCCCGATTTCACCATTCTCTACGTCGACAACCCGCCCGCCAGCACGGAGTTCTACAAGGCCCTGCTGGGTGCGGAGCCGGTCGAAACCTCCCCGACATTCTCCCTGTTCGTGCTCCAGAACGGCATGAAGCTCGGCCTCTGGTCGCGGCATACGGTGGAGCCGAAGGCATCGGTCACCGGCGGCAGCGGCGAGCTGGCATTCCGGGTCGAAAACGATGCGCAGGTCGATGAAGCCTTTGCTGGCTGGAAGGCGAAGGGCATTACCATTTTGCAGCAGCCCGGCACGATGGATTTCGGCTACACCTTCACCGCCAGCGACCCCGATGGCCACCGCCTTCGGGTCTATGCCTTCGCGGGTTAGAGATAATGCATTGAGGCCGATTGGCCAAATTTAAGATCGGCCTCCGCGTTCTCCTCATCCCTGTGCTTGTCACAGGGATCCAGCCAGCCCAAGTCTTTGGGCTGAGAGGACTCTTTTCGCCGCGCAGACGCGCGTCCGCTGGATTCCTGTGACAGGTACAGGAATGAGGGGAGGCGAAAACGACGCTACTTCTTCACCGCCATCACGAACAGGCGTGGAAAACGCAACAGCAGCCGGCCGTCCGCCATGGGCGGATAGGCGGCTGCGATGCGCCTTGTATAGTCGGCAAGGAAGGCTTCGCGGTGTTCCTCTCCGGCGCCGGCAAGATAGGGGCGCAGGCCGGTGCCCTTGACCCATTCCACGATGCTTTCCGCATCCTTCATGGGGTGGTTGTAGATGGTGTGCCACACATCCACCCGCACGGATTTCGGCGCCAGCGCCTCGAAATAGGCTGATGGGGCGGGCAGGGGTTTGCGGTGCAGCCCGCCGTCCGAGAACGTGTTCTTCCAGGGACCGTCCGCCGCCGTCTCGCGCATGGCGCGATGCGTCGGCTCCTCCAGATTATCAGGCATCTGCACGGCAAGAACGCCGCCGCTTTCCAGCTGATCCATCAGTTGCGAAAGAACGGCGAGATGATCCGGCACCCACTGGAAAACCGCATTGGCGTAAAGCAGGTCCGCCTTCTGGGTGGGCCGCCATTCGCCAAGGTCGGCCTTGCCGAAACGGGTGTTGGGCAGCCGGTCCGCCGCCTTTTCCAGCATGTCGTCGTCGCTGTCGATGCCGGTGATGACGTTGACGCCGTAACGGTCGGTCAAAAGCTCGGTGGAATTGCCGGGGCCGCAGCCCAGATCGTAGCCGTTCAGCACGCGCTCCAGCGGCACCTGCGCCAGAAGATCCCTTGCGGGACGTGTCCGCTCGTCTTCAAATTTCAGATATTGGTGGGCGGACCATGCCATGATTTCCTCCTGCGGAAACGTCGCATCCGAATGGGCGAACGGGGACGGGCAGAGGGCGCTGCAAGCGCCGTCAGACCATCAGCATCGCATGTGCGAAATCGCGCCGCCATCATCCGATGCATGAATTATTGTGATGGATCTATTCATCAACCTTTTGTTTCGCCTCATAAAACGTCCTTGTCAGGGCCCCCGTTTGTTATTTTCCATCAAAATCAGACATAGCAGCAATTAAAACTTGACCTCATTCGGTCGTAGGCATTCACTCCGGCCGATTTTCAAAGCATTGCCAGCAAAAGTGCGAAGCGATTTTGTGCCCGGACATGCGCCAAAGCAAAATAGATGGAGCGTTTTCGCTTTTCGGAAGAAAATGCGGGAGCGTTCAAGACAGGAGACCATTATGAGCGTCGATACCGCACCCCGATCAACCACCTGGACCTATGTTGACGGTCAATGGCTGCCCGGCAATCCGCCGCTCATCGGCCCGACCTCGCATGCCATGTGGCTGGCCTCCACGGTGTTCGACGGCGCGCGCTGGTTTGATGGCGTGGCTCCCGATCTCGATCTGCATTGCCAGCGCGTCAACCGCTCGGCCACCAATATGGGCATGAAGCCGACCATGACGGCGGAAGAGATCGAAGCATTGGCGCTGGAAGGCGTCAATAAATTCGACGGCAAGACCGAGATTTACATCAAGCCGATGTATTGGGCCGAACACGGTTCGCCGGGCAGCGTCGTCGCGCCCGATGCCAATTCCACCCGTTTTGCGCTGTGCCTTTTCGAAGCGCCGATGAATGCCGGCCAGCCGCTGACGCTCACCGTCTCGCCGCTGCGCCGCCCTTCGCCGGAAACCGCGATGACGGATGCCAAGGCCGGCAGTCTTTACCCCAATAGCGGCCGCGCCATTCTGGAAGCCCGCTCGCGCGGTTTCGACAACGCCCTCATGCGCGACATGAACGGCAATGTCGCCGAATCGGCCTCTTCCAACATCTTCATGGTCAAGGATGGCGTCGTCTTCACCCCGGTTCCGAACCGCACCTTCCTTGCCGGCATCACCCGTTCGCGCGTGATGGGCCTGCTGCGTCAGGCTGGTTTCGAAGTGCGCGAAGCGACCCTGTCGGTCGAGGATTTCCGCGAGGCGGACGAAATCTTCTGCTCGGGCAATTATTCCAAGGTTTCGCCAGTGGTGAAGCTGGATGACCGCGAGCTGCAGGCAGGCCCGGTCGCCCGCAAGGCGCTCGATCTTTACATGGATTGGGCGCGTCTGGGCGCGGACGTCTGAGGGCATGGTGCCGCCATGGTCGAGGAAATGAAGACCGCCTGCGCAGACCGTGAAAGGTGACGACTGGACGGAGTTCTGAGGTTCGCAAGTGGAGCTCGTGTCATCAAATGATGCGGGTTCACCAAATTCGACGTCATCCTCGGGCTCGACCCGAGGATCCACGGTCGCTCCAAGTTATGGGTCCTCGGGTCAAGCCCGAGGATGACAGAGGAGAGGTCAAGCCCGCGCCTGAATCCGGCGCGGGCCTTATCGTTTCTGCAAGCTCGGTAATGCAGCGGCGAGCGCCCGCAGCGGCGCTGTCATATGCTTGTCGCGCCTGAGCGCAAGGGCGATCCGCCGTTCGAGCGGCGGTTCGAGCGAGCGCCATTCAAGCCCCGAGGCCGTGCTTTCATGCTCCATCGCCATGCGCGGCACGATGGCTAGGCCAAGGCCGGCACCCGCCAGTTTCTTGATGGCCTCGACGCTGCCCAGTTCCATGGCGGGCTGCACGGTGCGTCCGCTGGCTGAAAACCATTGATCCACAAGTTTGCGGGTATTGCCGCCCTCGTAGAGCAGCAGGGGCTGTGTCGAAAGTGTCTCCGCGTTCAGGACCGTTGCGTCAGGAACGGAGCCACGCGGGAAAACCGCGACCAGTTCGTCGAGATGGATATCGCTGATATCGAGGCTGCGGCCGCTGGCGGGCAGGGCCACCACCGCTGCGTCGATCGTATTGGCCTCGAGAAGCCTCAGTATATCGTGGGTATTGCCGGTCTGCACGACGATTTCGATACCCGGCATCGTCTGCCGGATTTTGCCCAGCACCGGCGGCAGCAGATAGATGCAGGCGGTGGCGCCTGTGCCGATGCGCAGGCGTCCCGTCACCCCGCTGCGATGCGGCGCTACGGTATCGATGGCATGCGCCACTTCCTCCGCGATCCGTCTTGCATGGATGAGAAAATCCCGGCCCGCCGCCGTCGGCTGCGCGCGCCTGCCGACCCGTTCGATCAACCGCACGCCGAGCTGCTTTTCGAGAAGCCGGATATGCAGGCTGATGGCCGGCTGCGTCAGCCCCGCCTTGTCGGCGGCGGCGGAAAAGCTGCCGAGATCGGCTACATCCATGAAGCTGCGCACCTGCCGCAGATCGAGGTCCATCATCAAAGAAAACCTTATCGTTTGTATAAGATAGATAATCTTTATTTTGATTGAGCCGCAATGCACAATGGCGCTGTGAACGATCGCAGGACAAGAGAATGACCCTTCCCACAGTTTCAAGCCTTATCATCCGCCCTTGCGAGGAAGCGGATATTCCAGCCATTACCGAAATTTACCGGGACGCCGTGCTGCACGGCCGCGCCAGCTTCGAGATCGATCCGCCGGGCGTGGAGACGATGCTTGAGCGCCGCCGTCTGTTGGTGGAGGGCAATTATTCGTATCTCGTCGTCGAAATCGACGGAAAGATAGCCGGATACGCCTATGCCGGGGCCTATCGTCCGCGCCCGGCCTATGGTGCTGCTGTGGAAAACTCCGTTTATGTCGATCCGGCCATGAAAGGCATGGGGATTGGCCGCAAGCTGCTCGATGCGCTGATCGAGGACGCGACCGCGCGTGGTTTCCGGCAGATGATTGCGGTCATCGGCGATAGCGCCAACGCCGCATCCATCGGTGTGCACCGCGCCGCCGGTTTCGAGCATGTCGGCACGTTCAGGTCCATCGGCTGGAAACACGGCCAATGGCTGGATACGGTGCTGATGCAGCGTGCGCTGGGCGAGGGCGATACCACGCCGCGCTATTGAGACTTCAGGGCTTGGTGGAGCCGGGAATTTCAACCTTCAGTGTATCGCCGGCAAGCTCGCTGCCGAGTTCGACGGCCTTGGTTTTCTTGTCGTAGACGCAGATATGGCTGATCGTCGCATCCGCGCCTTTGGCCTTGCCGGTGAGGATGGCGAGGCCGTAATTCTCCCTGCCGACCGGATCGACGACCACCTTGGCGTCCTCGATCATGTCTTTGCTGGCGCTGAGGCACGCCGTCTGCACATCCGCGACGAATTCCTTCCACGCATCGTCCGACGACGCGGCGGCGGGTAGGGCAAGCGAGGAGAAGGCGGCGAGGAGCAGCGCGCGTTGGATCCTGGGGTGGGTCATGGAATTTCCTTCCTGCAATTTCATCAAAAAGCGAACCGATAGGGTGGAAAACGGTACGCCTGGGTTGTGAAACAAATGTGGTGGCGGCTGCCACAGGAGGAATTTTCTCTTTTGGCGGAACATTTTGATATTTCACAGGTTGCCCAAACAGAGCTTCGCTCCTATGGTCCGCTCACACGGTTTCTAGGAGCGGTAACCCGCTGCAAAAAGGAGTAAAAACCATGGCCTTCGAACTTCCTGAACTCCCATACGACTACGACGCGCTTGCACCCTACATGTCGCGCGAGACGCTCGAGTTCCATCACGACAAGCACCACAAGGCATATGTCGACAACGGCAACAAGCTGGCAGCGGAAGCCGGTCTTTCCGACCTTTCGCTCGAGGAAGTCGTGAAGAAGTCCTTTGGCACCAATGCCGGTCTCTTCAACAATGCGGCCCAGCATTACAACCACGTCCATTTCTGGAAGTGGCTGAAGAAGGACGGCGGCGGCAACAAGCTGCCAGGCAAGCTGGAACAGGCTTTCGCCTCCGATCTCGGCGGTTACGACAAGTTCAAGGCTGATTTCATCGCTGCCGGCACCACACAGTTCGGCTCCGGCTGGGCATGGGTTTCCGTCAAGAACGGTAAGCTCGAAATCTCCAAGACCCCGAACGGCGAAAACCCGCTGGTTCATGGCGCAGAACCGATCCTCGGCGTCGACGTGTGGGAACACTCCTACTACATCGATTACCGCAACCTGCGTCCGAAGTACCTCGAAGCCTTCGTTGATAACCTTATCAACTGGGACTACGTGCTCGAGCGTTACGAAGCGGCTTCCAAGTAAGGTGCGCGAAAAGCGTGGTTGCTGTCAGTCAAGACGGCCTCTCCACGCGTGACGTCATCCTCGGCCTTGTGCCGAGGATCTGCGGATGTCTCCTGAAACGCGACGTCAGCAGATACTTGGGGACAGGCCCGAGCATGACGACGATAGGTTTACGCTTGCCTCCATTCAACACCCGGCCGAAATGCCGGGTGTTTTGCTTTTGCGGCCTTGGTTTTCCACTTGTCACAAGCCTGTCATCAGCCCGGTTTATCGCGGCGCATCATGACTGAAAAAACCAGCCCTCTCTTCTCCTTCGGCATCGTTGCCGATCCCCAATATGCCGATGCCGATCCCCGCCCGGAAATGGGCCGGTATTATGCCGAAAGCCCGAAAAAGCTGGCGGAGGCCATCGATGCCTTCAACAGCGAGGAACTGGCCTTCGTGGTGACGCTCGGCGACATCATCGACCGTGGCTTTGAAAATTTCGACGCGATCCTCAGTGTTTACGACGGGCTTCGCCACCCCTCGGTGATGCTGCCGGGTAATCACGATTTTGCAGTCGCGCCCGAGCATCTGCCCACCATCCATGCCCGCCTCGGCATGGCGTCGCCCTGGCACGATTTCACCATCGGTGAGATACGTTTCGTGGTGCTTGACGGTAACGAGGTAAGCCTGTTTGCCCCGCCGCCGGACGATCCGCGCCGCGCGCTTGCGCAAGACCGGCTGAAGCACCTGCAAGAAACGGGCGCGATCAATGCGCAGGACTGGAACGCGTCGCTCAGCGACGAGCAATTCGAATGGCTGCGGAGCGTTCTGCAAAAGGCGGATGCGGCGGGCGAAAAAGTGGTCGTTCTCTGCCACTATCCGATCTATCCGCAAAACGCCCATAATATGTGGGATGCGCCGCGCATCCTCGATCTTCTGGGCGCGCATCCTTCGGTTGCCGCATGGTTCAGCGGTCATAATCACGATGGCAATTACGGCCTGCTGGGCAGCACTCACTTCGTCAATTTCAAGGGCATGGTGGATACGCCGGACCAGAACACCTTCGCCATCGCCGATGTCTTCGCCGACCGAATCGCAATACGCGGTTTCGGGCGTGAAGCGGATCGTCTTTTACGGTTGTGAGGCGGGGCTTGCCGGCTGGTTGCTCTGCCAGCCGCTCATCCACAATTGGCGCAGCCTTTCGCCTTCCATCTTGAAAAAATTGCCCGTTGTTTCGCAGGCGAGCACCCGGTCCGAGCGGAAGTTGCGGATCGCCTGTCGCAATTCGCACCAGGCGACGACATTGGTCGTTTCCGAATAATAGATCACGGCAATGGGCCGGATCTGTCGCCGGGTTTCCGCACCCGCCTCATCGCGATAGGTAATGTCCAGCCTCTCCTCGTCGCGCACCGCCCGCCTGACGGTGGCAAGATCGATGCCGGCGGGTGAGGGTGCGACGCTGCCCCAGGCATGCAGGGCATTGGCGCTCAGGGTTTTCGACAGGGGTTCGGGCAGGGAGGCGGCGATCTTGTCGCTGACCTTTTTCGCCGCCTGCCGCAATTCGCTATCGCCGGTGCGGGCGACCATGGCGAGCGCCAGCACGATCGCCTCCGTCTCCTCGATGGAAAACATCAGCGGCGGCAGGTTGAAGCCGGGACGCAGGATGTAACCGACGCCGCGCTCCCCTTCGATCGGCACGCGCATGGTCTGAAGGGCCGAGATATCGCGATAGACCGAGCGCACCGTGACCTCCAGTGCCTCGGCGATGGTCTGCGCGGTGACCGGCCTGCGCGCCACCCGCAGGATCTGGATGATCTCGAACAGTCTCGATGCCTTGCGCATTGCCGTTTTTCCCGGTTGCTTCACCACGCAACTGACACAACGCTGTCAGTTGGCTTTTCCTATAAACAGCAAAACACATTGAGAAACTTAAGCTTTCCCGAATGTGCCGTAAACTGTCTTGGGAGATACTGACATGAGTTACGCCGAAAATCTCTGGCTTTTCTTTCTGGTCCTGTTCGGCATCATCATCCTGCCGGGCATGGATATGCTATTCGTGCTGGCAAGCGCGCTGACCGGCGGCCGTAAAACCGGCCTCTCCGCCGCAAGCGGCATGAGCGCCGGCGGCATCGTACATTCGCTTTATGGCGCGGTCGGCGTCGGCATGCTTGCCGCTTGGATGCCGTCGCTGTTCCTGCCGCTTCTCGTCGCAGGTGCGGCTTACATGGTCTGGATCGGTATCGGCCTGATGCGCAGCGCGATTGTCGTGAACGGTGATGAGGCGCAAGCGAGCGCCTCGGTCAGAAAGGCCTTCTGGCGGGCGGTGCTGACCTGCCTTTCCAATCCGAAAGCCTATCTGTTCATGATGGCGATCTACCCGCAATTCCTCAAACCCGCTTACGGTCCGATCTGGATGCAGGGGCTGGTGATGGGCGCGATGGTGGCGGTTACGCAGTTTACGGTCTATGGCGCGCTGGCGCTGACGGCCGACAAGAGCCGGGCATGGCTCGTTTCCTCGCCTGCCGCCACGATCTTCATCGGCCGCGCCGCCGGTTTCATGCTGATTGCCGCAGCCCTGCTGACACTCTTTGAAGCCCTGTCCTGGAGCGGCGGGCGATGAAATGGATCAGGTCCCGCCGCTCCAGGTTTCTGTTTCAGCATCGGACGATCCGAAAACCGCGCACACTTTTCGGTCCGATGCCCTAGACTTCTGTTTTCACGAAGGAATTCACCGCAATGTGACTTCTTTTCGCCATGCGGAAAGGGCATCCTCGCGCCGTTGCATCTAGCGTCCGGTGTGCCTGCCGGAATCAAGGAGAGAGTGTATGAAACTGAAAACCATCGCGGCGGCCATGCTTTTCGGCTGTCTTTGCGCCGGAGCGGTCTACGCTGCCGGCGAAGTCGAAAAGCGTGAAGGCATGATGAAGCAGATCGGGGGCTCCATGGGTGCGCTCGCCGCCATCTCCAAGGGTGAAAAGCCTTACGACGCCGATGTCGTCAAGGCTGCCGTCACGACCATCAGCACCAATGCCAAGGCTTTCCCCGACCAGTTCCCGCCCGGCAGCGAGACTGGCAGTGCTGCGGCCCCCGCCATCTGGGAAAATTTCGAGGACTTCAAGGCCAAGGCCGCCAAGCTCGGCACGGATGCGGATACGGTTCTCGCCGGTCTCCCTGCCGATCAGGCCGGTGTCGCCACCGCCATGAAGGCGCTGGGAGCCGATTGCGGCGCCTGCCACCAGACCTATCGTCTAAAGAAATAATGTGTCGGAAGACCGCTTTCGAGCGGTCTTTTCCCGGTCGCGGGTAGGCCGTGAACCGCTCCCGCGTCATCCTCGCCCCTGAGGCGAGGATTCATAAGCCGTCGAATTGTGGATCCTCGGGTCAGGCCCGAGGAAGACGTCCAGCAAGCGGGAGGGCTATCGATAATCTCGACCGCCTTCGGGCGGCCAAACATGCTCGGTCGGGCAAAAGGGGAGAGGGGTCATGTCTTCCATCTGGACGAAGCTTGCGGGCGGGATCGCGGTTGCGGCCATTGCGGGTTACGGAATTTTCGCGTGGGTCACTGCCCCTCAGCGGCTGGCGCCCAGCCATTGGGTCAGCCTTGGCGAGCCGGATCTGGCCAATGGCGAAACGTTGTTCTGGGCGGGCGGCTGCGCAAGCTGCCATGCGGCGCCCGATGCCAAGGGCGATGCGCTTTTGACGCTTTCGGGCGGGCAGGCGCTGAAAAGCCCCTTCGGCACCTTCCATGTACCCAATATTTCCTCCGATCCGCAGCATGGCATCGGCGGCTGGACGCTGGCGGAATTCGGCGATGCCATGACGCGCGGTGTCGGCAGGAACGGCGAACATCTTTATCCCTCCTTTCCCTATGCCTCTTATGCCCGCATGACACAGAAGGATATCAACGACCTCTACGGTTATCTGCGGGTTCTGCCCGCCAGCCCGAACGACGCGCCGGATCATGATCTGCCGTTCCCATTCAATATGCGGATCGCGCTGGGCGGCTGGAAATTCCTCTATTTCGATACGTCCGCGCCGCCCCGCGTCGAGCTTGCGAATGCCAATGCCGAATTGCTGCGCGGCCAATATCTGGTGGAAGGACCGGGCCACTGCGGCGAATGCCACACGCCGCGCAACGCGCTCGGCGGTTTTCTGGAAGGAAAATGGCTGGCCGGCGGCCCCAACCCGGAAGGCGAAGGCCGCATTCCCGATATCACGCCCGGCTCCGAAAGCATCGGAGCATGGGCGGCGGCCGATATTGCCAGCTATCTGGAAACCGGCTTCACCCCGGAATTCGACAGCGTCGGCGGCTCCATGGTCAAGGTGCAGCAGAACATGGCGCATCTGACCGCAGATGACCGGGATGCGATTGCCGCCTATC
Source organism: Rhizobium sp. GR12 (assembly GCF_036596185.1). Classification (NCBI taxonomy): domain Bacteria; kingdom Pseudomonadati; phylum Pseudomonadota; class Alphaproteobacteria; order Hyphomicrobiales; family Rhizobiaceae; genus Rhizobium; species Rhizobium sp. GR12. The sequence continues at coordinate 6,483 of NZ_JASXTH010000023.1, read as the reverse complement.
TGAAGGCCATTCCACCGCGGTAGATTTGGGGTCGAAGACACGACGACCCGTCATGCCGGACTTGATCCGGCATCCAGCCACGGCGCGTCTGCGCCGTGAGAAGAGTCTTTCGCGATCAAGGACTTGATCGCGCTGGACCCCGGATCTAGTCCGGGGTGACGGAGGTGGAGGCGACGGCGCGCAGTTCGAACGAGAGCCCGCCATTGACTCCCGCACCCACCCGTCGGATAACAATCCTGTGATGGTTCCTTCCGGGCGTTCCGGAAGGTGAAAAGGGAACACGATAGGGAGACATCCTCATTCGTGGCTGCCCCCGCAACTGTGAGCGGAGAGCCTGAAACGAAATGCCACTGGTAAGCCATCTCGCCGGAAACCGAGGTTTCCGATTGGGGCGAGGGTGATGCCGGGAAGGTGTTTCAGGTTTTGACCCGTAAGCCAGGAGACCTGCCATCACGGAAATGTCCATGCCGGCGGGGTGTCCGGAAGAGCGGAATTTCAGGGTGACCAGGCACAAGCTGCCTCCCTGTGTCAGTCTCGTTATCCCCGTGGTGAAGTGTATCGCATGCGGCTGCGCGGCTTTTTCGCCGTTCTGCCGCATCTAAAGGCGCGGGGTCGCGCCGCAGGAGGGGTCACCATGTCCATCAACCAGAATACGGCGAATGCCGCCGTTTCAGCAAAAACGGGCAGCTTCGCGCAATCGCTGACGGCGATCGTGCTTGGCCTGTTCGTCGTCGGTTTTGTCGGCTTTTCGCATGTGGAAGCCGTTCACAATGCCGCGCATGACACACGTCATGCCAATGCTTTCCCTTGCCATTGAGGGGTGAAGCATGTCGTTTTTTCGTAATATCGTTTTCACCGCCATTCTCGTCGGCATCGTTGGCGGTTTCGCCGTCTCCGCCATGCAGGCTTTCGGCACCACGCCGCTGATCCTGAAGGCGGAAACCTATGAAAATGCCGGCGGCGAAGCGCCCCACAGCCATGATGCTCCGGCCACGACCGGCGCTGCGGTTCCCGCGCACGAACATAATGAGGAAGCCTGGTCCCCGGCCGATGGCTTCGAGCGCACCGCCTATACGTTGGCCGCCAATATCCTGACCGCCATCGGTTATGCGCTGGTGCTGACGGGCCTCATCTCGCTGCGCGGCACCAATGCCGGCTGGCGCGAAGGTCTTTTGTGGGGTGTCGCCGGTTTTGCCGCCGTCATGCTCGCACCGATGATCGGCCTGCCGCCGGAATTGCCGGGCAGCCCGGCCGCAGCGCTTGAGGCGCGGCAGATCTGGTGGCTCTCGACGGTTGCCGCAACCGCGGGCGGCATCGCGCTGATCTCGTTCCGACGCGAACCCTGGGCAATCGTGCTGGCGCTGGTGCTGATCGTTGCTCCACATGTGGTGGGTGCGCCGCTGCCGCCGGAAGGCGAACATGCGCTGGCACCGCTGCCGCTGGAGCGCCAGTTCATCGTTGCCGCCACCGTGACCAGCTTTGTTTTCTGGGCTCTGCTCGGAACACTGAGCGCATTTTTCCTGAAACGCTTCCAGTCGGCTTGAGACTATGCAGGACGCAGCCGAATGGAGTGACGAACTCGATGCGCTGCGTTTTGCCGTTCCCGGTCACGGCGCTTTCTGCGCCGTGCACCGCCTTGCCTTCAAGGCAGTCCTCGGCGCCAGCCCCGAACGGGAAACGGCGCTTGCTTTTTTCCACGATCATGAGGCCGCTTTTACGGCCGCAGCGCTTGCCAAGATAAAACGCGCGGGCCTGCCCGCCGGTCGCAGCCTGCATTTGAACAGCCGCGATATCCGCCGGGCGATTGCGGGCGAGGGCGGTGAGGCCGCCGCCCGTGTCTGCCGTGTGCTTGATAGAGGGTAATACCTGGTGAACTTTCTTCCGTCATGCCGGCCTTGGGCCGGTATCCAGCCGAAGCGCGTCTGCGCGGCGAAAAGAGTCTTCTCAGCCCAAAGACTTGGGCTGGCTGGATACCGGCTCAAGGCCGGCATGACGGAGGGAAGGTCCGCAAACCATCCAGCCCATTGCGCCTCACCGATGTTCCGCCGCAAAAGTTCCAAGTTCCGCCTCGGCTTCCGGACCAAAGAGGCCGAGGTTTTTCAGAATTTCCACAGCGAAACTGACCGGCGCACTGCCGGCCGCCGTGACGATGCCGCCATCGCTGACCGCCTTTGGCTGATCGCGATAAAGCCCTTCACCGCGATAGGCCGGATAGGCCTTGTGTGACGCAAGCGAATTGCCGGTATGCGCCACATCGTTGAGGACGCCCGTGCCCGCAAGCGCGCTTGCTGCCGCGCAGATGCCGGCAACCAGCCGATCCCTGTCGCGAAACCGATGCACCAGACCGTCAAGATCGACAGCCGTCCCCTTTTCCCAGCTCATACCGCCAGGAATGACGAGCGCATCGATGTTATCAGGATCAAGCGCATCATAGGATGTGTCGGGCGTAACATCGAGCCCACCCATCGAAATCACGGGTCGTCCGTCCGGGGTGGCGTAAACGATCTCGACGCCGAGATAGCCGCGCGCCGCCGCAGCAAGCAGCGCCGGTTCCCAGTCCGCAAAATCCTGCGCGAGCGCAATGGCGATCCGTGTCATGTCCGTCTCCGTTGGTTTCAATCAGGCGATGGGCTTGCATGTAACGCATGCCGGTGACGAGCATATGGCAATCCGTGTCATGTCTGTCTCCGTCGGTTTCAATCAGGCAATCGACTGCATGTAGCGCATGCCGGTGACCGGCCGGGGCGCGAAGTCCATGCTCTCGTAGAAACGATGCGCGGCCACATTGCCGGTCGTGGCGCTGACGGAAAGATAGTCGCAGCCGAGACGCCTGGCGATATCGCGCGCGCGGGAAACGAGGTGCTGGCCGGTGCCATGGCCGCGATGGCCGTCACGCACGAAAAGATGGTGCAGTTCAAGCCCGCGCCGGCCCTCCTGCGCCCTGTAGAGCGGCAGCATCAGCGCGTAGCCGATCAGTTCGCCGTCGGCTTCCGCCACGAGACCATGCACCCAGGGAAGCGGGCCGAACAGGTCGCGCTCGAGCTTCGCCGGCGTAATCGCCGCCGCATCGCCGTGGTAGGTGGCAAGCAGCGTGATCATCTCGTTCAGCTCAGGCAAATCCGTCTTGCGCGCGCCGCGTATGATGACGACAGGCGGTCTTTCCAGTGTAAGGGAGCTATCTTCGGTCATTTTTCTGGTCCTTCGGTTTTATCGGTGCCGTCAGGACGCTTGAAAAACAACAAAGCCGCCTAACGGCGGCTTGTTGACAAAATGATCTGTCGAGCCGCCCTTTACAGGTAGGCCCAAAAGTACGAGCAGGAGATGGGTGCGCGTTCGTTGATCATGCCAATGCAATGCGCCCGAATCTAAAATCTGTCAAGCCTGCTCTTCAGCCTCAATGTTCGCCCTCGCACATGCCGTGGTTGGAAAGCGCGCGGATGACGTAACAATCCTCGATCGAGTGGCCGTCGCAATGGGCGACGATGCGCTCCAGTTCGTATTCCAGCTTCTTCAGCTTGGCGATTTTTTCGCGCACATCGGCCAGATGTTCGGCGGCAATACGGTCCGCACCCTCGCATGGCATCTGCCGGTGCTGGCTGAGCGCGATCAGTTCGCGGATCGCGTCGATGTTCAGGCCGAGATCACGCGCATGGCGGATGAAGGCCAGCCTTTCGAGGTCGGATTTTTCGTAGCGGCGCTGGTTGCCGTCCGAGCGGTCCGCCTCGCGGATGAGACCCATCTGCTCGTAATAGCGGATCGTCGGCACCTTGACGCCGGTGCGTTTGGACAGTTCGCCGATGGACAGCATGGCTTTCTCCCTATCTCCAGAGCGGCGGAAAACGGGTCCGATGCTCCAGATTTTTGTTTGAGCATCGGGCTGAAAACCCGCGTTACGCTTTTCGGCTCAATGCTCTAGTCTCTAGAGATATAGCTTTTCTGCCTGCCGTTCAATGGGTGTCAGGCGGTCTCGTCCACGCCGAGCGCCTGGGCCAGGGCCTTCAGGACTTCCGTCTCGATACCGGATGCGGCTTCAGGCTGCGCGGAGGCGGTCATCTCCAAAGCGGGATCGGCTTTGGCGGGCGCGCCGCTGTCGAGGTTCCACAATGCGGCGGCAAGGCCGGCGGAAGCGCTGGCGGCGGCCGGTGCGATTGTCGTGGCGCTCTCGGTGCTTGAAATGGCGCGATGGGCCGCGCGGGTCAGTTCCAGCAGGGCCTCGGTGGCGGAATGGGTTTCCCTGTTTTTAGTCGGCTCAAGGGCCCGGACCGGAGTTGCGTAATAGCTGCTGATGCTTGCTGCGACAGTCGTCATGACTGATTCCCCCTAAATTCTGATGGGCTATTTCTAGGGTCCGAAACATTCGCGAAGATTGCGTCGCTGAGGGCTTGAACAAAAAATCGTCGCAATATAGTATACCCCCCTATAGTATATGAGGCACTGATGTCCCATACGATCCGCAACAAGGAAAAGCTTCTCGCCCGCATCCGCCGCCTGAAAGGGCAGATGGAGGCGGTGGAGCGTGCATTGGGCGATTCCAAACCGTGCGGCGAGGTGCTGCAATTGCTGGCCTCGGTGCGCGGCGCGCTTTCCGGCCTGACGGGCGAGGTGATGCAGGAGCATCTGCATGAGCACGTCGTGCATGCCGAAAACGAAGAAGAGCGGGCGCGGGCGGCGGAAGAGCTGGCCCAGGTGCTGAAGACCTACATCCGCTAGCATGTCTCCCAAGAGTCCCCGCGGTTTTGGGAAAAAGACACGCGCAAAACAAAATGCTCTAAAAATCGAACAGGATTAGCGACATGACGACGACATCCGAATTTCCCACTGCGGCCGGCCACGACCATGTTTTTCTCGGCCGGAACCATGAGCGCAACGAAAAGCGCGTGTGGATGGTGATTGCGCTGACGGCCGTCATGATGGTGGCCGAGATCGTCGCCGGTCACTGGTTCGGCTCCATGGCGCTGACGGCGGATGGCTGGCACATGTCCACCCATGCGGGCGCGATGCTTATCTCGGCGCTGGCCTATCTTTATGCCCGGCGCGAGGCGCGCAATCCGCGCTTCACCTTCGGCACCGGCAAGTTCGGCGATCTGGCAGGTTTTGCCAGCGCCATCGTGCTGGCGGTGGTGGCGCTGCTCATCGCCGTCGAAAGCGCTATGCGCCTCTTCAATCCGGTCGACATCGACTTCAATCAGGCGATCTTCGTCGCCATTATCGGACTTGTCGTCAATCTCGTCAGCGCCGTGCTGCTGAAGGACGATCACGGGCATGACCACGGACATGGACACGGGCACCATGCCCATGGCTCGCATGCCCATCACGATCATGGCTCCCACGCGCATCACGATGACAATGGTGCAAAGGGCGGCAGGGACAATAATCTGCGTGCGGCCTATCTGCATGTACTGGCCGATGCGCTGACCTCGGTTCTCGCCATCGTCGCGCTGCTGCTCGGCAAATGGAACGGTTGGTCCTTCCTCGATCCGGCGATGGGTATCGTCGGCGGTCTGGTCATCGCCCGCTGGTCATGGGGTTTGATCCGCTCCACCGCGACGACGTTGCTCGATGCGATGCCGCAGGCCGAGGACTTGCCGCAGGAAATCCGCCAAAGCGTGGAAACGGATGAGGATCGCATCACCGATCTGCACGTCTGGCAGGTCGGTCCGGGGCATCACGCCGCCATCGTCGCCATCCATTCGCAGGCGCCGAAGGCACCGGCCTTCTACAAACAGAAGCTTGCCGCCATCCATGAACTCTCGCATGTGACAGTGGAGGTCAGCCCGGCAAGGGCCTGATAGGAATCGTCTATTTCAGTTGAGTGATGAAGGCGCTTGAATCCCACCGCGTCATCCTCGGTCAAGCCCGAGGATGACGGAGAGTGCGATAGAGGCTTCGTATTAAAAAGCCTATTCGGTATATTCAGAATAGGCGCTGCGCACCCATTCCGCTTTCGCTTCCACCTCGACTTCGGCAGACGCCGCAGCCGGCGCGCTGCCATTGCCCACTGCCCACAGCACATTTGCCAGCGAATGGGAAAGAATGGTGCTGGAAACGGTCGGGTTGCCGGGGCCGCGTTTTACGGCCTGTTCCTCGGGCGCGTTTTGCGCGCTGCCGGGTTTTTCGATGTCGCGGACACGAGCCTGATAATTGTATCCGCCAATATTGCTTTCGATCTGCATGCTGGTGATTCCGCGTTCAAAAGTTAACAAATGGTTAACGGCGGCGGCTTGCCCGAAACTTGCGCTTGCTGCATTGCAACGACGTTCCCGGCTTGACAGGCGGCAAAGGGGTGCTTCGTTTTTAGGTGGGGCGCAGATATGCGGGGGAGATTTGTGCGACGGAGACGAGGGAGGGGGACCCTGGCGTGGACAGGTCTTGCGCCCTACACTCGACGTCATCCTCGCCCTTGAGGCACTACTGTCCGGTTTAAATTTTGTAGACAAGGCGCACGGTGTTGATTCTACTTATGTTCGAGCGTTTGGCGACGAT
>NZ_JASXTH010000022.1:0-49390 GCF_036596185.1 Rhizobium sp. GR12 | reverse complement strand
GACACGGCGATACCGTCTTCATCACACCGGATGATACCAAAATCCACAGGTTCGATGATAAGGGCATCGCGATATGAGGCCTTAAGTTCAGGCCTCGCCGATCCTGACACCGTTTCTGTTAAAGACATGAAGCCGTTCCTGCGGGAAACCGACCCGCAGGGACTTGCCCGGCTGCAACAGTGCCCGATCAGACGAAAACAGCTTGAAGGGCAATCCATGCACGGTCAGATGCAGGATGATGCCGAGACCCGTCGGCTCGACGAGATCGACGGTCGCCTCGACAGCTCCGTCCGCAGGCGAAACGGTGACATGTTCCGGCCGGATACCGAGTGTCACCGGTTCGCCATCGGCGAGCTTCACATCGCGGCCGAGTTCGAGGCGCGTGCCATCGCCGAGCACAACGGAACTGCCGCCATTCTCCCGTCCGAACCGTCCTTCCAGAAAATTCATGCCTGGCGAACCGATGAAACCGGCGACGAACAGATTGGCGGGGCGATCGTAAAGCTCAAGCGGCGCGCCGATCTGTTGCACGTGGCCGGCATTCATCGCAACGATGCGGGATGCAAGCGTCATTGCCTCGATCTGGTCATGGGTAACGTAAACGGAGGTGGCGCCAAGATCGGCATGCATGCGCTTGATTTCGGCCCGCATCTGCTCGCGAAGCCGCGCATCGAGGTTGGAGAGCGGTTCGTCGAACAGAAAGGCCTTAGGCTGGCGCACGATGGCGCGGCCCATGGCGACGCGCTGGCGCTGGCCGCCGGAAAGCGCTTTCGGGCGGCGCGCCAGATAGGGATCGAGACCGAGTTTCGCCGAAGCACCGGCCACGGCCGCCGCTATTGTTTCCTTGGTGCTGCGGCGCAAGCGCAGGCTGTAGCTCATATTGTCGGCGACGCTCATATGCGGATAAAGCGCATAGGACTGGAACACCATGGCGATATCCCGGTCCTTGGGCTTGCGGTCGTTGACGCGCTCGCCGTCGATGGTCAATTCGCCCGCTGAAATCTCTTCCAGACCGGCGATCATGCGCAAAAGCGTCGATTTTCCGCAGCCGGACGGACCGACGAGGACGATGAATTCGCCGTCCTCGATCTTCAGATCGACCCCGTGAAGGACCGCAAGGTCGCCATAGGTCTTGCCGACATTCTTCAGCTCGATGGAAGCCATGGAATTATCCTTTCACCGCGCCGGCCGTCAGGCCCTGCACGAGATAACGTTGAATGAGCAGGAAGAAGAGGCAGGCCGGAATGAGCGCCAGAACGCCTGCGGCCATCATCTGCCCGAAATCGACGGAAAATTTGGAAACGAAGGTCAACAGCCCGACCGGGAAGGTGGCGCTCTGGTTGCCCGAAATCAGCATCAGCGCAAAAAGTAGCTCACTCCACGCGGCGGTGAAGACGAAGCCGAGCGTTGCAGCGATACCCGGCAGTGTCAGCGGCAGGATGATCTGGCGGAAGGCCGTGAAGCGGCTTGCCCCGTCGATCATCGCTGCCTCTTCCAAATCCTTCGGAATACCGTCAAAGAAGGACTGCATTAGGAAAGTGGCAAACGGCACGTTGAAGGCGGTGTAGACGATGACGAGACCGGTCAGGCTGTTGGTGAGGCCGAGCGGTGACAGCATCTTGAAGATCGGCGCAACCAGCATGACCAGCGGAAACATCTGGGTAATCAGCATCAGCGCCACGATCCAGTATTTGCCCTTGAAGCGGAAGCGCGACAGCGCATAACCTGACAGCGACGAGAGTACCGTGACGGCAAGTGCCGTAGAGCCGGCCACGATGACGCTGTTCTTAAAAAACGTGGGGAAGGCACTGTTTTCTATGACGTACCGATAATGATCCAGCGTCGCGTGCGACGGCCACATCCGCACGCCCTCGCTATAAAGCAGGTCATTCGGCGTAACCGAGACCTTGAGCAGCCAGAACAGTGGAAACAGCGCAAAGACGATATAGGCAAGGATCGCGAGGCGATGGGCAAGGGTGAGGAATATCCTTGATGTCATCGGTCAGTCCTTCTCGATAAGGCGTTGGCGCAGGAGCACGATGAGCATGGAATAGGCCAGAAGTAGCACCAGAAGCACCAGCGCGATGGCCGAGGCATAACCGAAATCGAGCCGCCGGAAGGCCTGCGTGAAGATGTAGCTGGCGACGATCTGGGTGCGGTCTGCCGGTCCGCCATTGGTCATGACGATGATGAGATCGGCAAAATTGGCGATCCAGACGGTGCGCAGCAAAACGGTGATGGCGATGGTGGGTGCGAGAAATGGCAGGGTGATGGAGGTGAAGCGCTGCAACGGGTTTGCCCCATCGATGGAAGCGGCCTCATAAAGATCACGCGGGATCGCCTGAAGTGCGGCAAGCAATGTGATGGCAAAGAAGGGAATGCCCCACCAGACATTGGCGATGATCGGCCCCCACATGGCAAGATGCGGATCGGCGAGAATATTGTTGGGCGCGGAGAGAAGCCCGAGCGAGACCATCCAGTGCGGCAGCGGTCCTATGACCGGATTAAACAACCATGCCCAGTTGAGACCGGCGAGAAAGGTTGGAACCGCCCATGGCAGAAACACCAGCGCCTGCGCCAGCCCCCTGCCCGCGAAAGGCTTGTCCAGCAGCAGCGCCAGAATGAGGCCGAAGAAAAATTGCAGGAACACTGAAGCACCGGTCCACCACAGCGTGTTCTTCAGTGCGCGGTAAAAGGCCGCGTCCTGCGACAAAGCTTCGAAATGTTTCAGGCCGGCGAAGCCGCCGGAAAAAGGATTGAGCAGCTGCACATCGCGAAATGCATAGGACAGGCCGAGCACCAGCGGCACCAGCATGACGGCAACGATGAGGACGAGCACAGGCGCGCTATAGAGCCAGGGTTCGGCCCAGTCAGCAAAACGCCGCATTACCGGCTTGCCGGCGCGGTTGCGCGAGGCCACGGGTCCGGCGCCATGGGCATAGGACATGATTGATCGCTCCTGATCAGACGGCGGGGCGGACAGATTTTTCTAATGCTTCTGGCCAGCCGGTCCGCGCGTTTTGAAATGGGGCCTGCCGTTTGGGACAGCCCGCAAGAACGGCCGCGCGGGTTCAAACGTCGCGCGGCCGACCGTGTCGGTTTATTTGGAGGCCAGGAACTTCTGCTGCGCCTTCGTCATGTAGTCTGCCCATTGCTTGGCGAGGTCTTCGGGCGAGATATCGCCAAGGAGCGCTTCCTGCGATGTCTTGATAACAAGCGAATCCTTGAAGAAGGCGAATTCTTCAAGATAGGTCGGCATCTTCGTCGGCACGGCGTTCTTGTCCGCCAGTTCGTCGAACCAGCCCTTGAACTGCTCGCTGGCATAGAAGGGGTCCTTCTCCGCCGACTTGTGCACCGGCAGCGCGCCCGTCTTCTTGTTCCACTCGATATTGCCTTCCGGCCCTTCGAGCGTCTCGACCAGTTTCCAGGAGAGGTCCTTGTTGGCGGATGCCGACATGATCGACCAGCCGGCGAAACCGATGGTCGGGAAAGTCTTGCCATCAGGTCCCTTCGGCATGGTCATGACGCCGAAATCTTCCGGCTTCATACGCTGGGCGATGGCGATAAGGGCGTCCGGGTCCTGATCGAGAAAGGCGCAGGTGCCGGAATAAAATCCCGCGACGATCTCGTTAAAGCCCCAGTTGACGCTGTCCTTCGGCGCGTAGCCGTTCTTGTAGAGATCGACCACATAGGTCAGGCCCTTGACCCAGCCGGGGCTGTCGAAGGTGGACGTTCCGTCCTTGGCGAAGAAGTCGTTCGATCCCGCCATGGACGCGCCGAACATGACCCAGCCGTTAAGCCCGCCAGGGCCTCCGCGCAGGCAATAGCCGTATTTGCCGGGAAGCGCCGCGACCTTCTCCGAGGCATCGGCGAATTCGTCGAGCGTCTTCGGCAGTTCCCTCACGCCAGCCTGTTCCAGTAGCTTCTTGTTGTAGAACATGGCCCGCAGATAAAAACCGTAGGGCAGCATATAGGCAGTGTTCTTCACATCGCGGCCGAGTTCGAGCGTGCGCTCGCTCAGACCCTTGGTGTACTCCCACTTGGCGAGATAAGGCTCGAGGCTTTCAAGCATGCCATTGTTGGCGTAGAGCGAAAGCCAGGTGTCGGGCATTTCCATCACATCAGGCACATCGCCGGCGGAAACCATCGTTGCGAATTTCTGGAAGGCCTCGCTCCATGGCAGAGAGATGATCTCCACCTTGGTGCCGGGATTGGCGCTTTCGAACTTCGAGACGATACCCTTCAGCGTTTCCGTCCGCTCGGGACTTGTAATGACTTCGACCAGTTTCAGGGTCGTGTCCGCCAGCGCCGTTCCGGTCATAAGGGCGGTAAAGATTGCTGCTGCTACCAGTTTTTTCATGTCGTTCTCCCCTTTTTATCGTCGGTTTTAAAACGCGTCAGGCGGCGGTGGAGGCCGCCTTGATCGCGGGTTCGAGATCGTTCCAGAGTGCCTCGGTGCCCTCCAGTCCGACATGCAGGCGCACTGAACGCGCGCTGATGCCGAACGTGTGGGCAGAGTTCGGTTGCGCCTTCTGTTCAAGCACCACTTCACCGGGAACGATAAGGCTTTCATGGCCGCCCCAGGAAACGCCCAGTTTGAAAAGCTTGAGGTGGTCGGCAAAAGCGCGCACATCCACCCCTTCCTTGAAAATGAAGGAAAACAGGCCGGACGTGCCCTTGAGGCCCGGCGGCAGGCGGTTCGCCAGCCCCGGATGGCAAACCTTTTCCACCACATCGAGCGCCTGCAGGCGATTTGCGATATCCAGCGCGGATGCCTGATGCGCCTTCATACGCAGCGGCAGGGTGCGCAAGCCACGGATGAGCAGCCACGCATCGAAGGGTGACATCTTGCCGCCGAGATAGGGATAGGTCTCCGCCCGGATGCGGTCGATCGTCGCCTTGGAACCGGCAACCACGCCGGAGACCACATCGCTGTGCCCGCCAAGATATTTCGACGCCGAATGCACGACGAGATCGACGCCGAGCGAGATCGGCTGCTGGAAGACCGGGCTTGCCCACGAATTATCGATGACGGTGACGGCGCCATGGCGCTTGCCAATCGCAGCGAGTGCACCGACATCATGGGCCTCCATCACCCAGCTGGTCGGGCTTTCCATATAGAAAAGCTTCGCGCCCGGCATAGCCTTGTCAACCGCCGCCTCGTCGCGGCCATCGACATAGACCACCTCGATATTCATCCGCTGCATGAAGGTTCCGAACAGGCGAAACGCATCGGGATAGACATGGCGCACTGCGACGATGCGGTCGCCCGGAGACACGAAGGAGAGCACGGTGGACGAAATGGCGGACATGCCGCTTGCAAAACCAAGCGCATCTTCCGCACCCTCCAGCTTTGCCAGCATCTCCTCGAACAGGCGAACTGTGGGATTCAGCCCGCGCGTATAAACTGGCCGCACCTTTTCGCCGCGATAGGTGGACACCATTTCGTCATAGCTGGAAAAGGTGAAAAGCGAGGTCTGCACAAGCGGCGGCACCACGGCTTCGAAAGCGTGGGTCTCGTCATGCGCGACGATCAGGGAGGCGGGATCGAAGAGATCGTTGCCTTGGTTCATTTCGACATGTCCTTGATATCCTCCTCGACGACGGCGAGGATTTTCAGTGTTTCTTCACGGGCGGTCTCCGCATCGCCGGCGGCGATGGCGTTGAACAGCGTGCGATGAAAGGGAAAGGAGCGGCCGGCGAAATCCGGACGGTCGAACGGCTTTGACCAGAAACGCTCGAAACCTTCGCGCATCTGCTCCAGAAGCTGCTTGAAAAGCGTATTGTGGGTGGCGTCGTAAATCGAAAGATGGAAGGCAAGATCGGCCTTGCCGGAGGTTCCTTCGGCCAGATGCACACGCTCCATCTCATCGAGCCGCGCTTCCATGGTGACAATATCCTCGACTGTCCGGCGGCGGGCAGCGGCCATGGAGGCCTCCACCTCGATGCCGCGCCGCACTTCTAGCGTCATCAACAACGCGTCGCGCAGGCTTTCGGCATCGATAGAGATCGGCATATGCACGGTGGCGGCAGAGATCGGCTTCAGCAGATAATTGCCGCTGCCCTTGCGGCTGTCGATGACGCCCAACGCCTGAAACTTGCGGATAACTTCGCGAATGGTGGAACGGCCGACACCCAACGCTACCATCAGCTCGCGCTCAGCCGGCAGCCGGTCTCCAGCCTTCAGTCCCGCCCGCTCGACATAGTCGGAAAGTGCAGCCTCGACCTGGCGCACGCGGTCGCTCGGCGGAATAGGCTGCATCAGTCGGTGGCTGGATCTGTCCAAGTCGCCCCCCTTAAATTGGTCTGACATCTTACCATTTCAAAGGGTAAATCGATTGTCAACAGGGTAGGAGCAGAAGAGATATCGCCAAAAAAAGAGGGTGACGTAGTCACCCTCCTCCAGCTCATACGAAACCGCGCGTCTTACTGGGTAAGAACAGCCGCCTTGATGGTATCGATATTGTGGTTGACCATATCGATATAGGTCGCGGCCGGGCCATCGGCCGTGGAGAGCGCATCAGAATAAAGCGTGCCGCCGACCTTCAGGCCGGTTTCCTTGGCAATCTGGTCCATCAAGCGCTTGTCGGTGATGTTTTCGACGAAGATCGCCGAGGCATTGTCGTGCCTGATCTGGTCCACCAGCTTGGCGACATCCGCAGCAGAAGCTTCGGAGTCCGTCGAGATACCCTCCGGTGCCAGGAATTCGAGACCATAGGCATGCTCGAAATAACCGAAGGCATCATGCGAAGTGATGATGGTGCGCTTTTGCGGAGGAATGGCGGCGATCTCGGTTTTCACCTTTTCGTTAAGGGTGGCAAGCTTGGCGATATAGGCCTGCGAATTGGCGGTGTAAGTGGCACAACCGGCCTTGTCGACCTCGCAAAATGCGCCAGCGATATTCTTCACGTAGATTTCCGCGTTCTTGATCGACTGCCAGGCATGCGGATCGAATTCGCCATGATGGTGTCCCTCATGGTCATGCGCTTCCGCGGTTTCATGGCTGTGGTCGGCCTCTTCCGCCTTGTGGTCGTGGCCTTCCTCTTCCTCGGCTTCCGGATGGGCGTGACCGACCGGTTCTTCGGAAAGCTTGAGCGACTGCACGCCCTTGGTTAGTTCCACCACCGGCGCCTTGGTGCCGCTGGTATCGATCAACCGCTTCAGGAAGCCTTCGAACGCAAGGCCGTTCACCAACACCACATCCGCCTTGCTGACGGCAACGGCATCGGCCGGGCGCGGCTCGTAGACATGCGCATCGCCATCCGGCCCGACGATGGTCGTGATATCGACGCGGTTGCCGCCGACATTTTTCGCGAAGTCGGCGATGATCGAGAAGCTGGCTACGACCTTGAGTTCGGCAGCCGTTGCCTGCGCCATCAGGACCGGGGAAAGGGAGAGAATGCTTGCGCAGGTGGCAAGACGAATGGTTCTGAACATGAAAGGGTCTCCTTTTTTCAAACGCTGTTTTCAGGCCGTTCTGTGACGGCCGGAACCGAGAAGATCGCGAAGCACACCACGTGTGCCGACGATGATGGACAGGACATAGATGACGCCTGCCGAAAGGATGATCGCCGGACCTGATGGCAGCGACGCGTGATAGGATAAAAGCAGGCCCGCAAAGCACGAGACCATGCCGATGCCGATCGAGATGAAGCACATGGGCGCGACGCGGTTGGACCAGAAGCGGCTGGCAGCGGCGGGCAGCATCATCAGACCGACGGAAAGCAGGGTACCGAGTGCCTGAAACCCGCCAACCAGATTGAGGACGACGATGGCGAGGAAGAGGAAGTGTACCGGACTGCCCCAGTTGCTGACGGAGCGCAGAAACAGTGGATCGAGGCATTCCGCCAGCAACGCCCGCCAGAACACCGTCATCACCACCAGCGTGACAACGCAGATACCGCCGATCAGGCCGAGCGCTTCATTGTTCAGCGCCAGCACCGTGCCGAAAAGTACATGCATGAGATCGACACTGGAGCCGCGCCATGAGACGAGCAGCACGCCGAGCGCCAGCGAAATGAGATAAAAGGCGGCAAGCGAGGCGTCTTCCTTCTGGATGGTGAAGCGCGACACCGCGCCCGCCCCGAGTGCGACCAGAAGGCCAACAACCAGCCCGCCGATAGTCATCGGCAGAATCTCCAGTCCATAAAAAAGAAAGCCGACCGCAGCGCCCGGTAAAATGGCGTGTGCCATGGCATCACCCGTCAGGCTCATGCGGCGCAGCATGAGAAACACCCCGACCGGCCCGCAACTGACAGCAAGGATCAAGGCTCCAGCAAGCGCTCGCTGCATGAAGACATACTGGATGAATGGTTCGATGAAGATATCAGACATGGATATGCGAATGGGCCTGAGAGTGTTTGGGGAAATCCTGCAGCGTTTCCACTGGGTCGGCGTCGTCTGTCGTTTCCGTGGGTCCGCACCAAGGGGCGTCACCGTCCCATGCCTCGTGAAACCGCTGTGCCTGCTGCAACGTTTCGGGCCGCAGAACTTCCCGCGTCGGGCCAAAACCCACCAGCCGTCTGGCGAGCAGAAGAGTTTGCGGGAAATGCTGGCGCACCAGTTCGTAATCGTGAAGAACAGCCAGAACCGTGCGCCCCTCCGCAACCCATGTCTTGATCAGCACCATGAGGTCGGCGACGGTGCGCTCATCGACGGCATTGAAGGGTTCATCCAGCAGGATCAGCTGCGCATCCTGCAACATAGCTCGGGCGAACAGAGCGCGCTGCATCTGGCCACCGGAGAGTGAATCGATGTTGCGTTTTTCAAAACCGGAAAGCCCGACGGCCTCCAGCACATCACCCATCGCTGCCCGGTCCGACTGGCGATGGCGGCCGAGCAGGCCACGTTTCGGCCAGAGACCGAGCGCAACCAGATCTCGTACCTGCGCCGGAAAGGAGCGGTCGAGCTCCGATTGCTGCGGCAGATAAGCGACGGAAACGCTTGGGCTAACCCGGCATTCACCGCCGAGCGGTTTCAGAATGCCGGCAATGCCCTTCATCAGCGTCGATTTTCCCGACCCGTTGGCGCCGACGACAGCCGTGAGCGAGCCTTTGGCAATATCACCATCAAGGTGATGCACCGCCGCGCGGCCGGCATATCCAAGTGTCAGATTTTTAAAGGCAAGGCACGGATCGCTCATCGACCCCTCCGGGGCAGGATTTCATTCGTTGGCTCTTGATATGTAATGTTATTACATTCGTCAAACGAATACGTAATGAAATAACATTAAATCCCGTCCATGTTCGTGGGTCTGAAACCGCACAACAAAGGACGGTTGACAAATGGATGTCTTGTTATGTTATTACATTACATTTGATGCGTTCCAGGAATTATCCCTCCGCCAATGAGGCCATTCTCTAGTCCGCGCCCGATGTCATCGATAACGAGGTCCAATGTCGAAAAAACTTCCCGTCACCGTCCTTTCCGGCTTTCTCGGCGCTGGCAAGACGACGCTTCTGAACCATATTCTCGCCAACCGCGATGGCTTGCGGGTCGCGCTGATCGTCAACGACATGAGCGAGATCAATATCGATGCCGCACTGGTGCGCGACGGTGGCGCCAATCTTTCGCGCACCGAGGAACAGCTTGTGGAAATGACCAATGGCTGCATCTGTTGCACGCTGCGCGACGACCTTCTGAATGAGGTGCGGGCGCTCGCCGAACAGGGCCGTTTCGATTATCTGCTGATCGAATCCACCGGCATCGCCGAGCCGCTTCCGGTGGCCGCAACCTTCGATTTTCGTGACGAGAACGGCCGCAGCCTTTCCGACGTCGCACATCTGGACACGATGGTGACGGTGGTGGATGCCGCCAACCTTCTTAGCGACTACGGCTCCTCCGATTTTCTGGCCGACCGGGGCGAGACGGCGGGCGATGGCGACAACCGCACCATTGTCGATCTTCTGGTGGAACAGATCGAATTCGCGGATGTCGTCGTCCTCAACAAGATTGGCATTGCCACACCGGAGGAGCGCGACGCCGCCCGCAAGATCATCGTCGGGCTGAACCCGGATGCGAAACTCATCGAGGCGGATTTCGGCAAGGTGGAGCTGAAAGAAGTGCTGGGCACTGGCCGTTTCGACTTTGCGAAGGCCGAGGAACATCCCCTGTGGTTCAAGGAACTGCACGGTTTCAAGGACCATATTCCCGAGACCGAGGAATATGGCATCCGCTCCTTTGTCTATCGCGTCAAAAAACCGTTCGATCCCGTGCTGTTCCAGCGCTTCATCGACCGCGCCTGGCCGGGCGTCGTGCGCGCCAAGGGGTTCTTCTGGCTGGCCACCCGGCCGGATTATGTGGGTGAGATCAGCCAGGCGGGCGCGCTGGTGCGCACCGGCAAGATGGGTCTGTGGTGGTCGGCTGTGCCCAAGGAACAATGGCCGCGCGAACAGCAGTTCCTCGACATGATGAAGCCCTATCTCGACCCGGTCTTCGGCGACCGCAGGCAGGAAATCGTCTTCATCGGTTCTGATCCAATGAGCGAAGCACGCATCCGCGCCCAGCTCGATGCCTGCCTGATCGACACCGAGACCTTCACTCCGGATGCGTGGCGGCACCTGCCCGACCCCTTCGCCAGCTGGGACCGGCAGGCGGCTTGATTGAAAGACGCCGTCTTGTTCGGATAAGGCGAAACGCCCGTACTCCGTCACCCTCACGGCGCAGACGCGCCGTGAGGGTGACGGATCTAGTCCGGCATGACGAGGAAAGGTCTCAGAGAAAATTCAGCGTCACCAGCGTCAGCAAGAGATAACGTCCCACCTTGGCGATGGTGACGAGCAGCAGAAAAACCGGCAGCGGCTCCTTCATGATGCCAGCCGCAACCGTCAGCGGGTCACCGATCAGCGGGGCCCAGCTGAGAAGAAGTGACCATTTGCCGTAACGCCTGTACCAGTCCTGCGCCCTTTGCAATGCGGCCTCCCCGACAGGAAACCAGCGCCTGTGCCGGAAACGCTCGATACCGCGGCCGAGCAGCCAGTTAAGGAAGGAACCGGCGACATTGCCGGCGCTGGCCACCAGAACCAGCAGCCAGACCGGCTGGGATTTCAGAAGGATAAGTCCGGCAAGTGCGGCCTCCGACTGCATGGGCAGGATGGTTGCCGCGATAAACGCCGTCAGAAACAAACCCGCATATACCGCCAGACCGGCCATTTCCTATCCTTCACCTCCCGCGAATCTCGCGGTCGCCCCTGAAGTGCCGGATGACGACGCCTGCCGTCAAGCGCAGCGATGCGTCTAGACGATATCGCCCTTGAGCAGCGCATTTCGCGCACCATGGACGTAACCACACGAGAAAACCGAAATACCCGCGAAATGGAACAATAAAATTGTTTCCTTCACTTTCGTTTCAATCGTTCCACGTTCTATTGCATTTTCATTAGAGTTCGCTTTAAATCAGATCGCTAATGCAGAAAAGGTCGCCCGCAGCCGGATCGAGGAGGATAGGCTGCAATAAGGGCATGTATCTTTTACTGTTTTTGAAACGGGAGGAATCACCTTGAAAAAACTCAGCTACCGCCTCGCTGCGGCATCCGCACTTTCGTTTTTTGTCACATCGAATGCATTCGCTGTGACGGAGATCCAATGGTGGCACGCCATGACCGGCGCCAATAACGAGGTCGTGGACGCGCTTGCGAAAGAGTTCAACGACAGCCAGAAAGACTACAAGATCATGCCCGTCTTCAAGGGCACCTATCCGGAAACCCTGAATGCCGGCATTGCCGCATTCCGCGCCAAGCAGCCGCCGGCGATCATTCAGGTCTTCGATGCCGGTTCGGGTGTGATGATGGGCGCCGCCGGCGCGATCAAACCGGTGGCCGACGTGCTGAAGGAAGGCGGTTATACCTTCAATAAGGACGAATATCTGGCCGGCATCGTCGCCTACTATTCCAAACCTGACGGTACCATGCTGTCCTTCCCCTACAATTCGTCCTCGCCGATCCTCTATTACAACAAGGATACCTTCCAGAAGGCAGGCCTCGATCCGGCCAATCCGCCGAAGACCTGGCCCGAGGTTTTCGAAGCCGCCAGAAAGATCAAGACCAGCGGTGCTGCGCAATGCGGCTTCACCTCGACGTGGCTGACCTGGATCCAGACCGAAAACTTCGCCGCCTGGAACAACGTTTCCTATGGCAGCAATGAAAACGGACTGGGCGGTACCGATGTGAAACTTGCGGTCAACGCGCCGCTCTTCGTCGAACACTTCCAGGCCATCGCCGATCTTGCGAAAGATGGCGTCTTCCGTTACGGCGGCCGCACCTCCGAGGCCAAGCAGCTGTTCATGTCGGGCGAATGCGGCATCCTGACCGAATCTTCGGGCGGCCTTGGCGACATCGTCAAGACCGGCATGAACTACGGCATCGGCCAGCTTCCCTATTATGAAGGCCATGGCCCGCAGAACACCATTCCCGGCGGCGCCAGCCTCTGGGTCTTCGGCGGCAAGAGCGATGCCGAATACAAGGGTGTGGCCGAGTTCTTCCATTTCCTCTCACAGACCAAGATCCAGTCGCGTCTACATCAGGTTTCCGGCTATATGCCGGTGACGATCGCGGCCTATGAGGAAACCAAGAAATCCGGCTTCTATGACAAGAACCCCGCCCGCGAGACCCCGCTTCTGCAGATGATGGGCAAGCCGCCGACGGAGAACTCCAAGGGCGTGCGCCTCGTGAACCTGCCGCAGGTGCGCGACATCATGAACGAGGAGTTCGAGGCGATGCTGGCCGGCAAGCAGGATGCAAAATCCGCGCTCGACAAGATTGTCACGCGTGGTGATGCGGCGATCAAGCAGGCTGCCGGCAACTAAGCGATCCCTGCCCCCGCCCGCATCCTCAACAGGTGCGGGCGGCGTTCCCATTTTATCAGGAGATCGCCGTGCAAAGCGTCGTATTCCCCAACAAGATTCTGCCCTATCTGCTGGTCGCGCCACAGATCATCCTGACGGTGATCTTTTTCTTCTGGCCCGCAAGCCAGGCGCTCTACCAGTCGACCATGCGCGAGGACGCCTTCGGGCTCAGCAGCAATTTCGTCGGGCTGGCCAATTTTTCTGCCGTGCTTTCGGATGAAAGCTACCTGAACTCGCTGCAGGTCACGGTCATCTTCAGCGTGCTGACGGCGCTCGTCTCCATGGGGCTGGCGCTGCTTCTGGCAACGGCTGCGGACCGCGTGGTGCGCGGCAAGGGTTTTTACCGCACCATGATGATCATGCCCTATGCGGTGGCACCCGCCGTGGCCGGCATGTTGTGGCTGTTCATGTTCAACCCCGCCATGGGAACCTTCTCCTACATCCTGCGCCGAAACGGCATCATGTGGGACCCGCTGCTCAACGGCGATCAGGCCATGTTATTGGTAGTCGCCGCCGCCGCATGGAAGCAGATCAGCTACAATTTCCTGTTCTTTGTCGCAGGCTTACAGGCAATTCCTAAATCATTGCTGGAGGCGGCCTCCATTGATGGTGCGCGCGGTGCGCGGCGCTTCTGGACCATCGTTTTCCCGCTGCTTGCGCCGACAACCTTCTTCCTGCTGGTGGTCAACACGGTTTACGCCTTCTTCGATACGTTCGGCATCATCCATGCCGTGACCGGCGGCGGCCCCGCCAAGGCGACGGAAACACTTGTCTACAAGGTCTATAATGATGGCTTCGTAAACCTGAACCTCGGCTCTTCCGCCGCGCAATCCGTGATCCTGATGGTGATCGTCATTGCGCTCACTGCCTTCCAGTTCCGCTTCGTCGAGAAGCGCGTGCATTACGGCTGAGGATTTCCTGATGATTGAAAATCGCCCGGTCGCCCGCGTGATCGCCCATCTGATGCTGGTGCTCGGCATCATCATCGTGGCCTTCCCGATCTATTACACCTTCATCGCGTCATCCATGACGTCGAACGACATCATCCGCCCACCGATGTCGCTGCTGCCCGGCGACCATCTCAGCGAGAACTACACCGAGGCCATGGTCGGCGGCGTCGAAAGGGTGGTTGGCGTCAGCCTTGAACGGCTGCTGTTCAACAGCTTCGTCGTCGCGCTCGCCATCGCCATCGGCAAGATCGTCATTTCGTTCCTGTCGGCCTTCGCCATCGTGTTTTTCCGCTTCCCCTTCCGCATGGGCTTCTTCTGGATGATCTTCATCACCCTCATGCTGCCCGTGGAGGTGCGCATCCTGCCCACCTACAAGGTCATCGTCGACCTCGGGCTGATCGACACCTACGCGGGACTGACGTTGCCGCTGATGGCGTCTGCGACGGCGACTTTCCTTTTCCGGCAGTTCTTCCTGACGATACCTGGAGAAATGGTTGAGGCGGCGCGTATCGACAATGCCGGTCCGTTCCGCTTCATGCGCGATATATTGCTGCCGCTGTCGAAAACCAATATCGCCGCTCTCTTCGTGATCCTGTTCATCTATGGCTGGACCCAATATCTCTGGCCGTTGCTCGTGACCAACGACGCCAAGATGAACACGATCATCATCGGCCTCAAGCGCATGGTGGATTTCACCGACGCTTCGACGCCCTGGAATTATGTGATGGTGACGGCGATCCTCGCCATCATCCCCCCCGTTATCGTTGTGGTGCTGATGCAGCGCTGGTTCGTCAAAGGTTTGGTGGAGACCGAAAAGTAATGGCAAAAATTGCGCTGAAAGACGTCCGCAAGGTTTACGGCGGCAATGTCGACGCCATCAAGGGCGTATCGATGGAGATCGCCGATGGCGAGATGATCGTACTGGTAGGCCCCTCCGGCTGCGGAAAATCGACATTGCTGCGCATGATCGCCGGGCTGGAAAGCATATCGGGCGGCGAGATCGTCATTGGCGACCGCGTCGTCAACGATCTCGAACCCTCCGACCGCGATATCGCCATGGTGTTCCAGAACTATGCGCTCTATCCGCATATGACGGTGCGCCAGAACCTTGCCTATGGCCTGAAGAACCGAAATACGCCGAAGGACGAGATCGAGCGGCGTATTACCGAGGCGGCCAAGGCGCTGGAAATAGAACAATATCTCGAGCGCAGGCCGCGCCAGCTTTCCGGCGGACAGCGTCAACGCGTTGCCATGGGCCGCGCCATCGTGCGCAAGCCTGCCGCTTTCCTGTTCGATGAGCCGCTTTCCAACCTCGATGCCAAGCTGCGTGTACAGATGCGCGTCGAAATCCGCCGTCTGCAACGTTCGCTCGCCACCACCAGTGTCTACGTGACGCATGACCAGATGGAGGCCATGACGCTGGCCGACCGGCTGGTGGTGCTGAATGCCGGCCGCATCGAGCAGATGGGCACACCGATCGAGCTTTACGAAAAACCCGCCACCACCTTCGTCGCCACCTTCATCGGCTCGCCATCCATGAACCTGCTGACCTACGGCGCGGCGGTAGCCAACAGTGCGTCCGGCTGGTCGGTGAGTGGAACCGGTGCGCTGCCGCAAAACGTCGCCACGCTCGGCATCCGCCCGGAAGACATCACGCTGGCGGAAGCAGAGCCAGCCGATGCCGCCTTCACCGGCACCGTGCAGGTGGACGCCGTGGAACTGGTGGGCGCGGAAAGCTATGTGCACGGCTCCTTCGCAGACGCCACCACCATCGTCTTCCGCGTTCCCGGCCGTTCGCAGCTGGGCATCGGTGAGAACCTGCGGATTGCCGCCCAGGCGAAGGATTTCCATCTGTTCGATGCGGCGGGCAAGCGGATTTGAGGCTTACGGCAGATAAGGAGACACCCGCCTCTCGGCGGGTGCTCGCCCTACCAGACCAGTTCCACCTGCGGCCGACCATTGGAGGTTTTCTCCACCGTGCGTCCTGTTGTGTCGACGTTGCAATGGACGCGCTGCCGGAAGGCCGAAAAGCTTTCGAAGGTCACTACATCCACGGGATCGTCGAGATGCAGGGTCAGCCGGTAGCGTTCCGGGTCGCCGCCGAGCGCCTGCACGCCCAGAACGGAGGCCACGAAAGGCTGGCCTAGATAAAGACCTTCTATCCGCGACCCCAGAAGATAGGGATTGAAGGCGGGGCGGTTTCCAGCCATGGCATGCAGAGTATTCCAGTCGCGGAAGCCATATTGCGCGGCGATGAGTTCCAGCGCCTTCGAATGGCTGATTGCCTGCCCCTGTTCCTCAAGGGCGGCGCGCAGCCGTTTTGCGTGTTCTTTCAGTCCCTCAAGCGCGGGAAGCGGTTTGGAAACGTTCATAACGGTTCTCCAATATGCGCATGCCGTATTTTTTCGAAGGGAGTCCGCGTTGCCATCGACGACATGCAAAACATGGGGATGAACGTTATTTAAAAAAGAGCTTCACCAGGGGCGTAAACGCCTGCGGACGGCCGGGGCTCTTCTGCCCGTGGCCGTCCGTATAGCTTAGAAAACATCGCCCGTCAAAGGCGGCGGCGATGCCGGCCTAGGTCAGAAGCGAAAGGTGATACCGGCACCGATCAGCCAGGGATCGATCTTCGCCTTGCCGCTGATCGGCGTGCCGCCCAGTTCGGCAGTCCAGTCCGTCTTCAGGAAAATCTTCTTCACGTCGAAGTTCACACCCCAATGCTCGTCCAGCATATAGTCGAAACCCACCTGCACGGCCGCACCGAACTTGTTCTTGACGTCGAGGTTGCTGAAACCCGGCTTTTCAGACTGGTTATAGAACATCGAATAGTTCACGCCTGCGCCGATATAGGGCTTGAAGGCACCGAAATTCATAAAGTGATATTGCAATGTCAGCGTCGGCGGCAGCAGCCATGTCTTGCCTACCGGCGTGCCGGCCAGCACACCCTCGCCGTTGATACTGGCATATGTAGTACCGAGGATCAGTTCAGCGGCGACGTTCGGGGTGAAGAAATAGCTGACGTCGAGTTCGGGGATCACAGTATCCGAATAGGCCAGACCCGCACCCGGCACACCGTCGACACTGCCGCTGTCATGGGTGATGACGCCGAGACCGCGCACGCGCAGCATCCACGGGCTCGCCGCCGCAATCGCGTCTTCGGCGGTGGGCGTCGGCGCTGCCGGGGCCAGATCGGCCGCCATGGCATTGGCCGAGATCAGCATCGCCGCAACACTGATCGCGACACTGGCAAGCAAGGTGGTTTTTTTGTTCCTGTCGGTCATTCCATCTCTCCTTTAGCGCACCGCAGCTGGGCAAGCCCCCGCGAATCCTCGCTTGCCGCAACCGCTGCGGCCACTATGGAGAAGGGAAAAGGAGGTAGATTGAGATGGATCAAACCGAAGTGGCAATGGTGCACCAAGGTGGTCAACCGACGGACCTTGTGACAATCGCGCAACAACAAATATTGGCAACGGGGCGGTTCCCGGCTCCGCCAAACGCTGGGAATTATGAAGGAGGCCCGCTTTCACAGGTCTCCTCCGCGGCATCATTGCTCCATCACGCCGCCTGAGGCGCGAGAGTTGCCGAACCAGGCTTTTTGAGCAGCAGCACCGAGACCGCCGCAATCATGCACATCACGCCGGCAATCTGGAGTGCGGGCATGTAGGTGTCGAAGTCGCTCTTGAAGAAACCGGCGCCGAAGGCGGCGGTGGCGGCCCCAAGCTGGTGGCCCGCAAACACCCAGCCGAAAACGAGGCCCGCTTTTTCACGACCGAAACTTTCAGCGGCGAGCTTCACCGTCGGCGGTACGGTCGCCACCCAGTCCAACCCGTAAAAGACGGCGAAGACCGAAAGCTCCACGAAGCTGAACCCCGAAAGGGACAGATAGATCAAAGACAGTCCGCGCAGGCCATAAAACCAGAAGAGCAGGAAGCGGTTGTCGAAACGGTCGGAGAGCCAGCCGGCGAAGATCGTGCCGAAGAAATCGAAAATGCCGATCACCGCCAGCGTGCCGGCCGCTGTGACCGCCGCCATGCCGAAATCGCCACAGATCGAAATCCAGTGTGTCTGGATAAGTCCGTTGGTCGAAAGGCCGCAGACGAAGAAGGTGCCGAAAAGCACCCAGAAAATCGGGTTACCGGATACGCTCTTTAGCGTCAGTATCGGTGATACCAGCGTTGCGAGAAACTTGTGGTCCTGCTTCGGCGGTTTTGCCACCACAGTCTCGCCATAGGCCGGCAGGCCGACATCGGCGGGATGGTCACGCATCAGCAGCAGCACGAGAATCATGGCGACAGCAATCACCGCAACGGATAGCGTCAGCGCGGTCCGCCAGCCATAGGTTTCCGTCAGCGCCGCGAGCAAGGGCAGAAAAACCAGCTGTCCAGTGGCGTTGCTGGCCGTCATCAGGCCAATCACCAGTCCCCGGCGCTTCGAAAACCAGCGCGACGCGACGGTCGCGCCCAAAACCAGCGCCGTCATACCGGTGCCGACCCCGATCACCACGCCCCAGAGCAGCAGCAATTGCCACACCTCAGTCATGAAGAACGAGGCGACGATGCCGACCATGATCATGGCAAGCGCCGTCGATACCACCTGGCGGATGCCGAAATGATTCATGAAGGCGGCGGCAAAAGGTCCGAGCAGACCGAAAAGCACCAGTCGCACCGCCATTGCGGAGGAAATATCGGCGATGTCCCAGCCGAATTCCTGATGCAGCGGCTGGATCATCACCCCCGCCGATCCCATCGCACCGGCGGTGGCCAGCATGGTCAGAAAGGTGGTTGCGGCAACAAGCCAGCCATAATGCAGGTTTCTGCCGGCCATCCAGCTGGCAAGGCGTGTGGAGAGCATGTTTAAAATCCCTTTCCAGCGGCCGATGGCCGAAATTTTACGGGTATATACCCTATTTTGCGGGCAGATACCCGTTTTATCATCAAAAAATCACAGGGCTGCGAGCAGTTCCTGCAATTGCGACGTCTTTTCCGGCCCAAGCCGGGCCTCGATCTCATCCTGCACGGCGTCCCAGAGCGGCGCACCCGCTTTCAGGATCGCCTGCCCCTTTTCCGTTACGGTCAGCATCGCCTCCCGCTGGTCTTCGCCATGACCGATCGTCACCAGCCCCATGCGCACCAGCACCCTGGCGTTGCGGCCAACGGTGGAGCGATCCAGTTCCACACGCGCGGCGAGATCAGTCAGGGACACCGGTGCCCCGCGATTAATGTTCCGCAACAGGCTGAATTGACCGATATTGACGCCAAGCGGCGCCAGCGCCTCGTCATAATAGGACGAAACCTTACGGGATGCTTTGCGCAACAGAATGCAGTGACAACTATCGTTTGGCATTGATTTCGGGTATATACCCGCAAAATGTCGAATGCAAGAGTGGAACATGCGTCTGTGCGGAGTCACGGATTCTGACCCGAAGTCACCAAAATGACCTCGGCAAGTTTTATTTTTTAGAAATGGATACTTCGAATCTGCAGCACAAAATCGACGTCGCGGCATAAAACACGAGTATTTCTTTTTATTGCCGGTGATTAAATCTCCGTAACTAAAACGTCACACCGATTTACACTTGGATAGTAGATCGAACTTTAATTTTCATTAAATAGTAATTGGATAATTTTCCAATATGTTTTTAAAGATTTTTTTCAATTGTTAAGACAGAGGTGGTTCGGTTTGTCTGAACAGTTTCGGGCGTTTCGCTAAGTGGATTTCCGCCTCGATTATGCTGCCACCATCATTGGTGCCAGCGCGTTAAAGTAGGCCTGATCCGGCGTCTGCCGGTCAAGGGATGAATGTGGGCGTCGGCTATTGTAGAAGGTCAGATATCGGCTGATGCCGACGCGGGCCTCGGATACTGTTTTGTAGGCGTGGAGGTAGACTTCCTCGTATTTGATCGAACGCCAGAGCCGTTCGACGAAGACATTGTCCCGCCACGCACCCTTGCCATCCATCGAGATGGCAATCTCAGCCTTCTTCAGCACGGCGGTGAAGTCCATCGAGGTGAACTGCGATCCCTGGACGCCCTTCTGTTTGTCAAGCGACGATCTTGGTTTGATTGATCTGTTTCTGGCGGCGCGTGATGATGCCGAAGACTTCCCGAGCGATGTAACGTTTCAATGCCCGAATTGCGTCGAGCTTGGAATGCCCCGCAGCAACACGCCGGGCGACATACTGTTTGGTTTTCTCGTCGGTCCTGAGACGGCCAATTGCAATTATATGGAGGGCACTATTGGCAAGTCGGTCACCACCCCGGTTCAGTCGGTGTCTGATGGTCTTGCCTGAGGATGCGGGAACAGGACTGACGCCACAGAGCGCAGCGAAGCTGGCCTCTGACCGCAACCGCTCGGGATTGTCGCCGGCAGTGAGCAAGAGCTGGGCGGCGCTGTTGTGCCCAATTGAATTACGTTCGATAAGGTCCGGAGCCAGGTCCTCGACGATTGCAGCGATCATCATATCGAGATCGGCGATCTCATCATGCAGTTCGAGGTATCTGCGACCAAGCGACTTCAGGGTGATCCGATACGCGGCTTCCACATCGCGGTAGGCTGTCAGGTCCGGACGCCAGGCGGCAAGCAATCGAACCAGTTGCATGCGGGTCATGCGACGAAGCTGGTCCCGCAACGTGTCTGGCGCAGCGATGATCGTATTCTGGATTAATTGCAGGGCTATGCGCCGAGCGTTGACTGCCGTCTTTCGGCAAGCCTTTAAAACTCTAAGAGATTCCACCATGCCGTCCCGGCTTCGAGGTGTGACGGTTTGCCGTTCGGCAAAGGCGGCATGTGCCGCGGCCTGGGCATCGAGATCATCATTCTTACCCCGTCTTCGACGGTCGTGACGATCTGGTGTGGTAACTTCAAGGACCTCCACGCCCGCGGTCTGCATATATCGCAGCAGCCCAGCACCATAACTGCCTGTGCACTCGACACCGACGCGCTGCAACTCTCCGAATGTCCGCATCCAGGCAAGCATCAACCGATAGCCGTTACGGGTCGTCGGGAAACTGCGCGTCTCAAGAACGCGGTCGTAATCATCGACGACCGCTGCGACATGTAAATCCTTATGGGTATCGACGCCACCGACAACATGACGCGCTGGCTTGACCTTCTGTTCCATGCCGTAACCTCCGAAGTTTGACCGATATCGCACGGCTCAACCACGGTCAGATGCATGGACAGGACAGTCATGTGACCAACGCGGTCAGGCCCTTCTTGGGTCACTAGCAAATGCCGAGGCAAAGCCTCACCGCAAGGCGCTCCCGGGCGGCCGACAGGTCCAGGGAAAGACACGCTGGTCGATCGGAGTGTGGGTCAAGCCACACCTGGACGCCTTGCAGCGCCAGCCTACCAAGCGATCGATCGGTGTTTGAGACAAACCGCCCGGGAACTGGCTATCATCTTCTGACTGTCGGTATTGAATATGTCGGGTTTGCCGTAACGGGCCAGCGCTTCCTCGACTGCTTCGATGCAGAAGGCTGCTTCCATCGTGATCGACAGTCGCCACGACAGAACCCTCCGGCTGAACCAGTCCACGACGGCGCAGAGGTAAACAAATCCGCGAGACATGGGGATGTAGGTCAAGTCCATCGCCCACACCTGGTTGGGTCGGGTGACCTCCAGCTTGCGCAGGAGGTAGGGATAGATTTTGTGACCTGGCGCTGGTTTGGATGTGTTCGGGCGGCGATAAATCGCCTCGATGCCCATCTTCTTCATCAGCGTGGCGACGTGGAGCCGCCCGGTTTTCAGCCCTTCTCCTCTCAAGAGCCCTTGCAACATCCGACTTCCGGCGAATGGGTAGTCGAGATGCAGTTCGTCGATCCCCGAGCGAATGCGCAGCATTCGTCCGCCGGCGCATCAAAGCCAGATCGCCGTCGGGCACTGGACGAGGCAGATAATAGACGCTGCCACGGCTGAAGCCGAGAAGCTTCGCCTGCCGTGCGACCGACAATTTGTGTGCGCGGTCGATCATTTCTTTCCGCCCAGCAATCCCGCCTTGCCGAGCGCTCCGGCTAAAAAATCGTTCTCCAGTGTCAGTTCACCGATCTTGGCGTGCAGTGTTTTCACATCGACGGTTGGGCTCGCCGGTTCGGCCTTGGTTTCATCACCAAAAACGCCTGTCGCCCCCTCAAGGAGCTGGTCTTTCCACTGTTTGATCTGGTTGGCATGCACGTCAAACTGCTGGGACAATTCCACCAGCGTCTGCTCGCCTCGGATGGCGGCCAGCGCCACTTTTGCCTTGAAAGCCGGGCTATGGTTCCGGCGCGGTCGTCTCGTCATGGTCACTCCTGTTCCCGGCATTTAAGCCGAAGTCAGGCAGAAATTCCACTTATCCCCGCTGTCCAGATTTCCCGAGCCAGCTCTGAGCGACCCAGCGCAGGTCTTCCAGTTTGCCGTCTATGATATCGAACATGTCCAAGGAGAGATGCAGACGTACCCCATCAAGGCGGTGCCCCGCATGCTGTTCACCCAGTATTTTTCCGCCATTGAAGCCTATCTAAGTGATCGTCTCATAGGGCTTGTCAGTTCGGACGGCGCGGCGTTGGCATCGCTCGTCAAAAACAACATTGAGTGGATGGACGAGAAAATCTCGGTCACCGAACTCGCAGCGAATCCGAACGCGCTAAAGGAATGGGTGAAAAAGAGGCTGGTCGATCTCATGTACCATAACTTTGTGAAGATCGACATGTACTACCGGGGTGCGCTTGGCTCGACCATCTTCCCTGATGAAGATACCAAGAAAACACTGATGCGCCTCCTTCCGATCCGGCACGACTGCGTACACCGCTATGGACGCGACAAAGAGGGGAACGAGCGCGATATCACCGAAGCCGATCTTGCAATACTTGGTAAAGCCCTGCTGGGCATGGTGCAGCATATCGAAGGCGCATTTGCAGCGAAAAACAAAAGCCCCCGGCGTAGCCGAAGGCCCTTGTCGTGTCGGGCTAGAGGAACCGGCCCAACATGGTAAGAACCTCCAGAAAACGAGTACCTCAAGCCGACACCGTAGGCTCACCGTCCGGAACTTAGGAGCGTAGCGCGCTGCTTCTCATCTCGTGTCTTATCGGTATCCACGTCTGCCTCAACCGACTCGATGTATTCCGCAATATACTCCGGCGGCAAATCGTGTTCGCGGCCACCGGCGAGGACAAAGTCCTTGTACCAGCCATAGGGTTTTAGCCTGTCGTCAATG
The DNA here is from genome assembly GCF_036596185.1 of Rhizobium sp. GR12. Lineage (NCBI taxonomy): Bacteria > Pseudomonadati > Pseudomonadota > Alphaproteobacteria > Hyphomicrobiales > Rhizobiaceae > Rhizobium > Rhizobium sp. GR12. Next base: position 26,407 of record NZ_JASXTH010000022.1, on the reverse strand, counting down.
TAGTCGGGGGTCGCGAGATAGGTAAGAACCTTTCGCCTGCGGCCTTTGCTGTTGACGACCGTGACCGTCACGGGCTCGTAGCCGCTGCCGACCCCCTCGGCCTTATCGAGCGCTGCACGCTCTGCGGGAGCGAAGCTGAACAGGACGCCGATCACGCTATTCTCGTCGCCAGTGGCAAATGCGTTGCACTTTCCCGACTTGTCCACGCTGCGCTTATGGAAGCGGAGCGCATGACCCGGCAAGGTAGCGATACCGAGCGGTTTGCAGCTCGGCGTGCGTTCGCGCAGCCGGGCAGTCGACATATTCGACCCATAGGCAAAATAGACGACGTGCTCGGGGGGGCCGGTCTCTGTGTTCCTCAACGGCTCGATCTTAGGATTTCCTGGCTTCAAGATCGCGCGTAGTGGTACTGTCATTATGCTGCACCCGTCAGTTTCTTCGCCTTCGCGTGTGATAATCGGCTGTCCATGCTGGAGGTCGAGGATTGGAACGGGCCTGCCGGCCCATCCGCAATCGGCGCATCGTGGTCGTTCCCAGAGTAGCCCGGGTGCCTCAGCATTCTCGCCATGTTCGGGTTCGAGATGCGGCGAGCCGCAGTTGGGACATTCATCAGGCACCCCGCGCAATTCGCGAATGATCAATGATGTCGCCATGCCTATAGCGTGTTGGATCAACGACTGCGCCATCTCAGCGTCAATCCAGGTCGCCGACTTTGAATGCGTAAGCCAGTTGGAAAACGACCATGCGGACTCTAGCGCACTCTTGAGGGCCCCGCGACGCTCTTTGTTGGTGTCGCCCGGCAGAAGATCGTTGCAGATGATCTCCGACCACGCGCGGAAGTTCGCACGCTGTGGCGGTGTATTTGTCCACATTGCCACGTCCTGCGCGACGCCGATCAGTTCGAGTAGCGCCTCGCGGCTGCGAACGCCGACGGCCTGATAGTCCGAGAGGTTATGCGCCTGTGTCACGGCGGTGCCAGCTTCTTCCATCTTCTCGAAGACGGGGCCAAACGGAAGGATGCGTAGACCGTCTTCCTGTTGTTTTTCGGTTCGCGGGATGCGGAGCATCAGGCCAATATGGAAGGTCAGAGCAAGGTCCATATTTGGAAATTGCTCCTGAGAGTAGAGGTTTGTGCCGCCCGTGATGACCCACCAGCGATCCTTGTTGGTGTGGATGTCCCACACGTCATGGAGGGTGTTGAGAACCGCCTCCGAATAGACCTTCTGCATAAAGGTCACTTCCAGGTCAGGCGCCTGCCATTCAAAATATTCCCGTATTTTTTCGATCTCCTCTTCGGTCGCTTTCAACATGATTGGCTCCTGGGTGCGTTCGTCGCACCGCGTTGCAAAGGGTTTGCGAAAACCTCGACAATAGACTGATATTGCTGAAAATTCAAAATCCACCGCGGCATGGCGGGATGTCTGCTTTGGCCTGCTTGCGGACATAGAGATCCCGCTGGCAGGACAGGGACTGAACCAAAAATCCGGCGGCCATGAGGTCTCAGCCTATCTCAGACCTAGACCTCGAAAGGGAGCTGGCGCGGACCGATGCGGCGTGATACATCATTTGCGTGGCCGTCTCGCCAGACCTTTCGCCGGGTCAAAGAGGACTGCTGAATTGACTGCCTCGTCGCTCCTCTCAAATGAGGTCGATGCGTAATCGGCGAACTTCGACCGCAGTGAAGAGGATACGACGATGACCGTCATCCAGCTTGAACACACCTATTTGAAATCTATGAAGCGCAAACTGCGTGATCAATGCAGCGCGGGCTCTGTGCAGCTCACGGAAGCGATAGCGCGAGGCTGTGGGTATAGGACCAATGCAGCTCTCCTGGCTGATATTAACAGCGGGGCTGAGGGGCGTTACGTGGCGTTTGATGACGCCGCCTTTCGCCAGAGGTTGCGCGATTTTGACTGCACTGTCCCTGACGAAATCGAATTGCCGGAGCTCGACCGCTCAGTCGGCTTCGTTGAGCGGCTGTTCGAACAAGCAGACGTCGAAATTGTCGAAATGCATCCCATTCGGGCGCGTTTCCGCCTGGCGGGGATCGACGCGATGGTTCAGATCGACCTTGAGGACATTGGCAATGGATACACGCGTTTCCACCACTCTCATGCGATCCACACGCCGACTCAAATCGGACCTTATCGGCCGAGTCGGGATTTCGATGACGATCCTGCCTACGCCATGCACCGTGCCGTCACGAGCATCGTCGACTATTACCGTGAGGCTGTCCGCAAGGGCCATACGCCCGAGCGCAAGTGGCTAGTGGATTCGCGGCACTAACGGCAGAAGGGGGCAAGTCCGGCGGTTCGACAACTGTGGCATAACATGCTTTTGAATGGGTCGCCGGCCATTCCCAATCTTCGACGGTACGTGTGGGTTTCGCGATGGCGAACCGGAGGTGGTGGTGGAGTGGCTGGACGGCATCACCAAGCAGCTTGAGCAGTACGGTGTCGATGAGGGCACTATTCTCGGTGCTTAGAGTCGAGAGAGCGACATATTATCAATGCGACAATTTGTCGTGTATGAGTGGGTTTTGGAGACCCGCCCATGTCCGAGACATCTGCCGATGTTTTCAATGACAAACCCAAGGCAGAACACCAGCGGACGACGGTTGATGCTGCTCTACGGGAGCTTGGTCTCACGCCGACTGATCTAGCGAAATTCACGGCAAAGAACAGCGATCACCGGGACTTCTTGGCGACCATCCGCAGTATTCAACGGATGGTGTCGGGCGAAAGTCGCGTTTCCGGCGAAATGATGGTGATCGTGACCATGCTGGTTCGCCAGCATCGCAAACTCCGGATCAAAAATGCGCATGTGCGGTGGCAGATGAACGAACACGGAGAACATTGGGCGCAGCTCGACGGTTGGTACGTATCTATCAGTCCGCAATCGCGCGGGCGATGGGCGTTATCCTGCCGCAATGGAACGCGACCGGAAGATTACAGTCCACCGTTCTACCGTTGGCTCGATTCGATCGATGAAGCCAAAAACAGGGCGTGGGCCTATATCGAAGAAGGCATGAACGATCTCGCGGAGATCGCCCACGAGCGTTAGGTAGGAGCGATCGTGACGGTCTCCGCCATCGGCACGGACCTGTTGCCGCATTTGGCTGTCGTGGACGAGCGTCAGGGGAGTGCTAAACCGGCCGTACACACTTCGACCCTCCATCCACGTCTCCGTAACTGCTCGATCTCGGCAGTACTGAAGGTGTCTTGACGCATGGCTAAACACAGAAAATGCGAAGGCCGCGTCATGCCAACGTAATGCAACTTCAATCGATCCCGGACTGACGCCTGTTCGCCCTGATTGTCAGTGCCGGTCGTTGGGCGCTTGCCCAGGAGCCAGTTCCTTAGATTCTTGAGGTTATGGGTTCTGTTAAAACTTTCGAGCACTAGTGTCGCGGTGTGCGTTTCGCCCTTCACCCCGTGGATGGAACCCAGCCTGATTGCGACTTTCGGATCGGCAATCGGAAATCTGAAGATATTTTCAGACTTGCGCGATGCGCCTGATTGGTTGTCGGGATCGACCGTTCCTTCCCACTCAAAAAAGATCGCGGTTTCGTTCTCGTCGATCTCCGCCTGTAGGACGTACGCGATCACGCTTTTTGTCCCCGGGACAAGGAGATCCCGCCAAAACGCCTCGGATGGACTTCCTCGGCATTCGATTAAATGGTCAAGCAGTTCCCGATAGATCTCCGCAATCGTCTCGTCCTCTATTCGGTCGTGGAAATAGCGGTTTGCACTCTTGCGCAACATCATAGGCACGTCGGCCCCCACTGTTCGCAGGCACTGGAGAATGGCTTCCGCGTAACCTGACACGATGGGGTGAGCATTCTGCGTATGGGCCAGTTCACCTCTAGCCCGCGCGAGATATTGCCCCAGCGTTTTTGGCTTCGGCTGGCGCCCAGAGAGGTCAGGATTGTAGGAAGGGTAGTAGTGCCCTAAAAATCGGGGGAGATTGTCCGACTTGTCGGACCGATGGACGGCGCAGATTGCCGTGAAATCGCCGTGCCGCCGAGCGTCGTCTGAAAAGCCTTCTATCAAGAGACGTGCGTATCTCGGTAGGACGTCAACCGCCGTGTTATCATCAAACAATAGCAACGTGCTTTGAAGCGGCGCGTGTCGAACCCGCGCCCTCGACGGACCAAGGCCGACCAGGGGCTGCGGACGGACACCGAAGCCGGCAGTGACATCGGCGATCTTTTGCCCAAAGCGGAAACTGTTGGGCAGATCAACTTTGTTTGGCCCGGGAAAAGGATCCGTGGTCGCCCCGGCACCACCGGCGCGATTGTAAATCGCTTGGTTCGAGTCCCCAAATCGCTGCCGGATCACGGCAGACGATGGCCCCGCGAGAAACAGCCGATGAAGGAACGCCGATTGGATTTCGCTGTTGTCCTGCACTTCGTCGATAAAGACGATCGGAAAGCGGTCGCGTAGCGTTGAGGCGACATCCGGATGTCGATCGAGTAGCTGGCCTGCCCACACAAACATATCGTCGTAACAATAGAAGCCCGCCTGTGTCGCGTTGCGGCAAGCCGTGACCACTTTGTTGTAGACGTTATGGGTCGGTGGTACGGCGCCGCCCGAGAAATCGGGTTTGGTATAGGTGACGGTGAAGATCGCGTTCCGATCGAGCCGCTTTAGCTGCCCCTGGGTACTGACGTGCAGCCGGTTCCAGCGATTGTTCAGCGCGATCCAATCATCGATTACCTTGATTGGCCGGCCGTTGGACCGGAGCCAGGGGAGGGCGAGGAACTCGTTGACGAATGAATGAATCGTCCCGACGAAGTGGGGATAGTGGAGCAGATTTCGCGCCGCGCTGGATGAGCCAAGTTTATCGCCGATTTCGTCGCGGGCCGCATTCGTATGGGACAGAACACAAATGCCTCGATCTGTGGCGGTCCATCGGTTGGCCAGGATTGCCAGTTTCGCCACCAGCAAGGTGGTCTTTCCGCTGCCCGGACAGGCCTCTATATCAAGGGTCTGCAGGGATGTCAGCGCCGAAAGGCGTGGGTCGCTGCCGTCCGCGCCGCTGAACGCGTCGGGCAGCATGCGCATGGTTCGACACGCCCAGGCCACCTCCTCGCCCGATATCGGTATCTGCCATGGCGAAGTTGCGTTATTCATTATCACCGACTGTCCGTTGCAGGCACATTGTCCGGCACCGGGAACGGATCGTCTGCGACAGCGGCCATGGTAGCTATTTCGGCCTCGGCGACCGGCGCCGTGACGTGCTCGATCGCGCGCCGGATGTAGTCCGGAAGGGCCTTCCAAAGCTCCCTCGGCCCGCCTTTCGGCGGAGTGAACCAGTTCGACAAGACTTCAGACAGATACTGCGCCACAATCGTCTTGGAGACGGGGTTTGAACCCGTCAGTGGTTCGTAGATTGTCGTACAGAGCGTGTCCTGCGGCATCTCCTTCGCGAGCAATGCGTCGAACGATTTCAACGCCTGGGCTGCGATTAGCGTTTGCGTCACCTTCCCCTCGCAGATGCGATCGTCAGCGTCGGCAAGAGCGATCGCCACATAGACGGCCTTCGCGAGGCCCGCGTGGGCGAGATCGTATTCCAACGTCCATTTGTCGGCGACAAACGTTTCTACGCCGGGGCCATGTGCCTTCTGGCGGATATCATCGCGCTTTTCTTTGTAGCTGGCATCTGTGTAGTCACCCTCAACCCGCCAACGTCTCGATGACGAACCGATGTCAGGCACGGCTTCACCGTCCTTGATTTTTCCGAGGATCAGAGGTGCGCAGTCCGGCATGACGTCCATGTCGGTCACGCAGGCGACGCGGATACCATGTTCGCCGTCTGCCTGCGGCTGTTTGCGCAAAAAGATCCGGCCGTACCGGCTCAAGCCGACGCCGCCGACGTTGACGACTGAGACGCCATATTCGCCGAAATCGCGACCAACGAGCGTTGCGATGACGGGCAGAAGGATGTTCTCGGCATCCCCCTCAACGATCATCACGCCACGCGCGAAGAAGAGGTTGGATTTGGTCACGTCAAGAAAGCGCTGCAGAAACCGATAGTCGGACTTGGTGAGGTTGGTCTCACCCTGCGCCATGGAAAAAGCCCGGCCGTTCCGAATGAGGACAAGGTTGTCCAACTTGATGTCGGAAGCGAGATTGGGGCTGTGCGTGGTCACAATGATCTGAATGCGTTGTCCGTCAGGTCTGACCACATCCGCCTGCGCTTGCAAAAACGCCATGAGCCGGAGCTGGCGCTGAGGGTGCAGGTGCGCTTCAGGCTCTTCGATCAACAGGAGCGGAAAACCGCCCGCCTCAGTGCCGAGCAGCAGCAACTCGCAGGCCATGAACAGGATATTGTTTGAGCCAAGACCGCGGGTGTGGGAATCTTCCGCAAGCTCGTCGTGGGCCAGGCTGACTTCAAGCTTTTCGAGAAGCTGGCGGAGACGGACCGTATCTTCCCGATGGCCATTTATGCGAACCCGTGCGGCCAAGGGGTCGGTCGAAAAAGACAGGGGTTTGAGATAATCATCGTTCAGCTTCTGACGGGTCGTCTTGATGCCGTGGGAGGTCTCGATCAGATGATTGGTATAGTCGCCCAAGCCAAGGATACTGAGCGAATTGGGGTCCAGCGTCGCAAGGGTTTCGACATCAAAGCGCTTGCCGTGATCCTTGATCTCTTTCGTGTGTTGAAGAATCTGCGCGAGCCGCGACCCTCGTCCGGCCGCCATCGCTCTTTCGGCGTCGCGCAACGGCCTCAGATAGGTGACCTGGAGTTGAAAACGCGCGCCCGCGTCGAGCAGCGGTCCGTCAGCGTTAGCGCCGGTTCGCCACTCGACAGGGGTAAAGCGGCGCCCCACACCGTCGCTCTCAACGCGCTTCGCAACCCAGGTCACGATCAGGTCAGGTTTGCTGCCCGCTGCTGATCCGTAGGTGAGGTACTCGGCAAAGGCATGCCGGTCGGTCGAGGTGAGCTCGGAGAACACCAGCCGGATGCGTATTTCTGTGGATCGCGCGGTTTGCGGTGGGTGATGGAAGTCTGTAGCATCGATCTTGAGCGTGTCCTGATCACGTGTCCCCAGCACTAGCCGCAGCGCGTCGATTAACGCCGTCTTACCGGCGTCGTTTTCTCCGACGATCGCAGTCAGTCCCTGTCGAAGAGCAAGCGAGAACCCCGAAATCCCTTCCCCGAATGTGCGGAAGTTTTCGATCTTAACAGCCGAAATATACAAGAATATTTGCCTCCCAGTCAGACCACACTACGACGCGAATGCCGACATGACAACTCGTGATTGCGAGACTCACTTGGTGTGGCATAGTGTAAACAATAGCAGCCCGACAGGACGACGAAGTGAGCATTTCCGAAAACGACAATACCTTCAGCTTCCTCGTCCATGAGGTACATCCCGGTGCAGTTGGCATCGATTTGCGGGCAGGGCGCTACTTCACCTCTCTGGTGCAAGAAAATGTCACTGAGACTTCAGAGCTTCCCACTGCGCCGATTCTGCATGTGGACGCCACCAAGGGTTATTTTTCGATAACCCCCCGGTTCACCCTCCCAAACCCTCCTCATCGATTTTTGGGGCCGCGCTATAAACGGCTCGAAGAGGTGGTGATCGAAGGGCATTTCCGTGACGACGATCTCCCTCACGATGACGCATCGGCTCGACTCTTTATCAGAGTCTACACGCCGCCCAGCTTCATTCATGATCCCCTATACGGGTTGGGGATCATGAAAGAGATGCACCCCCTCATAACGGCAATCGAGGAACTCAAGGGCGTGACGACGCTGGTTATATCAGACCGAAACGAAACGCATTTGGGGGAAAACACCTTCTATCTGGCGCGCGAGGACTACGACGCGCTGCGCGCCGCCTCGATGACCGTCGCGCGGCATTACCAAGGCGAGAGTTTGGAAGACCGCAGGATCCTCGCGCACAACGCTACGCTCCACCGCGCGCACCCGGATCTCTTCCCCGAAAAGGCAACACCATACCGGGCCGGAACGGTTTTCAAGCTCTTGGGAAGCAAGGGCAGCGCGGGCGTTAAGCTCTCCCCCCGCGACCGGGCCGGTATGATTGCCGCTCTGTCGTCAGAGGCCCGGAAAATCAGCAGGAGCGAAAAGCGCGCCGCGATACAGCTTCAGCAAGGCATAGAGCTGCTGAACCTGAACCAGTTGATCGCGGCCTTCGAAAGGCGCTTGTCGGGAAGCCAGGCGGAAAAGGAATGGCAGGATCTATTTCAGAGAAACCCCTTTATTCTTTCGATGACGCTGGGCTACCCGATCACCGTGCTACAGCCCCATGCCCACGCCGGCGGCATGACTCTGCAGGGAAACGGCAACAAAATAGCTGATTTTCTCGCCAAAACCCAAACTACGCACAATGCGGCTCTCATTGAAATAAAAACGCCGAAAACGGAGCTGCTCGGCGAGGAATATCGCGTAGGCGTGTTCGGCCCATCTCGACATTTGACGGGCGCGGTCGTCCAGGTTCTCGACCAGCGACGGCTGTTTATCGAAGAAATCGCCACTCTAAAGCACCGCTCGCGCATCCAGGATCTAGAGGCGCATGCCGTTGACTGCGTCATCGTAGCCGGTCGGACACCGACGGAGCCGTCGCGCCAGGCCTCGTTCGAACTCATCCGCCACCAGTATAAAGACGTAACCGTACTGACCTTCGATGAACTGCTGGAAAAGTTGAAATTGCTTCAGTCCCTGCTCGCCCAGGAAACGGAGCCAATGACCGCGGCCACCTATCAAACATCGGAAGACGCGCTGGACCTGACTGAATTGCTGGAAAACAGCGCCGAAGGCGACGATGACGACTTCTTTGCCGTTAGTCCATCGGTCGACGATGAATTCGAGGATTTGCTCTAGCCCAGCCGTCGGACGCCCTTCAATTTGGATCATGCAATGCCGCTTTACCAGAAATACTTCGAAATCCGCGATGTCGCGTCGCTTCAAGGCCGTGCGTGGATTCCGCTCCGTCAGGCGACGAAAACGTCGATGGACCCCGCAGACCCGGACATCGTCAGCAACGAAGATTTCGTTGGCATCGCGACGGCGGCAATTCATGCGGCGAAACAGACCGACGCGGAGAAGGTCGACTGGAGCGACCTTTGCCTCGGCCCGCACCGCGCCGGCGTCGAGCAATGGGGATACCGGTCGGCTGATGTGTTTCGGACCTGGACGGAAGAGGTGCTTGGCATCAATCTCGTTATTGCCCAGCATGTGGAGGAAACCGGCCGCGAGATCTGGCATCTGCACCCCGATCTCATCATCGCCCTCCGCCTCCAGCAGGAAGAGGACGGATGGTATCGGCCGGAAGAGGGCTGGATCGAAGTCGTCAGACTGAAACGCGACGCGGACGGGATGCCCGTCCTTTTGGAGATAAAGACGGAATTCCTCGTCGACTACCTCGCAGCCCGCGACATGGCTCTATATTGCTCGAGCTATCGGGAACGCATCGTGGTCACCTTGGCCAAGCCGGCCTTCAGTTGGCCTGACGATGCATTTAGCGAGGAAGAGCATCGCGATCGCCGTGACGGCATTATAACCGACGCAAGCTACCCCGATCCGGATGATAGTTTTTGGACGCGTGGTGCGCTCTGGCGAACCGAGTGGGTGCAGGCCGGAAAGGCCAGTATACGCGTGCGCGGTGACAAAGACCCGCACACCACCACCTTCGCACTGAGCAATGACGGTGCGCGCGTTACCGCGGATCGATTGGCCGGAGCCATGACCTGGCTCTATTTCGAGCCGGCGCTTGTTACGACACTCCTGCGGCATCGAGGCGCCAGACTCTATTGGCATAGCCAGGAAACGGGTGGCCTTGGCGCCACGAGTTCGACGATTCATTTCGGAGTCAATCCGCTTGGGCTCATCACCGTATTCGCAAAGGACATCGGACGACTGCCATCCTGGGAGCAACGCTTATGGAGCGCCCACAATGTGACGCCAGACGGCGGTGTTTCGCGCGAGCTATTCGCCGCGCAGATGGAAGTGACGCCGGCCGCGACGACCGCGCCCGAAAAGGCGTTGCCGGACGCGCTCGACGAGATCAATGCTGCCTTTACGGCCCGATATGGCCTGCCCCTGCTACGCTCGCACGAAGCAATTCCGGAACTGCTCCACCGCGCACACCGTTTCCGGTCCGCTGAAGCGGACGGGTTACTCGAACTATCGAAGGAACTGACGCGCCTATTCATCGAAAGGATCGATGTGGATGCGATAACCGCGCAGTTAACACTGGCGAAGGGGGCCTCGAAGCTGGGGTCTCTGAAGGCATTCGAAAAGCTTATTGCGACACTGCGCCCGGACACCGAGGCGCAGACCATGATGGCCCCGTTGTTTGGGATTTACGACTTGCGCCTCGCCGATGCGCATCTGGGGTCAAGCCGCATCGCAAGCGGAAAAGCGCGCGCTGGTGTCGACGAGGCCGTACCCGCCGCCGTGCAAGGGCGGCAACTGCTGCAGAGCTTTGTCGACACCCTTCGGCGGATCACCGATGTGCTCGCGTGAAATTGGCCAACCCTCTGCCAAGGGTACGTCCCTGACCAGCGCGGCCGCCAGCAAAGGAAGTGGATCAGGCTTGACTTATGTCCCAACACGACAACGGAGAGCCGCGCATGTGCATTATCGCTGACGTGAGCGAGGTAAGTGGGTGACGTACCGCGGCGCTTATCCTGGCTTCGTATGTGGCAAATGCTTTGGCAACCAGGGCCTCATCGGCTATTGCCTGTGGTATGCCCAGCGAAGGAAATGCGATTTTTGTCGCGTCACAGCCAAGGAGCCGGTGGCGGCGCCCCTCGGCGACGTACTCGCCCATGTGAGGTCCTGCGTCTTTCAACATTATGACGACCCGGCAAATGCGGGTTTGTCGTACGAATCCGCTGAGGGTGGCTATCAGGGCGCGACATACGATACCGAAGATTGTTGGTTTCCGCGCAGAACTGAGCCGGCTCAGTTCCGCGTGGAAACCAACAGCAAGGGACCTAGGTGTGCCGTCGAAGACCATTCACGCGGTCAACGGCCAGGAGTTCCCAGCCATTTGCGTGGTAACGACCGCGCAGACGCTCGGAAAAATTCTGACGTTCCTAGAGAATGGAACTGAGCAATCTCAAGCGGAGGAGGCGCGAAAACTGTATGTCGCCGCCTCTCTGGCCCAAAAGTTCCTGTTTGTCGCTGTTCGAAAGTCGCAAACCAGGCGCTCAGAGACACTGCTGAGAAGCAAGGGGGCAGAAATCACGGTTCTTCCTGTTCTGGCAAAATAATCGTAGGGGCACCATGCTTGAGGAGATCGAGCTTGCTTAGTCGCTCGAGTTACCGATAGCTGATCCGGTTCCACTCGATAGCCCGACGTCGCCTTTCGGCAGTTTCACTCGAAAAAAGTCTGTTACACGCTTCTCTCATTTGAGGCCTGATGGAGGAGCTCCATCAGAGCTTCACGGACAGGAGCTATTTTAGCCGCAGCGCTTGGTGCTGCGGCCAAAATCAATCGGGTAGCTCCCCTAAGTGTTCTGTCGTTCTGAGCGAGGCATGTTTCGATCGGAGGAACATTGATGCTTGGTGAATTTAATCGAAAACGCTGATCCCGAACGAGCCGCTCCCAACTTTCAAAAATCCAATTGACGACAAAATCGTTCAGGCACTGCCGCAGATTCGAGCTGCGGAGATGGATCAGCATCCAGACTCGGGTCTGACTCATATTTGATGATTTCCTGGTCGAAGCTGGTGCTGTCATCAATGAGGAATCAGTACCATGGCGACCAAATTTCGTCTGTCGTCCCTGATCCCGGCCGGATTGATTGTTGAGCGTTCCGACGAGAGCAACGGGGTTATCATTGTTTCAGCGCGTGCTGCCGCGAACCGACGTGCCTGCCCCTTATGCAATCGAATGTCAGATCGTGTTCATAGCCGCTACGTTCGAATAATCGCTGATTTGCCTTGTGCCGGCACCAAGGTCCAACTGCGGTTATCGGCCAGGCGCTTTGTGTGTAAGATGACATTCTGCCGCCGCCGGATTTTTGTCGAAAGGTTTGGCGAGCTTGTCGTTCCGGAGCGCAGCCGTCGAACTGCTCGGCTTGACACCATCGTACATCATCTCGGATTGGCTTTGGGAGGGCGGCCTGCAGCAGCCTTTGCCAAACGCTTGATGATCCCGGTTAGCAATGACACGCTCATCCGCGCGGTAAGAAGAAAATCCACTGCGCCGGATGATACGCTCAGCGTCGTCGGGGTTGACGACTGGGCTTTCCGCCGCAATCACCGCTATGGCACCGTCGTATGTGATCTTGAGAGGCGAAGGATTATCAAGCTTCTGCCTGACCGGGAGGTCGCAACAGTTTCGACGTTTCTCGCTCAGCACCCCGAAATAACTATCATTTCCCGCGATCGAGGTGGCGGCTATCGTGAAGCTGCCGCAAGGGCCTTACCCCATGCAGCTCAGGTCGCAGATCGTTGGCATTTAATGGAGAACGCCAGCGCGGCGTTCCTTGACGTCGTGCGCAAATCCATGCGAGCAATCCGTACTGCAATTGGCGCTACGACGATCGACCCTAAACTACTCACCTGCGCTGAACGGCTGCAATATGACAGTTATCTGAGGCGCGAGGACGTGAATACGACGATCAGCAAGCTCGCCGCCGCCGGCGTTCCGATAAAGGAAATCGTTCGACGAACCGGCTACAGCCGTGGAACCGTGCGCCACATTGTCCGCGGCCACAGATCCGATGTGTTCCGTGTCAGACAAAGTTCCCTTGAGGCTCATCTTCCCCTGTTAGATCAACTCTGGACGTCTGGGCAGCGCAACGGCGCTGAACTTTGGCGGCAGCTAAAATGCAGAGGCTTTCGTGGTTGTTCTCGTGTGGTCGCAGAGTGGGCGGCAAGGCGACGGCGGTCCGAGCAGATCTGCGATCGGCAACTTCAAAAGGTGCCATCCGCGAGAACGATTGCCCGATTGATGACAACTGCTCGCGATCAATTGAGCAAAGCGGATACAATTATCATCGCGGCCATAGAAGCGGGTGTTCCCGCCCTAGTCGAAGCCCGCAATCTAGTTGATCGGTTCCAAACAATGATCCGAAGGAAGGCCAAGACAGAACTCGATCCGTGGATCGCTGATGCAAGCGACAGTGTGTTCGCCTCCTTTGCTAACGGGATCGTGAAAGACAAGGCAGCAGTGTCTGCCGCAATCACCGAACCTTGGTCGAACGGCCAGGTTGAAGGACAAATCAACAAGCTAAAACTCGTTAAAAGGCAGATGTATGGGCGCGCCAAACTGGATCTTCTCCAGGCTCGATTGATCGGCGTAATGTGAAGGAAGCCGTCATCAAATATGCGTCAGACCCGAATGTTGACCCCACTGGCGGGGTGATACTTATCCAATTTTGACCCTTCGCTGATTTCATCAGACCATCCGGCTTTTGAGCGGATGGAGTGGGGAGTTGAAGAGAGTGGATACGATTGCGCGTGTCCGGCGAGCCTTCCATGTTCAGGGTTGGTCGGTAAAGAAGATCGCCAGAGAGCTGAATGTTTCGCGGAACACGGTCCGCAAAATTGTGCGCTCCGATGTCACCGAGTTTACCTACAAGCGCGAGCATCAGCCGTTGCCCCGGATCGGAGCCTGGAGAGGCGATGTCGAGCGGTTCCTGATTGCGAACGAAGGCAAGGCGTCTCGCGAACGGCTGACGCTGATCCGGATTTACGGGGAGATCCGGGCGCTTGGCTATGATGGTAGCTACGATACTGTCCGTCGTTACGCCAGGTCCTGGGCCAAGGCACGTGGAACGGTCACATCCGAGGCTTACGTTCCGCTCTACTATGCACCCGGCGAGGCTTATCAGTTCGACTGGAGCCACGAGATCGTCCTGATCAACGGGGTGACGACGACCGTGAAGGTCGGTCATGTCCGCCTCTGCCACAGCCGTATGATGTCCTGATTTCGCTGCAGCCCTATTACATCCACGACATCGCCGCCAAGCTTCACTGCATGCTGGTGATGTATGATCCGGAGCTTCGCAATGAAGAGACCCCGTGGCCCGAGCTGCGCCGGATGCTGCGCGAGCTGATCCAGCCATACTGGTCGGTGATCGAGCCGCAGTCGCGTATCCGCCTGCTGAGGCCGAAGACGAGAGAGACGCTGTCGCAGGTGGAAGCGGACAGGATTGCCGTGTGAGCGATGCCTGCGCAGGCTTTGAGGGCGCGGCAGCGGTCTGTTGTGCCAGGGTGTCGTTATCGGCCTTCAATGTCCTGCGACGACCCCCAGCTACACAGGTGGCCTATCTGGCGAACGTCGTCACCAGATATGCGGATGCCAGAAGCAGACTGACGATCGTGAAGAATATGAGAGCTGCCGCCAGTTCATCAAACCTGCCAACGCGTTGATTGCGGTTCCAGTCGTAAGCCATGACCCACCTCCATCGTTGCTGTGAGAGGAGGGTGGTCCCGCACGGTTAATGAAACCTTAAAACCAGAAGGCCGAATGTTGCCGGTATGAAGTGCCATTGACGGTCGGAAGACGCGTAGCGGGCGTCAGCCGGCAGGCTCGGCGATGCTGATTTCGGTCTTGCTGTCGAGGATGATATGCAGGTCCCGGATCATGCCGGCTGCCTGCAGCAGAGCGTTTCGCACGTCTTCATCGCTGCGCCATCCGCGTTCGATCGACAGGGCGACGGTGTGGATGTCGACGACACTGTCACGGCCGGGACCGGATGGAATTCCGACTGTTTCGCGCATGTCGCGGATTGTCGTCACTGCCCGTTCGAGCATACGCCGTTTCTGTGAGGCGTCGAGGTGATCGAGCCGGTTGGCGTCGCGGACGAGTTCGGCGATGAAACTGTTCGTCAGGGTCATGGCCTGAGGTTGCCGGGTCGGCCGGCGGGCGTCAATGCAGGGCCCGCAAAGAGAAGTTGAAGGCCGGATTTTGAGGCGCTGCTATGGTGCTGGTGCATCAGGATAGCGGATCATATGCTGGATTTTTTCGATTATGGAATTGCGCATTATTAAAACTTATCAGATGTTTAAGTTGGTTTGCAAAAGTTATTTATGAGAATATGCAACGCTAGGCAAATCCCACCTGGATGATTGCGTCGAGGATTTCACGAACCGGCCATTGGCGAGGCCGATCAGGAGATGGGAGGGGCGGTTCATGGTCTGCAACATGGGGCAGTTGATGGTTGCTCAGCCGAACTGCGCCCGCCTGACGCCTGAGGGTGCAAAACCTGCCCATCGATGGCGCGGTTGAAGCGGTGTCCTGGCATAAGGCAGCTTGTGGCGCAGAGCTTTTTAAGTTGGAGCATTGACGAGGCGTCTGATGACATCAAAAATGATAATGACGACGGATAGCAGCAGTCCGCTGCGCCGTCTGAGGCCGCCAGGCATCTGCCGGTTTGCAAAGTTTACACTAAACCGAATGCCGCTCCCCGCCACAGAAAGACTGGCGATCAGTGTCGGTCCGTACCAGGTTACATGTAACTACTGATGATGGAGCCCGCCATGTCCTCTGTTTCCAATCCAAAGCCGTCGCGCGTTAAGGTGAGTGAGCACCGCGCACGCCTGCGTGCGCAAGGCTTGCGCCCGATCCAGATCTGGGTGCCTGATGTCCGCGCATCGTCATTCAGGACGGAAGCGCATCGGCAGTCGCTCGCCGTGGCAACAAGTGATCACGCCGTGAGCGATCAGGCGTTCATCAATGCGGTGTCCGACATCGACTTCGACAATGGCGACGACGCGTGAGACGCGGCGACATCTGGACCATTTCGGGCGGCAAGGATTACGCGGGCAAACCTCGCCCTGTTGTCGTCGTGCAGGACGAGGCATTTGACGCCACGGATTCCATTACCATCTGCGCCTTCACCACGGATGAGACGGACGCGCCGCTGTTCCGTCTGCCGGTGGAGCCGAACGAGCGCAATGGCCTGCATTCGCCGTGCCGGCTGATGGGGGACAAGATTACGACTGTTCCGAAATCCAGGGTTGGGGCAAGGGTCGGGAGGCTGGACGATGAGGATATTGTGCGCCTCAATCAGGCGGTTCTTGTCTTGCTCGGCCTGGCAGGCTCACCGAAGGCGAAGGCGTAGCGGGCGAAGATATGTTGACGGTCGGAAGATGGCACCGGCGTCAGCCAGCAGGTTCGGCGATGCTGATTTCGGTCTTGCTGTCGAGGATGATATGCAGATCCCGGATCATGCCGGCTGCCTGCAGCAGAGCGTTTCGCACGTCTTCATCGCTGCGCCATCCGCGTTCGATCGACAGGGCGACGGTGTGGATGTCGACGACACTGTCACGGCCGGGACCGGATGGAATTCCGACTGTTTCGCGCATGTCGCGGATTGTCGTCACTGCCCGTTCGAGCATACGCCGTTTCTGTGAGGCGTCGAGGTGATCGAGCCGGTTGGCGTCGCGGACGAGTTCGGCGATGAAACTCTTCGTCAGGGTCATGGCCTGAGGTTGCCAGGTTGGCCGGCGGGCGTCAATGCAGGGCCGGCAAAGAGAAGTTGAAGGCCGGATTTTTGAGGTGCTGCTGTGGTGCCGGTGCATCAGGACAACGCATCAGTGGAAATCCGCCATTCGATGATTATTTTCATATCAAACTGTTATTTTTCAAAATCCTGTGCTTGATTTTGAAAGTTTAAGATGAGGTCAACTGTGATTGCCGGCGCAATTGTCGGCATGAGGAGTTATGCAGGCGCGGGTCTGAGGTTCCATCATGCCCGGGGCACGAATCCGACGCTGAACCCAAACAACCGCCCGATTTTTTCGAGCGTCTCGAGTGTCGGGTTTGCTGCACCAGTTTCGATTTCGGCAACCTGGCGCCTGGTCAATGACAACATGGTCGCAAACTCCTCCTGTGTCATCCCGAGACCCTTGCGGATCTCCACCGCTGCGGCAGGAAGGCGTAATTCGCCATGGCGTGCACGCTCGGCAAGGTCGCGACGATTTTGCAGTATTTCTTCTTTGTCAGGTTTTTTCCACCGTGACATGGCGTGGCCCTTGCTCAGTTTTGTGACAGGGAGGTCTGAACGCTCTGCGTGATTTCCGCGCAGCGGCTCATCGCTCGTTCAACGATTTCGGGCGACGCTCCCATGCTCTTCGCAATACGGGGTGCCTGCCGGAGACGTTCTGCGAATTCGGAAAGCGCAGTGGATACTGTTTGCTGCGCATCGATGTCCGGAAAAAGACCGGTGCAGATATTTTTCCAATCAGGCAGATGATCGCGGCCAGCATCCCGCATCATTGCCCAGCGGGTAGAGCGGACAATACCTTCTTTGGCGAGCCTCATGGGTGCAAAGTCAAAAAGAGGAGACAGCCGGACAGTGCCGTCTTCATGTTTGCTCAGGGCCGAATTCCGGCCATGGTTGTCGGGGTCGCCAAGCGCCAGACTGGCTATGTCACGCTTCAGATATTCAACTGTATCTGCAAAAGGATCGGCAGAATATCTGCGAAGGCTGTCGATGTAAGCCTCGTGCGTGCCGATGTAACCGAATTCCGCGACACCGATCGTTGCCACCAGGCTTTCCTGGCCCAGTCGCACGGTTTTACCGGTTTCGCTCCGCTTCCGGTCAAAGCGGGGGATGATCAGCACCCCCTCGGCGTAGACCGATGGTTCGGCGACATTCAGTCCTATCTCCTGAGCGATCCGCGAATAGAGCGCTTCCCCTTCAAGAATCATCCGGTCTGAAGGATCACTGCTGCGCACGAGCTTGACGATGACATGGCGCACGGCTTCATCGTCGGTCACGAAGCTGTCGGGATAATAGAGGCCGTCGGCCGCCTGGGTCATGGAGACTTTCGGCCATTCGCCCTGCAGGCCGCTCGAACCCGAGGCGAGCATCGCGAAGCGGTCGGCGACTTCCATGAAGTGGTCCGACCGTTCAAGAATTTCGGCTTCAGTGACGCCCTGGCGCTGCACTCCTTTTAGCCGTGCCACTTCCGCGTCAGCAGCTTCCTTAAGTCGGATATTGCCTATGCCACCCGTAGCTGATCGCAGAAGTAGCGGGAGGTCCGAGCCGCGAGCGTCTTCGCCCAGGCCGAGGTGTCCGGCCAGCTTCCTGCGTGCATGTCCCTGCGGCATCAGATCAAGAAGGAATGGTGGCCAGGTCGTTCTGTACCGACTTTCGAGATCGACCGGATACTGGACGGAAAGGGCGCGATAATCGCGAACGGCGTTTCCGGCTGCGTAGTCCATTGATGCGTGTGCTACAAAGTAGTCGAGATCGTAATCGACGATTGACGCACCACGATAACCGGCTGCGTCCTCCCGCAGTTCGAGTGTGGCGGCCTGATGCCACGCGTCGTCAAAATGGGTTTGAATGGTAAAACGCATTTATTGATCCCTTTGATGGGACAATAAAACCAATATTCAAGTTAATCAACCCATTTTAATGGTACTATAATTGATTCACCCCCGTTGATCGTTCCTGATCAGGCCGCCGCCGGTCCTGAAAATTTCGCCCAATACGGTCCAGGGTAGCTTGTCTGGTTCCAAAGTGGCCAAGCGGCCAGAAGCTGGCGTGGCCGGCAGGATGCCCTCCGTGGAAGAGAATTGTTCTGCGATTTCCAGTGAGAGACACGTCGGCCCCGTCAGGCGTGTTTAAGTTCCGACGCAGCAAGATGATAAGGCTCAACGAGGCAATCGGCAGGAATTCCCCATTCCTTATGCAGCCTGTGGATCATATCGACCGTGAGGGCGCGCTTTTTGTTCAGTACTTCGGATGCGCGGGGGCGAGATCCGAACAGCGTCGCGAGGTCTCCCTGGCTGCGCCCTGTCAGCTCCATGTGGGCCTTGATAAGCTCGACCGGCTCTGGTGCGTCGATGGGGTAGTACTTGTCTTCGTATGCTTCGATCAGATCGGAAAGGATATCGAAGCGCATTCCATCGGTGCTGAGAGGTTCGGGAGGGTTATCGAAGTACTGGCTGACCTCTGCAATCGCCCATGCGAGGTCATTATCATTTCTGATTGCGCGAATATTATCCATTACACTGTCTCCGGGTTGATCTGGTCGTATTCCTTGTGGGTCCCAACGAATTTGATCAGCACTCGTTTGTTTGCCAAAACCCTTTGGAGTCACACAGAAATCGATCACCCGACCAAATTTGGAATTGGCTCTCCAATGAAAATGAGGGAATTGGCACCGATGAGCAATCAGGACAACGCTGATATCACTGCCGCTAAAATGGTCGCAATTCGCCAAGCCGCCGAACAAGGCAATGTCGATGCGCAATATCTATTGGGCTTGTTGAAAGAGGACGGTGACGGCTGCGATATTGATCCAATAGAAGCTGTTAGATGGTACCGCGAAGCTGCAGATCAGGATCATGCCGGTGCGCAGTACAGGCTGGCGCAATTGAACGAGCACGGCGTAGGCTGCGAGATCAATCTGACAGAGGCATTCAAATGGTACCGTCGCGCAGCGCTTCAGGATTATCCGGATGCGAGAGAAGACCTCCTCGGCTTATGCCGGGCACATCCAGACTTGCCACTTCCGACATCAGAGTTGCTCGATGGCAAAGGTCGTTCCTGATGGCATCGACAACATTCTGTCAGACATGAGCTATGACCAATGGGCATGGTGAGCGAGTTTCAGAACGGGCTCTGAGTTGAATCGTGTTTTGCGACGGGAATTCAGATCTGCATATCAGGTCGATGGGCCACAGGCGGTACGAAGATCTCAATGGCGTTGTTTCCTGACGCGCGAGGTTCCAAAAACATCCCGATCAGGATGATTTGATGCAATGTGGACGGAAACTTACCGATCGGGAAGTAATGTGCTGATCCTCTGGAAATCTTCCTGTACGGTAAGTCATTCGATGGAGGTTGACGATGTTCAGGTCCGCACGCGATTTCGGCGTTGCTATCAGGGAGAAACGCAAAGCTCTTGGCTGGACGCAAACCGGGCTTGCTGCCCGTTCCGGAACGGGTGAACGCTTCATCGTCGAGCTTGAATCCGGCAAACCGAGCGCGCGCCGTCGGCATCGAGATCGGCGATCTCAGGACCGTTCAGGCTGCTCCATCCACGCTGGACGATGACCTCAGCTTCCTGCCGACGTTCGGTGCTGATCGATGACGACCATCTTTTACGAGACCTTGCTTTTACGAGACCTTGCCTGTCGCCCGTCTGACTTTTGAAGGCGAATGGAGACTGGACTACGATGCGGGGTGGGAAGCACGCCGCGCGGCCTTTCCGGTGTCGCTTACCCGCAGGCTGAGATTCAATAAATGCGGTGATACGTACGTCACTGGCGGTCACAATCAATACAGCATTTACAGGATTGCTGTATTTTATGGATTTCTCTATGTGGCTGTGCTATCGTCGCGACGCAAGACGGGAGTACGATCGATGGCAAGCTCAGGTAATTCTTACACGACGAGTGATCTTTCCAGGAAGTCCGGTGATATTATCGCTGAGGCACTTCGTCATCCGGTGACGATCACCCAGCGCAACAAGCCTCGTCTGGTCCTTCTTAATATTGAGGATTATGAACGTTTGATGCGGCAGTCTGATCTGCGTGCGGTTGGCACTATTGATAACATGTCTGACGCTTTGCTGGACGAGTTTGAGGCGGCAGTTGAGGCTTATGCGGAAACGGAAGAGATGGTTCGGTGAGCGGTTTCGATGAGATCGAGACTGCAGTCGTAATCCGCTACCCTTATCTGTGGAGTCGGGAGGCTTCCCGCGGTGAAACAGAAGGTCGGAAGGGTCGACCCGTTGTTGTCGGGGTGAGGCTGGCCCGTCCGGACGGCGACATGGTTCTTTTCTTTCCCATCACGACAAAGCAGCCGGAAACTGATCGTTTTGCTATTGAGGTTCCAGCGATTGAAAAGCGCCGGGCCGGTCTTGATGCAGATATGCGGCTTTGGATCATTCTGGACGAGTATAACAGCGACGTTATCGGGCATTCTTTCTATCTGCAGCTGGAGCCACCTATTGGGCGGTTTAGCAAAGCTTTTTTTCTCCCCGTCCTTCGGGAGTTTATTGCGCGTCGTCGGTCGTCCAGCGAGGTTTACCGCGCCCGATAAATTACCGGGTGATGTTCGCGCAACGGCGAGGCTGTTTTTTCGCTTTCGATCTCTGACAGGCAGGGGGGCTTGTAGAGACTTTGGTGGCGAGGTCTTCAGCAGTCAGACCACCGATGTTCGCGCTACGGGCTTGGTGGGATTACCGTGTGAACCGCGGTCCCGTGCAGAAGCGAAGTCCGGTGCACTACCGCCCATAAGAGGGTGACGGTCAACGGGATAGCAACGGAGACCAACACCCGGACGCGCCTGATGCCCTGGTGATGTGAGTGTTGCAGTCAAACTGGATGCGGGCTATATGTAGGCATGTACCTACATGGAGGCTTCGTATGAGTATGACAAGTTTTTCCAGCCGCGAGGTCAATCATGACGTCAGCAAGGCGAAGAAAGCCGCCCAGGCGGGGCCTGTGATCATTACCGATCGCGGCAAGCCATCGCATGTGTTGATGACATACAGCGAGTTCGAGCGCCTCACCGGAAAGCGCCGCAATCTGGTTGATGCCCTGTCAATGACCGGACTGTCCACGATTGAACTGAATACCCCGAGAACAGAGATCGTAACCCGCGAGATCGATCTGTCTTGAAGTACCTGCTCGACACGAACGTTGTTTCCGAGCTGCGCAAGGTCGGCGACGGCAAGGCGGACGCAAATGTTATCCGCTGGGTCAGTGCGCAGGATTCGAGTGATCTGTTTGTTTGTGCGATCACGATCCTTGAGATTGAGCGCGGCATATTGAGCCTTCAGCGCCGTGATGGGTCCCAGGGAGCTCTCCTGCGGAAATGGATGGATGACCGTGTCCGCCCTGAATTCGAGGGCCGTATTCTTCCCGTCGATGATGCAGTGGCAACACGATGCGCCCATCTGCATATTCCGGACCGTCGCAACGAGGCCGATGCCTTGATCGCCTCGACCGCGCTCGTTCACAACCTGACCGTTGTTACGCACAACGTACGGGATTTCGATGGTACCGGCGCGATCGTTGTCGATCCTTGGCAGGGCTGATTTTTGAAATACAGTCATGCGTATCCCTCTGCCGAACACTCCGGTGTGTGACGGCTTGCCGGCGCAGGACTGGACGTATTCCGACTTCGGTTTCCGGGAACCCCTTGCGCCTGGTCCTGCCGCTCGATGCGGAAGGATCAGGCGAGCGGATGCTTTGTCAGTAGCTTGTTTTTGCCGCACGTATGCGGACCACCGTGTTACTGCGCGGCATGGGCCTTGGCGGTAACGTCAACACCGAGTGCTCTCATAACGGCCAACGTCGTTTTGAGCGTTGGGTTACCGCGCTCGCTGAACGATCGGTAAAGCTGTTCGCGAGACAGGCCTGTTTTGCGCGAGATTTCGGTCATCCCTTTAGCACGCGCGACGACGCCGAGCGCCTTTGCAACATAGGCTGCATCGCCGGTTTCGAAGGCGTCGGCCATGAACGCGGCAATTTCTTCATCATCGACCAAAGCGGCAGCAGGATCATAGGTGGTCAGTTTTTCAGTCATCTTTTTCGCTCCATTCCCTGGCGAGTTTATGCGCGGCGGCAATATCACGGGCTTGCGATCCTTTGTCGCCACCGCATAAAAGCACGATGAGAACATTGCCCCGTCTCTGAAAGTAGACGCGATAGCCGGGGCCATAGTGTATTCGCAATTCACTGACGCCTTCACCAACCGGCTCGACGTCTCCCGGCAAGCCTTCAGCCAGCCGCATCAATCGCGCCGCAATGACAGTCCTCGCTCGTTTGTCCCTTAGACGGGTTTCCATCTGGCGAAAACCGCCGTCTGCTTTAGCTCGATCATGAGATGTACCGTAGTCTATAAACTACACTATTGCAAGTTTTAGAGGAGAATTGATGACCTTAAAAAAAGCGTAGCTGGCCACGCTTGTCCGACTCGAACGTAGCAGGCAGGAGCGCCCCACTCGGCCGGGCAGCGACGTCCACGACCAGCATCTCGCGGTGTTGGCGGCTTACACCGACGTGCTGTTCGTTGATAAGCGCACCCTTGAGGACTTCCGGAGGGTCAAGTCAAAGGAGCCCGAGCTGAGCGGGCTGTTCGGCACCGTGACGAGGGCCAGCGTATTCGAGACCATTGCTGACTGACGGGCAGTCCGATTGTTCGACAGGCCGGATTGAAGGGAAGGCTGGAGAGCTGTTCGTCATTCGCATCCGCCACGGCCGGGTCTCGCTGTGGAGTTCTATAAGGCACTGCGTGCAGGTGAGCGTGCCAAGTGCGAGAAGATCCTGATCGACTTCTTCTATCCGTTCATGGCGATCCGTAACCGTGCCAAGGGATATGCCGTCTCGGCCATCAAGGCAGGTGTACGCCTGCAGGGCTTCGACGCCGGCCCGGTTCGTTCTCCCTTACAGGATCTGTCGTCAGAGGAAACTTCAATGATGGAAAAGCTTATAGGCAACATGAAGCGTTGAAGAATATGGGCGTGGTGCTGGCAAGTTGCCGCATCACGTCAATCTCTGCTGCGGTTCAGCGAGAGGACTAAACGGTTCGGACGGACTGCTGCATCGCGGGTGATATCCAATCACGTCACCGGCTAAACGCTTTAGCCGCCGTCTCTGCAGAGTTAAAGCGACGAAGTGTCTTGCTGTTACCGCTATTCAGGCACGTCGATGTTCTCACCGATAGTATTATGATTTCAGAAATATAAGTTCTCGAAACGTCCAGTCTGCGGTTCGATCTTCTTCAAGGCGCGCATACTTACAAGCTTCCATACTCGGACCGCCTCAATCAACACCCATTATTGCAATCCGGTTTGGTGATAAACATACAACTTGAAATCGAAATTCGATCTGATAGCTTCCGAAGTTGTGAAGGGTATCAACGCTTTGTGGGCGGTATTGCGGGGGCAGTATGACGGTTTTTTTGAGGACGAGTCTCAGCAGAAGGCTACATCCGATGCAGTAAACGACGATGTGATCCAAAAACTTTTACAAGCAAAAGGGCAAATTTTTTCTGTTTTTGGGCAAGTCGTATTCGCACTTAGTTCCGTTCCCCGCTATCGCAGCCAGAACCTGGCCGATCTCGGTCACTTGGTCATCGATCCGATCAGCCACGATCGTATCGTAATTGTATCGAAAAAAATGGAAGATGGAGCTGAACAGGCGGCTTTGGCACCAAGCGCTATCGCGATTTGGGCAAGCGTGAGTGCAGATGTTGACGCAAAGATCTTGAGCAGGTTAAGGCGGGGGTTTTTCCAGTACGCTTAAAGCCTGCCGATTGGAACAGTGGTGAAATCGTGTGGTTGCTGGATGTTATCGCGCCGACGCGAGAGCTCGCTACCTCTGTGCTTTCGAATTTCCACACAGTTGCCAAGCAGAACCAGATAAAGGTTCATCCTGTCATAGGACGTCTGGTTGATAGCGACGTTTTACATAGTCTTATTGCAAAGTCCGATGACAAAAACACGCTCCCAACCGAGCAGCCCGTTAACTGATTTCTGAATGCCTCTTTGTGTTCTCACGCGACTTTAAAACCTGCGGGAATGCCACATTTATTTTGATCTGAAGTTTGGCTTGGAGGCCGAGTTTCGTTGGCCAGCATTTATTCTGCGGAACTGGTATCCGATGCAGCTATTTGGAATTCTATGGAAAATTCCGTTTTTATTCGTTCTGCTGTTGCTGGGCGGTTGCGATGACAGTTGGTCGTGGCATCAAAAGCTGACGGTTACGGTTGAGACCCCGTTGGGGCTCAAATCCGCGTCCAGTGTGATGAAGGCCAGTTTGGAAGATCGAGACGGCCCCTTCGCACTACCTGAAGCAAGAGGTGCTTTTTTTGAGCTGCAAGGGGAGGCGGTTGTCCTTGAGGTTCTTCCAGGGAAGTACCTTTTCGCGCTGTTGAAGGATATGCCGAGACCCTATGCGCTTTTTTTCCCAGGAGAAGCCCCCGTCGACATTGCTCCGAAATTTGAACGTATGTCAAAACCGGCGACTGCGACGCTTACCAAATCTGACTATCCGCTGTTGGTGACCTTCACCGATATCAACGATCCAAAGACAGTGAAGAGAGTAAATCCCGACAATCTCGCAGAATTCTTCGGTTCAGGCACTTCGCTTGCCTCGATCACCTTGTCGATTACCAGGGAACAGGTGACGGAAGGGAAAATCGAAGATGTGCTCGGGTGGTTAAAAGAAGAGGGTGAAAAGAATCCCACCCTACTTCCAAATCCTCCGTATCTAAGAAAAGACGCGACCGATCCAGACATGCAGTATTTGACAGTAAGTTCATTTTCGACGGAGCTATATAAATGAGCATTCCTCAAGAGCTTATGCTAGCAATACTGTCTATGGATGCCTATAGTCGCGACTATGCCGCCGTTATGCTAGTTTCCGGTGAGAAAGTTGGCACGGCAGAAGTAGTCGACCGAAGCGCGATCGGTGTCACAGCAGATGATTATCAGCGCTGGCAGAATTCTGGATTTTATGCCGTTGCATACAATCTGAATGGGCAGACGGTAATCTCCTACCGCGGTACGGACAATACCGAAATTTTCGATAGCGCTAGCGACCTCTGGAACGGATGGACACTCGGGGGTGGTTATGGAGAAGCCTCGCAGGCAACCCTGGCGCTGGACTTTTACAAGCAGGTGATGGGGCACTCTGCGTTTGACGATACGGGTGCGCAGCCAATCCTCACGGGACATTCGCTGGGCGGTGGTCTCGCGGGGTTTGTATCGTTTATCTCCGGAGCCACAGGTGTCGGTTTCGATCACATGCCGTTTGGCGAGGGAGCTATGGCGGCGATTGCCACAGAGTTGGCGCGGCGCACCGGCCTGTTCGACCCAGTCTAAAGGGAAGAATGACAAACAGGCAGTCTGGCTTCGGCATCGCAGCCTTGTATCGGAGGCCCTTGGCTCTCTTTGGCGTGGACTTCCAATAATCATGGCTGATAATTCCAATCGCCAAGGAATTGGAAACGGGTCTGTATGAACGTCTGCAGCGATCGATGCGGTGATCCAGCCTGTTCTGACGGGAACGCGCTCCCCATAGCGCCGAAGTGAGCGGCAGGACAGGAGTGCGTCTTGCTGTGAAGGGATAAAAAATGGAGGCGTACTTGCGGGTCTTCGGCGTCAACAACCATGAAAGCGCCCGCCGCATCTTTGGCGAGGTCTGGGTCGTATGGCCTGTCTTGTTCTTCCATGTCCCTACGCCTTACCGAGGCGGTCTACCTTGACACCACGGCGTTTGCCAACGCGAGCTTGCCGTTGTCCGGCATCAATACCAGATCCGACAGGATCCCTTTGATGGCTTACCGCAGCAGGTGTTGCTGTGCCTCACTCAGAGAGAGGATTGCCATCTGTCGCTTTTGCTCAGTTTGGTTGAGTATCTGGAGTATTTTTCAAACTTGAAAATGGTTTGAGAGTCATTTAATATACTCAGCATGACTGAGCGATCTGCATCACTGTTAAA
>NZ_JASXTH010000021.1:0-58629 GCF_036596185.1 Rhizobium sp. GR12 | reverse complement strand
ATCAAACAATCCTCCGTCGATAAAGACAGTGAATCATAGTTCAACGGTTTTGCAACAGCCCCCGGCGGGGAGAAGAAGACAAGCCGCACCCACTCAATCTCTCGCAAGCCTAGCGAATACAGGATACCCGTTAAAAGCAGGCTTCGAAAAGCGCCCTGGTATTCTCCAGCGTCATCGGCACCGGATTGCCGCCGCAGCTCGGATCCTTGATCGCTTCCGCCGCCAGTTCGTCGATACGATCAGGCTTGATGCCCATGGCGGTCAGGTTTTCCGACACATGCAGTTCCTTGCGAAGCTCCAGCACATAGTCATAGAAGCCGTCGAAACCGCCGGAAATGCCGAGATAGGCTGCCGCGCGGGCAATCTTTTCCTCGATGGCCGGGCGGTTGAAGCGCAGCACGGCGGGCATCACCACCGCGTTGGTCATGCCGTGATGGGTGTTGTAGACCGCGCCGATCGGGTGCGAGAGCGAGTGAATGGCACCGAGACCCTTCTGGAAGGCGACCGCCCCCATTGCCGCCGCCGCCATCATATTGGTGCGCGCCTCGATATCCGTGCCATCCTTATAGGCGCGCGGCAGAAATTCCTTGACCAGACGCAGGCCCTCAAGCGCCACGCCGGCGCTCATCGGATGATAGAAGGATGACGAATAGGCTTCGAGGCAATGGGCGAAGGCATCCATGCCCGTGCCCGCCGTGATGACCTTCGGCATGCCGACCGTCAGTTCCGGATCGCAGATGACGACGCCGGGCAAAAGCTTCGGATGGAAGATGATTTTCTTCACATGGGTCTGCGAGTTGGTGATGACGCTGGCGCGGCCGACTTCCGAACCGGTGCCCGCAGTCGTCGGCACGGCGACGATGGGCGCGATCTTTGCGGCATCCGCCCGCGTCCACCAGTCGCCGATATCTTCGAAATCCCAGACCGGGCGCGTCTGCCCGGCCATGAAGGCGATGGTCTTGCCGAGATCGAGGCCCGAACCGCCGCCGAAAGCGACGACGCCGTCATGGCCGCCATCGCGATAGGCTTTCACGCCCGCTTCCATGTTGATCTCGTTAGGGTTCGGATCGACATCGGCGAAGATCGCCCGGCCGAGGCCAGCCTCTTCCAGCACATCGAGCGCATGCGCGGTGATCGCCATATTGGCAAGGCCGCGATCCGTGACGAGCAGCGGCTTCTTGATGCCGAGCGTCTTGCAGGCTTCCGCCAGTTCCTTGATCCGGCCACGGCCAAGCTTGACGGCGGTGGGATAGCTCCAGTTGGCGACGATGTTCATGTCGTGACTTTCTTCAGATGGTAGGATTTCGGTCGGGTCAGATTCTGGAAACCGAGGACGGAAAGCGAGCCGCCACGGCCCGTTTCTTTCACGCCGGTCCAGCAAAGGGCGGGATCGAGATAATCGGCGCGGTTCATGAACACGGTTCCGGTTTCGATCTCGCGGCCGATCCGCCCTGCGCGTGCCGCATCCTGCGTCCAGAGCGAGGCGGTGAGGCCGTACTTGCTGTCGTTCATCAGCGCGATGGCTTCGTCGTCGTTCCTGATCTTCATGATGCCAAGGGCGGGACCGAAGGTTTCTTCGGTCATGAATTCCATGGAGTGATCGACATTGACGAGGATTTGCGGCGCGACATAGGCCCCCTCGCCGTCATCGGCGGGGAAAAGCTTCGGATCGACCAATGCCTTCGCACCCTTGGAAACGGCGTCAGCGATCTGCGCGCGCACTACCTTGGCGAAACGCTTGTTGGCCATCGGCCCAAGCGTCGTTTCCTCAGCCAGCGGATTGCCGAGCTTGTAGTTGGAGACCCACGCCACGGACTTCTCGACGAATTCGTCATAGAGGTTTTCGTTGACGTAAATGCGCTCGATGCCGCAGCAGCATTGCCCGGAATTAAAGGTCGCGCCATCCATCAGCGTATCGACGGCGGCGTCGAGATCGGCATCCTCCATCACATAACCGGGATCCTTGCCGCCGAGTTCAAGCCCGAGACCGGTGAAGGTGCCGGCAGCGGCGCGCTCGATTGCCCGCCCGCCTTCCACCGAACCGGTGAAATTGACGAAATTGAACAGGCCTTCGGAAATCAGCGCCGAGGTCGTGGCATGGTCGAGGAAGACGTTGATGAACACATCTTCCGGCACGCCGGCCTCGACGAAAGCCCGCACCATGCGCTCACCCACCAGCAGCGTCTGCGCCGCATGTTTGATGATCACCGTATTGCCGGCCATCAGGGCGGGCGCGACGGTGTTGATCGCCGTCATGTAAGGATAATTCCATGGCGCGATGACGAAGACCACGCCATGCGCCTCGCGCTCGATACGGCGTTCGAAATTGCCGCTTTCCTCGATGACGAGCGGGGCAAGCGCATCGGCCGCGATGGAGGCGACGTAGTTGGAACGCTCGTTAAAGCCCTTGAACTCGCCACCGTAACGAACCGGACGGCCCATCATATGGGCCAGTTCCGGCACGACTTCCGCCACCATTTCATTGAGGCGCGCCACACCCTTCAGAACCAGCTGAACGCGGTCCTCAAGCGGACGCCGTGCCCAGTCCTTTTGCGCCTTGCGCGCGCTCGAAACGACGGCGCGCGCCGCTTCCAGCGACATCGCCTCCCGCTCGGCATAAACCGAGCCGTCGATGGGCGAGATATTCTGGATCATGGTCATGATGTTTTCCCGTAATGATTAGGCTCGTTCGAAACCGCGCGCCACTTCCCAGTCGGTCACGCGGCGGTCGTATTCTTCCTGCTCCCACCTTCCGGCGTGGACGTAATGATCGATCACATCGTCGCCAAAGGCCTGGCGCAGCATTTTCGATCCGTCCAGAAAGGCGGTGGCGTCGCGCAATGTCTTGGGTATCTCGCGCACGTCCTTGCCGCCATAGGCGTCACCGACAAAAGCGGGCTCAAGTTCGAGTTTATTTTCGATGCCGTCAATGCCCGCTGCGAGCAAGGCTGCCATGGCGAGATAGGGATTGAGATCGGAGCCGCCGACGCGGCATTCGATACGGATGCCTTTCGTTTCGGCGCCGCACAGGCGATATCCCGCCGTGCGGTTGTCGAGGCTCCAGATCGCCTTGGTCGGCGCAAACGTGCCGGCCATGAACCGCTTGTAGGAATTGATATAGGGCGCCAGGAAATAGGTGATGTCGCTGGCATGCGCCAGAAGCCCGGCAACATAGTGCCGCATCACATCCGACATGCCATGTTCGCCGTCCTTGTCGAGGAAAGCCGGCTTGCCGTCCAGGCTCCAAAGCGACTGGTGAATATGCGAGGAACTGCCGGCGGCATTGTAGTTCCACTTGGCGAGGAACGTCACCGCCTTGCCCTTCGACCAGGCGATTTCCTTGGTGGCGTTCTTGATGATGGCGTGCCGGTCGGCCATGGTCAGCGCTTCGGCATAACGCACGTTGATCTCAGCCTGGCCGGGAGACGCCTCACCCTTGGAATTCTCGACCGGAATTCCGGCACCCTGCAGGCCCTTGCGCAGCGCCCGCATGACGTCTTCTTCCTTGGTCGTCTGGAAGATATGGTAGTCCTCGTTGTAGCCGCTGGCGAGGTTCAGGTCCTTGTAGCCGCTGGCCCGCGCCGCGTCGAAGGTCTGATCGAACAGGAAGAACTCCAGCTCGGTCGCCATGTAGGCCTTCAGCCCCATGGCCTCCAGCCGCGCCACCTGCTTTTTCAGAAGTGCACGCGGCGAGTGCGGCACTTCTTCATGGGTGTGATGATCCAGAACGTCGCACAGAACCAGCGCCGTTCCCTCCAGCCACGGCACCTTCCGCAGCGTCGAAAGGTCGGGCTTCAGCGTGTAGTCGCCGTATCCCTTTTCCCAGCTTGAGGATTTGTAACCGGGAACGGTTTCCATCTCCATGTCGGTGGCAAGCACATAGTTGCAGCTATGGGTTTCCTCAAAGGCGCTTTCGACGAAGAACTCCGCCTGGAACCGTTTGCCCATCAGACGCCCCTGCATGTCGACAAGGCAGGCCAGAACCGTGTCGATGCGCCCTTCGGCGACATCCATTTTAAGCGCGTCGAATGTATAGCTCGTCATTTTCGTCCGTTCCCTTTTAATATGGAAGGGCGGCCGGGATGCGGCCGCCCGTTTGTTCGAGCATCAGGCCTTCGCACCCGCTGCTGCAACGGCAGCCTGCTTGTGCTCCAGCGCAAACTCCTCTTCCGGCGACAGGATGAGGCGATGGCGTCCGACGAAGGCGAAGTAAGCGATCGCGACGGCAAACCACACGGCCACCCAGAGCACGCCCTTGGTGAAGTTCGGGTCCTGGATCTGATAGAGCAGCGTTACGATGGCGATGATAACCGTCAATACTGCACCCGGAATGCCGAAGGGCGAGCGGAACGGCCGCTCGATATGCGGCAGGTTTTTCCTGAGCAGAATGAAGGAAATCGCCTGCAGGATGTAGGAGAACATGGCGCCGAACACTGCCATGTTGAGGAGAACGCTGCCGATGATGCTGCCGCCCTGCTCCGCACCCAGCGAGAACCAGATGACGAGCATGACCGCAAGACCGACGAGAGCGCCGGCGATGTTGGCAACGTATGGCGTCCGGTATTTCGAATGGGTGATCGACAGCACGGTCGGGAAGTAGCCCGCACGCGACAGCGAATAGATCTGGCGACCCTGCGCATAGAGGATCGTATGGAAGCTGGCGATCAGGCCGGTAAGCGCCACGAGACCGAGCAGCACCACGCCGCCATCGCCGTAGATTGCCTTGAAGCCGTCCAGCAGCGGTTCGAGCGAGGAACTGAGATGGAAAGAGCCGACGCCCGGCAGGGACGGATTGAGCAGCACGATCATGAAGGCCGAGACCATCAGCGTAACCATGCCGAGGATGATGCCCTTCGGCATGTCGCGTTTCGGATCGACCGATTCTTCAGCCGCCAGCGGCAACTGCTCGATGGCCAGGAACAGCCAGACCGCAAAGGGCAGCGTGGCGAGAACACCGGAAAAACCGAAGGGGAAGAAGGAACCGCCGCCCTCCGGCAACTCGACCGCCTTGCCATCCGGCCCGACGCCGATATTCAGCGCATAACGCGAGAAATCCATGTTCGGAATGGCGCTGATCCAGAAGAACACGAGAACACCGAGCGAAATCAGCGTGATGACCAGCGTGACCTTGAAGGAAAGCTCCAGCCCGAAGACATTGAGGGCAAGGAACATCGCGTAAAAAGCGATCCAGACGAATGGCGAATAGGCGGGATCCAGCCCGAGAATAGAATTCACATAGGCGGTGATGAACGTGACGACGACCGCCGGCGTCAAAACATATTCGACATTCTCGCAAAGTCCGGTGACAAACCCGCCCCACGGCCCCATGGCGGTGCGAGCGAAGGAATAGGCTGCGCCCGTGTGGGGTAGCGCCGGGCTCATTTCCGCAATGGAGAATGTCAGCCCGAGATACATGACGGCGATGATGATGCCAGCCACCAGCATGCCACCCCAGCCGCCGGTGGAGAAACCGAAATTCCATCCGGAAAAATGCCCGGAAACGACCGCGCCGACGCCAAGCGCCCACAACGACCAAACGCCCGCGTAACGGGATAGTCCGCGTTTTTCGAAATAGGATGCATCAGCCTTCTTGTAGCTGACGCCTGATGATGAACCGTCCATGCCCTTCTCTCCTGATAAGAAAAAAGCCAGTCAACCGTTATTGGCTGATTGTGCCCCAGTTTCCGGCACCGCCCGGGAAGTTTCCCGCGCTGCGCCGCACGCATCTGCTGTTCCCCTGCCGCTTCATGCCGTTCCGGCTTTTATCGAATGGCGGCAGTCTCATTGACGGTCGGCCCCGGTGTTTTCACCATCGGCCGCCCTTGCTCCCTCACTCATCGATTGATGAGAGCGCTTTCCCCATAAGCTCGTGGAGAAACCCGGCAATTGCCGATTGGTCTCCCTCATTGGCGATCAGATCGTTGCGGATCTCGATCATCACATTCAAAAGTCCGTCCGGTAGCGCGTGCAGCCGCAGCGTATGCGTCACACCGTCTTCCGGACCGTAAGGATCGTTGCGTCTGACCGTCAGCGCAGAACCCTCAGCGCCCGCCAGCATCGCATCGGCCATTCGGCTGTCGGTATCGTGCAGGATGCCGATCTGCACCTCGCGGAATTTTCCGTGATAGACCGGCGTAAAGCTGTGAACGGTCACCACCACCACCTTGCGGCCTGCGGCCTGCCGCCCGGCGATGATCTCGCTGACACGGTCGTGAAACGGCACGTAAAGTGCTGAGATACGGGCGAACCGCTCCGCCTCGCTCAGATCGAGATTGCCGGGAATATCGTAAATCTCGCTTTTCACCGGCATGGCGGAAGGTGATTCGGGCGGACGGTTGCAATCATAGACCAGCCGCGAAAACCGCTGATAGACCAGCGTCGCGTCGAGACTTTGCGAAAGCAGCCTGGCAACGGCCAGAGCACCCGGATCCCAGGCCGCGTGGCTCGAAAGCACGTCCTGCGAAAGACCGAGCGTACCGAATTTTTGCGGGATGATGGCGGAGGCGTGTTCGCAGACGAGAATGACATCGCCCTTCGCGGCGGCATTCTCGATGCCGACAGCCTGCCCTTCCGCCTCTGTGAAAAACCGTGAACGCACCGTCATGCACGCATCCCGCCCCGAACCGCTATTTCCGCCAATGAAGAAAAGAATTCTTCACATTATGGTCGGTGTCAAATGGAATTTTGAAATTTTCTCTTCATTCGCCCATTGACTCTGTAGCTGGCGCAGATGTTTATTTCAGCAGATACACCGGCAGAAAGACCGGAAGGGGAAAAATTTGCGCAGCACAACGGCCACCGTGTCGGATGTCATTCATGCTCACTACGCCGCGCTGACCCGTTCGGAAAAACGGCTGGCGGAGAGCCTGCTCGGCAACTACCCCGTCTCGGGTCTCGGCAGCATCACCACCATTGCCGAAAATGCCGGTGTCTCGACGCCGACCGTGGCGCGCATGGTGCAGAAACTCGGCTACAAAGGTTATCCGGAATTTCAGGCCCACCTGCATCAGGAACTGGAAGCGACGATCTCCGGCCCGATCGCGAAACATGACCGCTGGGCCACCAATGCGCCGGGCCTGCACATTCTCAACCGCTTCGCCGATGCCATCACCGGCAATCTGCGCGACACGCTGAGCGATCTCGACACCGCCGTCTTCGACAATGCGGCAAAGCTGCTCTCGGACCGCAAACGCAGCATCTATTTCGTCGGCGGGCGCATCACCGGCGCGATAGCCGAATATTTTTTCACCCATATGCAGGTGATCCGGCCGAAGACGACGCTGATGTCGTCGAACTCCAGCGCCTGGCCGCAATATATGCTGAACATGAGCGCCGGCGATGTGCTTGTCATCTTCGACATCCGCCGCTACGAGCACGACATGACGACGCTCGCCGAGGTGGCAAAGGCAAACGGCGTACAGATCATTCTTTTTACCGATCAATGGACGTCACCGGTGGCGCGCCACGCGCTGCACACCTTCCGCGTCAAGATCGAGGCGCCCTCGGCATGGGATTCCTCGGTCGTCACGTTGTTTGTCGTCGAAGCACTGATCGAAGCGGTGCAAAGCGGCACCTGGGA
The DNA here is from genome assembly GCF_036596185.1 of Rhizobium sp. GR12. Lineage (NCBI taxonomy): Bacteria > Pseudomonadati > Pseudomonadota > Alphaproteobacteria > Hyphomicrobiales > Rhizobiaceae > Rhizobium > Rhizobium sp. GR12. The sequence goes on along the minus strand of NZ_JASXTH010000021.1, from coordinate 51,050 downwards.
TGAAACCAGGGAGCGAATGAACGCGCTGGAAGGCCTGTTTGAGCAGACACGCCTGTTCCGCAGGCCGGACCGGACATGAACATCAGTAGCCGGCACAGTGCTTGACGCGGAAACCGCCGGCTGATTGGATACCTGAAATCGATACCAGCGCGATAAAGCAGGATAAAAACAAGCTGGGGAACATATCTGGCCAACACGAATGATGATGGGATTCCCCGCAATTGCAGGCACAAAGCCGGGCGATGGCGGAAAATGGGCGTAAAGTGGCGGAATCCGGATAAATAAATTGCAATCCGGCCGTCACATTAGCTTCATCCAGAATCCGTATCAGCGTCCGTAATACGAGAACACGAAGAGGAGAAAAAAGTGATCTCTCATTGCCGTCGACTGCTTGCTGCCACCACCGCTCTGGTAATGGCCTCCACCGCGATCGCTGCCGCCGCGCCGAGCGCCGAACTGATCGCCGCCGCCAAGAAGGAAGGCATGCTGACCACCGTTGCGCTGCCGCACGACTGGTGTGGTTACGGCGAGGTCATCGCCGCTTTCAAGGCGAAATATCCGGAAATCACCGTCAACGAACTGAACCCCGACGCCGGCTCTGCCGATGAAGTCGAAGCGGTCAAGGCGAACAAGGACAACAAGGGCCCGCAGGCTCCTGACGTTGTCGACGTCGGTCTCGCCTTCGGCCCGCAGATGAAGGCCGAAGGCCTGCTGCAGCCTTACAAGGTCTCCACCTGGGACGAAATTCCCGATAACGTCAAGGATGCCGATGGTTACTGGTACGGTGACTATTACGGCGTTATGTCGATGTTCGTGAACAAGGACCTCGTCACCAACGTGCCGAAAGACTGGGCCGACCTGCTGAAGCCGGAATATTCCGGTCAGGTGGCACTTGCCGGCGACCCGCGCGCTTCCAACCAGGCTATCCTCGGCGTTCTTGCAGCTGGTCTGGCATCGGGTGCAAAATCCGGCAAGGAAGCTGGCGAAGCTGGCCTGAAATATTTTGCCGATCTCAACAAGGCCGGTAACTTCCTGCCTGTCATCGGCAAGGCCGGAACGCTGGCGCAGGGTGCTACCCCGATCATCGTCGCCTGGGACTATAACGCGCTTTCCTGGAAGAAGACGCTGAACGACAACCCGCCCACGGAAGTCGTGGTTCCGGAAAAAGGCGTTCTGGCCGGCGTCTACGTCCAGGGCATTTCCGCCTACGCCCCGCATCCGAACGCTGCCAAGCTCTGGATGGAACACCTCTATTCCGACGACGGTCAGCTTGGCTGGCTGAAGGGTTATTGCCACCCGATCCGCTTCAACGCCATGGTCAAGGCCGGCAAGGTTCCGCAGGCACTGATCGACAGCCTGCCGCCGGCAGCAGCCTATGAAAAGGCGATCTTCCCGACGCTCGAGGAAGTCGACGCCAACAAGGCGGCCGTTACCGGCGGCTGGGACAGCGTCGTCGGCGCGAACGTGAAGTAAACTGTTGAAAACGCACCCCGGCTGGTCAAAAAGCCGGGGTGCTTCTTTTAAAGCATTTCCAGTAAAAGTGCGCAGCGGTTTATGTCCGGAAAATGCGCAAAACAAAGATCGAGAGCGCCTCCGACGGTACCGTTTCAACCGGACGTGCTATAGTTAAAGACCTTTATAGACAGACCGTTTTGAAAACGGCGTTTGGGGACAAGGCATGCCATCAACCAACACCGGCGGACCATCCGATGCGGGCAGGAAGTTGCCGCTTAACTGGATAGGCGTCGTACCTTTTGCCGTTTTTGTTCTGCTGTTTCTGATCCTGCCGACGATGAAGATCGTTATCGGCGCGTTTCAGCGCCCCGATGGCAGCTTTACGCTCGAAAACATCGCGGGGCTTTTCACACCTTCCATCCTCGCGGCCTACTGGATTTCGATCAAGATCAGCCTCGCTTCGGCAGCCCTCGGCTGCCTGGTCGGCTTTGCCGTCGCCGCGGCCGTAGTTCTCGGCGGATTGCCGCAGCGTATCCGCGGGCCACTCCTCACATTTTCGGGCGTCGCCTCGCAATTTGCCGGTGTGCCGCTCGCCTTCGCCTTCATCGCCACGCTTGGCCCTGTCGGCCTCCTCACCGTATTCCTGAAGACACAGATCGGTATTGATCTGAGACTCCTCGGCTTCAACATCCTGTCGTTCTGGGGCCTGACCGTCACCTATCTGTTCTTCCAGATACCGCTAATGATCCTCATCATCACACCGGCGCTGGACGGGCTGAAGCGCGAATGGCGCGAGGCTGCGGAAATTCTCGGCGCGACCGGCGTGCAATATTGGCGCATGGTGGCCTTCCCCATCCTGTTGCCGTCGCTGCTCGGCACCATGTCGCTGCTGTTTGCCAACGCCTTTGGCGCGGTGGCCACCGCAATTGCGCTCACCGGCTCCTCGCTCAACATCGTGCCGATCCTGCTTTTCGCACAGATCCGCGGCGACGTTCTCGGCAATCCGCATCTCGGTTACGCGCTCGCCTTCGGCATGATCGTCGTGACCGGCATCGCCAATGCGCTCTATATCTGGCTGCGCGCCCGCAGCGAAAGGTGGCTCAAATGAAGAAGTTCTTCGCCTGGGGCGCGCTGGTCTTCGGCCTTCTCTATTTCGCCCTGCCGCTGATCGGCATGACCAATTTCTCGCTGAAAATGCGGCGCGGCGAATATTCCTTCGACGCCTATGGCAAGGTGCTCTCCGACCCGCGTTTTCAGGAAACCTTCAGCTATTCGGTGGTGATGGCGCTGTTCACCATCGTATTCGGTGTTCTGCTGGTGGTGCCAACGGCCTATTGGGTGCGCCTGAAACTGCCGCACCTACGCCCCTATATCGAGTTCATAACGCTGCTGCCGCTGGTCATTCCGGCCATCGTCATCGTTTTCGGTTATATCCGGCTATACAACACCTCCAGCTGGCTGCCGCTGACCGGCACGACCTTCGGCACCAACCTTCTTCTGATGTTCGGTTACGCCATACTCGCTCTGCCCTACATGTATCGAGCCGTCGATACCGGTCTCAGGACCATTGATGTCGCGACCTTGACGGAAGCCGCCCAAAGCCTTGGCGCAGGCTGGACGACCATCCTGTCGCGCATCATCCTGCCGAATGTACTGGTCGCCGTCCTCTCGGGCGCATTTTTGACCTTCGCCATCGTCATCGGTGAATTCACCATGGCGGCACTTTTAAACCGCCCGGCCTTCGGCCCCTATATGCAGCTGCTCGGCGCCAACCGCGCCTATGAACCGGCGGCACTTGCCGTGATTTCCTTCGGCATCACCTGGGGTTGCCTAGGGTTGATCCAACTCGTTTCACGCTACCACAAGGGCGCGCCTCCCAAGGCCTGAGGACAAGATTTTCATGAGCTTTTTGACACTTAGCAATATCAAGAAATCCTTCGGCTCCGTGCAGGTCGTGCATGATTTCGACATGGCCATCGAGAAGGGCGAGTTCGTTTCCTTTCTCGGACCATCGGGCTGCGGCAAGACCACCGTGCTGCGCATGATCGCCGGTTTCGAAATCCCGACCGGTGGATCGATCGTCATCAACGGCAAGGACCAGACGACGCGTAGACCCAACCAGCGCAATATCGGCATGGTGTTTCAGGCCTATGCGCTGTTCCCGAACATGAATGTCTACGAGAACGTCGCCTTCGGCCTCAAAGTCGCCGGCAAGCCGAAAGCCGAGATCGATGCACGCGTGAAGGAAATGCTCCAGCTCATCCATCTGGAACATCTCGCGGACCGCTACCCCTATCAGATGTCGGGCGGCCAGCAGCAGCGCGTGGCGCTCGCCCGCGCATTGGCCCCGAAGCCGGAAGTGCTTCTGCTGGATGAGCCGCTCTCCGCGCTGGACGCCAAAATCCGCGTTTCGCTGCGCGAAGAAATCCGCCAGATCCAGCGGAAACTTGGCATCACCACGATTTTCGTGACCCACGATCAGGAAGAGGCGCTGTCGATCTCCGACCGTATCGTCGTCATGAATTCCGGCCGCGCCGACCAGATCGGCTCGCCCTTCGACATCTACAACAAGCCAGCGACCCGTTTTGTCGCCTCCTTCGTCGGCACACTGAACCTCATCGACGCCACCGTCATCGATTCCTCAACCAATACCATCCGTGTCGGAGAGCAGCAGATCACCCTGCACAAGCCGGTCGAGGCCGCGAACGGTGAAAAAATCACCCTCGCCTTGCGCCCGGAAGCAGGCGCTCTCGGCGTCGATGCGAAGGGCGACGTCGCGATTTCCGGTGTCGTCACCTCAAGCCAGTTCCTCGGCTCGGTCATTCGCACGCGTCTCGATCTCGGCGGTTCGACCTTGTCTTTCGACATGTTCAACGATCCAGGCACCGCCCCGCCTACGCTTGGCGAACAAGTAACGCTTAAATTCGCGGCCGGTGATCTTATGGTGATCAAAGATTAAATTGCTTTTCTCAATCGGCGGAAGCAGATAGAGCAGGTATAAATTCGAACCTGCTACCAACGATGTGAGGCCATGATGCGCGCGCTTTTCTATGAACTGTTCGGCGAGACCCCTATCGTTGCATCTCTGCCCGATCCGGAACCGGCCGACGGCGGCGTGGTCATCGAGGTGAAGGCGACCGGCTTGTGCCGGAGCGACTGGCACGGCTGGATGGGTCACGACACGGATATTCGCCTGCCGCACGTTCCGGGCCACGAATTCGCCGGCGTTATCGCAGCAGTCGGAAAGAACGTTACCCGCTTCAAAATCGGCGACCGCGTCACCGTTCCCTTCGTTTCCGGCTGCGGCCATTGCCAGGAATGCCGCTCCGGCAATCAGCAGGTGTGCGAGACACAGTTCCAGCCCGGCTTCACCCATTGGGGCTCCTTTGCCGAATATGTCGCCATCGATTACGCCGACCAGAACCTCGTGCATCTGCCTGATGCAATGAGTTACGCCACTGCTGCCGGTCTCGGCTGCCGTTTCGCCACGTCCTTCCGGGCCGTGACCGATCAGGGACGCCTGAAGGGCGGCGAATGGCTGGCGGTGCATGGCTGCGGCGGCGTCGGCCTCTCCGCCATCATGATCGGCGCGGGCCTTGGTGCACAGGTCGTCGCCATCGACATTGCGGAAGACAAGCTCGAACTTGCGCGCCAGCTCGGCGCGACCGCCACCATCAACAGCCGCTCGGTTGCCGATGTCGCGGAAGCGGTGCGCGAGATAACCGGCGGCGGCGCCCATGTCTCGATCGACGCGCTTGGCCACCCACAGACCTGCTGCAACTCCATCAGCAACCTGCGTCGACGCGGTCGCCACGTTCAGGTGGGGTTGATGCTGGCCGATCACGCCATGCCCGCCATCCCCATGGCCCGGGTGATCGCCCACGAACTGGAGATTTACGGCAGCCACGGCATGCAGGCATGGCGTTACGAGGATATGCTGGCAATGATCGAAAGCGGCAAGCTTGCGCCCGAAAAACTGATCGGCCGCCACATCACGCTTTCCGATGCCATCACCGCCCTGCCCGCCATGAACAGCTTCCAGGAAAGCGGCATCAGCATCATCGACCGGTTCGAATAGCTGCCGAAGCACTCCGACCAGTCGTGTCAGCAGTTTGAGATTTAACGATCTTCGGCGTGGGTCAGACGTCCGAACCTCCGGACCGCCAAATAAAACGGAAACTCGCCGGCGGAACACAAAAAAGCGCGGGCAAACCCGCGCTTTTTCATTTGCAACAACGGCGCCTGAAACCTCAAGCCGCGCTGTCGATTTTCTCAGCGCTGCTCACCGGCACATAGTTGAGCACCGGTCCGAGCCAGCGCTCTACCTCTTCCACCGGCATATCCTTACGGCGCGCATAGTCCTGCACCTGATCGCGCTCCACCTTGGCGACGCCGAAATAATAGCTTTCGGGATGGCCGATATAGAGGCCGGAGACGGAGGAGCCCGGCCACATGGCGTAGCTTTCCGTCAACTCCACGCCTGCAGCGTTGGTGGCGTCCAGCAGGGAGAACAGCGTCTTCTTTTCGGTATGATCTGGCTGGGCCGGATAACCGGGCGCAGGGCGGATGCCGGCATAGGCCTCGTTGATCAACTCATCGCTGCCAAACCCCTCCTGCGGCGCGTAACCCCAGAATTCCTTGCGCACCCGCTCATGCATGCGCTCGGCAAAGGCTTCCGCGAAACGGTCGGCCAACGCTTTCACGAGAATGGACGAGTAATCGTCATTGGCCCGCTCGAAGCGTTCGGCAATCGCCACTTCCTCGATGCCCGCCGTCACCACGAAGCCGCCGACATAATCGGCAACGCCGCTATCGACCGGCGCCACGAAATCGGAGAGCGCCACATTCGGGCGTCCGTCGCGCTTGGAAAGCTGCTGGCGAAGCGTGAAGAAGGTCGCCAGTTCTTGCCTGCGGCTTTCATCCGTGAACAGCCTGATATCGTCGCCCACCGCATTGGCGGGCCAGAAGCCGATTACCGCCCGCGGCCGGAACCATTTTTCCTCGATGATCTTCTTCAGCATCGCCTGCGCATCGCTGAAGAGCTGCCGCGCCGCCTCACCCTGCTTCTCGTCATCAAGGATCGCCGGGTAGCGGCCCTTCAACTCCCAGGTCTGGAAGAATGGCGTCCAGTCGATGTAACGGGAAAGCTCTTCCAGATCGTAGGTCTCGAATATCTTCGTGCCGAAGAACTGCGGCTTGACGACGCTATAGGTCGACCAGTCGATCCTGTGCGCATTCTCGCGGGCGCGGGAAAGCGGCAGTCGCTGCTTTTCGCGCTCGTTGCGGGCATGGGCTTCCGCCACCTTGGCATATTCGGCCCGGATGCCATCGATATAAGCGGGCTTCTGCTCGGCGGAGAGAAGTGCTGACACCACACCCACCGCGCGCGAGGCATCGGTGACATAGATCGCCTGCCCCTGCTCGTATCGCGGGTGGATTTTCACGGCCGTATGCACCCGGCTCGTCGTTGCGCCGCCGATGAGAAGGGGGATGTCGAAACCCTGCCGCTCCATTTCGGCCGCCACATGCACCATCTCGTCCAGCGACGGCGTGATGAGACCGGAAAGGCCGATCACGTCGACCTTCTCGGCAATCGCCGTTTCCAGAATTTTTGTCGTCGGCACCATCACGCCGAGATCGATGATCTCGTAATTGTTACAGGCGAGAACAACACCGACAATGTTCTTGCCGATATCGTGCACGTCACCCTTCACGGTGGCCATCAGCACCTTGCCGGCAGCACTCCGCTCGGAGCCGCCATTCAGGCGCTTTTCCTCTTCCATGTAGGGAAGCAGCACGGCAACCGCCTGCTTCATCACACGGGCGGATTTCACTACCTGCGGCAGGAACATCTTGCCGGAACCGAACAGGTCGCCAACCACGTTCATGCCCGCCATCAGCGGCCCTTCGATGACATGCAGCGGGCGGGCGGCCTGCTGGCGCGCCTCTTCCGTATCGGCTTCGATGAACTCGGTAATGCCGTTGACCAGCGCATGCTGAAGCCGCTTTTCGACGGAAAGCTCGCGCCAGGACAGATCCTGCACCTTCGCCTGCCTTTCGCCTGTGCCACGGAAACGTTCGGCTACCTCAAGCAGTCGCTCCGTCGCATCGTCGCGGCGGTTCAGCACCACGTCCTCGCAGGTCTCGCGCAGTTCCGCATCGATATTGTCGTAAACCGCAAGCTGCCCGGCATTGACGATGCCCATATCCATGCCGACCTGAATGGCGTGGTAGAGGAACACGGCATGCATCGCCTCACGCACCGGCTCATTGCCGCGGAAGGAGAAGGACAGGTTGGAAACGCCGCCGGAAATATGCGTCAGCGGCATGGTTTCGCGGATGGTCTTGGTGGCCTCGATGAAGTCCACCCCGTAATTATTGTGCTCCTCGATACCCGTTGCCACCGCAAACACGTTCGGATCGAAGATGATGTCTTCCGGCAACAAGCCCGCCTTTTCGGTCAGCAGCTTATAGGCGCGCGCGCAGATCTCCACCTTGCGCTGATAGGTATCCGCCTGCCCGACCTCGTCAAAGGCCATGACCACAACCGCCGCACCGTAATTATGGACGAGCCGCGCCTGCTGGAGAAACTTCTCCTCGCCTTCCTTCAGCGAAATCGAATTGACGATCGACTTGCCCTGCACGCATTTCAGACCGGCTTCGATGATCTCGAACTTGGACGAGTCGATCATGACAGGCACGCGGGCGATATCCGGCTCGGCCGCGATGAGGTTCAGAAACTCGACCATCGCCTTTTCAGAGTCGATCAGGCCTTCGTCCATGTTGATGTCGATGATCTGCGCGCCATTTTCCACCTGGTCGCGGGCAACCGCCAGCGCCGCCGTAAAATCGCCGGCGGTGATGAGTTTGCGGAACTTGGCCGATCCAGTAACATTCGTACGCTCGCCGACATTGACGAAGGGAATGTCCTTGGTCAGCACAAAAGGCTCGAGGCCCGAAAGCGACATGAACGGCTTGTGCTCGGGGATCTCGCGCGGCTTGTAGCCTTTGACGGCTTCGGCAATCGCCCGGATATGCTCCGGCGTGGAGCCGCAGCAACCGCCGACGATGTTGACGAGACCGTCGCGGACGAAACCCTGTACCTGACGCGCCATCATCTCAGGCGTTTCGTCATATTGGCCGAATTCATTCGGCAGGCCGGCATTCGGATAGGCGCAGACGAAGGTGTCGGCCACATCCGAAAGTTCCTGCAGATGCGGGCGCATCGCATCGGCACCCAGCGCGCAGTTAAGACCAATGGTGAAGGGGTTGGCGTGGCGCACCGAGTTCCAGAACGCCGAAGGCGTCTGGCCGGAAAGCGTGCGGCCGGAAAGGTCGGTGATCGTGCCTGATATCATGACAGGCAGACGGATACCCTTGGCCTCGAAACGCTCCTCGCAGGCGAAGATCGCCGCCTTGGCGTTCAACGTATCGAAAATCGTCTCGATCAGGATGATGTCGGCGCCGCCGTCGATCAGGCCGTCGATCTGCTCGCCATAGGCAATGCGCAGATCGTCGAAACTGACGGCGCGGTAACCGGGATTGTTGACGTCGGGCGAAATCGAGGCCGTGCGGTTGGTCGGGCCGATGGCGCCCGCCACGAAGCGGCGACGGCCATCCTCGCGCTCGGCACGGATGGCAGCGCGTCGCACGATCTGCGCGCCCTCGCGGTTGAGATCGTAGACCGCATTTTCCATCTCGTAATCGGCCTGCGCGATGCGCGTCGACGAAAACGTGTTGGTTTCGAGAATATCCGCGCCGGCCATGGCGTAACGATAATGGATTTCCTCAATAGCGTCCGGCTGGGTCAGGATCAGAAGGTCGTTATTGCCCTGCTGGTGACAGGCGCAGCCGATGAAACGGTCGCCCCGGAAATGGTCTTCATCAAAACCCAGCCCCTGGATCTGCGTACCCATCGCGCCGTCGAGAATGAGGATGCGTTCGCTCGCGGCATCGCGCAACGCCTGCAAGATTTCCGCGCCGTCGCGCTTTGCCCCTTCAGGGCCGAACAGATCGTCAAACACGGGCACACTCCTCATTTCGATTTGCAAGATCGCAACTCGTCAAGTCACATAAAGATATGTTTATGTCAATATATCTTCAAGGGACAGACATGACTTTGCGCCGTTACCGCAGACTACGAAATTTCACGGGCAGATGACAGGTTTATACGGCAAGGATATAAGCCGAAGCAGCAAACCGTATGGAGGACGAAATGCCCGAGGACGATCACAACAACCGGAACTGGAACGCCTTGCCTTGGCATCGCCAATGGCTGGTCAAACAGGCCGATGGGCTTTTCGACTTCTTCCAGTACCGCGCCGTCAACCCGGCCGGCGGCTTCTTCGATCTCGACGCCAAGGGCGCGCCGCTGCAAAAAAACGATCCCGTGCGCGGCATCCATGCCTCGGCGCGCATGGTGCATTGCTTCTCCATCGGCCATCTGCTCGGACGTCCCGGCTGCGGCGATATCGTTGACCATGGCATGACCTACCTCTGGAACAAGCATCGCGACAGCGAGCACGGCGGGTATTTCTGGCAGGTCAATAATGGCGGCCCGTTTGACGCCACCAAGCAGGGTTACGGCCATGCCTTCGTGCTGCTGGCCGCCTCTTCCGCCAAGACCGTTGGCCACCCGCTTGCCGACCGGATGCTGGCCGACGTTACCGAGGTTCTGGAAACCCGCTTCTGGGAAGAGAAACACGGCGCGATCGCCGAGGAGTTCAATCGCGACTGGTCGCCCATCGACAACTATCGTGGCCAGAACTCCAACATGCACCTGACGGAAGCACTGATGGCGGCCTATGAGGCGACCGGCGACAGCAATTACCTGACCAAGGCCGAACGCATCGCCGACCTCGTCATTCGCCGCCGCGCCGGCGAGCTGGATTTCCGCGTGCCGGAGCATTTCGACGAGAACTGGACACTCGACAAGGAGTATCGCGGCAACGAAATGTTCCGCCCCTCCGGCTCCACCCCCGGCCACTGGCTGGAATGGGCGCGTCTCATTCTGCAATTGTGGGTGCTGGGGCAGCGCCGCCACGACTGGATGCCGGTGGCGGCGAAATCGCTTTTCGTACAATCCATGACGCTTGGCTGGGACCGGGAAAAGGGCGGCTTCTTTTATACGCTCGACTGGAACGACAATCCCGACAAGACGGCGAAGCTCTGGTGGCCCATGTGCGAGGCGGCGGGTGCAGCCCACTTCCTCAACGAAAATCTGCCGGCCGACGAGTTTTACGAAGACAGCTACCGCCGCATCTGGAGCACGATTTCCAACAACTTCATCGACCACGACAATGGCGGCTGGCATGAGGAACTGACGGAAAATCTGGTTCCCGCCCACACACTCTTTCCCGGCAAGGGCGATATCTACCACGCGCTTCAGGCCTGCCTCATCCCGCTTTTCCCGGCAACGGGAAGCCTGACGAAAGTGATCAAGGAAAGCGGCGGACTTTATTGAGGAGTGTTGCGGGAGGCAGAGGCTGCTGACGACGAGGTTCGAGAACCTCTCCTCCGTCATGCTCGGGCCTGTCCCGAGCATCTGCAACCTGTCGGCTGGGCGCGACGTGGATAGATCCTGGGCACAAGGCCGGATGACGTCGCGTGTGAGGCCAACGGCCTCAGCTTCCGCAACCTGAAAAGACCTCGCGGGCCATCCTCAAAAACCGATGGTTTCCTCGAAATCGTCCCAGGACTGATACATTTCATACCGCCCGAGACCGGGGATCGGCACATGGCCGTAATAGGGCGAAAGCTGAAACTCGGCGGCGGCCTCGCTTCTGCCGGCCACGGCCCCCACATAGATCGCGGATGCAAGCCCGGTGCGGTTGGCGCCGTGCTCGCAATGAATAAGGATCGGCTTTTCGGCGTTGCGCAGCACCGCCGCCAGCATTTCCGCTTCCTCCACCGGGAGCTTTTCGCTTGAACTCAGCGGATAATCGACAAGCCGGACGCCGTTGCTTTTCGCCGCCTGGCTCTCGGCGTCATACCAGCCTTCGCGCTTTTCATCACGCAGATTGATGATGGTCTTGATGCCGTAAGTTTTGGCATAGGCCGTGATGTCCTTGCCGCTCGGCTGGGCCGAACGGTAGAGTTCGCCGGGAATGACCTCGTGGAAATTTCCGGTCAGCTGGCCGATGCCCATATGCGCGCCCGCCAGAACCGGCAGGGCGACAAGACCGATGGCGGTGACTTTCAGAAACTTCAGAACAATACGCAAGACATCAACCCGCAAGATTCATCGGACGGTTGGGAGTTGGCATCGCAACCCGGCGAAAACAAGTCCCGCGCCAGCCAAAGCCGCCGGAGCACGGCCGGCAAGGACGCGAGCATCTTTAAGAACACCTTGCGGTGCAAGGATTTTCAGCAGCGGCGCGGAAATCTTCAAAATGCCGTGATAGCCGGAAGAACAGCCTCGTTCAGTCAAACTCTGCGGAAATGACGCTAACGCGCCATTCCAGCCGTTGCGGTTCCACCCTTTCATTGTTGCGCAGCCGGAACGCGCGGCATGCGGCGAAAGTCTCCCCGGCCTCGATCCGCCTTTCGCTCACCTGATAGGGATCGAATGCGACCGAGGCGCGGAAGGCCGGCTCGAACCCTTCGAGCGTATAGGTCAGGCGCTGAATGGCGACGTCGTTGTCGTTGCGGAAGCTGACGCGAATGGGCGCAGCAGCGTCCGTGCACGCCGCATCGAAGCCCGCTGTTGCAATGACATGGCCGAGCCGCTGGCTGCCGCGCCGCCAGTCATAGATGACAAAGGCGGCAGTCGCCGTCCAGATCAGCAACAGGCAGATAACGACGGGTTTGAGGTGCCGCGGAAAAGCGATGAGGGTGAGAAGAAGAATGGCACTGAGAACGGCTCCGACAATCACGTAGCCCCTCCCCCATAAAAACTGACCCGCATGCGATCCTGTCCTCCCTTGCACATTCTTGCCCGCAACGACCGTCCTTCCCGACGTCGTCACCGTCTCAACTGCCGCTCCATGCCGTTTTATATACGGATGGCTGGAACGGCGAAGCACCGGCATTGCTGCGGACATGCACAACTCTATGGTCGTGCCCCCTGCTGTCAAGACAACCAAGCGTGACTCCGGCCCGTCGCGCCACCGCAGTCTGGGCGAAACGGCGAAGGGAACCAAACGCCGCCGGAGACGTTCGACGCATCAGAATAGCATGGCGGGGCGGTAAAAAACGTCGCGATACGGGCAGGACGGCCGGCAATGCAAGGGAACACCATGCCCCTTGGAACCGCCGATCCCCAACCCATATTAAATGAACCTAATATATGTTATAGTGGTCAGTCAGCTCAGGGAGAATAACGATGAAAACGCTGATCGTAACGTCACTCTTGGCCCTGTCGGCCAGCACCGCAATGGCTGCGGATGCCGTCTACGAAACGCCGGCGCCTCCGGTCGCGCAGGAAACTTTGCCGGTCTTCACCTGGTCTGGCCCCTATCTTGGTATTCAAGGCGGTGCAGGCTGGGCGAATGGCGATTTTTCGGCTGGCGGCCCCGTTGCGTCGGATAGTTTCGATGGCGGCATTCTGGGCGCTTTTGCCGGTTACAACTATCAGTTCGACAATAATGTGGTTCTCGGCATCGAGGGTGACGTCGATTATAACTGGAACGACAATGACTATGCCGGCGTGAACGTCGGCACCGACTGGCAGGGTTCCGTTCGTGGCCGCGTCGGTTACGCGTTCGACCGCGCCTTGATCTACGGGACCGCCGGCTGGACGGCCACGCGCGGTTTCATCGAAACGCCCGGAAGCGGCAAGGACAGCACCACCTTCAACGGCTACACTGTCGGTGCCGGTCTGGACTACGCCTTCACCGACAATGTGTTCGGCAGGCTGGAATATCGCTATAATGATTTCGGCGACAAGGACATCTTCGGCATCAACACCGATCTCGACCAGCACACCGTCAAGGTGGGCATCGGTGTGAAGTTCTGATCCCGACCGACCGCGTCGACATAAAAAGCCCGGCCATCCGCCGGGCTTTTTCTTGGCCGGAAGACCGCACCGGTTTCGCTCATCAATTTTAGCAGCGCGAAAGATATGAACCCCGCAAAAATGAAACATTCACAGACCGTTCAGCAGGCCCATGCCATCATGCGGGCATAATGAGCCTCTATCTCCCGACGCAGGCTTATGGAGTAGCCCTCGATGAAAAAGATAATTCTTTCCACAATTGCCGCGCTGGTCGCCACCGGCAGCGTCTTCGCATCCTACGGCACCGCCGCCGCGCAGGACTATCCCTATCGTCCGCGCTATGACCGTGGTTACGACCGTGGCGGCCCGCCCCCACCGCCCTACCGCGAACACCGCCGCCACAATGACGGCGCAGCAATCGCCGGCGGACTGGCCGCAGGCGTCATCGGCGGCCTGATCGGCGGCGCAATCGCCAACGGCAACGGCGGCCCACGCTACTACGAACCGCCACCGCCACCCCCGCCGCGCTGCTGGTTCGAAGACCGCCGCGTCCCCAATTCCTATGACGGCGGCTGGCACACCGAAAGCATGCGAGTCTGCAACTGACAGCCCTATAGCTGAAAATCCGCGATGAATGATCCGATCAGTCTAAATGGCTGGTCGGATTTTTTGTTGGATGGGACGATAGTTCATGAAGGCGGCAATGATCGACGAAGTATCGTTCGAAACATGAGGAAATGGTGGGCCCGGGAGGACTCGAACCCCCAACCAAGCGGTTATGAGCCGCCGGCTCTAACCATTGAGCTACAGGCCCTTATCGGAACAAGTTATCCGAAACACCGGCTTCGCAATGGTTCGAATCCGGTGGGTCACGCTCTAACGTAATTTTTACAGCCCGACAAGCCATTGATGCTATCGCAAATTGCCGCTGCCGTATTAGCTTCACAATCTAAGGCAATACCCTCTCAAGGGACACAATCAACGAGGAAACACCATGACGACGATAAAGGCCCGCCTTTTCGCACTTACCGCATTGACCGCAGTGGTAACCATGCCGCTTGCCGGTTATGCCCTTGCGCAAGACGCCACTCCGCGCGAAGCCACCATCAGTGTTTCCGGCGAAGGCCAGGCGGCGATCGCGCCCGATATGGCGATCCTGTCCTTCAGCGTCGTCAAGCAGGCGGAAACGGCGGCTGCGGCTCTTACGGAAAATTCCAAGGCGCTCGCCGAGGTTCTGAAGGCGCTGAAGGCCTCCGCCATCGAAGACCGCGACCTGCAGACGAGCAATTTCTCCGTGCAGCCGCTTTACAAGCATTATGAGCCCAAGGACGGCGTTTATGTCGCCCCGGAAATTACCGGCTATCAGGTTTCCAACGGGCTGACCGTGCGCGTGCGCGACTTGAAGAAGCTCGGCGAGATCCTCGATACCTCCGTCAAGCTCGGCATCAACCAGGGCGGCGATATCACCTTCACCAATGACAAGCCGGAGGCAACGGTGACCGAGGCCCGCAAGCAGGCCGTTGCCGATGCGCTGACCAAGGCGAAGACGCTGACGGAAGCGGCAGGCGTGAAGCTTGGCCGCGTCATCCAGATCAGCGAGAACATGCAGCGCCCGATGCCGGTGCCGCAGGGCATGATGCGCGCCGCGATGGCGAAGGAAGCCGACAGCGTGCCGATCGCTTCGGGTGAGAACAGCTACAGCGTGGTTATCAACGTCACCTTCGCTCTCGACCAGTAAAGCCGATCAGGGCGGCGGCATTGCCCGTCGCCCCATTTTCCGAGAGCTGTGCGCAAGTGCCCGCGTGGGCGATGCTCAAAATGAAACGCCCCTCGCCTGTCATTCCGGACAGGGAGGGGCGTTTTTTTGATCCACCCAAAGGGCGGGGGATTTCGGCGGATCAATATCGGCCGTTTTAGCGGCGGATTACCGGGCAACCACGCTCATTGGCGAAGACGACGCGGTCACGGCCGCGACGGTCGAAGCCTGCAACCACGACGCGGCGCGGCGATACGTCGACAACGCGAGCGCGGCGAAGACCCATGCGGCTTGCCTTTTCTTCCGCAAACTGCGGCGAACAACCGTAACGCGGGCGATCAGGACGGCCCCAACCCGGACCGCGACCTCTGTCATGGCCGTATCCATCCTGAACCTGAACTCTGAACTGAACATCCGAGCCAGCCGAAGCAGCTGGAGCGGTGGCGGAAATTCCGCCGAGGGCAATGAGGGCCGCCAGGCCGGCTTTTGCAAAAGTGCTGAACATCGAGCTCACTCCGTTTGTTCTTCGCCGACAGGGAACGTCCCCCGGCGATTGACGAGACCCTAGACCCGTCCGCCTGAACGCGGGCAGAACCGCATGTTCAGCAGACGTTCATGGATATTAACAGGAAAACGCGCGGCTTTTGACAGGAATCAGGGGGAAATATGCAGAACGACGTCGCGGCGGTGCGGCCGATCGCGGTGTTCGAAAAGATAAAGGCCCTGCCATGTGCCGAGAACGAGCCTGCCCCCACTGATCGGCACCCCGATGGAAACTGCCGTCAGGGCCGATTTGATGTGGGCGGGCATATCATCAGGACCTTCGAGTGTGTGGACGATCCAGCGCATGGAGGCGTCATCCGAAGGCGGCACGAGGCGGGAAAAAAATGTCGTCAGATCGCGCCTGACATCCGGATCGGCATTTTCCTGAATAAGCAGGGAGCAGGATGTGTGCCTGACGAAGACGGTCAGCAGGCCTTCGTCGATATCCGCTTCCGTCACAAAACGCTCGGCCTCGGACGTGAACTCGTAAAGGCCTTGCCCCTGGGCGGTGGTGATGGTCATTTTCTTCTGCGGCACATTTTTTCCTTCAGATAATTCGGAACAAATTGGCGGTTGCCAACGTTGTACGATGTTCAATTATACCCGATGACAAAAGGGGTACGGGGACCACATGACGGCGGGCTGTAACAGAACGGAAAACCGGCGTCACGGTTGCAGAAAACGGGGAAGGGTTGGCAATACCAGAATGAATTATTCAGGCTTTTCCGTCTCGGGACGAACAGGATATTTTCAGCGCAAGACAGATACAGGGTGCGAAAGACTGATTCATGGCATCCACTGACTATCCTGTCGATCTTACCAATTGCGACCGCGAACCCATCCACATCCCAGGTTATATTCAGCCGCATGGTTGCCTGATCGCCTGTGACAACGCCATGCGCATGATCCTGCGGCATTCGGAAAACTGTCGTGACCTTTTGGGATTCGATGGCGATATCAACGGCAGGACCGCCGAAGAGGTGCTCGGTAAAAACCTTGTCCACGAACTTCGCAACGCGCTCACCGTAACCGGCAGAACCGCGCGCCCCGCCATGCTGCCCGCCACGGAAATGGGCGACGGCCGCAGCTTCGATATTTCGCTCCACCGCTACAAGGCGACAACGATCATCGAATTCGAACCGTCACAAAGCGAGATGCAGCCGCTCGGCACCGCACGCAAGATGGTGGATCGCATCCGCGAGGCCGACAGTGTCGAAAGTCTGATATCGAGAACGACCCGGCTGGTAAAAGCGACCCTGGGTTATGACCGGGTGATGATCTACCGTTTCGAGGAAGACGGGGCCGGCAAGGTCGTGTCGGAGGCAAAGCAGCCGGAGCTGGAAAGCTTTCTCGGGCAATATTTTCCAGCGGGCGACATACCCCAGCAGGCCCGTGCGCTCTATCTCAGGAACACGCTGCGCATCATCTCCGATGCCAGCGGCGCGCGGGTTCCCGTGCTGCCCGCCATCGATGCATCGGGCGAACCGCTCGATCTCTCGTTCGCGCATTTGCGCAGCGTCTCGCCCATCCACTGCGAATATCTTCGCAACATGGGCGTCGCAGCCTCCATGTCGATTTCGGTGATCGTCGATGGCGCCTTGTGGGGCCTCATCGCCTGCCACCATTATTCGCCACGCGTTCTGACGATGCCGGTGAGGATCGCCGCCGAAATGTTCGGCGAGTTTTTCTCCATGCATTTGCAGGTCCTCAAGCAGAAGCGCCGGTTCGATACCGTCAGTCACGCCCATGCCGCTCTCGATCGCTTTCTGCGCCTCGCTGCCCATCACAACAACATAGGGGAACTGCTGATCGACAGTTTCCAGGATTTTGCCGAGCTCATGCCATGCGACGGCGTCGGGCTCTGGGTCGGAAACAACTGGCACGGCCACGGCGCAACCCCGCCGCCAGACGCCATTCCAAGGCTGGCGCGCTTCGTCGCCTCGGCCAGCGAAGGAAAGGTCTGGGCCACCCATGCCATCTCGCAAGCCATACCCGAAGCGGAAATCTATGCCGGTACCGCAGCCGGAATGCTCGCCATTCCGCTGTCGCAGGTCAAGAACGACTATCTGCTGTTTTTCCGAAGGGAGATCGTGCAAAATCTGAACTGGGCCGGAAATCCGGAAAAATCCTACGCGACCGGCTCGCTGGGCGATCGCCTCACCCCGCGCAAGAGCTTTGCGATCTGGAAGGAAACCGTCCGCCTTCAGGCGCAGCCATGGTCCGAAGCGGACCGGGAAATCGCCGAAGCGGCCAGAATAGCGCTGGTCGAGGTCGCATTCCATCACAGCGAGCTGATGGCCGGCGAAAGGGAGCGCGCGGAAGTGCGCCAGCGCATGCTGAACGAGGAACTCAACCACCGCGTCAAGAATGTTCTCGCCATCATCAAATCGCTGGTCGGCACGCCCTCGCAGGAGGGCAAAACCCTGCAGGAATACGTCACCGCGCTGAAGGGCCGTATTCAGGCATTGTCCTTTGCCCATGACCAGATCATTCGCGGTGAAGGCGGCGGGGCGCTGCGCGATCTGCTGGATGCCGAGCTGTCACCGCATCGCTCGCCCGAGACGATCGTCGATCTTGCCGGACCACAGGTGACGCTCGATTCGCGCGCTTTCTCCGTCATGGCTCTGGTCTTGCATGAGCTGGCGACGAACGCGGCAAAATACGGCGCGCTTTCGCAAACCGGCGGACAATTGCAGGTGCGCTGGGAAATCAACGAGAACCGCGATTGCGAAATGCGGTGGCGGGAAATTCTGCCCATCAGACTGCCCACACCGTCACGCGCCGGTTTCGGCACGGCGCTCATCAGCCGCAGCATCCCTTACGATCTGGGCGGACGCAGCACCATGCGATATTTGCCGGATGGCCTGGAGGCAGAAATGCTCCTGCCCTCCCGCCATATCTCAGCGGCAATGATAGCCTCCGGCACGAAAACCGAGGATGAAGCCGTGCAGCAGCCCAGGCGTTCCAACGGGGAGGAATCGTTGAAAATACTGCTCGTCGAAGACCAGATGCTGATTGCGATGGATGTCGAGAACATGCTGGAGGACAACGGCATCAAGACGATCGAAACCGCGACATCTTCGGCAATGGCCATCGAAAAGCTGAAGAGCTACGTGCCGGATGTGGCTATCCTCGACATCAATCTCGGTTCCGACACCTCCATCGCGGTCGCACGCGAGCTTCACCGCCGCGGCATCCCCTTCCTCTTCGCCACCGGCTATGCCGATGCCAGCATGGTGCCAGACGAATTCGGCAACGTACCGATTATCAGGAAGCCTTACGACGAGGATGCGCTGATGGCGGGTATTGGGCTCTTGGTGGGCGACAGAGAGAGGGCGTAGAACGTCCTTCAGGAAAACTGGACTTCCCCAAACTCGACGCCATCCTCATTGAAATCGCGTGAAGCCCCGCTTTTTCGCCTCATCCGGGGTTAGGGCATTGCCGATTTTAAACCGGAACTCCGTCACCGCGTAATTATCCAGATCGACTTCGCACTGGAACGAGACATCGTGCCAGGTATTGCCGATGTTGAATGCGCCGCCGGAAGCGTCGATCGAGCTACCGGAAATCCTGCCCCCGGTGTCCGAATAGGGTATCATGCCACGGGCAGCAAATCCCGCACCCTGAATTTGCGCCAGAGCTTCCGTACTGCAAAGCTGCACGACACGGCGACGCGGCGGCAGATCGCCGAACATCTGGCGTCTCTGGGCCGGAGACAGCAGCGACGAAGATAACAATTGCTTGGCGGCGGGAAGCTTCGCGGGCTTCTCTTTAGCCACTTCGGCAGGTTTTTCATCAGCCGGCTTGGCCTGCGGCACCGCTGCCTTTTCCGGCTCAATCTCCTCCTTGACGGGTGAGACCGCAATTTCCCCTTGTTCGGCGGAAGCCTGGAGGTCGCTATTGGCGGCGGCCGGCGCGGGTTTATCCTCAGCGGTCTTCTCGGGCTGGCTTTCTGGCTCCTTGGAAGGCTCTGTCTTTTCCGCTTCCTCCGCCTTTCCCGGTTTGTCCTCGGGGTCCGCCTGCGTCTCCTCCGGCCTCATGGCGATAGCCGGCAGCGTCGCCGGCATAGGCGGCGAAGGATTTGCTTCTTCCGCCGGGGGTGGTGGTGGCGGCGGTGGAGGTTGCGGCTTTTCCTCTTTCGCCTCCTCTGCGGCGGGCGGCTTTTGCTCTTCCGCCTTCTTCTCCTCGGGCGGCGGCACCAGATCGACGCTGATGCTTTCCGGCTCCTGCGGTTCGGCTATCCCTTTGGGCAGCTCGAAAAGAAAGATCGCGACAACAGCCAGATGCAGCAGCACGGAGATGGGCACAGCCCATCCCTTCCCACGCCATCTGCTTGCTGAAACCTGTTGCATGTCATCGAACCAGATCGAACCTGAGCATTCCCGGTAAAAGCGGAATGCTTTATTTTCACACATAAGGCTTGTCGCAGAGATCGCCAGTGCGCGAAACAAAAAACCCGGCCAGAGGTGACTGACCGGGTTCAATTTTCAAGGAAGCGGAAAGCTTAGCTGTCGAGGAAGCTTCTGAGCTTTCTGGAGCGGCTCGGATGTTTCAGCTTGCGCAGCGCCTTCGCCTCGATCTGGCGGATACGTTCGCGCGTCACCGAAAACTGCTGGCCGACCTCTTCCAGCGTATGATCGGTGTTCATGCCGATGCCGAAACGCATGCGCAGAACGCGCTCCTCGCGCGGCGTCAGCGACGCCAGCACACGGGTCGTCGTCTCGCGCAGGTTCGCCTGAATGGCCGCATCGATCGGCAGCAGGGCGTTCTTGTCCTCGATGAAGTCGCCGAGATGCGAATCCTCTTCGTCACCCACAGGGGTTTCGAGCGAAATCGGCTCCTTGGCGATTTTCAGAACCTTGCGCACCTTTTCAAGCGGCATGGCCAGCTTTTCCGCCAGCTCCTCCGGGGTCGGCTCGCGGCCGATCTCGTGCAGCATCTGACGCGAGGTGCGAACGATCTTGTTGATCGTCTCGATCATGTGCACCGGAATACGGATCGTGCGCGCCTGGTCGGCGATCGAACGGGTGATCGCCTGTCTGATCCACCAGGTCGCATAGGTCGAGAACTTGTAACCGCGGCGATATTCGAACTTATCCACCGCCTTCATCAGGCCGATATTGCCTTCCTGAATGAGATCGAGGAATTGCAGGCCACGATTGGTGTACTTTTTGGCGATGGAAATCACGAGACGCAGGTTGGCCTCGACCATTTCCTTCTTGGCGATACGCGCTTCGCGCTCACCCTTCTGCACCATGGAAACGATGCGGCGGAATTCAGCAATCGAAATGCCCGTTTCCGTCGAGAGATTCTGGATTTCCTGACGGATCTCGCGGATCGTGTTGCTTTCCTCGCGCGCGAATTCCTTCCAGCCGCGCGCGGCCAGATTGGCAATCGACTTCATCCAGTTCGGATCGAGTTCAGCACCGTGATACTGCTCGAGGAAGCTGTCGCGCTTGACGCCGTAGGATTCGGCAAGGCGCAGCAGCCGGCCTTCGTTCTGCATCAGACGCTTGGAAATATCATAAAGCTGCTCGACAAGGCTGTCGACACGGTTCTGGTTCAGCGACAGCGACTTCACAGCCGTGATCAACTGGTCCTTGAGATCCTTGTAGCGACGCTCCTGACCGGAAGACAGGGTTCCCGTGCAGGCAAGGCGAGCCTCGACCTGCTGGTCCTGAAGCTTGCGCAGCTTCTTGTAGGTGTCGGCAATGGTATCAAGCGTTTCCATGACCTGCGGGCGCAGTTCGGCTTCCATCGCGGCAAGCGAAAGATTGGACTCGTCGTCGTCCTCTTCTTCCTCTTCCGGCGGAAGGCCATCGCCGCCCACGTCAGTCACATCTTCGTCACCGGTCGGCGCACGCAGCCTGCGGGTCTTTTCCTTCTCTTCGGCGGCCTTGCGGTCAGCCTCGATCTTTTCCGGGCTCTGGAACTGCGGCGCAGCCTTGGCTTCCGGACCGGAATAGGTGGTTTCGAGATCGATGATCTCGCGCAGCAGCGTCGTGCCTTCGTTCAGTTCGTCGCGCCAGATGATCAGCGCCTGGAACGTCAGCGGGCTTTCGCAAAGGCCCGAAATCATCGTTTCGCGGCCGGCCTCGATGCGCTTGGCGATGGCGATTTCGCCTTCGCGCGACAGAAGCTCTACGGAACCCATTTCGCGCAGATACATGCGCACGGGATCGTCGGTGCGGTCGGTCGGCTCTTTCTTCTTCGCGGTCGCAAGCGCGGTGCCGCTGGAAGGTGCCAGTTCGCCGCCTTCGGACTCTTCATTATCGGAATCGTCGCTTTCGGCTTCGCTCGGCGCTTCCTCGGCATCCTCGTCCTCGATAACGTTGATGCCCATATCGGACAGCATCGCCATCGTGTCTTCGATCTGCTCGGAGGTCACCTCTTCGGACGGCAGGACGGAATTCAGCTCGTCCATCGTCACATAGCCGCGCTTCTTGGCGGCCTTGATCATCTTTTTGACCGCGTCATCCGAAAGATCGAGAAGCGGACCGTCCGTCGCACCGTCGCGTTCGTTTTCTGCTTCTTCGTTTTCTTTGACTTTGGTTGCCATCTATCTCGTCGCTTTCCCTGACGCTAACACCTGTTCCGCCGCATCGCCGTCCGCCTTTCGAGCATCCGGCTGATCAGCGAATCACTGTCAGACACCTAACGGAGTGATCTTTAATTGCCGATTAACCACGGCAGCCTCAGATAGAATGCAAAGACAGTGCACCCGGAAATGCTTGCTCATGCAATTTCTATCCGCCAAGGCTCATTCCACTTTACTATTCCTGAAATGGTGATTCCCGCTATTTCCCGCCCCGTCAAGCCTTTGAGGGCGAGACAGCCACGGAAATTCTTAAAAAAGGCCGCATTTTGCGGGTTATCACCAGACTACTCCCCTATTTAGGTCGCCTGCCGCAAAAGGCAACCCCACACGTCTTTCAATTCTTGCCTGCAGCACTTAGCCGTGACCGAAGGCCGGTCCCTTCACACGGCCGGACATGACCCCGAAACCATCGATGATCGCCTCCTGATTTTCCATACGGCCGATTTCCAGCTGAACCTCGGCCAGCGCCCGCACCAGAAGCGTGCCGCGCTCGTCATCGGTCGCCTCGCCGATTTCCCGTTCCAGCTCCCGCTTCTGCCAGAGCAGCGATTTCGTCCTTTTATGCAAGGAAAGCGCCTGCACATATCCCTCGCGCGCATCTTCCAGCGCCGCCTGTTCGGTGGCCGTCCACAGGCGCGCATTGCGCACCTGCTGGTCCATGGTTTTCAAAAGCACCTCGAAACCCTGCAGCGACAGGCGCTCGATCAGGCCTGCCCGCGATATGTCCGCTGCACTTTCCGCCGCAAAGGTCAGCACCGTCGACCACAGGCGCTGCAAGTCGCGGTTCTCGTAATCGATCGCGGCGATTTCGTCATATTCCTCGAGCAACAGTTCAGGGTGGTTGACGATGGTGATGGCGAGAACGCTTTCCCTTAGCGAAGGTTTGGTCTGATGTCCCCTGACCAGACCGGACTGCGTCAGCCGGTCGGAGATGCTGCTGGTCGGCGCGGTCATCGCCCCGCCCCGTCCGGGAGCGTTTCGCTGGAACCCGCGCCCGTTCCCCTGCTGGCCATCGCGGCGGAAATTTCCGCCCTGCGATCCGCTTTGCTGAAAACGCGGCTGGAAGAAGGCATTCAGCCTGTCGCGCACATCCTGCTGGTAAAAACGTCGCACCGCCTCGTCGCCGATCACGGCAACGATCTGCCGCAGGCGGCTTTCAAGCTGGGCGCGCTTTTCAGGCGTATCGAACGTAACCGACGACGTCTCGCGGCTCCAGATCATCGCGGCCAGCGGCTTTGCCTCGGACAGCACCCGGTCGAACGGCGCGCGCCCCTCCAGCCGCACGAGATCATCAGGGTCCTTTCCGTCAGGCAAAAGCGCAAAGCTGACGGAGCGATCCGGCTTGATATGCGGCAGAGCCAGATCCGCCGCGCGGTTGGCGGCGCGAATGCCAGCACCATCGCCATCAAAGCAGAGAACCGGCTGCGGCGACATTTTCCATAGGAGATCGAGCTGGCTTTCCGTCAGCGCCGTACCGAGCGGCGCCACCACATTCTCGACACCCGCCTGATAGAGCGCGATGACATCCATGTAACCTTCGACGGCGATGACGGTGCCGCCGGAAGCCTGCGAGGCCCGGCGCGCGCGGGCGAAATTGTAAAGAACGTTGCCTTTGTGGAAAAGCTCGGTCTCGTTGGAGTTCAGATATTTGGCCACGGCATCCGCCGCCATGGCGCGGCCACCGAAAGCAATCACCTTTTCGCGCGACGACAGGATGGGGAACATGATGCGGTCGCGGAAGCGGTCATAGGAGACCGGCACGTTTTCATGAACCACCAGTCCGCAGGCTTCCATCTGTTCGCGCGCCACACCCTTGCTCGCCAGATGCTCCTTCAGCGCATTGCGGCTATCAGGCGCAAAACCGAGCCTGAACGTCTCGATGGTGCGACCTGTCAGTCCGCGATCGCGCAGATAGGCCCGCGCCCGCGCGCCAAGCGCCGTCTGCAACTGATCCTGAAAAAACAGCGTCGCCATTTCCATGACGTCCTGAAGCGACGTACGCTCGCGTTCGCGCTTTTCGGCCTGCGGATCGGGCTGCGGCATGGAAATGCCGGCCATGTCGGCGATCTGCTGTACCGCTTCGGGGAAACTCAAGCCCTCGAGGTCGGTCAGAAACCGGAAATGATCGCCGGAAACACCGCAGCCGAAACAATGATATCGCCCCTTGCGGTCCTCGCAATGGAAACTCGGGCTTTTTTCCCCATGAAACGGGCAGCAGGCCCAATAATCGCCCCGCGGCGTGTTGGTCTTCTTCTTGTCCCAGGACACACGTCGGCCGATCACATCGGAGATGTTCACGCGGTCGCGTATCTCATCGAGAAAAGAATTGGAAAAGCGCATGGGTTACCTGTTCGAGGCCAGTCTTTCATATAAGCGCATAAAAGCCGCAATACAAAACACTCAGCAAACAATACCCGATATTCACAGGTGCGTTGACATTGGTGTATATACAGATGAATATACACATTCAGTGTTCGAGTGCCTGGAAGGTGAGGCATGGCACTGGTAACGAGAGAATTCATCTCTTTCGAATGGGATGAAAACAAACGTCTGATTAATATCGAGAAGCACGGCATCGACTTTCCGAGAGCGGCAAGGGCACTTTCACAGCCACATCTGGAAAGACGGTCCGATCAAAACGGAGAGAGTCGCATTCTGGCGATATGCCCGGAAACAGACGATCTGATCGCAATCGTTTATACGACGCGCGGAGAAGTTTGTCGGATCATATCAGCACGGGCGACGAGGAAAAATGAGCGAGCAGCGTATCGTCAGATATTCTCTGGATGAGATCAGAGAGAAGATCGCCAAGGGCGAAGACCGCACCGACTGGGCGCGTGTCGATGCCATGACCGACGAAGATATCGAACGCGCCATGCGCGACGATCCGGACTGGGCCGGTTTTGACGATATCGACTGGTCGAAGGCCGAAGTGGTTTTCCCCACGGCGAAAAAATCCATCTCCATCCGCGTCGACCAGGATGTCGTGGACTTCTTCAAATCCACCGGCAAAGGCTATCAGACGCGCATGAATGCCGTTCTGCGTCATTATGTGCATGAACAGCAGAAGAAGCGGCAAGGTTAAAGGCCCGGAACGATTGGCGACCGCTTTCGGCAAAAGCGCAGAAGGCCGCAGATCGCCTGCTGCCGCCCGCTTAGGGCAAATTTATGGCAGCGCAGCATCACTAAAAATTATGTTTTTGTAATTTGAGCCACCCGTCGCGGCGATATAAAACATATTTAAAGGCAGCGCTTGAGCATTCCCATAAAGCTGCTGACGCCCGCAGGCACGTCCCCCGAAAAAAGCCTGCGCGGGACCGCATTTTGATCCGCCGAAATGCACCTTCGTCGGCAGCAAAAAGGCAGGGTAGCCATGGCTACCCTGCCTTTACTTTTTCTGAACGGCAGAAGCCTGCTCCAGCAAGCCCTTACTTCAGCAAATCCTTGACGACGCCGGAGGCCTTCGCGAAATCGATCTGGCCGGGATAGCGTTCTTTCAGCGCATTCATGCACTTGCCCATGTCGCGCAGGCCGGAGGCGCCGGTTTCGGTGATGACGACCTGACACAGTTCACGCACTTTCTCGGCCGGAATCTCTTCCGGCATGAATTCCTTGATGATGACGATTTCCTCGCGCTCCTGCGCGGCAAGCTCGGGACGGCCGGCACCTTCGTAGATGGTGGCGGACTCCTCCCGCTGCTTCACCATCTTGGTCAGGATCTGCATGATTTCGTCGTCGCTGACGGGGTCCTTGCCCACGCCGCGATTGGCGATATCGCGGTCCTTTATGGCTGCCTGGATCAGACGCACGGTCGATGTGCGTCGGGTATCGCGAGCCTTCAGCGCGTCTTTCAGAGTATTAGCGAACGTGTCGCGCATCATTTTTTCTTCTCCTTGGGAAAGTGCATTCCGCAGCATATCTACAGGGAAACTTTCCACCTTATTTTTCGAAACGACATAACCGAGCAAACCCGCTCAAGCAAATCAAATGCATAAGCCCTTGAATGTGCGAAGGTTTAATTCCGCGTAAATCTTGAGCCTGCGGTTGACCGTTTAAGCAGCTTTCGTTATTTTCCGGCACCTGCACGAGATTTTAACGAAGGGTCGGAACGCGAGTTTATCGCGCGCCCCTTTATGTCACGAAGCCTGCACAAAAAATGGCCCCTCTCCCCCTGCCTTTCAAGAGGCGGGGTGCGAAGCGGCAGAAACGGAACGAGATGACCGAGACAGCGCCCTGGACTACCCGCAAACCGACCGCAATGCTTGTTCTTGCCGATGGCACAGTGATCGAGGGAACAGGTATCGGCGCAACCGGCAAGGTACAGGCCGAAGTCTGCTTCAACACCGCGCTGACCGGTTATGAAGAAATCCTGACCGATCCGTCCTATCTCGGCCAGATCGTCACCTTCACCTTCCCGCACATCGGCAATGTCGGCACCAATGAGGAAGATATCGAAGACCTGACGCCCGCCGCCCGGCGCGGCGCGGTCGGCGTCATCTTCAAGGCTGATATTACCGAGCCATCGAACTTCCGCGCCGCCAAACATCTGGACACCTGGCTGAAGACCCGCGGCGTCATCGGCCTTTGCGGCATCGACACGCGCGCGCTGACGGCATGGATCCGCGAAAACGGCGCGCCGAACGCGGTGATCGCGCATGATCCGAACGGCGTGTTCGATATCGAGGCGCTGAAGGCGGAAGCAAAGGCATGGAGCGGTCTCGTCGGCCTCGACCTCGCCATCGAAGCCACATCCGGGCAATCCTCCACCTGGACGGAAACGCCGTGGGTATGGAACGAGGGTTATGGCACGCTCAGTGAAGTTGACACCAAATACCATGTCGTCTGCGTGGATTTCGGCGTCAAGCGCAACATCCTGCGCCTCTTCGCCGGTCTTGACTGCAAGGTCACCGTGGTTCCGGCCCAGACATCGGCCGAAGACATCCTGGCGTTGAAGCCGGACGGCGTGTTCCTGTCCAACGGTCCGGGAGACCCGGCGGCGACAGGCGAATATGCCGTGCCGGTCATCCAGAACCTCATCGCAAGCGATCTGCCGATCTTCGGCATCTGCCTCGGCCACCAGATGCTCGGCCTCGCCGTCGGCGCCAAGACTGAAAAGATGCATCAGGGCCACCACGGTGCCAACCATCCGGTCAAGGACTTCACCACCGGCAAGGTGGAAATCGTATCCATGAACCACGGTTTTGCTGTCGACGCCAAGTCGCTGCCTGATGGTGTCGAGGAAACCCACACATCGCTGTTCGACGGCACCAATTGCGGCCTGCGCATCACGGGCAAGCCGGTCTTCTCCGTCCAGCACCATCCGGAAGCATCGCCCGGCCCGCAGGACAGCCACTATCTCTTCCGCCGCTTCGTTAACCTCCTGCGCGAGAGACAAGGTGAGGCAGCGCTCGCCGAGCGCTGATAACCTTCGGACAATCAGGAAGAATATGCGGCCCGCTTTTTAGCGGGCCGTTTTCATTTCGCGCTTCACCAGAAGGACGAAGCGCACGGTCAGCAGAACGGCTGCCGTCGAAAGGCCGATCACGAAGCCGAACCACACACCGCGCCCGCCATAACCGAGCGGAAAGGCCATGGTCCAGGCAAGCGCCAGCCCGATCGGCCAATAGGAAATAAGGGCCAGTATCGCTGGAATGCGCGCATCCTTCAGCCCGCGCAGCAAGCCTGCCGTCACGGCCTGAATACCATCGACAAGCTGGAAAATACCGGCGATCACCACCAGGCTGCTGGCATAGGCAAGCACTTCCGCCGCTTCCGGCAATTTTGCGTCAAGAAACCATTTCGCCAGAAATTCTGGGAAGGCCGCAAACAGGATGCCGCCGCAAATGGCGATGCCGCATGCAATCACATAGATCATGATAGCGGCGCGAACGAGGTTTTTGAAATCGCCCTGACCGCGCGCTATTCCCACGCGAACGGTTGCCGCCTGGGCCAGGCCGAGCGGAATCATGAAGGCGATGGAGGCAAGCTGTAGCGCAATGCCATGCGCCGCCAGTTGCACGGTGCCGATCTGACCCATCAGGATCGAAGCGGCGGCAAACAGCGTCACTTCCGCAAGAATGGTGATGCCGATCGGCAGGCCAAGGCGCAGCACGTCCCAAAGCGCATGCCAGTCCGGCCGCCAGAAGCGCACGAACAGTTCATATTTCTTGGTTTCCTCACGCGTCTGCACATAAGCGACGATGAAGATAAAACTGAAGGCGTTGACGATGACGGCAACCACGGCCGCACCGTTCATGCCCATCGCCGGCAGTCCCATATGCCCCAGCACCAGCGCGTAAGCCATCAAACCGTTCATCACCAGCATGATGATGGTGACATAGAGAATGATGCCCGCACGGCCGATGGCGCTGACCAGCCCGCGCAGCACGTAAAAAAGCAGCGCCGGCAGCAAGCCGAACTTGGCGATGGCGAGATAATGGCCGGTCAGCGCCGCTACATCGGGGTTTTGCCCGAGATAAATCAGAATGCGCTCTGCATTGAAGAATATCGGCAAGGTGAGCAGCCAGTAGGCGATCGCCACCCACATGCCCATGCGCAACGAGCGGCGGGCGGCCGTCGCATCCCCTTGCCCGTAGGCCTGCGCCACCATCGGCACCACGGCCACGGAAAATCCCGAGCCGAAAATGAAGACGACGAAAAAGAACTGCCCGGCCAGCACCATGGCTGCCAGCTTTTCAGCCCCCAGCTGGCCGACGATGACCATATCCGTGGTGTGTATACCAAGCTGTGCGAGCTGCGCACCCACCAGCGGGATGCCCAGCGCAAGCGTAGCCCGAAAATGCGAAAACCACGACCCCGACCCGGAGGGAACGGTTTCTGCAACAATCGACGAAGACATTGTAATTCACCTGAATCTTGGCCATTGCCGCGAATTGCGCAACGGCAGCAGGTGATGAATAAAATATTCCCTTCCTGCACGCAACCTTTGCAGATCAATGATCAAAATTTGCGCAGAACGACAATCCTGCCCGGCATCGGCTCTAGATCGGCTGAAATGGCAGGACATCAAACAAATTTAGCCGAATTTTACCATTTCCCTTTACCTATTAGAATATCGCGTAGTTCTTTCAAACCGTAAGCTGCATGATGCAGAATATACCCGCCATTGAGGCATGTCTTTCCCATCATTTTTCAAGATGAGCCGAACCGGCGCATCTGGTCCAAGGACGTGTAGCTTGCCCAAAAAAACCAATCTCATGACGCGCATCCTGTTTGCGGCGTCATCGCTTGTCGTCGCCGCCTTTGCAGGCTTTTCTTTCTACATCGACAGTCTCCAGCACCGGGTGACAACGGAAGCCGTGGCGGAAAACATCGATTCTTCCGGCAAACAGGCCGCCCAAAGCATCGCCAACTGGCTGAACGGCCGCATCATGCTGACCGACACGGTTGCAAAGACACTCGCCAAACTTCCCGAAGACGACGCCAAGGTGCATTTCCTGCAGAACGACGTGCTGACGGCGCAATTCATGTCCACCTATTTCGGCAACGCCGAAAATGGCAGTTTCACAACATTTCCGAGATTGCCGCTGCCGGAAGGTTATGACCCGCGCAAGCGCCCCTGGTATCTGGACGCCGTCAAGGCCGGCAAGCCGGTGCTGACCGAACCTTACAACGACGCATCGACCGGCGGCCTCGTCATCACCGCCGCGATTCCCGTTTCCATCGACGGCAAGCTGGCGGGCGTCACAGGCAGCGATTTCTCGCTGGATTCACTGGTCGCTATGATCAAGGCGGTCGATGCCGGCAAGGACGGATACGCCTTCCTCGTCAACAGGGACGGCAAGATCCTCATTCATCCGGATGCGAAATTCGTCGATAAGCGGCTCACCGATCTCTTTACGGTCAACACGCCGGCGATTTCGTCTGCAATCCTGCAAACCGAAATCGACGGCAAGGGCAAGATCACCAGCTTCATTCCCGTCGCCGGCCTGCCATCGGTCGACTGGTATCTCGGTTTCGTCGTCGATTCCGACGTCGCCTATAGCGCGGTCGGCCAATTTCGCCTCGCGGCAACCATCGCCACGGTTCTTGCGGCAGCGATCATGATTGTCCTGCTCGCAACCGTTCTCTCCCGCTTCATCGTTCGCCCCGTCACGCAGATGACATCAGCCATGGAAGGCCTTGCCGCCGGCAATCTCAATGTTGCCATTCCGGGCCAGGAACGCAGCGATCAGATCGGCTCGATGGCCGCGGCAGTCGCTGTTTTCAGATCGAACGCCACGGAACGCCTGCGCCTCGAAGGAGACGCTGAACAGAACCGCACACTTTCCGAACAGGAGCGCAACGACCGCGAAAGACTGGCGGCGAAAGACGCGGCCGACATCCAGTTCGCGGTCGATTCGCTTGCCAGGGGACTGGAGCATCTTTCGAATGGCGATCTCAACTACCGCATCGAGACGCCATTCGTGACCCGCATCGACCGCCTGCGCGACGATTTCAACAATTCCGTCGCCAAGCTAAACGTTGCCTTGAGCACCGTTGGCCAGAATGCACGGGCAATCGATGCCGGCGCTGGAGAAATCCGCCAGTCCGCCGACGATCTGGCCAAGCGCACCGAGCAGCAGGCAGCCTCCGTGGAAGAGACTGCGGCAGCGCTTGAGGAAATTACCACGACGGTCAAGGATTCCGCCCGCCGGGCCGAAGAAGTCGGTCGTCTGGTTGACCGTACGCGCAACAATGCCGAACAATCCGGCATCATCGTCGAAGACGCCGTTCGCGCCATGGAAGGCATCGAAAAATCATCGTCCGAGATCAGCAACATCATCGGCGTGATCGATGAAATCGCCTTCCAGACCAACCTGCTTGCGCTGAACGCCGGTGTCGAAGCCGCCCGCGCCGGTGAGGCTGGCAAGGGTTTTGCCGTCGTCGCACAGGAAGTGCGCGAACTTGCCCAGCGCTCCGCCAATGCAGCAAAAGCGATCAAGACGCTGATCAACGCCTCGACATCGCAGGTGCAATCCGGTGTCGATCTCGTCGGCAATGCAGGCAAGGCGCTGGAAACCATCGTCCGCGAAGTGCAGGAGATCAACCGCCACATCGGCGCCATCGTGACGTCGTCGCGTGAGCAGTCGACCGGACTTCAGGAAATCAACACCGCCATCAACACCATTGACCAGGGTACCCAGCAGAACGCCGCCATGGTCGAGGAACAGACGGCCGCAAGTCATGGCCTCGCCTCGGAAGCGGCGGCGCTCAACGAGCTGCTCGCACAATTCCAGCTCACCACGGCAACGCGGCGGCAGGCGGAATATGGGCGTGCTGCGTGATAGCAAGGACAGAGCTGGCCGGAGCGACCCGACCATCTCTGCATCGGCTAGAGCATTTCCAGTAAAAGTGCGTAGCGGTTTTACGTCCGGAAAATGCGTAAAAACAAAGAGCTAGAACACGTCCAACGATTCCGTTTAAACTGGACGTGCTCTAGGTCTCTACACGCGCGACGTCATCCTCGGGCTTGACCCGAGGATCCATGGTGCGCCGGGAGATGGATCCTCGGGTCAAGCCCGAGGATGACGGAGGAGAGGTTTCAACCTCCCCCATGGCCGAGCTATCCGGCCATTTTTATTTGCCGCGCGAACGATACCCGGTTCTCTCTCCCGGCTCGATCCGGTAGAGCTTGATCGATCATGATTTTCGGAGGGATCTATGCTGGAACTGATTTGGCGCGGCATTGCCATGGGCATTGGCGGCACCGTGT
This sequence comes from Rhizobium sp. GR12, assembly GCF_036596185.1. Taxonomy (NCBI): domain Bacteria; kingdom Pseudomonadati; phylum Pseudomonadota; class Alphaproteobacteria; order Hyphomicrobiales; family Rhizobiaceae; genus Rhizobium; species Rhizobium sp. GR12. Next base: position 19,048 of record NZ_JASXTH010000021.1, on the reverse strand, counting down.
TTATGGATATATGGGCAATCGTGCTGCACCGGTTTTTCGGCCAGTCCGCCCCGAACTGGGCGCCAGTCGGCCGCTGGTTCTGGCATGTGCCGAAGGGCAGGATATTTCACGACAGCATCGCCACGGCCGCACCTTACGAGCATGAACTGGCGCTCGGCTGGATTTCGCATTATGCCGTCGGCATTCTCTACGGCATCATTCTCGCTTTGATAGTGCCGGCTTCGTGGTTTTCCGAGCCGTCCTTCATCCAGCCGTGGATCGTCGGCATCATCACGGTCGGCGCGGGCTGGTTCCTGCTGCAACCGGGGCTTGGCATCGGTTGGGCGGCATCGAAAACGCCGAACCCCAACAAGGTCCGCTTTCTCAACCTTGTTGCGCACACGGTCTTCGCACTCGGCATGTATGCCGTGGCGCTGCTGATGCGCTGAACAAAAAAGGGGGCCTCAAAAGCCCCCTCGTCTGTTTGACCTCAAATATTCGCCGAGAAGGTGTCGCAATCCTCGACACGACCATTCTGGAAGCCGCGCTTGAACCATTCCATGCGCTGCGCCGAGGTGCCGTGGTTGAAACTATCAGGCACCACATATCCTTGAGTCTGCTTCTGCAGGGTATCGTCGCCGATCTGGTGGGCGGCGGTGAGTGCTTCCTCGAGGTCGCCGGTTTCCAGAATGCCCTTCTGTTCCGTGAACTTGCCCCAGATGCCCGCATAGCAATCCGCCTGAAGCTCTACCTTGACCGACATCTTGTTGGCGTCCACCTGGCTCATGGACTGGCGGCGTCGGTTGAACTCCGGTAGGACACCGGTCAGGTTCTGGATATGGTGACCCACCTCATGCGCAATCACATAAGCCTGCGCAAAATCACCGGCCGCGCCGAAACGCTTGTCCAGTTCTGCGAAGAAAGCGGTGTCGAGATAGACCTTGCGGTCACCAGGGCAATAGAACGGGCCGCTGGCGGCCGAAGCATATCCGCAGGCGGACGAGACCTGCCCCGAAAACAGAACCAGTGTCGGCTTTTCATAGGTTTGTCCGGCGGACTGGAAAATGCCGCTCCACGTATCCTCGGTCTCGGCCAGCACCGTGCGCACGAAAGCCGTCGTCTCGTCAGCCGATTGACCTTGCGGACGTGTGCCCGCTTGCTGGCTGCCGGATTGCTGCGTTGTGCCGCCGCCATCCAGCGAAATGTCACCGCCTGAAAGCAGCGTCAGCGGATTGATGCCGAGAACCCAGCTGATCAAAAGGATCAACAAAATTCCGCCAATGCCGATACCGCCACCACGACGCCCGACCGGCACGCGCATTCCGCCACGGGAAAACGGATCGGTACCCGAAGGCCCCGATCCGGCCGACATGCCGCGCCGGTCCTCGATATTGTCCGACTGGCGGCGCCCTCTCCATTCCATGATCTGATCTCCCCGCAAACGTCGCCTCAACAGGCAACCTTATAGCGGCACTATAGTACATCTTGTTCCGGAAGAAAGCGGAGGTGAGCGCATTCGCTCAGGCGGCTCTCCGCCTTTGCCTGAAGACGGTCAAAAACAGCAAGGCAAATACGAGAACACCGGCGAAAAACACCACGAAACCGGGCTTTCCGTCACCGAAAACAATCTCGTGCATGATGCGCCCCGGAACGAAGGTGAAGCCCCCGGCGATCACAATACTACCGAGATAGACACTCTGCATGATCCGCATGTGCCGCCTTATTTCGCCTCGGCGTGCGAAATAGACCGATTGCAGACAGCCATATATGGTGAAAATCGACAGAACGTGGATCGGGCTGAAACCGTAAAACATCCTCAATTCATGGATGAAGAAAGTCGAAATAGACGTCCCGACCATCAGCACCACCCAGATCTTGCCAAGCAGCCGGTGGATGGCGGTTCCCTTGGGGCGCAGGAAAATAAAGGTGCCGAGAATGGCTGCGGGAATAACGGTGGCGACATGAAATTGCACGGCAAGCGGTGCGTCTAACAAAGGTTGTAGTGACATGGATGCTGTTTCGGCTCGGTTGAAATCACCGGCAATTTCGGCAAAACATGCGCATAAGAAAAACGGATTGGCGTCAACCGCAGGAAAACTTCGTGGATCACCCATATTTGCAATCCACGCTTCGTGAAATGCACGCCATCCTGCAATCGCGCAGGCTGTGGCTGACATTCCTCGCCATACTCGCAATCTTCATTGTGACCGGGCCGTTTGGAACAAGCGAAACCATGAGTTTCGCCGACCGGCTGCTTTACTGGACAGTCATACAGGCCGGCGCCTGGACAATCGCCCTGGTCTTTTCCATCACCGCCAACACCATCCTTGCCGGCAGCATCGAAACTCTGCTGGCGCGCATGATGATCGGTTCACTGACGGCAGCCCTGCCGATCGGACTGCTGCTGACCATCACGAACACGGTCTTTTCCGGCAAGGAAATGGGTTTCGTGTCCTTTCTGAAAAGCAGCCTCTCGGCCCTGCCGCTCTGCGCGATCTTTTGCCTGCTGAGTTATCTCACCGCCTACCGGTCACTCGAAACGGCTGCGGATGTTGTTTCGGACGCAAATGGAGATGCCGATCGTGAGGTAAAAAGCACCGCGCCGCTGCTGGAGCGGCTGCCGCCGCAAAAGCGCGGAGAATTGCTGCGGCTGTCCGTGCAGGACCATTATACGGAGGTTGTAACGACGCGAGGACGTCAGCTGGTGCTGTTGCGTTTTGCCGATGCGATGAAGGAAATCGGCCAAACGGAAGGCTTGCAGGTGCATCGTTCCCACTGGATTGCCGATGCCGACGTCGCCTCGTTGCGTAAACAGGCGGGTCGTCTGCATGTCGTGACAAGAGACGGCTCGGAAATCCCCGTCAGCCGCTCCCATAATACGGCGGTGCAGGCCCGTTTCGCCGCGCGTTCCACTATCCGTTAAGAGTTTCTGTCGATTCCGGAATTTATGGGGTTCCGTTCTCAAAAACATTTGCCTATAAGCCGCTTCTAGCCTGAAAACTTTGAATTGCGCGCCCCGGCCGGTGATTTTTCACCCTGGCTGGTGTTTTGCGCAACCAAAACGCGGAACGAGAGAGCCATGCCGAAGCGCCAAGATATCAAGTCCATCCTCATCATTGGCGCAGGACCGATCGTTATCGGTCAGGCATGTGAATTCGACTATTCCGGCACGCAGGCCTGCAAGGCGCTGAAGGAAGAGGGTTACCGGGTCATTCTGGTCAACTCAAACCCGGCGACGATCATGACCGATCCGGGCCTTGCCGACGCGACCTATGTCGAGCCTATCACGCCCGAAGTGGTCGCCAAGATCATCGCCAAGGAGCGCCCGGACGCATTGCTGCCGACCATGGGCGGCCAGACGGCGCTCAACACCGCGCTTTCCCTGAAGCGCATGGGCGTTCTCGACCGCTACAACGTGGAAATGATCGGCGCGAAGCCCGAAGCCATCGACATGGCAGAAGACCGCGCCCTGTTCCGCGAAGCGATGGCCCGCATCAACCTTGAAACGCCGAAGTCCATGCTCGCCAATGCGACAGAGATCAAGGACGCCGACCGCAAGAAGCACGAAGCTGCTCGCGCCGAACTCAAGGCGAAGCTTTCCGGTGCCGATCTGGATAAGGCGCTGGACGATCTTGAAAACCAGTGGAACCTTGGCGAGACCGACCGCAAGCAGCGTTACATGGCGCATGCGATTGCGATTGCTGCCCAGGCGATCGACCATGTCGGCCTGCCCGCCATCATCCGCCCTTCCTTCACGCTTGGCGGCACCGGCGGCGGCATTGCCTATAACCGCTCTGAATTTTTCGATATCGTCTCCGGCGGCCTCGACGCCTCGCCAACCACCGAAGTGCTGGTCGAGGAATCGGTTCTCGGCTGGAAGGAATATGAGATGGAAGTGGTCCGCGACACGGCGGACAATTGCATCATCATCTGCTCCATCGAAAACATCGACCCGATGGGCGTCCACACGGGCGACTCGATCACGGTCGCGCCAGCGCTGACGCTGACCGACAAGGAATACCAGATCATGCGCAACGCCTCGATTGCGGTGCTGCGCGAGATCGGCGTTGAGACCGGCGGTTCGAACGTACAGTTCGCCGTCAACCCGAAGGACGGCCGCCTCGTCGTCATCGAAATGAACCCGCGCGTCTCCCGCTCGTCCGCTCTCGCCTCCAAGGCAACCGGCTTCCCGATCGCCAAGATCGCCGCCAAGCTCGCCATCGGCTACACGCTGGACGAGCTGGAGAACGACATCACCGGCGGCGCCACGCCTGCCTCCTTCGAACCGTCGATCGACTATGTCGTCACCAAGATCCCGCGTTTCGCCTTCGAGAAATTCCCCGGCGCTTCGCCGATCCTCACCACCGCCATGAAGTCGGTCGGCGAAGTCATGGCCATTGGCCGCACTTTCGCTGAATCGCTGCAGAAGGCACTGCGCGGCATGGAAACCGGTCTCACCGGCCTCGATGAAATCGAAATTCCCGGTCACGAAGAAGGCGAAGGCTCCAGCAACGCCATTCGCGCCGCCATCGGCACGCCGACGCCGGATCGCCTGCGCATGGTCGCACAGGCGCTGCGCATGGGCATGAGCGAAGAAGAAGTTCACGAAAACAGCAAGATCGATCCCTGGTTCATCGCCCAGTTCAAGGCGATCGTGGATATGGAAGCCCGCATCCGCGAACATGGCCTGCCGCAAGACGCCGAAAACCTGCGGACATTGAAGGCCATGGGCTTCGCCGATGCCCGCCTTGCAAGCCTTACCGGCAAGCGCCCGAAGGAAGTGGCCGAACTGCGCAACAGCCTCAACGTTCGCCCGGTCTTCAAGCGCATCGACACCTGCGCGGCCGAATTCGCCTCGCCCACCGCCTACATGTATTCGACCTATGAAGTTCCCTTCGTTGGCGCCGCGCGCTCCGAAGCACAGGTTTCCGACCGCAAAAAGGTCGTCATCCTCGGCGGTGGCCCGAACCGCATCGGCCAGGGCATCGAGTTCGATTATTGCTGCTGCCATGCCGCCTTCGCGTTGAAGGATGCCGGTTTCGAAGCGATCATGATCAACTGCAACCCGGAAACGGTTTCCACTGACTACGACACCTCCGATCGTCTCTATTTCGAACCGCTGACGGCCGAAGACGTGATCGAAATCCTGCGCGCCGAACAGGAGCGCGGCGAGCTGGTCGGCGTCATCGTGCAGTTCGGCGGCCAGACGCCGCTGAAGCTCGCCGAAGCGCTGGAAAAGAACGGTATCCCGATCCTCGGCACCGCGCCTGATATGATCGATCTTGCCGAAGACCGCGACCGCTTCCAGAAGCTGCTGATGAAGCTCGATCTTGCCCAGCCGAATAACGGCATCGCCTATTCGGTGGAGCAGGCGCGCCTCGTCGCCTCCGAAATCGGTTTCCCGCTGGTCGTGCGCCCCTCCTACGTTCTGGGTGGCCGCGCCATGCAGATCATCCATTCGGAAGGCCAGCTCCAGACCTATCTGCTCGATACGGTTCCGGGCCTCGTACCTGAGGACATCAAGCAGCGTTACCCGAACGACAAGACCGGCCAGATCAATACCCTGCTCGGCAAGAACCCACTTCTGTTCGATAGCTACCTGACCAACGCCGTCGAAGTGGACGTCGATGCGCTGTGCGATGGCGAAAACGTCTTCGTCACGGGCATCATGGAGCATATCGAAGAGGCCGGCATCCATTCGGGCGACTCGGCCTGCTCGCTGCCGTCGCGTTCGCTCAGCGAGGAGACCCTCGACGAGCTGGAACGCCAAACAACGGCGCTTGCCAAGGCGCTCAATGTCGGCGGGTTGATGAACGTGCAATATGCCATCAAGGACGGCACGATCTACGTTCTCGAAGTCAACCCGCGCGCCTCGCGCACCGTGCCTTTCGTGGCCAAGACCATCGGCGCGCCGATCGCCAAGATCGCCGCCCGCATCATGGCCGGAGAAAAGCTTGACGCGGCAATCGCCGCCTATGGCGCAAAGCCCGATCCGCGCAACCTGAAGCACATCGCCGTCAAGGAAGCCGTCTTCCCCTTCGCGCGCTTCCCCGGCGTCGATATCCTGCTTGGCCCGGAAATGCGCTCGACCGGCGAAGTCATCGGCCTCGACACCGATTTCGCGCTGGCTTTCGCCAAGAGCCAGCTCGGCGCGGGCGTCGATCTGCCGCGCTCCGGCACGGTGTTCGTATCGGTGCGCGACGACGACAAGGAACGCGTCCTGCCCGCCATCCGCATTCTGGTGGAAAGCGGCTTCAAGGTGCTGGCAACCGGCGGCACCCAGCGTTTCCTCGCCGAACAGGGCGTCAATGCCGAAAAGATCAACAAGGTGCAGGAAGGCCGTCCGCATATCGAGGACGCCATTCGCAACCGTCAGGTCCACCTCGTCATCAACACCACCGACAGCAACAAGGCGATTTCGGACTCGAAGTCGCTGCGCCGCGCGACGCTGATGCAGAAGGTGCCATATTACACCACGATGGCCGGTGCGGAAGCAGCAGCCCTTGCCATCAAGGCGCTGAAGGCCGGCAACCTCGAAGTCAAGCCGTTGCAGAGCTATTTCCAGTAAGCTTCCGGCGCGGAAAACCTCAAGGTTTTCCGGTAGTGAAGACAATTGAAACGCCGCAGGTCACCATGCCTGCGGCGTTTTGCTTTGCCACATAAAGGACCCTGAAGCTTACGCCGCCATAGCCTCGCGCACGCAATTGCGCCCTTCGGTCTTGGCGCGGTAAAGGGCGCGGTCCGCCATTTCCGCCAATGTCTGGAGATCGCAACCCAGCTCGCCGCTGGTCGCGACGCCGATGCTGATCGTCACGCCGACGCGCAGGCCGCCGCAATCGACCTCGGTTATCGCAACCGCATCGCGAATGCGTTCGCCGATCATGCAGGCTTTCTGAACGCCCGCACCCGGCAGAAAGATGATGAATTCCTCGCCGCCATAACGCGCCAGCACATCGCCGCCGCGTATGCTGCCACCGATTCGCTTCGCCACTTCCTGAAGAACGCTATCGCCGACGGCGTGGCCAAAACGGTCGTTGATCGCCTTGAAATGATCGAGATCGAGCAACATGGCGGCATCCGCAGGATTTGGCACCGCAGGCATGGCCTGGAAAAAGAAACGCCGGTTCTTGACGCCCGTCAGCGGATCGGTGTTTGCGAGAACCAGCAATTTCCGCTCGGAGCGCTCGGCCACCAGGATCATCACGAACAGGGCGATTGCGAAGTTCAGTGTGATGATGAAGAAAAACGCGTCGACGATATTGATGCTGGCAAAATCGGGGAAAAGCATGCTTTTCATCACCAACAGCGATATGAGCCCGGAAATGCCCGTGATAGCCGCAAGCGCCAGCCGGGAAAGAAGCGGTTCCCTGCCCCAGCTGGCGAGAAAAACAACCGCGCCCGCAAGATAGGCCAGAGCCGCGCAACCGTTGAACAGGGCCGCGCGAAACGCGTTATTGTCAGCGATTTGCTGCGCAACGACAATCGCCAGCAAGGCGATGGCGCTAGTAACGAAAACGGTCCACTTTCCGGGCGAACGTCCATCGCACAAGATTTTCAGACCGAGCCAGATCAGCGAATAACCCGCAATACCGAAGACGACGCTGCCGAGCTGCCATAAGGCGGGCGAAATCATTCCCCATTCACCGTAACCGGCAAGTGTGGAGCCGATTACCATCGCTGCAAAGCCAGCAGCAAGAACAGCCGGGCCAGGCAAACCGCGATTTGTCAATTTGAGGTAGATGAAACTCAACAATCCGACGATGTAAGAACATTTTTGCATCAATATGACGGTCGTAAGATCGAGTTCGCCAAACATAACATGCCCACGCAATAGATAAATTGAAACGACACAATTAAATTATGAAGTATAAAAATACAATAAAATTCCAAATTTAATAAACATTAAAATATTACTCCAACATTGGGAATATGCCCATTCGCTCTGCGGGGCGGTGCCCCCGGAGGTCTCGGCATGCCCTGAAAGCGCAGGACACATCGTATTTCGCCGCATTGGAAAAGATGGCCAACCGTTGCGCGCTGCCTTCCCAATGGTCATGTTCACTCTATGTCCCCTCGAAAAAGATCAACCGTTCCATCTAAGTATTTGAATTAAATTAGAAATATACCTGTTTCAAATTTGCTGGCATTTCCCTGCCGTCTTCTGATATAGTCGGCTCAGTTGTGATTTTGACATGGTTCCGGAGTTCCTCTCCGGAACCTGTTTCTTTTTGTGTCTGCAAGTAAAGCGACAGGACTGCGAAGGATAAAAAAATGGTAGAAAAAGTACCGATGACGCACGGTGGATTCATCAAGCTGCAGGAGGAGCTGCGCTTTCGTCAGCAGGAGGAACGTCCCCGTATCATCGAGGCAATTGCGGAAGCGCGCGCCCATGGCGACCTTTCGGAAAATGCCGAGTACCACGCTGCCAAGGAAGCACAGAGCCACAATGAAGGCCGCATCACCGAACTCGAAGATCTGACCGCACGCGCGGAAGTCATCGACCTGTCCAAGATGTCCGGTTCCAAGATCAAATTCGGCGCCACTGTGAAGCTGATCGACGAGGATAGCGACGAGGAAAGGACCTACCAGATCGTTGGCGACCAGGAAGCCGATGTGAAGGCTGGCCGTATTTCCATTTCCTCGCCCATCGCCCGCGCCCTCATCGGCAAGGAAGTCGGCGACAGCATTGAAGTCAACGCTCCGGGCGGCGCCAAGGGTTACGAGATTCTCGCGGTGCAGTGGGGCTGATTGCCCTCAAATGCAATGCGCCCGCTACGGGCGCATTGCTTTCCAACGTATCGAACTGAACGCACCCTGGAGCGCTCCGCGTCCGAAACGACGTTGCACAAGAACGCCCTAGCACTTCGAATCTGCCGCAAAGACGGAAGCTCATCTTGCCCCACGCCAGTCTGAAAGATGTGCAGGTGCTTGCGCCGAACTTCAAACGCCGGCTCTCCGGCGTCACCTCCACCATCGTCCAGCTTATCCCGGTGCAAAACCGGCTGGGGCAGAAGGTAGCGGTCATCGGACCCGGCCTGCCCCAGCATCTGCCACATGTGCGTTTCCGCGATCTGTGGCGGCTCTGGCAAAACGGTCCGCACGGCGGCCCGCGCATATGGCACGCCCGCCGCAATCTGGAAATGCTGCCGGGCATTTTTATGCGTGACGTGCTGCGCATGAAGGTGAAGCTGCTCTTTACCTCGGCCGCGCAAAGGCGACACTCGGCCTATACCCGCTTTCTGATTTCGAAGATGGATGCGGTGGTCGCGACAAGCGGCCGCTCCGGCTCGTTTCTGGAAGTTCCCCATAGTGTCGTCATGCACGGCGTCGATACCGACCTGTTTCATCCGGGAAATGGTCCCGAAGACACGATCGCGTCGACCGGCCTGCCGGGCCAGTATCTGATCGGCTGTTTCGGACGGGTGCGCCACCAGAAGGGTACCGACCTTTTCGTGCGCGCCATGATCGAGCTTCTGCCCGCCCACCCCGAATGGACGGCGGTCGTTTCCGGTCGCGTAACCCCCGAACACAAAGCCTTCGCCGATAAGCTCGCAGCCGATGTCGCAGCCGCCGGCCTCTCGGACCGCATCGTGTTTCAAGGCGAAGTGGACGACATCAAGCCGTGGTATCGGCGGCTGACGCTTTACGTCGCGCCGTCGCGCAACGAGGGTTTCGGCTTGACGCCGCTCGAAGCCATGGCTTCGGAAACCGCCGTCGTCGCCAGCAATGCCGGGGCCTATGAGGAGATGATCGTCAGGGGCGAGACCGGCATGGTCGTCGAAGCCGGCGACTACCCATCCCTGCGGGATGCGATAAAACCCTATCTTGCCGACCCAGCCCTCGCCAGGGACCATGCCCGTGCCGGGCTTGCGCATGTGCGCAATGTATTCCCGCTGGAAAAAGAGGCGACAAGCCTCGGCACGATCTACGACGCGCTGCGGCGCGGGTAAGCGGCGGCAAGGCGTCGCCGTTCAGATCTCCACGAGACCGACGCGCTTGACCTGACGGATGGTGAGCATGGTGCGCACCGTATCGACGTTTTCGTCGGCCGTCAGAACCTCGATGACGAAATCCTGAAACTCGGTCAGGTTTCTGGCAATGCAATGCAGCAGGAAATCGCTTTCGCCGGACACCATCCATGCCTGCCGCACCAGCGACCATCCACCCGTCGCCGCCGCAAAGGCTTTCAGATTGCTGTCCGACTGGCGCTTGAGACCGACCATGCAGAAGGCGACGAGATCGAAACCCAGTTTCGGCGCATTCAACATGGCGTGATACCCCTCGATCACATCAGCTTCTTCCAGCTTGCGGACGCGCCTGAGGCATGGCGGAGCGGAAATCCCGACCCGTTCGGCCAGCTCCACATTGGTCATACGCCCGTCACGCTGCAATTCGCGCAGGATTTTCAGATCGATGGCATCGAGTTCGACGCTGGTCACGGAGAAGTTCCTCGTTTAGCTGGAGAACTTCCTTGTACTATTTGGTACAGGATTCGCAACAATATGCCGCCGGCCGGTCACAAAATTGCGCACGCATCCACAACTGCCTTGTTGGTAACGCAAGGCTGCCCTTGAATAAAGGCACTAGACAACCTTAAATACCTGCCAACGAAGGGGTTGTGGCCCTGTCCGCCGTCTTGCGGCTGGAAGGCTCTGCTGCCGAAAGGCCCCGCTATTGAAAGGAATGTTTCCATGTCTGCCCGCCATACCAAGGTATTGATCATTGGCTCTGGTCCCGCCGGGTATACGGCTGCGATCTACGCGGCCCGCGCAATGCTGAAACCCGTGCTGATTGCCGGCATGGAACAGGGTGGCCAGTTGATGATCACCACCGATGTCGAGAACTATCCGGGCTTCGCCGATCCGATCCAGGGCCCCTGGCTGATGGACCAGATGCTGAAACAGGCAACGCATGTGGGCGCTGAAATCGTCAGCGACCTCGTGACCGAAGTCGAAACCAACACGCGCCCCTTCGTGGTCAAGACCGATTCCGGTCAGGTCTGGACCGCGGACACGCTGATCATCGCCACCGGCGCCAAGGCCAAGTGGCTCGGCATTGAGAGCGAACAGCAATTTCAGGGCTTCGGTGTTTCGGCCTGTGCGACCTGCGACGGTTTCTTCTATCGCAACAAGGATGTGATCGTGGTCGGCGGCGGCAACTCCGCCGTGGAAGAAGCGCTCTATCTCGCCCATATCGCGAAATCAGTGACCGTCGTGCATCGCCGCGACAGCTTCCGCTCGGAGAAGATCCTTCAGCAACGGCTTTTCGCCAAGGAAAACGTCAAGATCCTGTGGAACACGGAAATCGCCGAAATCACCGGCGCACCCGCCAAGCCGCCCATGCCGCCCTCCGTCTCGGGTGTGAGGCTGCGTGACACCAAGACCGGTGCGATCAGCGACACGCCGATCGACGGCGTCTTCGTCGCCATCGGCCATGCGCCGGCGGTCGAACTGTTCAAGGGCAAGGTGAAGCTCAAGGACAATGGTTACATGTGGACCGCACCCGATTCCACGGCGACCGACGTGGAAGGTATTTTCGCGGCCGGCGACGTCACCGACGATATTTACCGCCAGGCAATCACCGCCGCCGGCATGGGCTGCATGGCAGCTCTCGAAGCAGAACGGTATCTCACCGCGCAACAACCGCTCGCGGTAGCAGCGGAATAACCGAAAGGCAGGATAGGCATGGCAATGCCATTGGACTGGGATAAACTGCGCATTTTTCATGCCGCAGCCGAAGCGGGGTCTTTTACCCACGCTGCCGACAAGCTGCATTTGTCCCAGTCGGCCATCAGCCGTCAGGTCAGCGCGCTGGAACAGGATGTCGGCGTCAAGCTGTTTCACCGTCATGCCCGAGGTCTGATCCTCACCGAGCAGGGCGAACTGCTTTATCGCACTGCCCATGACGTGCTGCTGAAGCTTGAAACCGTCAAGATGCAACTGACCGAAACAACGGAGAAGCCGAGCGGCAAGCTGCGCGTGACGACGACCGTCGGTCTCGGCCAGGGGTGGCTGACGGACAAGGTGCAGGAGTTCCTGCAACTTTATCCGGAAATGTCGATCCAGCTCATCCTCGACAATGAGGAACTGGATGTGAACATGCGGCACGCCGATTGCGCCATCCGCCTGCGCCAGCCGCAGCAATCGGACCTCATCCAGCGCAAGCTGTTCACGGTTCACATGCACGTCTATGCGGCTCCCTCCTATATCAACCGCCACGGCGAGCCGCAGTCGATCGAGGATCTGGACAATCACCGCGTCATCTCCTTCGGCGAACCGGCACCCAACTACCTGCTCGATGTCAACTGGCTGGAAAATGCGGGGCGCTCGTCGGACAACACGCGCATTCCACATCTGCAGATCAACAGCCAGACCTCGATCAAGCGCGCCTGCCTTCTGGGGATAGGTATCGCCTGTTTGCCCGATTACATCGTCGGGCGCGACCCGGGACTGATTCAGCTTTCGCTTGCCGCCGATATTCCCTCGTTCGATACCTACTTCTGTTATCCCGACGAGATGAAAAACGCTGCAAAACTGAAAGTCTTCCGGGATTTCGTCGTCGCCAAGGCACGGAACTGGAACTTCTGACGTTTAAATAGCCGACGAGCAGATATAATTGTTTGAATTCAATAGTTTGCACAATGGCGCGTGAGAGCGGCACATAGATGCCGCTCTCCAGCTTTGCACATAAAATATACCGGAAATATCCAGACTTGCATCAAGCGCATGCCTGACCTGCACAAAGAAGAGTTGTTTCGTGCACAAAAAAGCACCATATCGCTCTCAGTTGATGCACACGGTGGCTTTTCCTCCCAGTTCCACCGCATCAGCTGTTCCCCTCTGGAGGTTTTTAACCTTCACACTTAAAGGGCCCTGGATCTATCCGGCGGCCCTCTTTTTTTACCCGCAAGAATTTTCTCCAATTTGGCGAAATATCGCACGATGCAACCTTGTTTTGTATTCTTGCCACTCCCATATTTTAGTTAGCTGTCACGCTTGCCTATGCACGCGACAGCTGTTCCCCTCTGGAGGTTTTAACCTTCAAACTTATCAGGCCGCGGAGAAATCCAGCGGCCTTCTTTTTTGGAAGACGCTGCGCCGCCGCAGATAAGGTCCTCACGGAGACGTGAATTGTATATCGGAAATAATCGATATAAATATCGGAAACACCAGATATTAGAGAAACGCTGATGAACCCGGAGGAAATCCTCAAAGCCCTTTCACACCCTGCAAGGCTGAAGTTCCTTGAATGGCTGAAAAGCCCGGAAAGTCACTTCTGCCAGGACCATCCGCTCAGCATGGGCGTATGCGCCAACCAGTTCCAGATCAGCGGCCTGTCGCAATCGACGGTGTCGTCACATCTGGCGGTTTTGCAGGCGGCCGGCCTGATAAGGTCGAAGAAAGTCGGGCAATGGGTGTTTTTCGAACGCGACGAGGAAACCATCGACGCCTTCCGCAATTATCTGCAAGCCAATCTTTGAGCCTCCCAAGCTTATAAGACCGGGGCGTCGGACCGAAAGCTGCAAGGCGGTTTTCTCTCCGATGCCCAGACAAAAAGACAGCGCGCCAGCCGCGCAATTTTGCCAACCGACCAGAAAGTGAAGTCGCATGACCAGTCTTTTCGAACCGGCACAGGCCGGCGATATCGCACTCGCCAACCGTATCGTCATGGCTCCCCTCACCCGCAACCGCTCGCCGGGGGCAATTCCCAACAACCTCAACGCCACCTATTACGAACAGCGCGCAACAGCCGGGCTGATCGTCACGGAAGGCACGCCGATTTCCCAGCAGGGTCAGGGTTATGCCGACGTTCCGGGCCTCTACAAGCGGGAAGCAATCGAGGGCTGGAAGAAGATCACGAACGGCGTGCATTCGGCAGGCGGCAAGATCGTGGCGCAGATATGGCATGTCGGGCGTATTTCCCACACGTCGCTCCAGCCGCATGGCGGCCAGCCCGTCGCCCCTTCCGCCATCCCGGCCAAGTCCAAGACCTATATCATCAATGATGATGGCACCGGCACCTTTGCGGAAACCTCCGAACCCCGTGCGCTGACCATTGACGATATCGGCCTTATCCTCGAAGACTACCGCACCGGTGCGCGCGCAGCACTTGAGGCCGGTTTCGACGGCGTCGAAATCCATGCCGCCAACGGTTATCTGATCGAGCAGTTCCTGAAATCCAGCACCAACCAGCGCACCGACGACTATGGCGGTTCGATTGAAAATCGCGCCCGTTTCCTGCTGGAAGCAGTGGATGCGGTTGCCGAAGAGATCGGCGCGGGCCGCACCGGCATCCGCCTGTCCCCCGTCACCCCCGCCAACGACATTTTCGAGGCCGATCCGCAGCCGCTCTATAATTACGTGGCGGAAGAACTTGGCAAGCGGGGTCTCGCCTTCATCCATGTCGTTGAAGGTGCGACGGGTGGTCCGCGCGACTTCAAGCAGGGCGACAAGCCCTTCGATTACGCCGCTTTCAAAGCCGCCTATCGTAACGCCGGCGGCAAGGGCCTGTGGATCGCCAATAATGGTTACGACCGTGACAGCGCAATCGAAGCCGTTGAAAGCGGCAAGGTCGATGCCGTCGCCTTCGGCAAGGCCTTCATCGCCAACCCGGATCTGGTGCGCCGCTTCAAAAACGACGCGCCGCTGAACGAGCCGAACCAGCCGACCTTCTATGGTGGCGGGGCCGAAGGCTATACCGACTATCCGGCGCTTGGCTGATAAGTGATAAATCCAAGACGCCGCACCGCTCCACAGCGGTGCGGCGTTTTGCTGTTTTAAGGTAGGCTTCGCGCCTGCCGCGCGGCAAAATCGGAAAACGCGCCCATGACGAAGGCATTGGCGACATGCAGCGCCTGCAAAAAGCCATTGCCCGTTTCCCGGCCGATGCTCATCAGCGCCACCTGAAGACAATAGAGGCCGAGCAGCACCAGCGCTCGGGCAAGGTTCGGCCGGACATCTTCATAGCGCAGGGCAAAGACCACCAGCGACACGATGGGAACGGCAATGAAAATGCCAAGCCCCTTGTGGACCGAAAGCAGCGACCCGTCATAATAGATCGACAGCCCGGCCAGCAGCACCTGCGCGAAAACCAGCACCGGCACGCCTGCCGAAATCGCTGCAAACATGCGCCGCCGGCGCGACAATCCATTCACCGTTATCACCATCACACACTACTCCCGGCATCGGCCGGACGGCGAAGGTTCGCCGGTTGCGGCACCTGTTCAAGGCATCCGAGGCTCGCCAGTGTCGCTGATACCGCGGCATCGATCGGCGTTCGCGGTTCCGTTCCGAGAAAATCCACAAGCTTGCGATTGCTCATCCGGATCGGCATCTGCCAGAGATATTTCATTTCCCGGACTTCACGGAACAATGGCACGAAAGGCGCGGCCAGCCCCATGGCCCACCAGGAAAGTCGCCGCATCTTGACCGGGTGAACCACCACGCGCTCGATTGCCGCGACCAGTTCCAGCCCGTCGAAATCCCAGAACCCCTCCATGTGGTAGACGGCAAAAGTCTGAAGTTCGTCCGAGCAATCAAGCAGCCGCCCGATCGTCTCCGCAACGTCAGGCAGATAGGCCCATTGATGCCCGGCGTGGGGATGTGCCGGGTTCTGAACGCTGCGGACCGGCTTGCCCGGCCGCACCAGCATTTGCGAAAACCAGTTGTTTTTCGCGTCCGGGCCGAAAAAATCCCCGGCGCGGACGATCAGCACCGGCACGCCGCGCATCGAGGCCATTTTTAGCCGCCGCTCCATTTCCACGCGCAGGACGCCCTTGCGGGTGAAAGGCCTTTGCGGACTGTCTTCCGTCAGGAGCGGAAAAGCGTCAGAGCCGAAATTATAGACGCTGCCCGGAAACACGATCCTCGCCCCGCAGGCCTCGGCGGCGGCAATGGTGTTGTCGAGCATCGGCAGCACCTGCTTGTCCCAGTTGCGATATCCCGGAGGATTGACCGCATGGACGATGAGCGTGGCGCCGTTTGCCGCCGTCACCACATCCTGCCGGTTCATGGCGTCACCAGTCACGCGCTCGACGCCATCAGCGGCGTCGGTCGAGACCGGTTGTCGTGTCATCGCCCTCACCCGCCAGCCGCGCTGCAGCAGCATCTTCGAAACATGGTTGCCGACACCGCCATTCGCCCCGATGATCAAGGCCAGAGGCTGGTCATTCCCTGCTGTAGTTGCCTGATTTTCATATATCATGGTGGTTACTCCTTCCTGTGGGCTGGAGTATCGACCCGTCAGGCGATATACGAAATTGTCGAAATAAGTGGAACAGCTATACAAAATCTTATGTTCAAAAGCCGCAATGTCAGTTGGGATTTTTACCGGACCTTCCTCAGCGTGCTGCGTGACGGCTCGCTTTCCGCCGCTGCCCGCGAACTCGGCATCACCCAGCCGACGGCTGGGCGCCACATCAGCGCGCTGGAAGAAACCGTCGGCTTTCCGCTGTTCATCCGCTCGCCGCACGGGTTGATGCCGACGGAAGCCGCACTCGCGCTCCGGCCCTATGCGGAAAATCTGGCAGCGACGGCCTCAGCCCTCATGCGCGCCGCCTCCGGCGAAGTCGGCAAGATCGAAGGCACGGTGCGTATCAGCGCCTCGGATATCATCGGCGTGGAAATGCTGCCGCCGATCATTACGGCCATGCAGGAGGTTCATCCCCGGCTTGAAATCGAGCTTTCGCTCTCCGATTCGCTGGAAGATCTTTTGCGGCGCGAGGCCGACATCGCCATTCGCATGACCGAACCGCAGCAGGATGCGATCGTGATGCGTTATATCGGCAATTTCCGTCTGGGATTTCACGCGACGCGCGACTATCTGGCGAAAGCCGGCACTCCGAAAGACATGGGCGACCTTGAAGATCATCGCCTCATCGGTTTCGACCGCAAGACGCCCTTCATTCGCGCGGCCGTGCAGCGCATGCGTTCAATCGATCCGGAGATACCGGACACGGAAGAAATTTCCTTTGCAATCCGCGCCGATAGCAATCTTGCTCAGCTTGCCATGATCCGCGCCAGCGCGGGCATCGGCGTCTGTCAGATCGGTCTGGCGCGCAAGGACCCTCGGCTTGTCCAGGTCCTTCCGAAAATCGACATCCCGCTGCATACCTGGGTCGCGATGCATGAAAATCTCAAGACCTCGCCGCGATGCCGTGCCCTGTTCAGCGCCCTTGTCGAAGGCCTCAAGGCTCATCTCAAGGAAACCGATCCGGGCGCGCCGCCACAACGGCGCTGACGTCATTGCGCCATCGATGCCACGCGACCTTGCGTCCGCACTTGCATGAAACAAACCGGCGAAGCATGGAGGATGATGCCGTTTTCACCGGAAATGCTGAAACCCTTCATCAAAACGGCCTGGCGGGAGGCGAAACCTTGTCGACCACCTCCGCTTCCGGCCGATCGCCGCCCTGGCTATATTCTTCATGCCACTGGCCGCGCTCGTCCTGATAGCTGATTTCCTCGTCATCGCCGCCCACCTGCTGTTCGGCGGCAACGATGCGCGCGGCCTCGACGGCATCGGCATAGGACGGAAATGTTTCGGAATAAGCGCCGTTCATGCGGTAAGCGAAGCCCCCGTCATGTTCGACGATTTCATATACCACTTTGGTCATGCATGTTCCTCCTGTTTCAGTAGGTGACATGGCAACCACAACCGCGCTTCAAGCATTGCACTCGAGGGGGACACCGCGGCACGAGCAGCATGTCCAGACGACATCACTATCCTACCAAAAGCACTCAAGCGCAAATCCTGCTTGATCTTAACGACGATACGTCACAGCCTCACACTGTCAGGAGAGGGGAAATCGATGGTGGGTTCTATTTTGAAACAGGAGCGCATGCTGCTCCTGGCCATACCTGCGGCGATCGTCGCCTACATGGCCGAACATGCAATATTCGAGGCCGGCAAAACGGCCTCGCTCATCGCCGCGATCGCGCTCATCGGCATGATCATTCTGGTGTCGGTGCGGGTCGCGCATCACGCAGAAATCCTGGCGACCAAAGTCGGCGATCCCTATGGCACGATGATCCTGACACTCTCGGCGGTGGCGGTGGAAGTGCTGATCCTTGCCATCATCATGAGCGAATCCAGTTCGCCGACCCTGGTGCGCGACACAATCTATTCCGCCGTGATGATCGACATCAACGGCATTCTGGGCCTGGCCGCCCTGCTCGGCGGCCTTCGCCACGGTGAGCAGCCCTATAATGACGATTCCGGCAAGACCTACGGCGTCATGATCCTCACCGCCATGGGCATCTCGATGATCGTGCCGGAATTCATCCCCGATCAAAGCTGGCACGTCTATTCCGCCTTCACCATCGTCGCAATGATCGCGCTTTACGCGCTGTTTCTCAAAATGCAGGTCGGCACGCACAGCTATTTCTTCAGCTACGCCTATCCGCGCAAGGCACGCCCGGACGGTCAACCATCCGACAGCCACGCGGAGGAAGAGGGAGAGGAAGGCAGCGCATCCCTCTCCATCGGTCTCATCATCGCAGGCGTGGTGCTGATCGGCGTGCTGGCGGAATTCATGGCGGCCTTCCTAAGCGAGAGCCTCGAAGGCACAAGCGCCCCACCGGCGCTGATGGCAGTGGTGGTCGCGACGATCTCTGCATCGCCGGAAATCCTGACCGCACTCAGGTCCGCATTGCGCAACCGCATGCAGGCCGTGGTCAATATCGCCATGGGCGCCTCGCTCTCGACGGTTATCCTGACAGTGCCGGTGATGGAGGGCATCGCGCTTTACACCGGCCAGCCCTTCGTGATGGCGATGACACCGGTCCAGACCGTCATGGTCTTCATCACCCTCATCGCCGCCGCCATCAATTTGAATGACGGAGAAACCAACGCGATCGAGGGAATGACGCATTTCATCCTCTTCGCCACCTTCATCATGCTGTTGTTTCTCGGGCTTTAAAAAGCCCGGTAAGCTGCCGGGCCGAGGGTGATGACAACGCTGCCCTCCCGCACAACGTCATCCTTGGGCTTGTCCCACTACTGTCCGGTTTAAATTTTGTAGACAAGGCGCACGGTGTTGATTCTACTTGTGTTCGAGCGTTTGGCGACG
>NZ_JASXTH010000020.1:0-60109 GCF_036596185.1 Rhizobium sp. GR12 | reverse complement strand
GGCCTTCCCCCCTGTCAGACGGCCGAAACAAGGTGTTTTGCAACACGCCCCGCCGGGGAGAAGGTCGCGGCAGCGGGTTGAGGGGGCTAGGGTAGCGATATGCGGTGAGGGTTCCCCCTCATCCGGCCCTTCGGGCCACCTTCTCCCCGGCGGGGAGAAGAAACAAGCGACAATGCAGTGCTACTATCTTGCCGCAAGGGCGAGGATGGCGTCGAGTCTAGGCGGCGCTCGCCATTACATTTCGGCACCACGAAAAGACACCCTCATTTGTCCTCCCGCCACCCCTCCAGATAATTCACACTCTCCACCCCCGTAAATTTCGCAAGGCGCGACAATTCCGCATCGAGTTTTTCGAGCCTTCCCACTGATGCGCGCACGCCCTGTTCCAGCCACAGGCGGCGCACATCCAGCGTGCCGCGCTTGCGGTCCGCCTTCATGTCGATGCGGCCGATCAGCCGGTCTCCCTCCAGAAGCGGGAAGACGTAATAGCCATATTGCCGTTTTGGCTCCGGCACGAAGACCTCGATGCGGTAATAAAAGCCGAACATTCGCTCCGTGCGGTTGCGATCCCGCAAAAGTGGATCGAAGGGGCTGAGAACACGGACGCGGGACGACGGTTCCGGCATGTCGGTCAGATCAGCGCTAAAATCCGCAAAGGCATAGGACGGGCGGGCAGCGCCGCCATCGCTTGCGAGAAGCGAGACCTCGCACAATTCATCGTGGTGGCTTGTCACCCAGTCCTTCGCCTCCTGCGGGGTGACGAGATCGAAAAAGGCGGCGATCTCGCCGTGGGTGGCAAAACCCAGCCGCTTTAGCGCCTGCCGGCAGGCCCAGTCGACAAATTCCGCGTGCTCCACTTCACTTTCGTGATGCTCGCCGGGAATGACCCGCTCCGCCAGATCGTAAACCTTCTGGAAATTCACCCGGCCGGCAATGGCGAGCTTGCCGGTGTGCCACAAATATTCGAGTGCGGTCTTGGAAGGATGCCAGTTCCACCAGCCGCCTGACTGATGCCCCTCCTCCTTCAGCTCCCGCGCCAGAACCGGGCCGGTCGCGGCAATACGCTCCAGCGTCTCTGTGAAAGCCGCATCGAAACCCTCGCCATGCCACTTGCGCCAGCGCTCCTGAATGATCGGCTCGCGGCGGCGGAAGCGATGTTTCCAATAGGGGTAAAATTCGGTCGGCACGATGGAGGCATCATGGGTCCAGTGTTCGAACAGCGCGCGGTCCTTTTCCAGCAGCGTGGTCAGATGTTCACGTCTGTAGGTCTGGTTTCGGGAGAATATGATCTGGTGATGGGCGCGCTCCACCGTTCCGATGCTGTCCACCTGCACGAAACCGATATCGGTGATGAGTTGCAGCAGGCCATCCTTGGAAAGCGCCCTGCCGGGCGGGGAGACAAGCCCCTGCCGCGCCAGAAAAATCCGCCTTGCCGCTTCGTTCGAAACCTTGATCGTCATGGCACAGAAGGTATGACGGCTTTTTCAGGATTGCAATGTTCTTTTTTTGTTCTTTGTTTCACTTCTGTTGATGACACGATATAGAACCGGAAAGCGATAGAGGGATGCATCAACCTTGGAAATCCGTTTCGACACCGCCGGCGTGGCCTTCGAGGGCAGGCAGGCACTACAGCCCCTGTCCCTGACATTAACGGAGCGGCGTATCGGCGTGATCGGCCTCAACGGCTCGGGCAAGACCACCTTCGCGCGGCTGATCAACGGCCTGGCCAAACCGACCGGGGGCACGGTGTCGGTCAACGGTCTCGACACCGTAAAAGATGCGAAAGCGGTGTTGCAGACGGTCGGTTTCATCTTCCAGAATCCGCAGAACCAGATCATCCTGCCGATCGTGCGCGACGATGTCGCCTTCGGGTTGAAACGGCTCGGCATCGGCAAAGCGGACACCGACAACAGGGTGAAGGCCGTGCTTGCCAGGCTTGGCATCGCGCATCTGGAAGAACGGCGCGCGCACGAACTTTCCGGCGGCGAATTGCAACTGGCGGCGCTGGCGGCCCTTCTGGTCACCGATCCGCAAATCCTCATTTTGGATGAACCGACCAACCAGCTCGACCTCAAAAACCGCACTATCGTGGAAAAAACTATGGCGGCGCTGTCGCAGGCGTTGATCGTCATCACCCACGATCTGCCGCTGCTTGCCGGTTTCGACCGCGTGCTGGTTTTTCACGAGGGCGCATTGATTGCAGATGCCGCGCCCGAAGTGGCGGTCGCGCACTATCTGGAGGTGGCATCGCGATGAAGTCTCTACATGTCGAAGGCACCGGCTGGCTCTACCGCGTCTCGCCGCGCCTCAAACTCCTGACGCTGATGGGCTTCAGCATTGTGCTGTTCCTCACCCGCGATCTGCTTTGGCTGGGATGCGCGGTGATTTTAGCCGCCGCCATTCTGCGCGAAACGCAGCTGCCCTTCCGGGAGATCGGCCTGCGGCTGCGCCCCGTAATGCTCACCATTCTGCTCGTTGCCGCCTTCAGCTATCTGCTGATTCCGGCCCATGATGCGACCGTCAATCTTTTACGGCTGACGGCACTGGCGCTGCTCGCTACCGCCGTCACCATTACCGTCAGCATTTCGCAATTCATGGACGAAATCGCGCTTGCCGCCGCGCCGCTGGAGAGGTTGGGGCTGGTCAAGGCGGCCGATATCGGGCTCGCGGTCGGGCTCGTTGTGCGGTTCGTGCCTGAGATCGTCAACCGTTACCATGCGGTGCGCGATGCCCACCGGGCGCGCGGTCTTCCCGTTCGGTTTGCGACGATCATCGTGCCGCTTGTCATTATGACGTTGAAGGATGCCGATGCCATTGCCGACGCCATTGACGCGCGCGGTTTCAGAGGCCAAAGCTGACGGCAAAACAACCATCCGGAGTTCCCGAGCCATGACGACCCGCGACCTTGTGCTGATCTCGCTGTTTTCCGCCATCATCATCGCACTCGGACTTTTGCCGCCGATCACCCTTGGTTTCATTCCGGTACCGATCACCGCGCAGTCGCTCGGCGTCATGCTGGCCGGTGTCGTGCTGGGGGCGAAACGCGGCACACTCGCGGTTCTCCTGACAATCCTCATCGCCGCCATCGGCCTGCCGGTGCTTTCGGGTGGGCGCGGCGGTCTTTCCATCTTCACCACGCCAACCACAGGCTTCCTGATCGGCTGGATCGGAGCGGTTTTCATCACCGGTACTCTCTCGGAAAAACTCGTCAATCGCGGCCAGTCTGCCGTGACGCAGGGCATCGGTTTCTTCGTCTCCAGCCTCGCCGGCGGTGTGGTCGTGCTGTATGCTTTCGGCATCACCTATCTGGCGCTGGTCGTCGGGCTTGGTTTCGAGAAGGCCTTCATGGGCTCGCTCGCCTTCATTCCCGGCGATGCGCTGAAGGCCGTGCTTGCAGCCCTTGCCGGCCGCGCCGTAATGGCGGGTTATCCGCTTCTGCCGCAGCGCGCCTGATCGATCCTTCCGGGAGGATAAAGAATGGCGACCCGACTTTACGAACATCCGATCTTCCTTGAGCACATCACGCCCGAAGGCCATCCCGAGCGGCCGGATCGGCTGCGGTCGCTGAACATTGCGCTCGAACATCCGAATTTCGAGCGGCTGAACCGGAAGGAAGCGCCGCAGGCCAATGAGGACGCGGTGCTTCTGGCGCATCCGGAGGAGCATCTGCTTTCCGTCATGCGCCAGATCCCCGAAGAGGATGGCGAGATCAACCGCGTCGAGGCCGATACTTATGTCTCGCCGAAAAGCCTGCAGGCGGCGCTGACCGGCATAGGTGCCGCGATGGCGGCGGTGGACGACGTGTTTACGGGTGCCGCCGACAATGTCTTCGTTGCGGCCCGCCCGCCCGGCCACCATGCGGAAACCGCAAAGGCCATGGGGTTCTGCCTCTTCAACAATGCGGCCATTGCCGCCCGCCATGCGCAAAAGGTGCATGGCGCGGAGCGCGTCGCCATCATCGACTGGGACGTGCATCACGGCAACGGCACGCAGGATATCTTCTGGAACGACACGTCCGTGCTGTTCTGTTCCACCCATCAGATGCCGCTTTATCCGTGGAGCGGCGATAAAAACGAAACCGGCGTGAAGAACAATGTCGTCAACGCGCCGCTTTCGCCCAATACCGGCAGCGAGCATTTTCGCGAGGCCTTCAAATCCCGCGTTCTGCCGGCGATTGCCGACTTTTCGCCTGATCTCATCATCATCTCCGCCGGTTTCGATGCGCATCACCGCGATCCGCTGGCGCAGATCAATCTGGTGGGAGAGGATTTCGACTGGGCGACGGGACGGCTTCTGGAAATGGCGGATAAATACGCATCGAACCGGGTCGTCAGCCTGCTTGAAGGCGGTTATGATCTGGAAGGGCTGGCGGAATCGGCGGCCATGCATATCTTGAGAATGATGAAGGGTTGAAAATGACGGAAAATGCCAACACAGCCGATGTCAGCGGTTATTCCTTCGAAAAGGCCGTCGCCGAGCTGGAAAGCATTGTCGCACGCCTGGAACGCGGAGATGTGGCTCTCGACGAATCAATCGCCATCTACGAGCGCGGCGAAGCCC
Organism: Rhizobium sp. GR12; assembly: GCF_036596185.1. Classification (NCBI taxonomy): domain Bacteria; kingdom Pseudomonadati; phylum Pseudomonadota; class Alphaproteobacteria; order Hyphomicrobiales; family Rhizobiaceae; genus Rhizobium; species Rhizobium sp. GR12. The sequence continues at coordinate 55,549 of NZ_JASXTH010000020.1, read as the reverse complement.
TGAAGAAACATTGCGAGACGCTGTTGAACGCCGCCGAAAAGCGCATCGAGAAGATCCGTCTCGACCGCGCCGGAAAACCGCGGGGCGTGGAGCCGCTCGACGGGGAGTGATTATCCCCTCCCTCATTCCTGTGCCTGTCACAGGAATCTAGCCAGCCCAAGTCCTTGGGCTGAAAGGACTCTCTTAGCCGCGCAGACGCACGTCGGCTGGATTCCTGTGACAAGCACAGGAATGAGGGAGTTTGTGGATTGAACCGCGTTAAATTCGCTCCCTCGCATCCGGTAACGACACACAAACACAGCGTTCAATATCGCGATGCTCCCCAGTACCGACAGTTGTGATAAACTCCCGCCTGACGACACGAGGAGCAAAATATGTCCTTCTTTCCCGGCAACGATCCCGTCGCGGGTGATGCTTTCGCCTGCGACGCCATCGAAAACCTCATCATTCCGCGCACCAGCGATATTGGCGGCTTTGCGGTGCGGCGCGCGTTGCCGACGCGGCAGCGGCGGCTTGTCGGCCCCTTCATCTTTTTCGACCGTATGGGTCCGGCAATCCTGAAGGCGGGCGAGGCGCTGGACGTCAAGCCGCATCCGCATATCGGGCTTTCCACCGTCACCTATCTGTTTGACGGTGAAATCAAGCATCGCGACAGTCTCGGCACCGAACTCGTCATTCGCCCCGGCGATATCAACCTGATGACGGCCGGGCGCGGCATCGTGCATTCGGAGCGCACGCCGGAAAATCTGCGCGGCCACCCGCTTTCCATGTCCGGCCTCCAGACATGGCTTGCCCTGCCTGATCATATGGAAGAAATCGCCCCGGCCTTTGCCCATACGGCCAAGGAGGACATGCCGCTGATCGACCTCAAGGGCGCATCCGGCCGGGTCGTCGTCGGCGAATTCGAAGGCCTCACCTCCCCCGTTTCGGCCTTCACCGACACGCTTTACGTCGATCTGACGCTGGAGCCGGGCGTGAAATTTCCCTTTTCCGCCGATCATGAGGAACGGGCGATCTATATTCTTTCCGGCTCTCTGGATGTGGCTGGCGACGTTTTTGCCGCCGACCAGTTGCTCGTTTTCCGGCCCGGCGACGACATCACGCTTCAGGGCGGCACCGGCGGCTGTCACATCATGATCTTTGGCGGGGCGGCGCTCAACCAGCGCCGCTACATCTGGTGGAACTTCGTTTCGTCATCAAAAGAACGCATAGAGCAGGCCAAACAGGAGTGGAGAACCGGACGCTTCGATATCGTTCCCGGCGACGAAGAAGAGTTTGTCCCTTTGCCGGAGGGTTGAAATTCTATAGAAGTGAACGACATGCACGGCTCACCATCAGGCTTTCCATATGAAAGACGCTTTGGCGCCGCCGCTGACCACGAGAAAAGGCCGAACTATTGACCGGAATGCTACAGACACCATTGCTTGACCGGGTGAATTTCCCATCCGATCTCAAGGAGATCGACGATCGCGACCTGCCGGCACTGGCAAGGGAATTGCGCGACGAGATGATCGATGCGGTGTCGAGCACCGGCGGGCATCTGGGCGCCGGTCTGGGCGTGGTGGAGCTGACGATTGCCATCCATAAAGTGTTCAACACGCCGGAAGACCGGCTGATCTTCGATGTCGGCCACCAATGTTATCCGCACAAAATCCTGACCGGCCGTCGCGAGCGCATCCGCACGCTGCGGCAGGAAGGCGGGCTTTCCGGTTTCACCCGGCGGGCCGAAAGCGAATATGACGATTTCGGCGCTGGCCATTCCTCCACCTCCATTTCCGCCGGTCTCGGCATGGCGGTTGCAGCAGGGCTGGATCAGAGCGACCGCAAGGTCATCGCCGTCATTGGCGACGGTTCGATGTCGGCGGGCATGGCGTTTGAGGCGCTCAACAATGCCGGCGCGCTCGATGCGCGGCTGATTGTCATCCTTAACGACAACGACATGTCGATTGCGCCGCCGACGGGCGCAATGAGCGCTTATCTCGCGCGGCTGGCCTCCGGCCGCACCTATATGGGCTTTCGCGATTTCGGCAAGAAACTCACGGCCTATCTCGGCAAGACCATCGATCGCGCCATTACCCGCGCCGTGACCCATGCGCGCGGTTACGTGACCGGCGGCACACTGTTCGAGGAGCTGGGCTTCTATCATATCGGCCCGATCGACGGTCATTCCTTCGATCACCTTCTGCCGGTGCTGCGCAATGTGCGCGACAACCAGAAAGGCCCTGTTCTCATCCATGTGGTGACGCAGAAGGGCAAGGGTTACGCGCCGGCGGAAGCGGCCGCAGACAAATATCACGGCGTCAACAAATTCGACGTCATCACCGGCGCACAGGCGAAAGCCAAGCCCAATGCGCCGAGCTACACTAGCGTCTTTGCCGAAGCGCTGATCCAGGAAGCGACCCTCGACGACAAGATCATCGGTGTCACCGCCGCCATGCCTAATGGTACCGGGCTGGACAAGATGGCCGAGCTTTTCCCGTCCCGCACCTTCGATGTCGGCATAGCCGAACAGCACGCCGTCACCTTCGCCGCCGGACTTGCGGCGGATGGTTACAAGCCGTTCTGTGCGCTTTATTCCACTTTCCTGCAACGCGGTTACGACCAGCTGGTGCATGATGTGGCCATTCAGAGCCTGCCCGTGCGCTTCCCGATCGACCGCGCCGGTTTCGTCGGTGCGGACGGACCGACCCATGCCGGTTCCTTCGACACCACCTTCCTTGCCACCCTGCCCGGCATGGTGGTGATGGCGGCGTCCGACGAGGCCGAATTGAAACACATGGTCCGCACGGCTGCGGCCTATGATGAAGGCCCGATCTCCTTCCGTTTTCCGCGCGGCGAAGGCGTGGGCGTCGAGATGCCGGCGCGCGGCGAAATTCTTGAGATCGGCAAGGGACGCATTATCAAGGAAGGTACCAAGGTCGCGCTCCTCTCCTTCGGCACACGCCTTGCGGAATGCCTGGCGGCGGCCGAAGACCTCGATGCTGCCGGACTTTCGACCACGGTTGCCGATGCACGTTTCGCCAAGCCGCTCGATCTCGACCTCATCCGCCAGCTTGCCGCCCATCACGAGGTTCTGGTAACGATCGAGGAAGGCTCCGTTGGCGGCTTCGGTGCGCATGTGCTGCATTTCATGGCAAGCGCCGGATTGCTCGACCACGGCCCGAAGGTTCGGACGCTCACCTTGCCTGACCAATGGGTCGAGCAGGCCAAGCCCGAGACCATGTATGCCAATGCCGGCCTAGACCGCGCCGGCATCGTTACCACCGTGTTCAATGCACTCGGCCAGAGCCAGGCCGGTGTGGGGTTTGCCGGTTAGGCATCCTTCTCAGGACGAGGCGGGGCGGGGCAATCCCGCCGCCGCCTGATCGTTTTACGTCGCGGCACCGTCGAGGAAACCGACGACATTTTCAATCCGCCCCCCGGCGTCGCGGCTGACGACATCAGTACCACCGGCGACATCGTCTCCATCAGGCGAAACCAGACGCCATGAGAACCGGGTAAAGATGCCATGGCCATCCGGGGTGCCTGCCAGAACAAAGCGATATCCCGGAAAATTCTGTCGGGCCGCCTCTATCATCGCGGCGATGCTCAGTTGCCCCTCACCCTGCATCAAAGGATCGGCGTAGCGCGCCGTTTCGGCCCACCCCTCCTTGACGAGGTGCTTGCGGCGTTCATCGTTCTCCTCGTTCCAGACGGCGAGGTAGGTTTCGGCAATTGCGAGATGTTGCGTCATGATTGCGCTCCTTGTGGTTGACGGCCTGAACATGCCGGGAGCCGTGGCGCAGAACAATTACCTGCAGGGTAATCGCATTGCCGATTTCTTCTGCTAGGCTGCGGGGCATGACACATCACAGAGAACATGTCGGCCAGGTGCTGAAGGAATGGCGTGCCCGCCGCCGGTTGAGCCAGCTCGATCTGGCATCGGAGGCGGAGATATCGGCGCGTCATTTGAGCTTTGTGGAAAGCGGGCGGTCATCGCCCAGCCGCGACATGCTGACGAGGCTGGCGGAGCAGCTTTCGATGCCCGCCCGCGCCACCAACCGGCTGATGCTGGCGGCGGGCTACGCGCCTGTCCATTCCGAACGATCGCTGGATGCGCCGGACATGGCGGCGGCTCGCCACGCCGTCGAAACCGTGGTGCAGGGACACATGCCCTTTCCGGCACTTGCCGTCGACCGCCACTGGAACCTGATCCTTGCCAACGACGCGATCAAATCGCTTCTGGCCGGCATTTCCGAAGAACTGCTTCGCCCGCCCCTCAATGCATTGAGGCTGAGCCTGCATCCGGATGGCTTGAGTTCGCGCATCGTCAATCTTGCCGAATGGCGGCACCACCTGCTGGAACGCCTGCGACGTCAGGTCGAAGAGACCGGAGACGAGACGCTTTCCCGGTTGCATGCGGAGCTTTCCGCCTATCCCGCGCCTGCCGCTCCGCGGCATGTTGCCGGGGCCGATCCGTTGGCGATACCACTCGAACTGCGCGATCCGTCGTCAGGGCGCGTTTTGCGCTTCATCTCCACCACCACGGTTTTCGGAACCGCCACTGATGTAACGTTGTCCGAGCTGGTGCTGGAATGTTTTTACCCGGCCGAAGCGGAGACCCGCGCCGCCCTGATGCAAGGCACAAGGGAGTAAAGACCATGCACACCACCTATCTCATCGGCTTCAAGGTCCGCCCCGGCCAGCGCGACCGTTTTCTGGAATTGCTGAATGCGCTGCTCGACGCCATGCGACACGAAAACACCTTTGTGAACGCGACCCTGCATCGAGACGGCGACAACGAAAACCACTTCCTGCTGCACGAGACCTGGAGCGACCATCAGGACGTCCTCGACGTTCAGATACATCGCCCCTATCGGCAGGCCTGGCACGATGCCCTGCCCGATCTTCTGGATGCCCCACGCGATATCTCCGTCTGGCACCCCATGCGGGCCGATCATGCCGCGCGAGATCATCCTCTCACCAACGCATAATGCATCAGCGTCGCGGCTAATGGATCTTAAATGAGCGAATGTCCCGCATTTGCCAGCAGATCGAGCGCTTTCTCCAGATCGTTCGATTTCACGAGCAGATGGTCGCCATCGAAAGTCGAAACTACAAATATTCCGATCTCATTGGTCGACAATGGCTCGATCACGGACAAGACGATACCCATTTCATCGAAGGCAAATGGACCCTGTAACTTTAAACAGGACCAACCGGTATCAGATCGCACATCCCGAGGGATGCGCTCTTCGTGGCAGACGATGGAAAGTTCGTCATCTGTCCGGCTGATGCTGACGAACCCGCCGCCATCGGCCCACGCCGGAATGGCTTCAGACGCTTGAAGCCGGGCCACCCCATATGCACCGTCCAAAACTCGTAATTTAACGCGAGCTGTCATCTAGAAATTACCTTTTCTGAAAAACTGCGGCGGGCGATTGCTGATACGCGCGGTTGTGCACCGGCCCTATTTGACCTGAAAACCGAACAACAAAAAGGGGCCTCGCGGACCCCTTTTTTCTTACGCAACGATACTGACAAGTCCAGCTCAGAACTCCGTCCAGTCCTGATCCTTCGCGGCCGGTGCTTCGGCAGCGCCACCGAAGGCGCGGGTGAGGCTTTGGCCGAGCGCACGCGCAGGCGACGCGACTGGTCTTGCGGTTGCGGAGGCCGGTTTCACCGGTGCTTTTCTGGCCGGCGCGGCTGGCGCGGGCTGGAAGGCGGGTTTTGCCGAGGACTGGCGGGATGCCGAATATCCGCCGGCGCTGGCGACGGCGCCACGGACGCCACCCATCTTGAACTGGCCGAGCAGACTATTGAGCGCTTCCGCCTCGCGGGCGAGAGAATGGCTGGCTGCGGTCTGCTGCTCCACCATCGCGGCATTCTGCTGCGTGCCCTGATCCATGGTGTTCACGGCCGTGTTGATTTCCTGCAAACCAGTCGCCTGCTCGCGGGCGGCGACGACGATGGCGCTGACATGGGTGTTGATCTCCTCGACTTCGGCAACGATCAGTTCCAGCGCCTTGCCGGTCTCGTCGACGAGGTTGACGCCGTTTTCCACTTGTCGGCTGGAAGCGCCGATCAGCGTCTTGATTTCCTTGGCGGCATTGGCGGAACGCTGGGCGAGTTCGCGGACTTCCTGCGCGACGACGGCAAACCCCTTGCCGGCATCACCGGCGCGGGCAGCTTCGACGCCCGCATTCAGCGCAAGCAGGTTGGTCTGGAAGGCGATGTCGTCGATGACGCCGATGATGTTGCCGATCTCGCCCGAGGACTTCTCGATCTCGCGCATGGCGGCGACAGCCTTGCGCACCACGACGCCCGACTTTTCCGCACCGGTGCGGGCGCGCTGGACCAGACTGCCGGCATCCTCGGCGCCCTTGGCGCTGTCGCGCACCGTGGTGGTGACTTCTTCCAGCGCTGCGGCTGTTTCCTCGATGGAGGCCGCCTGGTGTTCGGTGCGGCGCGAAAGATCGTCAGCGGCGGACAGCATTTCCGCAGCGCCGGCGTTGATCGCGGCCGCGTTCTCGCCGACCGTGCGCAGCGCCTGCTGGAGCTTTTCAACAGCGCTGTTGAAGTCGATGCGGATGGGATCGATGTAAGAGGCGAAAGGTGTCTCGATCCGGTAGGCGAGATCGCCATTGGCAAGTGCAGCAAGGCCCTTGCCTAGCTCGTCACGCGCAAAGGCGTTGGCGGCCTCGTCCTGCGCCTTCTCTTCCTCGTTGCGGCGGCGTTCGGTCTCGGTTGCGGAGCGCATGCGCTCGGTTTCGCCGGCAAGGCGGGATTTTTCCAGACCGGCTTCCTTGAAGACGAGAACGGCCTTGGCCATCTTGCCGACTTCGTCCTTGCGGTCGAGAGCCGGAACTTCCGTGGTCATATCGCCATCGGCAAGCCTGCTCATCGCCGCCGTCATGCCCACGATCGGCGTAACGATCGAGCGCGACAGCGCCAAGATGAGGGCGACGGCGAGAAGTCCGGCGACGGCGCCGCCACCCACAAGCGCGAGCTTGAGGTTGAGCGCGGCGTCATCCTGCTGCGCGGCATAGCTTGCCGACAAGCCGTTCAGCTGGTCCTTGATCTTGGCGGCAGAAGCGCGGAACCCATCGAGCTGGCCCTTGGCCTGATTGCGGCCGATCTCGATGATTTCGAAAATCGGCGCTTCGGTCGTCTTGCGTGCAGCGATCTGCGGTTCCGCCAGTTCCTTGAAGAACACGGTGGCGGATGCCTGCATGTCGTTAATGGATTTCACGATTTCCGGCTGACCGGCGGCGAGCGCGCGGGCTTCGTCGAGCTTCTTCAGCATCAGGTCGCGCTGGGCAAAGACGTCATTATAGGTGCTGTCGCTGCGAAACAGCAGGAAGCCGCGCTGGTTGACGGCCTGCTCCAGCATAGCGGCCGTGGCTCCATCCACCGCATGCATGATGGTGTTGGCCCTGTTGTTTTCGATCGTGGCGCGCTCGCTCCCCAACGTCTGCCAGAAGACGACCGCGGAGGCGAGCAGGCACACGCCCATCAAGGCACAGAAGGTGACTATGAGCTTTATGTTGATGGGGAAGTTTTTAAGCGACATCGCAAACTCTCTCGGCGACCCGATGCCTCGAAGCAAGCGTCTGCGCTGCAGCGGTCGCAATTTTTTGGGAATGGGGGAGATGCCGTCATGGCAGGTTCCGACTGGCCGCACGGGCCTTGCGGACAAAGTGCAGTACAAGCCTTTATATTGGATTAATCGCGCTTACCGTTTGCGGGGACGTCGCATTCGTGATCCTATTCGCGGCCGGAGGGCATCGCCGGGCGGTTTTGACGATAAATTGCTTGCATCTCCGGGGTTTGGCGGTCATTGACAGGATTATGTCCAAAACACCTGAAAATGAACGGCTTGACCAGCTTCTTGTTTCGCTCGGCCACTTTGCCAGCCGCTCGCGCGCGCGCGACGCGATTGCGCGCGGCACCGTGAATATCAACGGGAAAACCGCCACCAAGCCAAGTCAGACCGTTGCCGCAAACGTCAAGATCACTATTACCGATCCGGCGCAGGCCTATGTTTCCCGCGCAGCCCTCAAGCTCACGGCCGCGCTCGATCACTTCGGGCTCGATCCGAAGGACCATGAATGTCTCGATGTCGGCGCCTCCACCGGCGGCTTCACCGAGGTGCTGCTGCATCGCGGCGCAAAACATGTCACCTCCATTGATGTCGGCCACGGGCAGATGCACCCAAGGATCGAGAACGATCCGCGCGTGACCAATCTGGAAGGGCTCAACGCGCGTTACCTGACCACCGACGACATCGATGACCGTCCCGTGGACTTCATCGTCTCCGACGTGTCCTTCATTTCCATAAAGCTTGCGCTTGCCCCGGCGCTCGCGCTTGCCGTCTCCGGCGCTCTCGCGGTTCTGCTGGTCAAGCCGCAATTCGAGGCGGGACGCGACGCCATCAGCAAGGCCGGGCTGCTCAAAGAGCCGGAAACGGCGCCAGCCGTCGCCGCCGAGCTGGAACGCTGGCTGACGGAAGACATGGGCTGGAAAAGCCTCGGTCTCATCCCCTCGCCGATTTCCGGCGGCGATGGCAATGTCGAATTTCTTCTCGGGGGCGAAAAGCCATGAGCGCACAGACCGTCAGCATCAAGAGCCTCGGCGCCCAGGGCGACGGCATTGCGCACTGTCCCGACGGTCCGGTCTACGTGCCCTTCGCCCTGCCCGGAGAAACCGTGGCCATTGCCAGGGTCAAGGATACCGGCACGATCATGTCCATTGCGGAAGCCTCGGCAGACCGCCGCGAGCCCGCCTGCCGCCACTTCGGCCCCGAGGGCGTCCACGGCACCTGCGGCGGCTGTTCGTTGCAGCATCTGGCCGACCAGCCCTATCACGTCTTCAAGCGGGAACTGGTGGTTTCGGCGCTGAAATCGAAGGGGCTTACCCCTGATGTCGATGATCTCGTCATCTGTCGCCCCGGCGAGCGCCGCCGCGCGGTGTTTGCCGCCCGCAGGACGGAAAAGGGTCTGCTGCTCGGCTTCAGCCAGGCAAACAGCCATCACATCGTCGCCATCGAGGAATGTCCCGTCACCTCGCCCGGCATCGTGTCGCGGCTGGATGCCATCCGCACCATCGGCCTTTCCGTTTCATCGAATGCGGAACCGTTCCGCATCGCCGTTCTTGAAACGCTCTCGGGTCTCGATATCTCCGTCGACGGCATCAAATCCGTTGGCGACAAGCAGCGGCGCATGTTGACGGAAACGGTGCTGGCCATGCGCGGCATCGCCCGCGTCTCGCTATCAGGCGAAATCCTGATCGAACCGCAAAAGCCGATCATCGAATTTGGCGGCATCACCGTGTCGCCGCCGGCCGGCGGTTTCACGCAAGCGACGAAACAGGCCGAAGACGCAATGGCCGAACTGGTGCTCGCCCATGTCGGCAAATCCAAACGCATTGCCGATCTTTTCTGCGGTTCCGGCACGTTTGCGCTCCGGCTGGCCCGCGTCGGCCGCGTGCATGCGGTGGAGGCGGAGGACAAGCCGCTGAAGGCGCTGGATTTCGCGGCCCGCAACACGCAGGGCGTGAAACCCGTCAGCATCGAGAGACGCGATCTCTTCCGCCGCCCGCTGATGACGAGCGAATTGAAGAATTACGACGCTGTCGTGTTCGATCCGCCACGCGCCGGTGCGGAATTCCAGTGCAAGGAACTTGCCCGCAGCACGGTTAAGAAAATCGTCGCCGTCAGCTGCAATCCGCTAACGCTTGCCCGCGACCTCGCCATTCTGGTGGAGGGCGGTTATCGCGTCACGCGCGTCACGCCGGTCGATCAGTTCCTGTGGTCGCCGCATGTGGAAGCCGTAGCGATGCTGGAGAAATAATCACCAGGCCGTATCGACCGTGCCGTTGCCGACCACGCCCGAGCAGCGGCAGCTGCCGCCGACGCGACCTTGCTCGATCGGGCAGACATAGGGCCGGCGGCGATTGGCGCTTTCCGGAGGCGTGATGACGCAAACGAAGCGCGCGCGGCGCTGGCGATCGCGGGAATTGCCGGAATAGTAGTTCGGACTATCGTCTTGCGTCGACTGCGCCAGAATGACGTTGTTGCTCGAACCCGGCAAAGGCGCAATCGCCGCCGCCTCTGCAACGGTTGCGGCGGAGAGAAAAATGGTCAGGGCGAAAACGAAGTGACGCATGCGGGTGGCCTTCGGACGGAGAGTTTGTGCGATCCGTCTTTGCCGGACCAGTTTGATCGACCATACATAATCCACCTTCACAAGCACAGCGGCCTTCAAATTTCAACGCTGCCGCCTGCTTCACAAAAAGTCGGACTGATTGCTGCGCGAACGCTTAACGGCGCATGAATGCCTCGAAGGCGGCGCGCGCTTCGGCGCTTTGCAATTGTGTGATGAAATGACGGGCTTCCTCGTCGATGCGGGCGAGCACCTCCTGCGGGTTGCCGCGCACGAGATCGCGGGCGATCTTCAGCGCCTGCTGCGGCTTTGCGGCAAGCCGGGTGGCGAGCGCCAGCGTTTCGCTTTCGACATGTTCCGGGGCCACGACTTTCCAGATCATTCCGGCGTGCAACGCCTGTTCGGCGGAAAAACCCTCGCCCATGGCCAGCAACGCAAAGGCGCGCTGATGGCCGATCAGCTTTGGCGCAAGCAAGCTGGACGCGGCTTCCGGCACCAGCGCCAGATCCACGAAAGGCGTCTTGAACAGGCTGCGGTTGGAGGCGACGGTCAGATCGCAATGCAGGTTCAGCGTCGTGCCGATGCCGATGGCCAGCCCGTCTACACCGGAAACCAGCGGTTTTTCGAAGGTCGCCAGCGCCTTCAGAAGATCGAGCACCGCAAGCTTGCCCTTTGCGCCCGACATGGCGAAGGCGAGGAAATCGGCCATGTCGTTGCCAGCGGAAAAGCAGCCTTCCGTGCCGAGAAAAGCGACAACACGAATATCCGGATCCGCATTGGCGGCCTGCAAGGCGTCAGCCATGCGCAGATACATCGCATCGGTAATGGCGTTTTTCTTTTCCGGCCGGTTGAAGCGGATGGTCAGAACGTCAGGCGCATGACCGACCCGCTCGACGAGAATATGATCGTCCGACATGGCTTTCTCCTTAATCCAGCACGACGCGGGCAGCCGCAAGGCTTGCCGCCCCGGCAATGACGCGGTCTTTGAGCGCCGCCGTTTCCGCCAGCAGGTTTTCCGCCGCAAACCGGCAGAGCGAAGCGCGCTGCGCACCCCTGCCGTCATCCACGGAGACCAATGCGCCCTTGGCGAGATAGGCCCCGGCGAGCGCCAGCCCGAAGAGACGCTGATAGGGTGTCGCGCCGGCAAGCGCTGTCTCGGTTTCGCCCGCCTTCAGACGTTGCAACAGCCAGTCGGTCGCGGTTTCCAGATCGGTGAGGCTTGTTTCCAGATAACGAGCCGTTTCGCCGAGATCGACGCGGTTCGAGGCCGCTGTCCGGGTGGCGATTTCACGCAGCTCAGTGATGAAGCCGCGCACTTGCGCGCCATCGGAAAGCGACAGCTTGCGCACCACAAGATCGATGGCCTGAATGCCGTTGGTGCCCTCGTAGATCGGCGCGATGCGCGCGTCCCGCAGGTAACGCGCAGCCCCGGTCTCCTCGATGAAGCCCATGCCGCCATGCACCTGAATGCCCATGGAAGCGACATCGACACCGGCATCGGTGGAGAAGGATTTGGCGATCGGCGTCAAAAGTGCTGCGCGCTCCTGCCAGTGGGCGCGCTCGGCCGTATCTTCGGCAGCATGCGCCATATCGATGGCGTGGGCGCAGCTGAAGGAGATGGCGCGCGATCCTTGCGTCAGCGCCTTCATCGTCAACAGCGTTCTGGCGATATCCGGATGCTCAATGATCGGGCTCATGCCGGAACCCTGCCAACCCGGCGCCTTGCCCTGCGTGCGCTCTTTGGCGTATTCGATTGCCTTCTGGGTGGCCGCCTCGCAGATCGCCACGCCCTGCATGCCGACAGCAAGGCGGGCATTGTTCATCATGGTGAACATGCAGGCGAGACCCTTGTTCTCCTCGCCGATCAGCCAGCCCAAGGCACCCTTCTCTTCGCCGAACCTGCCGTCTCCGAAGATCATCGTGCAGGTGGGCGAACCGTGAATGCCGAGCTTGTGTTCCAGCGAATGGCAGAAGACGTCGTTGCGGCTGCCCGGCGTACCATCGTCGTCCGGCAGGAATTTCGGCACGAGGAACAGCGAGATGCCGCGCGTGCCCGCAGGCGCATCCGGCAGGCGCGCGAGAACGAGGTGGATGATATTGTCCGCCGCGTCGTGTTCGCCCCAGGTAATGAAAATCTTCTGTCCGAAGATGCGGTAGGTGCCGTCGCCATTGCGTTCAGCCCGGCTCTTCAGGACGCCAAGGTCCGACCCCGCATGCGGTTCGGTGAGGTTCATCGTGCCGGTCCATTCGCCGGAGACGAGTTTTGGAAGATAGGTGCGCTTGAGATCGTTGCTCCCGTGGGCGACCAGGGCTTCGACAGCCCCCATGGTCAGCGTCGGCGCCAGCGCGAAAGCCATGGAACCGGAGTTCCACATTTCGAGCGCCGCGACATTCAGCATATGCGGCAGGTTCTGACCGCCGAATTCTTCCGGTGCGGTCAGGCTGTTCCAGCCGGCCTCAGCCCAGCGCCGGTAAAGATCGGCCCAGCCATCCGGCGTCGTGACCTTGTCGTCGCTCAGGCGCGCACCCTGGCGGTCGCCTATATCGGCAAGCGGCGCAACCTGCTCGGTGGCAAAACGGCCCGCTTCCTGCAAAATGGCGTCCACGACATCTTCACCGAGATCCCCCAGCGCACCCTTCGCAAGCGCATCTTGAAGACCCGCCACATGTTTGAGTGTAAAGGCGATATCGTCCACCGGCGCGGTATACATGCTGCCTCCTCCCGAAGCTTTTGCCTATCGTGCTGTTCTTCGGGCTAAATGATTTTTACGTAAACGTCAATTTGAAAATTCCCGGCTTTTCAGCGGGATTGTTATAAAACTGTCATGTGAATTTGCTCAGCATGCGCTGATAGGTGCCGTGCCACCGCTGCCGTTCCCGTCTTGGGGCGACGGACGTCTCCCTCTCCCATTTCGCCGGTCAGGACTGCCACGATGGATCTCATAACGCCCGCTATTCCCGGTCTTGTCTGGGCCTATCAATTCCACCCCGGAACAGCGCCGTGCAGACGGCTTGCGCCCGATGAGGGCTTCGGCGAGATGGCCGAATGCGAGGGGTTCTTCTGGCTGCATCTCAATCTCGCGGATCAACGGGTGACCGCCTTTCTCGAGACGATCGATGGCCTCGATCCGGCGGCGCTGGCAAGTCTCACCACCCATGAGACACATCCCTCCATCACGGTGGATGAAAAATCGCTCTATGGCACGCTGGTCGATTTCCAGCGGGAATTCGATCAGGAGACGCGCGATTTCGGATGGCTGCATTTCGCGGTGAGCGACCGTTTCATCATTACCACCCGCTTGCAGCCGCTGCGCTCGGTGGACCGACTGAAAGCGGCGGTCGACAAGAATTCCAACCGCTATCTCACACCCGCCCATGTCTTCGAGGGCCTTGTCGCGGAATTCCAGCGTTCGCTCATCAGCCTCGTGATTGAAACGACCGAGGAGCTGAACGCCATCGAGGATATGGTCTATGACAGCGAGAACCGTGACGAGCGGCGGCGTCTTGCGCCGCTCAGGCGAACGGTCGTGCGCCTGCACCGGCATCTGCGCACCGTGCTGACCCTGATGCGCCGGGCCTCCGCCGCCAATGAGGACGAGATGCCCGATGGTTTCGAGGATGTCGCCTCACGGTTGATGAGCCGCCTCGAGGCTGTCGATCACGACGTCTACGCCTTACAGGAGCGCGCAAGACTGCTGCACGAGGAAATCGATTCCAAACTCTCGTCCGAGACCAACCGACACCTTTATATCCTGTCGCTGATGACGGCGTTCCTGCTGCCACCATCGCTGGTGACGGGTTTCTTCGGCATGAATACGGATGAGCTGCCATTTACGGTCGGCACAGGCGGCACGCTTTCGGCCAGCATCTTCATCGTGATTTCGGTCATGCTTGCCTGGTTCGTGCTGAAAAGGGCGCGCATTCTCTGACAACAAAAAAGCCGCCCGGATCGCCGGACGGCTCTTGTCGGTTCAATTCGTCCTTCTATCAGCTGTAGGGCGAATAGCAGGGCTGGCGTGGGCCGTGGTAGGGCTGGAACGTGTTGCTATAGGCATCGTAGGAACGATAGCGACCATAGCACCAGTTCACATGCGACTGGCTCATGCCGCCACGGCGGACTGGGCGGTACTCGCGATAGACCGGGCGCGGACGATATTCCGGCACCGGCCGGTAGACCTCACGCGGCTGCGACAGGGCGCCGCCGATGATCGCGCCCGTCGCAAAGGCTGCGAGCGGGAACCAGTAGCCGTCATGGTGGCGATAGCCTGGACGGTAATCGCGATAACCACGATGGCCGCCATACCAGCCGCGACGATCACCCCAGTCACCACGACCGCCCCAGTCACCGCGACGTTCACGCCAATATTGCACATTCACGATGTTCTGGCTGGCGTCGTTGCCTGCGGTCTCGACGCTCTTCGGCGCCATCGACAATGGCATTGCCTCAGCGGGAACGATCGCTCCTGCAACCACGATCGCAGAAAGACCGACAGCCAGGATATTCTTCACATAGCTTCTCATCTGACTTCCTCCATTCACGACGGTCAACAGGCCGTTACGCGTGAATAATAACATCTTTTTCTTCTCGTTCGGCCAGTTTGTAGGTTCTGGCTGCAACTTTACAGGATACAGGCTAGGCGGTTGTGCCTGAACCCAGCATTAACGGCGTTGTCACGCTTCGTTTATCGAAATCGGCCTCCTGAAAGCAAAAGCCCGGATCAGATCCGGGCTTTCGAAAACCGTCCTTAACGGCTGTAGGGCGACACGCACACCCGGCGCGGACCGTTACTCGGCTGGTAGCTATTGTCGTAGGCGCGATACGAGCGCCAGCGGTTCTGACACCAGGAGACATGGCTGCCGCCATAGGCCGGCCTCGGCTGCGACACGGCACCGCCGATGATCGCACCTGCTGCAAAGGCTGCCAGCGGGAACCACATTCCATTATGATAACGGTAGCCCGGACGGCGGTCGCGATAGCCGCGATGGCCATTATAGTAGCCGTCACGCGGCGGGCGCGGACGATACATCCGGTCCCCATACCTGCGGTCGCCTCGGCGGTCCCATTCGCGGTACTGCACCGGCACAACATTGTCAGCCGTGATCGCCGGCTTCGGCATCGGAACAGGCGCCTGGAACGCCTGCGACGGCGTAAAGCTTGTCAGGAACAGGACGATCGCCGTGGCGACACTCGTTCTCCGGATATTCATCATGATCTTCCTCCGTTTGCTCAGCGCGTGTTGAGCCGCGCTTTCACCCACTCACTCTTGTCGGAGATATGGGTCAGCCCCCATTTAAAACACCCGAAAAGAATTCAACGCGATGCAAACGCGTTCAAGGAAGATTGGTTCCCAAACAAAAAATGGGTTTCAGGACAAGGAGATGAAGAGGGTGTCCGCCTGTCAGGCTTCCACTTTCACATCGGTCAAGGGCCGCGAACAACAGGCAAGAATATAGCCTTCCTCGATTTCATCATCGAGAATGCCGCCATTGTGGTTCATCTCCACTTCGCCGGAAAGCTTCAGCACCCGGCAGGTGCCGCAAATCCCCGATTCGCAGGCGGCACCGATGCGGACGCCGGCGGCGCGCGCCGTCATCAGAACCGTCTGGCCGGGCTGGCACGGCACTTCCTTGCCGGACAGCGTGAAACCCACCATCGACAGCGCCTCACCATCCGCAGCGGTGTGAATGCTTTCACCCACTGCAACGGGGGCGGCCGGAGAAAAGCTTTCCTGATGGTAGCGGCTCATGTCGAAGCCGGAAGCATCCAGCATGGAGCTGATGGCAGCCATGAAAGGCCCCGGCCCGCAACAGAAAACGGTGCGGTCCATGAAATCCGGGGTGAGAAGCGCGATCTTGGCCTTGTCGACCATGCCCTTCAGGCCGGACCAGAGATCGGTGCGGCCGCAATTCTCCACGATGAAACCGAGCGACAGTTTCGGCATGAAGCGGGCGAGATATTCAAGCTCGTGACGGAACACGATGTCGGATGGCGAACGCGAACAATTGATGAAGGCGATGTCACTTTGCGGCGCACGGTCGCTCATGTCGCGCACCATCGACATCATCGGCGTAACGCCGGAACCGGCCGAGATGAACAGATATTTCTCACCCGGATGCCGCACGTAGGAGAAATCGCCGAGCGGACCGAGCGCCCGGATTTTCATGCCGGGCTTCAGATTATTGAACATCCAGCGCGTGCCGATGCTGGTGGCCTGCGCCTTGACCGTGACCGACAGGGCGTAGGGCCGCGACGGGCTGGACGACAATGTATAGGTTCGATAGAGCAGCTCCGTCCCCACCGGCAATTCCAGCGTCACGAACTGGCCCGGCAGATATCGGAACCAGTTCTGATCCTCGGAGCGGAACAGGAATGTCATCACGTCAGGCGTCTCGGGCGTCACTGAAATGCATTCCAAGAGGTGAAGCTTGTCGCTCCACGGCTTCATCTCATCTATGTGCTTGTAGGTCACAGCCATATTCATCTTCGCGTCACGCTACTGCCGAAAGCCGGGCCTTGTCGCCCGACAGCCGATCGACCATGAAATCGGTATACCAGTTGACGAACTGCATCACGCCACCCTCGTCTTCCATGGAATAGGGGCCGGGCTGGTAAGCGGGCGAACGGATGCCGAAGGCGTTTTCCTCGACGATACGGCGGTCCTGATCGTTGGTCTCGTTCCAGACGTGGGTGAGGTCCTCCAGATCGTAATCCACGCCTTCCACCGCATCCTTGTGCACCAGCCATTTGGTGGTGACCATGGTTTCGTTGGCGCTCAGCGGCAGCACGCGGAAGGAAATGGTGTGGTCGCCGAGGAAGTGGTTCCAGGTCGTCGGATAATGGAACAGGAGCAGCGCGCCGATATGGCTGATGCTCACATCTTCAGACAGCGGCCGGCGCACGGCGCGTTTGCCGGACATGGTGTAGCTTTCCGCCTCGCCGATCAGCGGCATGCGGGCGACACGGAACTGACCCTTCGGATCGATCTTGAAACGGCTCGGCAGGCCGGCGGCCTCGCAGCGTGCCCAGTGGCCGCCGATTTCCGGATCGCTCGCACCACCGTCCGTTCCCGTCACACTCGGGTTTTCAGGATAAGTGCGGCAGAGTTCCGGGTGGTTCGCGGCGCAATGGTAGCACTCGCGGTTGTTTTCCCAGACGAGCTTCCAGTTGCCCTTTTCGATGATCGTGCTTTCATGCGCGACCTTGGCTTCCCCGATGCGGTGCGGGGCCATGTAGCTTTCGACCTCGACGCGCATGGGCGCGAAATCGGCAGGCTGATCGGCCAGGCAAATGAAGACGTAACCGGCAACGGTTTCGCAGTGGACTGGCTTCAGGCCGAATTCAGCCTTGTTGAAATCATCGCCCATATGGCGGGCGAACAGCAGCTTGCCATCCAGATCGTAGGTCCACTGGTGATAGGGACAGACGAGGCGGGCGGACTGGCCCTTCTGCGCGGCGCAGACGCGGGAACCGCGATGGCGACAGGAATTATGGAGGGCGCGAATTTGTCCATCGCGACCGCGAATGATGATGACGGAATAGGCCCCGACCTGAAGGGTGATGTAGTTACCGGCCTTCGGCACCTCGCAATCGTGGCCGGCGAACAGCCAGTCGCGATACCAGATCGTTTCCATATCCAGCTGGAAATAATCCGGGTCCGTGTAGAAGGGCTGTTCCAGGCTGAAACCTTCGCGGCGGTTCTTCAGCTGGCGCAATACGGTATCACGCAATTCCATGGCCAAATCCTCGATCAAACCGCCCTGCCCCACACCATTTACGGGGCTGCGGAAGTATGATCCCATCTAAACACCGGCGGGTATTTGCAGCAGCGCAGACAGCGACATCGGCTTCCGCATTGGCGACAAATTGCGACATGCGCAAATGGCCGCCACACGCCATTCCGCTGCGAAATCCGGCAGCTATTGCGCACCCGCAACCACGTCGCAATATGACACGCAATGTCGCGCGGGACGCTCTCTACCCGTCAAAAAACAGGGGTTACGGCGCAACGGAGTTTTAACGAGCCCTAAATTACATTGCCTGACCGACAGCAACGAGGGCGTTCCGGGTGGAGAAGGCGACACGCATACGTTATTTCGATGCGGGCAAACATTCGGTCGCGCCGATACGGTCCAAAACCGCGCATTCGGATTTCCTGCGGACCGGGCGCATCAGCCGCTACGAAGAACGCTGGCTGCCGAAGGATCGCGTCTATTACAGCCATGAGGAAGTGGCGGCGATGACCGGGCGTAAGCTCGAGGCCGCCGCCGATTCCACCCATGGCCGTCTCAACGGCTTTCACCAGTCCATCCGTTTTCCCAAGATGGTCTTTCCCCATTTGCTCGACGACCGGCCGCATCTTGGCTATTGCCATGTCACGGCGGCGAAGACCAGTTTCGATGCCGAGCGCCACGTACTCTGGTCCTTCTATTTCGCGAATTTCTTCGCCGAGCTGAGCGGGTCTGAAAACTTCTTCGAAAACATCGATCCGCGCTATTCCCGGATGTATTTCGCCGTCGCCATCAACGCCCTTCCCAACCGGGAAATCGCCATCGATACCTCCTTCCATCGCAGCGGCCTGCTGTTCCAGACCCACGACCCGCGCGTGGCCCTGAAAAACGTGCTTATGCTCGGCACGCGCTCGGAAGAGATGCGCAAGATCATCAAGGCGATATAAAAGCCGCGATAGCGCTTTCCATACCCGCCCGAAATACGCTATTGACCGCCCTGAAAGGCAGCACCATGGCGCGTCATATAGATATCGAAAACGAGCGGGAAACCGCCTTGCAAGCGGCCGCAGAGGAGCTTTCCCGCGGCCAGCCCATCGCCCTGCCCACCGAAACCGTCTACGGCCTTGCTGCCGACGCCACCGATCCGGCGGCTATCACCCGTATTTACGAAACCAAAGGCCGTCCGCAGTTCAATCCGCTGATCTGCCATATGGCCGATACCGCCATGGCCGAGCGTTATGCCACTTTCGATCCCGTGTCGCGGAAGCTTGCGGAAGCCTTCTGGCCCGGCCCGCTGACGCTGGTTTTGCCGCTGAAACCGGCAAGCGGCATCCACTCGCTCGCGACAGCGGGGCTCGACACCGTCGGCATCCGCGTGCCTCAGGGTTTTGCCGGTGATCTGATCCGCCGGTTCGGCAAGCCGCTGGCCGCCCCCAGCGCCAACAGTTCCGGCAAGATCAGCCCGACGAGTGCCGCCCATGTCGAGGCTGATCTCGGTCAGAGGATCAACCTCATTCTCGATGGTGGTGCTGCATCCGTCGGCGTTGAATCCACCATCGTCAAGGTGGAGGAGGACGGGCGCGTGCGGTTGCTTCGGCCCGGCGGCATCGTCACCGAGGAGATCGAGCGCATAGCCAGCACGCGGCTGGAGAGGCTGGAAAAGGCATCCGCCGCCATCGAGGCGCCCGGAATGCTCGCCTCGCATTATGCGCCCGGCGCCACTGTCCGCCTTGACGCCACATCCGTTTCTCCCGGCGAGGCGCTGATCCGGTTCGGCGGCATCGCCGTTGCTGGCGAAGAGGCGGCCCGCGCCGTTCTCGACCTCAGCCCTTCCGGCAACCTCGCCGAGGCAGCCGCCAATCTGTTCGATTACCTGAAAGCCGCCGATGCGAGCGGTGCTGCGTCAATCGCGATCACAACCATTCCCGCCCATGGTCTCGGAGAGGCGATCAACGACCGCCTTTCCCGCGCCGCCGCGCCGAGAGGCTGACGGCACTCCACCATTTCGCCCACCGTTTCAAATGACAGCGAGACACCCATGACCATTGCCGCCGCCACTTCCGATACCCTCGACCGCTTCACCGCCATCGTCGGCGAGAAGAACGCGGTGCGCGACGCTGCGGAAATGGCGCCACGTCTCGTCGAAAATCGCGGGCTTTATCGTGGCGCCTCGCCGCTGCTCATCAAGCCCGGCACGGTCGAGGAGGTTGCAGCCATCCTGAAGCTTGCGAGCGAGACCGGCACGCCCATCGTGCCGCAGACCGGCAATACCGGCCTTGTGGGCGGCCAGACGCCGCGTGCCGACGGAACCGACATCATCCTCTCGCTCGAACGCATGAACCGCATCCGCGATATCGATCCGGTCGCCAATACCATCGTGGCGGATGCCGGCTGCATTCTCGACGATATTCACAAGGCTGCATCGACCGTGGAGCGGATGTTCCCACTCTCGCTCGGCTCGCAAGGGTCCTGCCGTATCGGCGGCAACCTCGCCACCAATGCCGGCGGCACCGCCGTTCTGGCTTACGGCAATATGCGCCAGCTATGCCTCGGGCTGGAAGTGGTGCTGCCGACCGGCGAAATCTGGAACGGGCTGCGCCGGCTGAAAAAGGACAATACCGGCTACGACCTGCGCGATCTCTTCATCGGCTCGGAGGGCACGCTCGGCGTCATCACCGGCGCGGTGCTGAAGCTTTTCCCCGTGCCGCTCGGACACCAGGTGGCTTTTGCGGGGCTTGGCTCCACTGAGGACGCGCTGAAACTGCTCGAAATGGCCTCGAACCTTTGCGGCACGGCACTGACCGGCTTCGAACTGATGCCGCGCATCGGTGTCGAATTCACCGCGAAACATATTCCCGGCGTGCGCGATCCACTGGAAAAGCCGCATGACTGGTATGCGCTCATCGATATTTCCACCTCCGATTCGGAAGAGACGGCCGAAACGATGATGCAATCTTTGCTGGAGCGCGGTTTTGAGGCCGGGCTGGTCGAGGATGCGGTGATCGCCGCATCGGAGGCGCAGCGGCAGGCGCTCTGGCACATGCGCGAAAGCATGTCCGATGCGCAGAAACCGGAAGGCGGGTCGATCAAGCACGATGTTTCCGTTCCGGTGTCAAAAATACCGGAATTCATGGCCACGGCGGAAAAGGCTGTTCTCGCGGCCATTCCGGGCGCCCGCATCTGCGCCTTCGGTCATCTCGGCGACGGCAACATCCATTACAATATTTCCCAGCCTGTTGGTGCGGACAAAGCCGAATTCATCGGCCGTTGGCGGGATATGAACGAGATCGTGCACGGCATTGTGCTGTCGCTCGGCGGCTCGATTTCGGCCGAACACGGCATCGGCCAGCTAAAGCGCGACGAACTGGCCGCCATCCGGCCCGGTATCGAAATGGAATTGATGCGGCGGATCAAACACGCCTTCGACCCTGCCGGCATCATGAACCCCGGCAAAGTGCTCGCCGCCCGTTAGGCTGGCGGCATCGTCATCGTGACAGGTTAATTGGAAGGCCGGGCCGTCCAGGCCGGAACCAGTTCCGCATTCAGGCGGCGCGGTTTTTGCGCGTGCACGAGTTGCGTCAGGCCCATGCCGGATTTGGCGATCGCCACCGCATGTTTCTTCGGCATCAGGTAACCGCACTCCAGGGGAGGCTGACGGCGCACTATACGGCTGAAAAACGGCCGCTTGTGATAACGGGAAGGCGAGAAACGTGCGGGCTCTGCACACACCGCCACATATTCCAATATTTCCTCGATCCAGCCGCTCTGTGGACGGGCGCCGGGTTCGACCAGCAGGATCCAGTGTCCGCGCGCCGAACGTATGACATCCTCAATGTCCCACTGCACATAAAAACGGCAGCCAGCGGCGTCGGCGACGCGCGACGACCCATCGCGCGAACCGTGATCGAGGATCACCACATCGCTTACAAGCCCTTCCACGGCCCCGGTTACAAGCGCAGACAGCGTGTGCGCCAGTTCCGGTTCCTGATCCCGGCATTCCATTATGACTGTCAACATATGCATAGCTCTAACGCATCGCACAATAAATTGCCACTCCGCCCGTTGCGAGATAATTCACGATTTTTGTTCTTGTAATGTTCTCATTCCTGCTGTAGGAATTTAATCATTCGAAGAGGCGATGAAACGCCGGTTCGAACGGAAACGGTTTAGGGCGTTGAACGTGTCTTGAGAGGCGCGCGGCGCCCTGGGAGCATCCAGATGAGAGACCATACGCTTTCGGGGCAGGCTGCCTTCCAGCCGAGCCATACGCCTGACATTGCCAATGCGCTGGCCGATGCCTCGGGCCTGCGGATCGAGATCGACCGCCGTCGCGGGCGTGGTGCCGGAATTAATCCGGGCGGACGCTTCGAGGCGCTGCAGCGTGAGGTTTTCGACGATGGCTGGCAAACCCTGGAGGAGCTGCCTGAGTTCCGCACCGAGGTGCAGGTGGAAAAGCCGCGCAGCATCATCAGCAGCAACGAATCGCCCGACATTCCGTTCGACCGTTCCATCAATCCCTATCGCGGCTGTGAGCATGGCTGCATCTATTGTTTCGCCCGTCCTACGCACAGCTATATGGGGCTTTCGGCGGGGCTGGATTTCGAGGCGAAGCTGTTTGCCAAACCGGATGCGGCCAAATTGCTGGAAAGGGAGCTTTCGAAACCGGGCTACAAGCCGCGCGTGATCGCCATCGGCACCAATACCGACCCCTACCAGCCGATCGAACGCGAATGGCGCATCATGCGGCAGATACTGGAAGTTCTGGCAAAGGCCGACCACCCCGTCGCCATCGTCACCAAATCGGCCCTGATCCGACGCGATATCGACATTCTGGCGCCCATGGCCAAAAAGGGGCTCGCCAAGGTGGCTATTTCCGTGACGACGCTGGATCGCAAGCTGGCACGCAGCATGGAACCGCGCGCCGCCACGCCAGACAAACGCCTGGAAGCCATCAAGACACTGACCGATGCCGGCATTCCCGTTGCGGTGATGATGGCGCCTGTCATTCCCGCGCTCAACGATCATGAGATCGAACGGGTTCTGGAGGCCGGCAAGGCCGCCGGTGCCAGCGAGGCTTCTTATGTACTGCTGCGCCTGCCGCTGGAGGTCAGCCCGCTCTTCCGCGACTGGCTGCTGCGCAACTACCCGGACCGCTACCGGCACGTCATGTCGCTGGTCCGCTCCATGCGCGACGGCAAGGATTACGACGCAGAATTCGGAAAACGCATGAAGGGTGCGGGTCCCTATGCCTGGCAGATCGGCAGGCGTTTCGAAATGACGACAAAACGGCTTGGCCTCATCCGCCGCGGCATTCACCTGCGCGACGATCTCTTCGTGCCGCCTGGTGGCGCAGGGGTGCAATTGTCGCTGCTTTGAAAATATCGCCCCGCTTGTTCGATCGAGGGCGCGGCACCACGCGCGCAGCCGATAACGAGCGGTGCTGACCAATAAAGAGTGGCGGCCCTGTCCTCTCGATAGGGCCATGCTTTTGACGAAATGCCCGGCGGGTTTTCCCTGGCCCGCCGGACATCACCCCCCGGAACCCGCCGCCTCGCGTGCGATCGTTTTTCCTCCGCCGCCCCGTTGGAGGATCAAAGGTCATGACGACCTAAGGGGCACGGTCGGCCACGCCCCTTGACCGGCCGGCCGCGCCCGTCATCGCCCGCTTCCGGGGGCTTGCAGGAGATCGGGTGTGTGTGCGAGTTTCTGCCGCATGAAACGCAGCACCGCACCCGATTCTCCTGCCCTCTTTGATCTTGCCGATACCGGCCCGGATTTCTCCTTCGAACTGGAAGCGAAAAAGAAGGGCCTCTGGCCCGTGGCCGGCACGGATGAGGCTGGCCGGGGTCCGCTTGCGGGACCGGTCGTTGCGGCGGCGGTCATTCTCGATCCCGACAATATTCCAAAGGGCCTCGACGATTCCAAGAAGCTGACCAAGCTGAAACGCGAAAGCCTGTTTCTGCAGATCATGGAAACGTCGATCGTTTCCGTCGCCTCCTCTGGCCCCGGCCTGATCGACACCATGAATATTCTGCGCGCCAGCCTCGACGCCATGCGCCGCGCCGTGCTTGGTCTCGAAACCTCCCCCGCCCTCGTGCTCGCCGACGGACGCGACAAGCCGCCCGGTATCGCCTGCGAGGCCAAGGCCGTCATCAAGGGCGATTCCCGCTCCCTCTCCATCGCCGCCGCCTCGATCATCGCCAAGGTGACGCGCGACCGGATGATGGAGCGGGCGAGCACAGTGCATACACGCTACGGCTTCGAAGGCCATGTCGGCTACGGCACACCGGCGCATCTACGCGCCATCGAAAGCGAAGGCCCCTGCCCGCTGCACAGGATGAGCTTTCGGCCGCTGAAGCGGGATTGATTGCGGCGAGGCAATGGAGGTCCGGCCATAACTTCCGTTATTGGCCCATAGCGGTCGTTGACACTGCCAAATCCGTTAAGTAGCTCCAACTTCGGCGTGGGTAGCGACGAGCGTTCCCGAGCAGTTTCTGGGAAAGATCGGATTGTCGTAAATTAGGGCTTCCGTGATGCTGCAAAAGGTGGGGTGGCGCGCGATTTCCATTCCGTAGCAAGAACGGCATAGATGTACTCGTCTCCCCAAACGTCTCTGAAGCGATCATTCTGGATCAAATGCGCTTCTCGACGCAATCCCAGGCGCTCCACCACACCGACCGAACCCGCGTTTGCCGCATCCAGTCGCGCGAAAATTCGGTGAAATCCGAACGAGGAGAAGCCTGCGTCGATCATCGCCGCAACCGCTTCCGTCGCATATCCATTTCCGGCGAAGGCGGGATTGAAAATGTATCCAACCTCTCCTTGCATCGCATCCAAGCTCGCCAGCTTCAACAGGACTTCACCGATCAGCGCCTTGTCATTCTCCCGCTCGACGGCCAATCGATAGGTGTCGCTGTCACGCTCGAATGGTGCGTCCAGTATCTTCAAAAATTGCTCTTGCAAGTCATCTCCTATCGGAGGTGCGGCATATAGATAACGATAAACCTCTTGCAGAGAATGGTAGGCTGCATAGTCGGGAAAATCACCTATCCTGAATTCACGCAGGATAAGGCGGTCTGTCGAGAGCGGTGCGTCTAGTCTTTGAAATTGCATCAAGTATCCAATCTGATGGCTTGCCCCACCGCCGAAAGCTCGATGAAAGCGACCGTTTTGCATGGTCTCTAAATAGGTCGTTTTCCGCTGCGAACAATGACCGCAATTCGCTCAATACGAGCGCTGGGAACGCCCGACATTCATCCTCCAACTAGCCTGAGTGCGGCCATGTCACCGCTGCTCAGTGCTGCCAGATTGGCTTCGATTTTATCTATCGGCCAGTCCCACCAAGCGAGATGAAGCAGCTCGCTGATGACTTCGCTGGAATAACGCATTCGGATAATAGATGCCGGATTTCCTCCGACAACTGCATAGGGCGGTACGTCCCGGGCAACGACCGAAGCGGCAGCGACAATAGCGCCCGAACCTATGTGGACACCCGGCATAATTGCCGCGTTCTGGCCGATCCATACGTCGTGATTTACAACCGTGTCCTTAAAAGGCAGGTCTTTGTAACCAAAGGTCTCGGGTTTGAAGATACGAAACGGATAGGTGGTGAAGCCAGTCATCGGATGGTTTGCAGAGCTGGTAATGAAGTAGCTTCCTCTCGCAATCTGGACAAACTTGCCGATCACTAGCCGTTCGCGAACGCCGTGACCGAGATAAGGTGCCAAAGTCACGGCTGTGTCTTCGGGCTTTCCAGAATGCGTGTAGTAGCTGAAATCCCCGATCTCCATGCGCGGATGATCTATGACATTCTTCAGATACACCGTGTCCCTATATACAGTCCCATCGGGCAAGGTGATCGGATATATGGCATTTGCGTCGAGAAGAGCCATGGAGAACCTTTTCAAGCATACTGTTAGCCAGCCGCACCGAAGCAGCATCCCGTTGATATACGCGGGTGACTTTGTGGCAACGAGGCTAGTGTCTCCGAGCTGGGAAATCCATCATGGGCCGGGTATCACCCCAATGAATAATTTTGATGTCTAAACCTCTGGGGTCGGAGGCTTCCGCGTTCCCACTCTGCAATCGACGCGATTGAATTGAAAACACTATAACCAAAGGGGTGCCAGTCCCCACCCCCGGCACCGCATCTCTAATCAGCTTCATCAACTCAAACAAAAAACCCCTCGCGGCTTTCGCCGGAGGGGTTTTGAATAGTCCGATGATGAGCTTAGTTCAGCTTCGACTTCACTTCGCCGATGGTGTTGGCGAAAAGTTTGGCTTTTGCGGCAGCGGTGGTCTTTTCGGCAATGAGCTTCTCGGAAGCTGCAATGGCGATATCCACGGCTGCGGCGCGAACGGCGCCGATGGCGTCTTCTTCGGCCTGCTTGATCTTCTGTTCCGACAAGGCCGTGCGGCGGACGACGAATTCTTCCGTCTTCTGCTTGGCTTCGGCCGTAAACGCGGCGGCTTCACGCTCGGCAGCAGCAACGATGCCGGCTGCTTCCGCTTCGGCTTCCTTACGCTTGCGCTGATATTCGGCCAACAGGTGCTGGGCCTCTTCACGCAGGCGCTTGGCTTCGGCCAACTCGTCCTGAATGTTCTGCGCGCGCTCGTCCAGAGACTTGGAGAGCATGCCCGGAACCTTGAGATAGGCGATCAGGACAAAGAAAAGGATAAGGCCGACGAGAGCGAAAAATGATGCATCAAACGCCATATCAGGCTCCCTTCACAGTCGAAGCGGCGGCAATGGCGGCCTTGACGTCGGTATCCTTGACCTTGGCGCCGACCAGCTGGTCAACGATCGCGGTCGCGGTTTCCTCGGCGATCGCGCCGACATCGGCAAATGCCTGTTCCTTGACGTCCGCAATGCGCTTTTCGGCGGCGGCAAGCTTTTCAGCAAGTCCTGCCTCGATCGCAGCGCGGTCGGCATCGGCTTTCGCCTTGGCGGCGTCACGTGCCGCGGAGCCTATCGAGCTTGCCTTGGCGCGGGCTGCCGCGAGTTCTTTTTCATAGGTTTCGACGGCTGCGTCGGCTTCGGTTTTCAGCCGTGCCGCTTCGTCGAGATCCTGTGCGATGCGTCCATGACGGTTTTCGAGAATGCCGCCGACGCGAGGAACGATGACCTTCTGCATAAGCAGATAGAAAAGGCCGAACGTAATCGCCAGCCACAGGACCTGCGATGCATAAGTAGACTGGTCGAACGGCGGGAAAACGCCGGAAGCACCGTGTTCAGCGCCGTGCGCTACACCGGTTTCCGTGTGCGTGGCTTCCGGCTGCGGCTGGCCGACGGCCGGAGTTTCCGTATGCGTTTCACCTACGGTCGGTGCTGACTGGGCATAAGCCTCGGTCACGAACATGCTCACCTCCAGGGGGACTGCAAATGCGAAGGATCACGGCACGCTGTTGCGCGAGCCGTGATCCAGACCTGATGCTGGTATTAGACAGCGAACAGGAGAAGAAGAGCAACGAGCAGCGAGAAGATGCCCAGAGCTTCCGTAACGGCGAAGCCGAATACCAGACGGCCGAACTGGCTGTCGGCAGCAGAGGGGTTGCGCAGTGCGCCGGAGAGGTAATCACCGAAGATACGGCCGAGTGCGAGGGACGTACCAGCCATGCCGAGGCATGCGAGACCTGCGCCGATGTACTTTGCTGCTTCCGCTTCCATGTGAGACTCCTTGAGATATAGGTTGTTGCGGCTATTTTTTGGCGCCCGTTACCGGGGCCAGCGACTTTACTTCTCAGTGACCACCATGCACGGCGTCGTTCAGGTACATGCAAGTCAGTACCGCGAACACATAAGCCTGCAGGAAGGCAACGAGAAATTCGAGAGCGGTCATTGCGACCGTCATGATGAGAGGCAGGACAGCACCGCCGATACCGAGCGCGCCGAGCGCACCCATGGAGGCGACGAAGCCTGCGAAAACCTTGAGCGTGATGTGGCCGGCCAGCATGTTCGCGAAGAGACGAACGGAAAGGCTGATCGGGCGCGACAGGAACGAAATCATTTCAATTGACGCGACAAGCGGCAAAAGCGCCTTCGGCACACCCGAAGGGGCGAAGATGCCGAAGAAATGCAGGCCGTGCTTGTAGAAGCCATAAACGATGACCGTGCCGATGACGAGGCAGGCAAGCGCGAAGGTGACGATGATCTGGCTGGTGACCGTAAAGAAATACGGGAACATGCCGAGAAGGTTCGCCGTCAGCACGAACATGAACAGCGAAAAGACGAACGGGAAGAACACCATGCCCTTCTTGCCGGCGCCTTCGCGCAGCATGGAAGCGATGAATTCATAGGACATTTCGGCAACGGACTGCATGCGGGTCGGGATCAGACCGCGGCTCGACGTTGCGAAATAAAGGAAACCGGAAGCGGCGGCCACGGTCGCGACCATGAAAAGCGACGCATTGGTGAAGGAAAAATCGACGCCGCCAATTTCGATCGGAATGATCGGCTGCACCAAGAACTGATGGGTCGGATCGTTTGCCACCGGCTGCCCTCTTTACCTGTCGCCGCGCCCGCGCGGCATCTCAACTGCAAGAAAAAACAGCTTAAACGCCGCTTTTTCCACCCTCGTCTCGTTTGTCCGCCTTCTCCAGCAGCGGCGGCTTGGCCACCGCGCCCGTGGAGCGCAACACATTCAATACGCCTGCGCAGAAACCGAGAAGGAGAAGAACGATCATCCCCCACGGCGTCGTGCCGACAAAATAGTCCAGAAGATAACCCAGCATAGCGCCGACCACGATGGCCGAAATGAACTCCGATGAGAGCTTCACCGCCATCGCAAAACCTTTCCGGTTTTCCGCAGCGTTGGTCTCCGCCCTCACTTCCGCCTCATCCTCCGCCTTCACCTTTGCCAACTCTTCGGCAAGGCGCTTGCGACGCTCGTCCAGACTATCGTCACGGTTGCCAGTCATCCTAGAATCCCACCCATTTTCTCCGTTCCAGCCATGCCAGAACCCTTTGGAGTTGTAAACGGTGACGGATTAAGCCTGTTCCAGCCCGCTCTGAAGTCGCGCGCAACATAGTTTTAGGGGCTTCGCTAGTCAAGGCACTGGCGCAGCTTGTTTCGATACAAATTTATCGTTGAAAAACAATCGCTTGATGCCAAATCGCGGTTTGGCGGCGATGTTTCGCGAGGGAATCGGCATTTTTGACACGCAAATTGCGACAAATTGGCGGTGGTATCAGCTCCAGCCGCCACCATAGGTTCGATAAAAGACGTGCAAGCCTATCCTGCCGACCTTCTTCATGGATTTTCCCCAGGCAGGACGAACATAGACGGCATGATAATGAGTCGCCGAACCGACTTCCTTCAGCCAGATCTTGCCGGCGGTGGTGGCCAAGGCCACTTCGCGCGCCATTTTCCAATGGCGTTCGGAATTCACCCGGTCCTTTATATTGTCGCAAGCGAAGGAAAACTGGCAGCGGTTGCGCCAGTCCTTGTTCTGGTAGACCACACCGCAGATGGTTTTCGGATAGGTGGGGTTGCGCACGCGGTTGAGAATGACCTGCGCCACCGCCGCCTGTCCCTTGACCGATTCTCCGCGCGCCTCGAAATAAATGCCGGATGCGAGGCATTGCTGTTCGGCTGCGGAAAAGACCTCGGCCGGCAGCGGGGTGGCCGCCCAGGCATGGTCTTCCTCGCTGATCTGCGGCACGAAACGCCCGGTCTCCGGCTTTTTCAGAATGGCGTCGAACGGCGATTCACGGGCGAAATCCGGTGCGGCCGGCGCATAAGCCGTGGCGAGAATGTCCGGGGTACGGTTGGTCACGAGTTCCGCCAGCATCGGTGAAACGCTCCTATCCGCCTTCTTTTCCTCACGGCGGAAATAGAAGGAGGCGAGTTCCACATCGCTGCCGCGTTTCGGCTTGACGAAAGCCGTGCGATCTTTGCGCTTCAGCGGCTCTATATCCAGCATGCTGGTGCGCTGCAGAACGGAACCGGCGGTGAAGGCCTTCGGCGGCTGCATGATTTCGGTTGCGACAATACGGCCTTTTTTGGCGGCGCGGTTGACGCGCTCGCTATCGGGCGTCGTCTCTTCACCTTTCTTGTTGGTGACGAAGGCCACCTTGCGGCCGTCAGGCAGGGTCATGCCGCTGCCATGCAGCGCCGCCTCGCCTTCCGCATCATTAAAAGTGAGCGAGGCATTATGTACGGAGCCCGCCGGAGATGCTGTCAGCACCATGCGCCATTGCTCGCCGCCATTGTCCAGCCCGGCCAGAAGCGAGGCGAGATCCGCACGCGCGGAGATGGAGGGAAAGACGAGCCAGGCGGCAAGGCCGAAGACGACGGGCGAGGCCCATTTCGCACTCCATACCTTAAAGGACGCGGAGGACCGACGACGCATTACACTTTTCGAACGCAAAACCAGCACTCCGAACACCGACAACCATATTTGCTACAGGTGTTCGAGAATCTCTTATTAACCTTGATGCTTGGTTAACGCCGCGCGGGGGCGCGGCTTCACGTTAATGTGTAAGGACATGCTAAAGCGCGTTGCGTGGCATAGGTCACATCATTTACGGCTTCCCGACACCGTCATTCCAGCGTTGAGCCGGAATCCAGCCGACACGCGTCTGCACGGCGGGAAGAGTCTTTTCAGCCCAAAGACTTGGGCTGGCTGGATTCCGGCTCAAGGCCGGAATGACGGCGGTGGACTTATCAGACGACGACGTGAGACCCGAGTTCCACCACGCGGTTGGCCGGAAGGCGGAAGTAATCCGACGGATCGGCGGCGGTTTCGGCAAGCGCGATGAACAGGCGGTTCTGCCAGCCCGGCATGCCCGATTTCGGATCCGGCACCAGCTTGCGGCGGCCGAGATAGAACGAAGTGGACATGATGTCGAACTTGTAACCCGTGCGCCTGAGATAGCCGAGCGCCTGGGTGACGTTCTGCGTTTCCATGAAGCCGAAATGCAGTTCGACCACGGCAAAACGATCGCTCAGCTTCGTCAGTGTGTAACGATTTTCGGGACGGACGCGCGGCTGGTCTTCCGTGCGGATCGTCAGGATCACGTTCTTGTCGTGCAGGACGTGGTTGTGCTTGAGATTATGCAGCAACGCCGCCGGTGCGGCCTCCGGGTCGCCGGTCAGGAAAATCGCAGTGCCGGGCACACGCACCGGCGCATGGGCGCTTTCCTTTTCCACCGATGCGACGAAAGCCTTCAACGGCACATCGCTGCGGCGGGTCTTGGCGAAAAGGATTCTCGAGCCGCGCTGCCAGGTGGTCATGATGATGGTGAAGGCGATTGCCAGCAGCACCGGCACGTAACCGCCATCATGTATCTTGAGCAGGTTCGCACCGAGGAAAATCAGTTCCAGCAGCAAAAGCGGCGCGAGCACGGCAATCGCCAGCCAGACGGACCATTGCCAGCGTTTGCGGACGAATTCGAAGAACATCAGGCTGGTGACGACCATCGCGCCGGTGACGGAAATGCCATAGGCCGTGGCCAGCGCGTCCGAACTCTTGAAGGTGATCACCAGGGCCACGACGCCGAACAGCAGGATGGTGTTGACGGCGGGAAGATAGATCTGCCCCGTATTGGTTTCCGAGGTGAAGAGGATTTCCATGCGCGGCAGATAGCCGAGATGGATCGCCTGGCGCACGAGCGAAAACGCACCTGTTATGACCGCCTGGCTGGCGATGATGGTGGCGGCGGTCGCCAGAATGACCGCCGGCAGGATCGCCCATTGCGGGAACATCAGATAGAACGGATTGGACATCGCCGCCGGGTCTTTCAGCACCAGCGCGCCCTGCCCAAGATAGTTCAGCGTCAATGCCGGGAACACCAGACAGAACCACGCCCACTGGATGGGACGGCGGCCGAAATGCCCGAGATCGGCATAAAGCGCTTCGGCACCGGTGATCGTCAGGAAAACCGCGCCGAGCACGATAAAGCCGTGAAACCCTTCATCGATCAGAAATTCCACCGCGTGCCAGGGGTTGAAGGCGAAGAGGATGCCGAAATCATCGGCGATATGAATGAGGCCAGCCAGCCCCATGATGATGAACCAGACGGCCGTGATCGGTCCGAAGAATTTCGCCACCGTTCCCGTGCCGTGCGACTGGATGGCGAACAGGCCGATAAGAATGCAGACGGATATCGGGATAATAAAGTCGTCCATCGCCGGCGTGACCAGCTTCAGGCCTTCCACTGCCGACAGCACGGAAAGCGCCGGCGTGATCATCGCATCGCCGAGGAACAGCGCCGCGCCGATGAGGCCGAGTACGATGAGAACGCCGCGATGGGTGCCCGCCGTCTTCATCAGCAGCGCCAGAAGCGAAAGCGTGCCGCCTTCTCCGTCATTGTCGGCGCGCAGCAGAAGCGTGATGTATTTGAACGTCACGATGATCGTCAAAGACCAGATCATCAGGGAGGTGAGGCCGATGACCTCGTCCCTCGTCACGCCGTCATAAGCGATCGGTCGCAGGGCTTCGCGGAAGGCATATAGCGGACTGGTGCCGATATCGCCGTAAACGACGCCGATGGAACCGAGGATCGCGGCGTAGAGCCCCTTGTTCTGGTGCTTGTCGTCCGCATCCGGTTTCTCGGCAACGTCCTTGTCTACGATCTGAGACATGATGATCCTGGCTCCTTAGAGCCAGCCCTTCCAGCGAAAAAAGAGAAACGGGATGATTGCGGACATCAGCATGACGACGAGCGCGACTGGGTAACCGAACGTCCAGTTCAACTCCGGCATGAGCTGAAAGTTCATTCCATAAATCGAAGCCACCAGGGTGGGCGGCAAAAAGACCACCGAAGCAATGGAGAATATCTTGATGATGCCATTCTGCTCGATATTGATGATACCGAGAGAGGCGTCCAGCAGGAATGTCAGATTGCCGGAAACGAAGGAGGCATGCTCGGTCAGCGACTGGATATCCCGCGCGATCGATTTGCCCTGTTCCCTCGCCTCCTTGTCCTGCTGCACCTGCGCACTTGTGTGCAGGAAGGTCTGCAGGCGTGCAAGCGATGCGAGACTGTCGCGAACCTTAGAGATCAGCCGGTGATAGGCGGTGATGTTCGTCAGGCGATCTTCGAGATAACGCGGCGCCTTGCGCTTGCTGCGCGCCTGGCTGCCGAGAATATCGGCGGCGAGATTGTCTATGCCGGCCACCGAGTTTTCGAGAATTTCCGCCGTGCGGTCGACGATGGTTTCAAGCAGCTTGAGCAGAAGTGCGGCACCGCTGCGCATCTCGTGCGGCACGCGGGTAATGGCGGCGATGAAGAGGTGAAACGATTTCGGCTCGGCATAACGGATCGTCACCAGACGTTTGCCGGCAAGAATGAAGGCGACATCGGTCAGACGCGCATCATCCGAATCCGCCTTCCACACCAGGGAGGCGGTCATGAAGACATTGCCGTCCTGAATATAAAGACGACTGGACGGTTCGATATCCTTCAAATCCTCGCGAGTGGGCAGATCGAGCCCCAGCAGCTTTTCGACATGCTGCTCCTCCGTCCTGCTCGGATTGATAAGATCGATCCAGACGACGTCGTCGGGAATCTGTTCGGAGCCGTCGTCTGGCGACAGGCTGATCGCCTCGCAATTGGCGCGATAGGCTTTTATCAATCCGTTTCTCCGGTCCGCATCGCAGGCTTCAGCCGCAATGCTGCTTAACATATCCTGTTCAAGGTCGGCAAACCTTTGGACGACACTTCAGGGAACGCTGGAACCAGCGGGATTTTCACATCCCGCCAGACTGACGGACCAAGAAGCAAACGGCGGAGGCCTATGCTCCCAAAGCGAGACGCAATCAAGTAGTATTTTCTCGCGACAGCATTGCAGGCAACACATTTCTGGCGTTCAAATGCATCGATCCTTCCCGATGCAGCCAGTTAATATACTGTTTTTAAACAAACATTCTGGCCGAACAATCGCCCGGCCATTTTTCTTCTGCAGTCGATGCGCTATTCAAAAACGATCCTCGGTGCGGCTTTTCTTTCGTCCGCACCGATACGCGCCCAGACTTTTTCTGCAATGTCGCGATAGATGGCGGCCTGAGGACCGTCCGGTTCTGCGGCCACAACAGGCGTTCCGGCATCCGACATTTCGCGGATGGAAATGGTGAGCGGCACTTCGCCGAGGAACGGTACGCCGATCCGCTCAGCTTCCGCCTTTGCCCCGCCATGGCCGAAAATATCGTACCGCGCGCCGGTATCCGGTGCGATGAAATAGCTCATATTCTCGACGACGCCGAGGAGCGGCACTTCCACCTTGCGGAACATGGTGATGCCCTTGCGCGCATCGATCAACGCCAGATCCTGCGGCGTGGAGACGATGACGGCGCCTGCAAGCGGCACCTGCTGGGCGATGGTGAGCTGCGCATCGCCCGTACCGGGCGGCATGTCCAGCACCAGCACGTCGAGTTCGCCCCAAGCGACTTCGCGCAGCATCTGCATCAATGCGGACTGAACCATCGGCCCACGCCAGATCATCGCCGCTTCCTCATCCACCAGAAAACCCATGGACATGACCTTCAGCCCATAATTTTCCATGGGAATGATGATGCGGTCTTCCTGCTGCTTCGGGCGGCCTGAAATTTTCAGCAGTCGCGGCAGCGAAGGGCCGTAGATGTCCGCGTCGAGCATACCGACCTTGAGGCCGAGCGCCTGTAGCCCGAGCGCCAGATTGACAGCGGTGGTCGACTTTCCGACCCCGCCCTTGCCCGAGGCAACCGCGATGATGGCGCCGACGCCGGGAACGCCGACCTTTGACGATCCGGGCTGCGCGGCCGGACGGCCGGTTGCAGCCGCAGGACGCGCCGGTGCTGGTGCGGGCGCCGGTTGCTGCGTGCCGGGTTTACGATCCGCAGTCAGCGCGACGACAGCGCCGGCGATGCCTTCAACGCCCCTGGCCGCCTTTTCCGCCGAAAGCCGCAACGGCTCCATCTCGGCGGCCTTGTCGGCCGGGACCGTAATCGAAAAATAGGCCTTGGCGTCGGCGATGAAGATTTCCGAGACCATGCCGAGCGCCACGATGCTTTTGCCGCTGCCCGGATAGATGACGGCTTCCAAAGCCTTTTCGACCTGGTGCTTGCTGACCTCTGCCATATGTTTACTCCACTACATCGTCCGGCCGGATAAGGGCTGCATTACGCGTCATCCATAGACAAGCCGGAGCACTTCGCCAATGCCCAAGCGCGAACAAGGGCTCAGATTTCGTCGTCCATGTTAAGTGTTTCCGGGTCGAAAACGCGACCATCGAAAAAACTGTCCGGGCCGAGGACGAGACCCGCGCGCGATGCGCCGACGTGGATCGGCTCCTGCAACGTGCCTTCCAGCTTCATGTTCGCGCCCGGCACCGGCACGAAAAGCGGTCTCATCGCCTTGCGGAAAATGTCCGGCCGGTAGGCGTTGCGCGCCGCCTCCACCACGGCCGCATCGAACCGACAATCGGCGGAAACCTCGCCCCAGCGCAACATCTGGCTGAAAAACCACAGGGCCTGGCTCTGCCAGGGAAAATTGGCGGCCTTTGCACTCGTCACGAAAAACTCCGGATAACGCTGCATGTCCCTTTGCGAGGTGGAAATATACCCCGTCAGCGCCGGAAGCAGGAATTCACCGTTTTCGTCAATATAATGGGGCGCTGCGAGAATGCCGGTAAGCTCCTCGATATTGGCGGGATTGGCGCACCATTCTCCGGCTCGGTAAAGCGCGCGCAACAGCCCTTCCAGCAGGGTGGCGTTCTCCTCCGCCCAGACCCGTTTCACCGCCAGTATTTTTTCCGGCGCATTGTGCCAGATCAGCGCTCCGGTCGTGACGATCCGTCCGGTGTCGCCCAGCACCGCGGCGCTGCCGGCCGGTTCGGCGGTACAGAGTGCATCGACCTTGCCGCTTGCCAAGAGCGCCGGCATCGACTTCGGCGGAGCTTCGACGATTTCCATGTCCCTGCCGAGCAGCACGCCGCAGCTTGCGAGCAGATAGCGCAACACATAAAACGGCGTGGACACGATATCCTCGACCGCAAAGACCGGCAGGCCTTCCCCTGCCGCCCGGCGTGCCGCGCAGACGCGGGCCATCGCCCGCCCAAAGGCCGCCGGGTCCGGCAGCTTCAGCCCTTCACGGTAAAGTTCGTCGTAAAATCCATGCGAAACGGTCGTTGCCGATCCGCCGAGGGAGAGCGTGAAGACACCGATGATATCGGCCGGCAGGTCATCGAGGCCGACCGCAGAACCGACCGGAACCGGGGCGGGCAAATGGGCGATCTGAACTTCGTCTTCGCCAAGTGCGGCAAGCACGGCGCGCGCGGATTGTTTTCGCACAAGTTCCAGTTCAACGCCTTCATCGGCAGCAAAGCCTTTTTCGGCAGCGGCTATCAGCACGGCGCAATCGACAGTCGGAGAAAAACCCGCTTTTAGCTTATGCCGTTCCGGCAAACGATTTCTCCTTTTCCGGTGATTCGAAAGAAGGATCGCCCAGGAACCCGTTTATCACAATGATAAAGTTGCGGTTTCGCTATTTAATCAGACCGACGCGGAGAGCCTTGGCGACGGCCTGGGTGCGGTTGACCGTGTCGAGTTTTTTCGTTGCGCGGTTCAGGTAATGATTGATGGTATGTTCCGACAGCTTCATGATTTCAGCGATTTCGGCGCTGGTCTTGCCGGCGGCCGTCCAGTTCAGACAGTCTATCTCCCGCTCGTTCAATGTCTCGGGAACCCGCAGATCGAGGCGGCGGATTTCAGATAGCCGGGCAAAGATGTGGCTGGAAATGTAAAAAAGTTCCGCGAGCCGGCTGGTGGGTAATATCGTCTTGTTGCCGGAAAAGGACACCGCCCCGCGCATCGTGGTGATGTCATGCACGGGAAACCACACCGAGTTGATCATCTCGAAGCGCTCGAAGAGACCGATCACCGTTTTTCTAGCGATCTGTTCGTCGTCTTCCCCCAGAAAATCCATCGAGACGGAAAAGGGCGCGGTCGACTTTTTCAACTGCGCCATTACCTTGCTTTTCTGCAGCATGCCCTCTTCGTCGTAACGCTGCAAAAGCTCGGCCGGCCAGCTGGTGATGATGGTACATTGCGACAGTTCGCTCGCCATTTCGGACGACAGGTCAAGCACCATGAAAGCCCTGAACTCCCACGCCTCCGTCAGCCGTTTCAAAAACCGGAATATGTCGAATTGTGTGTTCAGACCGGCGATCTCGCGAACGCAATCAACACCAATCGACTGAACGGCGGCCGTCTCTGTTTTCTGCATGAAAGCTGTTCTTTGAAAATGAGAGAAACCGCTGCAAAGGCTGCCTTTGCCCGGAAATTGTGAGGATGTTACTCACCAAAACGATTCATGCAAACAAAAGTTGAAACTTAATTCCGAATAATCGAAAATAAGACTTAGCTTACGCTCGATCCGCAGCTTCCGTGGCGGAAATTCACGGTTTTGCCCCTCAATCATCCGCAACCGGAGATAATCGGCAGGCAAGCTCCGCTGAAATTTTATCGGCCGTTTCGCGCACCAGACGACCCCATTGCCGAAGCTGTTCCACATCCACGCGATAGGCTGGACCGGTGACTGAAATCGCCGCGTGAAAATTGCGTCCGGACGCCCGGACCGGCGCGGCGACGCAATGAATGCCGATCTCATGTTCCTGAAGGTCGAAACCGTAGCCCCTGCCGCGAATGGCGGCCACATCGTCCACCAGTGCTTCCGGCGTTACGATCGTATTTTCCGTGAAGCGGTGAAAGTCCAGCCTTGCGGCAAGCTCTGCCAGATCACCGGCAGGGAGCAGGGCCAGCGCGGCTTTGCCCACCCCCGTGCAATAGACCGGCGAGGTCTTGCCGACCTGCGAATGCATGCGCAAGGTGTGCCTGCCCTCCATCTTGTCCAGATAGGTGATTTCCTTGCCGTTCAGGACGGCGAGATGCACGGATTCCTGCGTCGCCTCCTGCAACGCCGCCAAATGGGGGGCGGCAACGCTGCGCAGATCGTTGCCGCTCCAGGCTTTGGCGGCAAATTGCAGGAGCCGCAGACCGACGGCATAGGTCTGGTCGCTAGCATGATCGACCAGACCTTCGGCGACGAGATGGGCGAGCTGGCGGTGGACCGTGCCGCGCGGCTGGCCACACGCCTCGACCACATCGGTGAAGCGCATCGGTTTTTCGGCAAAGGCGATAAGCTCCAGAAGCGAAACGGCCTTTCCAAGCGTGCCGGTCACGTTTTCCGCTTTTCGTTCCGGGATCAGAACCGCCTCATGCTTCATATCATGGGGTTTTTTACCATCGAGCATGGCAACATCCACCGTCATCTGTCTTGACATAAGCCTGCGGCCAAGAGAATAATTCCACTTAGTAAAATCTAGTTCCACATATTGGAACAATCAAGCCCCTTTCTGGATGAGACGATGCCGATGACACAAGCCCTTTTCCCTGACCTCAAGGACGCGGGCGTGCTCGTCACCGGTGGCGGCTCCGGCATCGGGGCATCGCTGGTGGAAGCCTTTGCGATGCAGGGCGCGAAGGTCTCGTTCATCGACATTGCCGAAGAGCCGAGCGTGGCGCTCGCTGCGCGGCTTGCGGAGACGGCACGCCATCCGGTCCATTTTTTCAGGGCCGATCTGCGCGACATAGCTGCAATCAGGCAGACCGTGGATACGGCGGCGTCTGCGACCGGCGGCATCAAGGTGCTCGTCAATAATGCCGCATGGGACGACCGCCACGATATAGACACCGTGACGGAAGCCTATTGGGACGCCAATCAGGCCGTCAATCTCAAGCAGATGTTCTTCACGGTTCAGGCCGCGCTTCCGCATCTGAGGCAGGCCAAGGACGCATCCATCATCAATTTTTCCTCGATCTCGTTTCTGCTGAACATGGGCGAGCTTCCCTCCTATGCTGCGGCCAAGGCCGGCATCATCGGCCTGACGAAAAGCCTCGCCGGCAGGCTGGGGCCGGAAAATATCCGCGTCAATACGCTGCTGCCCGGCATGATCGTGACGGAGCGGCAGAAGGAATTGTGGCTGACGGACGACGCTGTCACCTCGACCACGGCGCGGCAATGCCTCAAGCGCACGCTGGTCGCCGCCGATCTGGCGGGGCCGTGCCTGTTTCTCGCATCATCGGCATCGAGCGCCATCACCGCACAATCCATAATCGTAGACGGAGGCCTGTTATAATGTCCGAACCCGCTTTTATCGCCGTCGACTGGGGCACGACCAGTTTCCGGCTCTGGTTGCTCAGCCGGTCCGGCGCGGTGCTGGCCGAGCGCAGAAGCGCTGAAGGCATGACGACCGCCATGCGGACCGGTTTTGCCGAGGTGCTGCAATCGCAGCTTGACGCCATCGGCGCGCCGGAAAACCTGCCGGTTCTCGTCTGCGGAATGGCGGGCGCGCGGCAGGGCTGGGTCGAGGCTGGCTATATAGACGTGCCGACATCGCTTTCCGCAGTTCTTGATGGTGCGGTTCGCGTGCCGGGTCAGGAGCGGGATGTCCGCATTCTGCCGGGGCTGGCGCAACGGGACAAAAACGCGCCGGATGTGATGCGCGGCGAGGAAACGCAACTGCTCGGCGCGCTTGCCTCCTCGGCCGCTGGCAAGAAGCTGGTCTGCATGCCCGGCACCCATTCCAAATGGGTAACGGTCGAAGGCAGCGACGTCATCGGCTTTGCCACCTTCATGACGGGTGAGATGTTCGAAGTCGTCTCGAAACAGACCATCCTTTCCCATGCGGTGGCCGAGGCGGAAGCCTTTACCGGCGAGCATGAGGCCTTCAGGGCGGCGGTGCGCGATATCTACGCCGCTCCGCAGCTCGCCACCAACCGCCTGTTCACGCTGCGCTCCGGGCAATTGCTGCACGGCCTCACCGCAACAGACGCCAAGGCCAGGCTTTCCGGCATCATGATCGGTCTGGAAATCGCCGGCGCGCATTCCACAGCGCGGCGGGACACGCCGGTGGTGCTGATCGGCTCCGGCGCGCTCGGTGCACTTTACGAGGGTGCATTCGCAGCCCTTGAGATTCAATATACAGTCATCGATGCAGACGAGGCCGTGCGGCGCGGATTGTTGGCCGCCGCAAATGCCATCTGGTCATAGAATTTATCATCAGAGCGGGATTTCAGGCGAAAACCGCTCACACTTTTCGCCATCCCGCTCAAGGACGAAAGACCCCATCATGCGTATTCCCTTCCCTTCCATGCAATATCCGCTGATCGCCATTCTGCGTGGCGTCAAGCCCGAGGAAACCGAAGGCGTCGTCGGCGCGCTGATCGAGACCGGCTTCCGCGCCATCGAAATCCCGCTCAATTCGCCCGATCCCTTCCGTTCGATCGAGATCGCCGCGAAAATGGCGCCCGCCGATTGCCTGATCGGCGCAGGCACGGTGCTCAGCGTAGAAGACGTGGCGTCTCTGGACGCAGCCGGCGGCAAGCTGATGGTCAGCCCCAACGCCGATGCCGACGTGATCGTCGCCGCCCGCGTCAAGGGCATGGTGACGATGCCGGGCGTTTTGACCCCCACCGAGGCGCTGGTTGCGGCAAAGGCCGGGGCAACCGGGCTGAAGTTCTTTCCCGCCAGCATCATCGGCCCCGCGGGCATCAATGCGATCCGGACGATCCTGCCCAAGGATTTGCTCATCGCCGCCGTCGGCGGCGTTTCGGACAGGAATTTCGCCGAATATACCAAAGCCGGTATCCTTGCTTTCGGCCTTGGCACCAGCCTCTACAAGCCCGGCATGACAGCGGCGGACGTGCGCGAGCGCGCCACCGTCACGCTTTCGGCCTATGACGCAGCAATCGGAGGATAAGAGCTTGGCGAGTGTTTTTCCCTTTGCCGGACGCACCCTTGACGAAACGCCGATGACACTCGGCGAAGGCCCAACCTTCGATCCGGCGACCGGCACCGCATGGTGGTTCAATATTCTCGGGCGGGAGCTGCATGAACTGCATCTCGCTTCCGGCCGCAAGAGCGTGCATGCCCTGCCCTTCATGGGCAGCGCACTGGCCAAGATCAGCGACAGCAAACAATTGATCGCATCCGACGACGGTCTTTTCCTTCGCGACACGGCGACCGGCGTGCTGACGCTGCATGCGGAGCTGGAAAAGGACCTACCCGGCAACCGCTCCAATGACGGACGCGTGCATCCCTCCGGTGCGCTCTGGATAGGCACCATGGGCAGGAAGGCGGAACCCGGCGCGGGTAGCATCTACCACGTCGCCAAAGGCACCGTCACGAAGCTGTTTGCCGACATCAGCATTCCGAATTCGATCTGCTTTTCACCCGATGGCGAGACCGGATATTACGTCGACACCAAGGTCAACCGGCTGATGAAGGTGTCGCTCGATGCGCAGACGGGCCTTCCATCCGGCAAGGCCGAGGTCTTCATCGATTCCGCCGGCATAGACGGCGGTGTGGACGGCTCGGTCTGCGATGCCGAAGGGCATATCTGGAACGCCCGCTGGGGCGTGGGAGCTGTCGATCATTACGATGCGGACGGCAACCATATCGAACGATATCTGGTGCCAGCGAAACAGACGACCTGCCCGGCCTTCATCGGTCCCGATGCATCGCGCCTTCTCGTCACCTCCGCCTGCGA
Source organism: Rhizobium sp. GR12 (assembly GCF_036596185.1). Classification (NCBI taxonomy): domain Bacteria; kingdom Pseudomonadati; phylum Pseudomonadota; class Alphaproteobacteria; order Hyphomicrobiales; family Rhizobiaceae; genus Rhizobium; species Rhizobium sp. GR12. The sequence goes on along the minus strand of NZ_JASXTH010000020.1, from coordinate 14,151 downwards.
ACATCTCGACGACGACGCCATGGCCGCCAATCCGCAGCATGGGAAGACATTCGAACTCGGGATTGAGGTCAAGGGCAGGTTCGAACCGCTCTACAGGCTCTAGGAGATACAGGGACCGCTGGTATAGGCGGCGGTCCCGCATATGCCTCAGGGAATATCCGACAGTATCTCGCGATAATTCTCGTGCAGATAACGCTGGGTGGCGGCGGCATCGACGGGGCGGCCGTAAAAATAGCCCTGCCCCATGGCGCAGCCCAGAGCGCGCAGCTTTTCCTCTTCCGCCCGCTCCTCTATCCCCTCGGCCACGACCTCGAGATCCAGCCCTTCGCACATGGCGACGATGGCCTTGATGATATGTTCCGAGGGACGGTCACTGCTGATGCGGGACACGAAGGCGCGGTCGATCTTGACCTTGTCGAAGGTGAAGTCGCGCAGGCGGCCGAGGCTTGACTGGCCGGTGCCGAAATCGTCGAGGGAGATGCGGACGCCTGCGCCCTGCAATTCACTGATGATGCGCTGCGCGGTATCGGCGGATGTCATGACAGCCGTTTCGGTGATTTCAAGCTCCAGCCGATGGGGATCGAGGCCAACACGCGACAGGATGGAGAGAATATTGTCAGCCGTGCCGGGGTCCATCAATTGTGCGGAGGACAGGTTGAAGGACAGGAAAAGCTCGCGCGGCCAGAACAGGGCCGCTTCCGCCGCCTTTCGAAGCAGGGCTTCGGACAGCGCGTCGATGAAACCGCGTTCTTCGGCAAGCGGCACGAAAACGGCCGGCGACACGAAACCGAGATCGGGGTCGTTCCAGCGGGCTAGCGCCTCGAAACCGATGACCTTCGCTTCTTCCAGCCTGACGATGGGCTGGAAATGCACATCGATCACATCGGTGATGATGGCGTTTCGCAAAGCCTGTTCCAGCTGGGTGGCGCGCTTCATCTCCTGCGCTATCTCACGCGAGTAGACCGTTATCTGGCCACGGCCGCGTCGCTTGGACCGATAGAGCGCCGTCTCGGCGCTTTTCAGCAAGTCGTCGAAATCATCGCCGGCGAAGGGGTAGATGGCGAAACCGAAGGAAGAGGAAAGCCGGACGTTGCGATCGCCGAGATCGTAAGGGGCAGAGAGCACGTCCTTGATCATGTTGCCGATGCGCTCCGCACCGGTGCGCTCGAACACCAGCGGCAGCACGAAAGCGAATTCGTCGCCGTCATGGCGCGTGACGATGGCGCCATCAGGAACGCAGGCCTTCAGGCGATGGGCGACCTGGCACAAAATCTCATCGCCCGCCTGCACGCCGAAAAGATCGTTGATGGGTTTGAAACCGTCTATATTCGCAATGCCGACAGTGAAGGGCGCGGGGTCGCTGGAGCGCTCGCTGGCGAGCATGCGGATCTTGTCCCGCAAACGATAACGATTGCCAAGCCCCGTCAGCGGATCGCTGTAAGCCATCGCTTGCAGCTCGTTCTGGCTGACCTGCAACGCTTGCGGCTCTGCCCTTTTCATTCCTGCATCTCGTGAATCCCGTGTCGACCGCGATCACAATGCAGGGCAAGTATTAAAAAAGCCATAGAACCGCGAACCGAAAATGCGGCAGCGTTTTCGGAAGGTCAGCAACTCGTATAAAAATGTCCGAGTGGAAAAATTTCAGGCTTGCCGCCGCAGGGTATCCTTGCCGAAAAGGCGCAGGAAAACCGCCTCGACCATATCGGGGCTGACGGGTTTCAGCAGCATGTCCTCCATGCCCGCCGCCAGGCATTTGTCGAGGTCGCCCTCGAAGGCGTGGGTGATGACGCCGACAATGGGGATGCGCTCATCGCCAGCCAGTGCGCGCATGCGGCGCGCGACCTCGAAACCGTCGATATCGCCGAGCGTCGTATCGAGCAGGACGACGGACGGCGCCAGTTCCGCAAAAAGGCGCAACGCCTCTTCACCCGATGTGGCGAGCCGGTAGGAAAGCCCCAGACCTTCAAGAATCTGCGAAAAAACGATCTGGTTGACCCTGTTGTCCTCAACAAGAAGTATCTCGCCGACACCGCCGGTCTTGAGAATTTTGGGCAGGTCTTCGGTCATGATCTCCCAATCTTCCTCGGAGGATTTCTCACCTGGAGGCGATTTGAAGCCGACGGCGAGATAATGCAGCAGGGAAGCGTCGATCTCCTCTTCCTCGATTGTAACGACGGGCAGGCCATGCGCGGCCGCGATATCGAGGCATGCGACGCTCATCTGGGCGTCGACGACGACGACATCGATACCCACACCTGCGGAGGCGGCGATATCGATGAAGCTGCGCTGTTCCTCCTCGCTCGTCACCGCGGCATGATCGATACCGCCTGCGGTCAGCCGGCGGCCGGCAGCGTCAGTGAAGCGCCCGTTTTCGGACACCACCAGCACCGCCTTGCTTTTCAGCGCGCCGCTTGCGGCATCGTGGTCGTCGTCCTTGCCATAGGTGGAGGCGACGAAAGCGACATGTTCGAGCGAGGGGATGACCGGCATGCCGTTCGCGTCGATGGTGGCGAGCGCGGTCACATCCTCCATCGTCGTCACCAGGAAATACCGGCCCGGCCGGCCCACACGCTGCTTGCGGGTAATCGCCAGCACCTCCTCGCCATTCAGACGTCTCACCCTTTCGGGAAGAATGCTCGGTGTGCCGCTATCCAGCACCATGCGATCGGCGGCGTCGATCCGGCCTGCGACCTTGCGCGAATGCAGATCGAAAACGGTGCGGCCAAGAATACTCTCGGCGCTGGTCTCGACCATGGCGCAGCCGGATTTGTTCACGGCCGCATAGGCCAGGTTTCGATCCTTGACGAAAACCGGAAACGGCAGATTGTCGAGAATGTCTTCGATCAGCTGCACACGCTCAAGGTCGATGCGCCACTGTTCTTCTCTTTTCTTCTGTTCGGAAATATCGGCGATGACACTGATGCCGAGGCCGGAAGGCAGGCGGTTCATGACGAAGCGCAGGAAGCGCTCTCCCTTCAGCCGTTCGGTTTTTTCCGACCGTTCCTTCCAGTGCAGCGCCAGCCGCTCGCCGACCCATTCCTCGCGTCCCAGCTGCCGGGCATTGCCGGACAGGCTTTCCACTTCCAGAAGATAACAATCGTAAAGCGCGCTCAGATAGTCGCGCAGCCGCGCGCCCGGCCCGATAACGGCCTCCTCCAGTGGAAAAAAACTCAAAAGCTTCCGGCTTGCGAAAACAATGTGATCGTTCCGGTCATAAACGACGATCGCCGCGCCAAGCGCGTCGCAAAGGGCATCAAGCATCACCGTATGAACGCCCGCGCCGGAGGACGCCAAATCACTCAACTGCAAACTCCCACCTGTTTTTCAGGGTCAGGCTTATGTTTCTATTGGAATCGTCCGGGGCAAATGCCGGGATGAAACGGTAAATTCCGAAAAAGAGACATCAGGGTTCGCCACTTGAAGCAGTCTTGAGGGGAAGATGACGTTCACCCATAGTCGACGTCACACACCACCCTGCGAAGGAGGCCTCGTTCCTGCGGTCATTTCAAGCCGTCTCACCATATGCAAGGCCGATTAAAGGCGGATTAACGCTTAACCCGATGTGGACGGAAATGATCAAATGCCCAATATACCGCAAAACATGTGCAAACTTTTACGAGTTGAGTTTTTTGCTTTCGAAGCCGTGACGAATCCGCGAAAATGACGATCATGGCCATCAAGCAGCTCTCAGAAACCCTCATCAACCAGATCGCCGCCGGCGAGGTCATCGAAAGACCTTCCAGCGCTACGAAGGAACTGGTGGAAAATGCCATCGACGCCGGCGCAACGCGGATCGAGATCGCCACGGCGGGCGGCGGCAAGGGACTGGTGCGCATCACCGATAACGGCTCCGGCATGTCGCCCGCCGATCTGGAGCTTGCGGTCCGGCGTCATTGCACCTCGAAAATATCCAATACGCTTGACGATATCCGCACGCTCGGTTTCCGTGGCGAAGCCCTGCCCTCCATTGGCTCGGTCGCCAAGCTTTCGATTACCAGCCGGCAACAGGGCGCGGAACAGGGTTCGGTGATTTCGGTCACGGGCGGCAAGGTCTCCGAGGTGCGGCCCGCCGCCTCGAATGCCGGCACCATCGTCGAGGTGCGCGACCTGTTTTTCGCCACACCCGCGCGGCTGAAGTTCCTGAAGACCGAACGGGCGGAAGCGGCCGCCATTACCGAGGTCGTCAAGCGGATGGCGATTGCCTTTCCGCATATCCGCTTCGTGCTGTCAGGCACCGACCGTTCCACGCTCGAAATCCCCTCGACCGGCGACGACCATCTGGCCCGCATGGCGCAAATTCTGGGCGCAGAATTCAAGGACAACGCCATCGAGATCGATGCCGGGCGCGAGGATGTGACGCTCACCGGTTTTGCCGGTGTGCCGACCTTCAATCGTGGCAACTCTGCGCATCAATATGTCTTCGTCAACGGCCGCCCGGTGCAGGACAAACTACTTTTATCGGCCATTCGCGGTGCCTATGCCGAAACGGTACCACACGGGCGATACCCGGTCGCGGTGCTGTCGCTCACGCTCGATCCAGCCTTTGTGGATGTGAACGTGCATCCGGCCAAATCCGATGTGCGCTTCCGCGATCCCGGCCTCGTTCGCGGGCTGATTGTCGGCGCAATCCGCCAGGCGCTGACGCGTGACGGCGACAGGGCGGCGACGACTGGCGCCAGCCAGATGATGAACGCCTTCCGCCCCGGCTACAGCCCGTCCAATCTTCGCCCCTCTGCCTCCGCAGCATGGTCCGCCGCGACCTCCCCTTCGCGGCCGCTTGCCGTTTTCGGGGACATGCAATTTGCGGAAGCCGTGCAATCGCGCTTTTCCGACATCACCATGCCGACAGCGCGGGCGGAACCTCGCGAGGCTTACGAGGCCTCCGCAAGCCCGTCGCCGGAACCGGCGCTTTACCCGCTCGGGGCCGCGCGGGCGCAGTTGCACCAGAACTACATCGTCGCGCAGACGGAAGACGGCCTCGTCATCGTCGACCAGCATGCAGCGCACGAGCGGCTGGTATTCGAGGAAATGCGCAATGCGCTGCATTCCAGACGCCCGCCCTCACAGGTGCTGCTCATCCCTGAAATCATCGACCTTCCCGAGGAGGATTGCGACCGGCTGATGGACCATGCGGCGGGCTTCGATGCGCTGGGTCTGGTCATCGAGCGTTTCGGGCCGGGGGCGGTCGCCGTCCGGGAAACACCCGCCATGCTCGGCGAGGTCAACGTGCAGGGGCTGGTGCGGCAGCTTGCCGACGAAATCGCCGAATGGGACGCCGCCTCCACGCTTGCCAACAAGCTGGAATATGTCGCCGCCACCATGGCCTGCCACGGCTCCGTGCGTTCCGGGCGGCGCATGCGGCCGGAGGAGATGAACGCGCTTTTGCGGCAGATGGAAAACACGCCGGGTTCCGGGCAGTGCAATCACGGCCGTCCGACCTATATCGAGCTGAAACTTTCCGATATAGAACGTCTCTTCGGCCGAAGCTGAGCTGTGGCCCGGCAAGGCTGGCCTTGGGCGGCATTGGCCGATATAAATCCAAGCAAGTGGAGCATCCGGATTGTTCAGAAGAACGCTGCGCCGTTTCGGGCTGGATGCACTGACAGGACATAGCAGGAGACGAAAACGGATGAACAGATTTGAGGGAGGCGGAAACCGCATCGCCGTCATCGAATATCTCGATGGAGACTTCCGGATCGTGCAGACCGGCTCGCATGTCTTATGCGCCATCACCGGCAAGACCATTCCGGTCGACGAACTGCGCTACTGGAGCGTCCTCCGGCAGGAGGCCTATGTGGATGCCGCCGCCTCGCTGGAAGCCGAACGCAGGGCGGGCAATCTGCCCGCGTGATCGGGAACGGCGCGTGGGGCATTTCCAGTAAATGCGCAGGGTTTTGGTCCGGGAAAAGCTCCAATAGACTGCCGACGCCCAGACGCGGCGTCATCCTTGGGCTTGTCCCAAGGATCTAAGCACGTCAATAAAATTAATACGTTGCAGATCCTCGGGACAGGCCCGAGGATGACGGAGGAGAGGTTTCGAACTTCACCATCACCCTCTAAATCGACGGACGCGCATTTTCCTTAAGCACACGCATGCGGCAGTTCGCCACCGCCGTGTCGATGATCGTTCCCGTCGCATTGGGATCGTCGAACACCATGTCGATCTCGATCACCAGGCTGTTCCACAGCAATTCCTCCGCACGACCCTGGTGCCCGTTGAGGCGCACGGCGTCCTTGGCTGTCGTCACCAGCTGCAAGTTCTCTCTGTTGGCGTCCTGCAGAAGGTCGGAAATCTCGTCTTCGCTGAAATGGTGATGGTCCGGGAAAGAGCGCTGGAGCACGATTTCGCCGCCCAACGCCTCGACGGTTCTGAAGAACTTGGCCGGATCGGCGATGCCGGCATAGGCCAGCACACGCCTTCCCCTGAAATCCTGCGGTTCCTGCGGCTTGATCGCGGCGACGAAAACGGGTTTGGCGGCCTTTGCCGCCATTCTGACCAGCGGATCGGCCGCATGGCCGTTACCGACCTTCAGAATTCCGGTCATATGCCGCATCTGTTCGGCAAGCGGCGCCCGGACCGGGCCGCCCGGCACGAGATGGCCGTTGCCGATGCCGCGCACCGTATCAATGACAACAAGCGCATAATCCAGCGTCAGGCGCGCGCTCTGAAAACCGTCATCCATGATGATGAGATCGACACCCTCCTTCACCAGCCGGTGTGCGCCCTCTACCCGCTTGCGGGAAATGACCGTCACCGCCTCACGCGCCAGCAGCAAGGGTTCGTCGCCGACATCGGCCGAGCGGTGCAGCGCGGGATCGACAAGGGTGGTGACATCAAGCGTGCCGCCATAACCACGGCTGAGAAAGCCGGGTTTCAGGCCTTTTGCGACAGCGGCTCTGGCAATCGCCATCGCCGTCGGCGTCTTGCCCGCTCCGCCCACGGTGAAGTTGCCGATGCAGATGACCGGAACGGAAACGCTCGCCCGTTTCGCCGTGCGCATCCGCCGTCCCGCGACCTTGCCGTAGAGAAGCGAAAAAGGTGATAACAGCCAGGCCCGCCAGCCCGCCTTCTGCCACCAGAACGGCGGCGCTTCAGAAACCATATATGCCTGCTCCCGGCCGCATCGCCCACGGCATTCCGTTCGGATGTCACATGTCAGGGAGGTTGTTTGCCAGAAAAAACCGCAAATTGCAAAAATGGACTGGGTGGGTTTCCCTTGTCTGTCTCGACTTCCAGCGCAAGGCCGGAAAGTGGAACCTTATATTATTGAGCAACCCGTTCCGGCAGCAGCGCTTCAAGTGCCGTAATGTCGTCGAAACAATAATCGGCATCGGCGCCAAGGCTTTCGCGCGAACCGGTGCCCGTTAGAACCGCGATGCGCAATCCCGCACCGGCACTCCTTGCCATGTGCAGATCGTGATTATTGTCACCGACCACCGCCACGCGTTCGGGGCCGAGACCTATCGCCTTGCAGAAACCGAGAACCATGCCGGGTTGCGGCTTGGTGCCATAACCGCTGTCGTAACCCGCGACGAAATCGACATCGTTTTCGAAACCGAAGCGGATGGCCGTCTGGCGGATGGAGTTTTCGTTGTCGCTGGAGGCGATGCCAAGCTTGTAGCCGCGGGCCTTCAGCCTTGCGAAGAATGCCTTGAGGTCGGTCACGGGAACGGATTTATCCGCCGCCTCGGTGAACAGCCGGTCGAGCCGCTTCGTCAGTTCGCCGACATCGCAGAGCGAACCGGCGGCGACCAGACCGGCGGCGATTTCCGCCGTATTGCCGGCGGCCAGCAGGCTGTCGGCAACCACATGACCGGTGACGGGATCCATGCCGCAGGCGGCGAGCAGCCGGTCGGCGAGAATGGGGTCGCCCTTGGCAGCGATCGCCGCAAGCTCGCGGTTTACCGGCCCCCAGCTTGCGTCATAACCCAAAAGCGTGCCGTCCTTGTCGAAAAGGACAGCGGCGATCGATTGCGTCGCATCACGTCCGATATCCGCTACCATGAACCGATGGCGCTCCGCGGTTGCAGCTTGGCGGTCACGGTGAGCGGGTTGATATAGGGTTCCAGCGCCTTGACGGTGGCGGAAAGCGCACCGCGCATATCCTGAATGACACGGTTGCCGGCATCGATCATCTTGTAACGCTCATTATCGTTGACCAGCAGATAATGCACCGCCTTGGCCAGCATCTCGACATCGCGGATGATGCGTCCGCCGCCGGCGCGGATCAGCTTCTGATAGGCCTCGCGGAAATTCTGCACATGCGCGCCTGACAATACGGCGCAGCCGAGCATTGCCGGCTCAAGCGGGTTCTGCCCACCCTCAGCCGTCAGCGAACGCCCGACGAAGGCAAGTTCGGTGAGCCGCAGGTAAAGCCCCATTTCGCCGATGGAATCGCCGAGGAAGATATCGGTTTCCGGCGTGATCGCATCGTTGCGGCTTCGGCGCGCCACGGTCAGCCCCATGCCCTTCAGCATCGCCTCCACATCGTCGCCACGTTCGGGATGACGCGGCACGATGATGGTCAATTGGCCGTTGCGCGACTTGATCGCCGCATGCACGGTGGCGGCGGCCTTCTCTTCACCGTCGAAGGTGGAGATCGCCGCCCATGTCTTGCGGGTGCCGACCTGCTTGCGATAGTGCTCCAGGAGAGCCTCATCGCAGGGCGGCGGATCGGTATCGCCCTTGAGATTACCGGAAATGACGACCGGCCAGGAGCCGAGATCACGGAAGCGCTCGGCATCGACATCGGATTGCGCAACGACCAGCGCCAGCTTGGAAAACAAGGTTTCAGCAATATCGTGCCGGTTGTTCCAGCGATCGAACGAGCGGTCGGACAGCCGCGCATTGACCCTGATCTGCGGAATGTGCCGGCGCTCCAGCTCCATCATCGTCACCGGCCAGATTTCCGATTCAGCGGTGATGGCGGCGTCTGGCGCCCAATAGGACAGGAAACGATTGACCGCGATCTTGATGTCGAGCGGCACATATTGGTGGATCACGTCGTCGCCAAGCCGGGTGCGGGTCAGCTCGGCCGAGGTGACGGTGCCGGTGGTCAGAAGCACGTAGATGTCGCGTTTGCGTATTTCGCGGATCAGCGGAATGAGGGCGAGCGTTTCGCCCACACTTGCGGCATGGAACCAGACGAGCGGGCCACGGGGGCGCTCCGCGCTGGCGTAACCGAAACGTTCGAGGCGGCGGCGCTTGTCTTCCTTGCCCTTTGCGGCCCGATAGGAAAGATAGGGCCGGGCAAACGGATAAGCGGCAATACCGGCAATCCTGTAACCGGAAAGAGCGAAACGTGCGATACGGCTGCTCATGACATTCTGCCCTTGATCATTCCGCGCAATGCCCTTCCCCAGTTCTTTGTTGTTATTGCCGCCTACTTCTTCTCAAATTGCGTCATTTTTTATCATCGGAAACGAAAGCGCGATCACATTTTCGCGCAACCGAATTCCCGGCCTGCTTCTTGGCAGGAATCACGGAAATACGCGCCTTCACCCGATAGTATTACAACGCAAGGGCAAAGGTACTCAATTTTTATCGTCTGGATTGAGAAGACGGTGCATATGCACGATAAAATAACGCATATGGGCGTTATCGACAGTCATCTGCGCCTTGGATCTCCATGCCGTGAGCGCGGAAGCGTAGTCGGGATAGATGCCGACGATATCGAGCGCATTCAAATCCCGGAACTGAACATCCTGAAGGCTTTCCAGTTCGCCGCCGAATACAAGGTGCAGCAGCTGTTTCTGTTTGCCGGATTCCGTCATGTCTTTGTCTCTTTCTTAAGCACTGAGAGAGGCCTTCATCTGCGGGATTTCCCGCCAAACGTCAACCGTCGGACAGGTGCGAAAACGCTTTCAAAAGCGCCGGCAGCGCATAATCTGCTGCGGCGCACAATGCGGGGTGGTTCACCTCACGGCGATTATACATCAGAGGCTTTCCATCAAGGCCAACCAGACGCCCGCCCGCCCTTTCGAGGATCAGGTCGGCGGCGGCAAGATCCCACTCGTGCGAGTTCGCCTTCACCAGCGTTCCGTCGATGCGGCCGTCCGCCACCATCGCCAGCCGGTAGGCGAGCGAGGGCACATGCGGAATGCGCTTGACGGTGCCCCGCACCTCGTCCGGCAGATGCGTGATCACATCTTCAGGTGCTGCCAGATGGAAGATGCCGGTATTTTCGCGCGCGGCGGAAATGGGCTTTCCATTCTTCAGCGCCTCGCCGCCTTCAAGGGCGGTAAATTCCTCGGCGAGCGCCGGGGCGACAAGGACAGCCACCACCGGCCGCCCCTCATGCACGACCGCGACGCTGACGCACCACGTATCCCGCCCGCCAATGAAGGCGCGCGTTCCGTCGATCGGGTCAACGACGAAGACGGTGGAGCGGGCAAGCCGTGTCGTATCGTCGTCCGTCTCTTCCGATAGCCAGCCGTATTCCGGCCGGGCGGAGCGCAGGATGGTTTCGAGAATTTCATTTGCGGCGTAATCGGCAGCACTTACCGGCGAAAGGCCGCCATTCTTCCACCAGACCTCGGGATCCTTGCGAAAGAAACCGAGAGCCGTCTCACCCGCCTTGCGCGCGGCTTCGAGGACAAGCCTCAAATCGGAAGCCCAGCGGGCCTCTGCAATGTCGTTCATTTTGCCGTCTTTTCCGCGCGCCTCAGGCGGCGCGCCTGTTTTTCTCTTCGCACTTGCACACAAAGCGCTGACGAAAACAACCCGCAGGTCGCCTCACTTGCCCGCGATCGTCATGCCTTCGATGGCAAGCGTCGGTGCGGCGACGCCGTATTTGCGGTCGATATCGTTAGCCGGCGTGACCCGCATGAACATGTCCTTCAGGTTGGAGGCGATCGTGACCTCGGAAACGGCGAAGGATTTTTCGCCATTCTCGATCCAGAACCCGCTCGCACCACAGCTATATTCACCGGTGAGCATATTGGCGCCGTGGCCAATCAGTTCAGTGACGTAAAAACCGGTTCCGACGTCCCTCAACAGATCTTCCGGCGAAATATCGCCCGGCTCCAGCGCGAGATTGGTGGAGGACGGCGATACCGACGTGCCGCCGCGCACGCCGCGACCGTTGGTTTCAAGGCCGAGTTCACGCGCCGCCGAGGTGGAGAGGAACCAGTGTTTCAGCACCCCGTCCTCGATCATCGTCATTTTTTCGCCCCTGACACCCTCGCCATCGAAGGGCCGCGACGAAGGGCCGCGAACGATCTGCGGATCGTCAGTCAGATAAAGACCCTTTTTCAGAACCTGCTGCCCCATCCTGTCGCGCAGGAAGCTGGTCTTGCGGGCAACCGAAGCGCCGTTGATCGCACCGGCAATGGCGCCGACGAAACCACGCGCGATGCGCGGATCAAAAACCACAGTAATATTGCTGCCGGTATCGACCTGACGCGGACCGACCCGCCGCACGACTTTTTCACCGGCGCGGCGGCCGATCTCTTCGGCCGCATCCAGATCGGCGTAATAAAGGCGGCTGTCGAAATCGTAGTCGCGCTCCATCTTCGTGCCTTCGCCGGCGATGACGCTGACGGAGCGGCTGAAGCGGCTGCCCATATAGCTGCCGGAAAAACCATGCGAGGTGGCAAGCACGAGGCCGCCCATGCCGCTCGATGCGCCGGCGCCGGAGGAATTGCTGACACCCTTGACGGCAAGCGCCGCCTCTTCCGAGGCGAGTGCCGCCTCACGCAGCTGATCCGCGGAGACCTCTGTCGCATCGAAAAGCTCGAGATCGTCGTAGGAGGTCGCCAGCCGCTCCTTGTCGGCGAGGCAGGCAAAGGGGTCTTCCGGCGAAACCTTCGCCATGGCCACTGCCCGTTCCGCCAGCGTCTTCAGGTCGAAACCGGGATTGGCCGAAACGCTTGCCACCCGCCGCCCGACGAAAACGCGCAGTGAGAAATCATCGCTTTCGGAGGATTCGGTGCTTTCCACCTTGCCAAGCCGCACGCCGACCGATTGCGAGCGGGAGCGGACGACAACCGCATCCGCCTCATCCGCGCCTGCAGCACGGGCGAGATCGACAAGCTGGCTGGCGCGATCGAGAAGTTTGGAAGAATCTATTTCTGAGGACATGAGTTGGCCTTTCATTCCTGTTCCATTTATTGTGCCGGGAACCCCGCATCAAGGGCGAAACGCCGCTTTCTCCATCGGCAAGGCTTTGTCGCCACCATATTCGAAAGTTAGCCCGCATGACCGAGCACGACGCTCTCTTTTCCGAACCCTTGCTGCTTCTGGCCGGCGCGGTCATCGCGGCCTCCGTTTTCCGCAAACTCGGGCTTGGCACCGTGCTCGGTTATCTGGTGGCGGGCATCATCATCGGGCCGTTCCTGCATCTTGTGACGGATGCGAAGGACATCTTCAACGTCTCGGAACTGGGCGTCGTTTTCCTGCTCTTCATCATCGGCCTCGAACTCAAGCCGACGCGCATATGGCAGATGCGGCGCGATATTCTGGGACTCGGGCTGGCACAGGTGCTGGTAACGGGCAGCGTGCTGGCGGCGATAGCCTGGTGGGCCGGGCTGATCGACGCGCGCGGCAGCCTCGTCGCGGGTTTCGGCCTTGCGCTCTCCTCCACCGCCTTCGCGCTGCAGATCCTTGCCGATGACGGCGACATGAACACGCGGCACGGCAACCGCTCCTTTTCGATCCTGCTGTTTCAGGATCTCGCCATTGTCCCGCTTCTCGCCCTCGTCACCATTCTTTCCAACCGCCCGGACGTGCCGACGGATTCGATGGCTTACGATCTCGTCGCCTCCATCATCGCGGTGGCAGGCATGGTGCTGGCCGGGCGTTACCTCCTGACGCCGATGTTCCAGATCATCGCCCGCACGGGTGCGCGGGAGGTGATGATCGCCGCCGCGCTCTTCGTCGTCATCGGTGCTGCGGCCATCATGGAAGCCGTCGGGCTATCGATGGGCATGGGCGCGCTTCTGGCGGGGCTGATGCTGTCGGAATCCTCCTACCGGCATGAGCTGGAAGCGGATATCGAGCCGTTTCGCGGGCTGTTTCTGGCGCTGTTCTTCATGGCAGTCGGCATGTCGCTGCATATCAAAATCGTTTACGAGCACATTCTTCTCATCCTGATCGCCGTACCGGCGATGATGGCGGTGAAGGCGGCCGTGATCTACAGCCTTTGCCGTATCGCCGGTTCGTCCCGTTATGCATCGAGCCGTATCGCTCTGCTTCTGGCGCAGGGCGGCGAATTCGGCTTCGTGCTGTTCAGCACGGCCGCCGCCTCCCGCCTGTTTCCGCAGGCAACCGCTTCCATCCTCGTTGCCATCGTCACACTTTCCATGGCACTGACGCCGCTGCTAGCCGTGGTTTCGCGCCGGTTGACGGCGGAGGATGCCGACGAGGACACACTGGACGAGGATTTCGACGGAGCCGGGGCCGATGTGCTGATGATCGGCTTCTCACGCTTCGGCCAGATCGCCTCGCAGATCCTTCTGGCGGGCGGACGCGACGTAACCGTGATCGACAGTTCCGCCGATCGCGTGCGCCAGGCTTCCCGTTTCGGCTTCCGCATCTTTTTCGGCGATGGCACGCGCAAGGACGTGCTGATCGCGGCCGGCATAGAGCGCGCCGATCTCGTGGCGGTCTGCACCCATAAAAAGGAAATCACCGACCGCATCATCGACATGATCCAGTCGGAATTTCCAAGCGTGCGCATCTATGCCCGCTCCTATGACCGCGTGCATTCCCTCGACCTTAGAAAACGCGGCGTGGAATACGAAATCCGCGAGACGCTGGAATCCGGCCTGCTGTTCGGCAGGCGCATTCTGGAGGGGCTGGACATAGACAGCGAGCGGGCGCTTGCCATCTCCGACGACATACGCGAACGCGACGAACAGAGACTGGAGCTTCAGGCCGTCGAAGGGCTCGCCGCCGGCAGGCAGATGCTGCACAACAAGCCGGTGCGCGAGGTGAAACCCGAGCCGCTGATGAAGCCGAAGAACAAGGCGGAGAGGCGCGAGGAGGAAGAGGACACGGAAGACAGCGAAACAGAAGTGTCGCTGTGATGTACCAGTACATGGCACGACGTTGCCCCTTGTTTCTTCTCCCCGCCGGGGCGTGTTGCAAAACACCTTGTTTCGGCCGTCTGACAGGGGGGAAGGCCGTGTTTTGGCCCCACCGTCCTGTGG
>NZ_JASXTH010000019.1:0-84875 GCF_036596185.1 Rhizobium sp. GR12 | reverse complement strand
CGTCGCCAAACGCTCGAACATAAGTAGAATCAACACCGTGCGCCTTGTCTACAAAATTTAAACCGGACAGTAGTGGGTCAAGCCCGAGGATGACGAAGCAAGCTTTTTAGCACATCAACCCTTTTCGCCCGCCAGCGCTCTCTGAACCGCAGGCCGCTCACCCATGCGGCGGAAATGGTCGTGCACCTTGGGGAAGCGGGCAATATCCACGCCGTCGCTTTCCAGCCAGCCGGACATGACGAAAAGATAGGGATCGGCGACCGAATAGGCGGTGCCAAGCACCCAGGGTCCGTGCAGCATGCCGTGCTCGATCAATTCGAAACAATCGGTCATGGTCTGCGGCACCTTCACCTTCATATCCGCAAGCGAGCTGTCCTCGTTGGCCCAGCGGCTGCCGCGCCGGCCATGCGCGTGGGCGACATGCACAGTCGAAGCGATGAAGACGTTGAAGGATTGCATCAGGGCGAACTCGAAAGGATCGTCCAACGGCGCGAGTTTCTTTTCCGGGGCCATCTGCGCGATGAAGGCGAGAATGGCGGGCGTTTCGGTCAACACTCCGCTGGCCGTTGCCAGTGCCGGCACGCGACCCTTCGGATTGATCTTCAGGAATGTCTCGGAGCGTTGCTCGCCCTCGGCGAAATTGACGCGGTGGGCCGTATAGGGCAGCCCGGATTCCTCAAGCACGATATGGCTGGCGCGAGAGCAGGAACCGGGAGAGAAAAACAGCGTGAACATGGATATGCGACCTCCAAAGCAATGAAAGCGCCCACTTCCTCGTATTGCGGACGCCGCCCCCTGACGGCGGCAAATGGCTCGGCCATACCGCGCAGGGGCAGGCCATCATCATGCCGGTGACCGGTCGCGTCAAAGGTTATTTCTAAAGACCGACCACGCGGATATCGCCGACATGAATGCCGTTCCAGTTGCGCATCTGCCGGTTTGCCATGCCGCTGAGAGCCTGCTGCTCGGCGCTGCCCTCGTCGAAATACCGGGCGAGCAAGGCCGAGATCATCGCTTCGGCCGCTCGCGTCGTGCCGTCTTCGCATTTCACCGCGATCGCGATGCCCTTTTCTGGCAAGGCCGCCACGAAGACACCTTCCGCGCCGGTCTTGGCGAAAATCCTGCCGGGCGCAACCTGCATCAGCCGGGTGCAGGCGCGGCCGGTGCCAGCCACATAAAAAGGTTCCGCCATGCAGGCATCGATGAGGCGGCGGGAAGCTCTGGCACGCCCGGCTTCCAGCCCCCTGCCCGTCGCCATCCTGGCAAAACCATGCGCCAGCCCCTTCAGCGGCACGGCATAGGTTGGGATGGAGCAGCCGTCCACGCCGCAATTGTCGTGGCCGAGCGCCGCACCCGTCAGGCTTTCCATCGTCGCGCGGATTTCCCGCTGCAGGGGGTGATCGTAACCGATATAGCCCTTGGGATCCGTACCGGTATGGCAGCAGGCGCAGATGAAGCCGGAATGCTTGCCGGAGCAGTTATTGTGAAGCGCCGTCGGTTTTTCCAGTGTGCGGGCCTGATGGATGATTGTTTTCTGATCGGAAGACCAGTGCGCGCCGCATTCCAGCGTATCCACATCCCTGCCCGCCCTTGCGAGCATGGAGGCGGCGAGCGCCGCGTGTTCGTCTTCGCCGGAATGGGAAGAGCAGGCAAGCGCCAATTCGGCATTGCCGAAACCATAGGCGTCCGCCGCACCGCTTTCCACCAGCGGCAGCGCCTGCATGGCCTTGCAGGCCGAACGTGGAAAGATGCCGCGCTCGACATCGCCCACCGACAACAGGACGCCGCCATCGCCATCCACCACCACGGCAAGGCCCTGATGGCGGCTTTCGACGAGGTTTCCCCTGACGACTTCGACGGTAACGGAATTGTTCATCTTTGCAGCCTCAAAAAATTCTGATTTCATGCTGTTGATAGCGCAATTGATTTTTCGGTGCACGGGGCTATCAGTGAAATTTGCAAAACGTCTGCTGCTGGCGATTGCCATTATCTACCTGCTTCCAGCACTGGCGTCGGCCGGGTTGTGGGCCATGCGGGACCATCCGCAGGGCTGGCGCGACGCCCGCTGGTCGTCCTCCGGCACCCTTCCGCAAGCCGGCGCCGACGGTGAGGCTGCGGTTTACGTGTTCTCCGCCATGACCGGCGGCTTTAAAGGTTCCGTTGCTAGCCACGCCTGGGTCGTGCTGAAAAAGCCGGGCGCGACGGCTTATGACCGCTACGACAAGGTGGGCTGGGGCACGCCGATCCGCCGCAATGGCTATGCGGCGGATGCGTTCTGGTACTCCAACACGCCACGTCAGGTCGTGGCCATCCATGGTGCCGAGGCGGAAAAGCTGATCCCGAAGATCGAACAGGCTATTGCCGATTATCCCTATGGAATGCCCGGCGGTTACCGCATCTATCCCGGACCGAACTCGAACACCTTCGTCGCCCATGTGCTGCGCAGCGTGCCGGAACTCGGCGTGGTTCTGCCGCCCGATGCTGTGGGGCGCGACTATCTGCCGAATGGTGCGTTTTATCATCTTGCCGACGACTGGAAGGATGCGAGCGTTTCGCTTGGCGGCCTGTTCGGCATTTCGGCAGGTGCGCGCAGCGGCTTCGAGGTCAATTTCCTCGGTCTGGTCGCGGGCGTCGATTTCAGCCGCCCTGGCGTGAAAATACCGGGGCTCGGCTATTTCGGAGTGGCCGGTAGCCGCGTCTGACGCCCTCAGGCATCGGCGGCATGACTGGCCCTTTTTGCGCGGATGGCCTGGGCGATGAAAACACGCGACAGGCCGTGATAGAGCGGCTCGCGGGAAAACAGGCGGGAAGTCAGATATCCGAGCATCGATGCGGCCATGATGGGAATTACCCCTTCGTGATTGCCGGTCATTTCGAGGATGATGACGAAAGCCGTCATCGGCGCCTGCACCACGCCTGCGAAATACCCCGCCATGCCGACAATGGCGCCAAGGCCGATACTGGTGCCGAGCAAGGTGGCCATGGTGCTGCCGAAGCCCGCGCCCACCGATAGCGACGGCGCGAAAATGCCGCCGGGAATACCCGACATCATCGCAAGGAAAGTCGCGGCCAGCTTTTCGATGAAGAAGAAGGCCGGCGCGGCCTGTCCCTCGATCGCGGCCCGTGCCTGTTCGTAGCCCGTTCCGAAGGTTGCACCGCCTGTCGCTATACCGATAACGGCGGAGGCAAGGCCGCAGGCTGCGGCGACCGCCAGCATCCGCCTCAACGGCATGGTCTGCGCGAAGCGGCGGATGCGGGCGGAAAGACGCAACGCCCCGGCGCTGAAAAGCGCGCCGAACGCACCGCCGCCAACGCCGCAGATCAGCACCAGAAGCCAGTCCCGCATCGTTTGCGCCATGACGGAACTCGCACCGAAATATGTATAGCTGCCGACCAGCGCCAGCGAGGCGAGGCCGGACAGAATGACGGCGGTCAGGACGAGGCCGTTGGCGCGGGATTCGTAAGTCTTGCTCATCTCCTCGATGGCGAAGACGATGCCCGCGAGCGGCGTGTTGAAGGCGGCGGCAATGCCCGCCGCCGATCCGGCCAGAATGAGACCTTTCGCCTGCGCCATGCCGCCCCAGCGTGCCGCCTGCAACATGATGGAGGCACCGACCTGAACCGTCGGCCCCTCACGCCCGATCGAGGCCCCGGACAAAAGACCGGCCACCGTCAGCACGACCTTTCCGAAGACGAGTTTCAATGACAGAAGCCGCGAACGGTCCTCATCGTCACGCAGGTGCCGCGCAGCAATCGCCTGCGGAATACCGCTGCCGCCGGCATTGGGAAAAACCGTCAAGGCCAGCCAGGCGCAAAGCGTGAAACCGAGCGGCGTTATGACAAGCGGCAACAGGAACGCCCATTCACCGGAAGAGGTCGCGGCAAAGAAAAGATGCTGGGCGCGATCTGCCGCCCATGCGAACCCAACGCTGATGACCCCCACTGCGAGCGCGCCGATCCAGAAAACCGCTCTCGGTTTCCACACCCGCCAGGAACCCCAGACGACACGGGAACGGCGGAGCATCTTCAGCTTCTTGTAATCGACGGGCATGGGTCCGAGCCGGTAGTTTTTGGTATTTGCAGGTGGGAAGCCCGTTTATCTGCCTCCCCGCCCCAGATTGCAAGTTTTGCGTTTGACTCTGCGCTGATATTGGTCGATGTTATGCATCGCAATTGCAACGCAAGGAGGCGCAACATGAAAACGGCAACGATCCCTTCGCTGCGGGTAACCGCGGATTTTCGCGAAGCGGCGGAAAGCGTGCTGAAAGATGGGGAAACCCTTTCGTCTTTCATTGAAGATTCGGTGCGCAGGCAGGTGGAAATCCGCAAATCTCAGGCGGAGTTTATTGCGCGCGGGCTGGCGTCGCTCGAAGAAGCGGAGCGCACGGGAGTTTATTATACCTCCGAGGAGGTTCTGGCCGAGTTGCGTGGGATGCTTGAGGCAAAAAAGGCGGAAAAGCGGAAAACATGACTTACAAAGTCAAGCTGACCGCAAAAGGGCGGAATGATATCAAGCGCCTCTACACCTATCTGCTTGACCATGATGAAGAAGCAGCAGACCGCGCGCTAGAGGCAATAACGTCGGCCATAGACATGCTTCACGACTTTCCCTTCAGTTGCCGCAAGGCATCTGCGGAAAACAGCCTGATACGCGAACTGCTCGTGCCGTTCGGCTCGTCCGGATATATTGTTCTGTTTCGGATAGATGGCCCGGAGACCGTCACCATCGCTGCCGTCCGCCACCAGCGCGAAGACGATTACCATTGATCCTCACCGGTCGCTGACGACCGCGCGCGGGTTCACCCAAGGCTCCTGATTGGAACGCGGCAGCGGCGTCTTTCCGAGAATGTGATCGGCCGCCTTTTCGCCGGTCATGATCGACGGGCCGTTGAGGTTGCCATAGGTCACATGCGGGAAGATCGAGCTGTCGGCGACCCTTAACCCCTCCACGCCGATCACCCGGCATTCGGGATCGACGACCGCCATCGGGTCGTCGCGGTCGCCCATCCGGCAGGTGCCGCAAGGGTGATAAGCGCTTTCCAGATGCTCCCGCAAAAACGCGTCGATCTCCTCATCCGTCGCGACATTTTCGCCCGGTTGGATTTCGGGCCCGCGAAAATCCTCGAAGGCTTTCTGGCTGAAAATCTCACGCGTCAGGCGCACGCAATGGCGGAATTTCTCCCAGTCTTCCGGGTGACTCATATAGTTGAAGCGGATGACCGGGTCGTCATGCGGATCGGCGGAGCGCAGCGCGACGTTGCCGCGCGATTTCGACAAATTGTAGCCGACATGCACCTGAAAACCATGACTTTTCGCGGCAGCCTTGCCGTCATAGGAGATGGCGACGGGCAGGAAATGATACTGGATATCCGGCTGTTTCAGGCCCGGTGCGGAGCGCAGGAAGGCGCAGGCTTCGAACTGGTTGGAGGCGCCGAGCCCGCCCTTCGACAGCAGCCATTGCGCGCCCGCCACACCCTGCCAGAACCACGGCAGCCAGGAGTAAAGCGAGACCGGTTTGGTGGAGACCTGCTGGAAATAAAACTCCATATGGTCCTGAAGGTTTGCGCCCACACCCGGACGATCCGCCTTCACCTCGATACCCATATCCTTCAAATGCGCAGCCGGGCCGATGCCGGAAAGCATCAGCAGTTTCGGGGAATTGAAGGAGGATGCGGAAAGGATGACCTCGCGATTGGCCGTGATGGTTTCCACGACGCCCCTGCGCTCGATTTCGACGCCCACGGCACGGCCGTTCTCGATGACGATCTTGCGGGCGAAGCCGTTGACCAGCGTGACATTGCCACGTTTCAGCGCCGGCCGCAGATAGGCATTGGCGGCGGACCAGCGGCGGCCATTATGGATTGTCTGCTCCATCAGGCCGAAACCCTCCTGCTTGGAACCATTATAGTCGTCGGTGAGTTCGAAACCGGCCTGCGCGCCTGCCTGGATGAAGGCGTGGAACAGCGGATTGCTCATCGGCCCGCGCTGAACGTGCAACGGCCCGTCCGTGCCGCGCCAGCCTTCCTCGCCGCCATGGCTGTGCTCCATGCGCTTGAAATACGGCAGCACATCCGCATAGGCCCAGCCCTGCGCGCCAAGCTCTTCCCAGCGGTTGAAATCTTCCGCATGGCCGCGCACGTAAACGAGACCATTGATCGAAGACGAGCCGCCGATGACTTTTCCGCGCGGCGCTGTAATCCTGCGGTTGTCGAGGTTCGGTTCAGGTTCGGAGAGATAACCCCAATTGTAGCGCTTCATGCTCATCGGCCATGCGAGCGCCGCCGGCATCTGGATGAAGGGGCCGAAATCCGAACCGCCCGCCTCGATGACGATCACCGAATAGCGGCCGTCTTCCGACAGGCGATAGGCGATGGCGGAGCCGGCGGAACCCGAACCGACGATGACATAGTCTGCGTGCATGATTTGCTCTCTCCGATGAGCGTTGGTTCCGATTAACTGTCGGCGGGTGGGGCTTCACCCCCCTCTGCCCTGCCGGGCATCTCCCCCTCAAGGGGGGAGATCGGCAAGACGCTCTTTCGTCATTTCATTCTCGAACGTTGAGATGGGCGAGACCGTGCCTCAGGTCGATCTCCCTCCTTGAGGGGGAGATGCCCGGCAGGGCAGAGGGGGGTAAAACCCACCCGCCACACCTCAATAAGGCGCGTCCACCTTCCCCGTGCTCACATAAACCGTCTTCAGCTCGCTATAATGCTCCAGCGCCGCCGCCGAGTTCTCCCGCCCGAAGCCGGATTGTTTCGAGCCGCCGAAGGGCATTTCCACCGGGCAGAGATTATAGGTGTTGATCCACAGCGTGCCCGCTTCCAGCCGGTCGACCACGCGGTGAGCGCGGGCGAGATCGGCGGTGAAGACGCCGCCGGCGAGGCCGAATTCGGTGGCATTGGCGCGGGCGATAACCTCGTCCTCATCGTCGAAATCCAGCACGCACATGACCGGGCCGAAGATTTCCTCGCGGGCGATGGTCATATCATCAGTCACATCGGCAAACACGGTCGGCTGCACGTAAGCGCCCTCACCCGAGACATTGTTGGGAATGCCGCCGCCGGTCACGAGCGTTGCACCCTCGGCCTTGCCCTTTTCGATGTAGCCGAGAACCTTTTCCTGCTGGGCTTTGGAGACCAGCGGGCCGAGATGGGTGGCGTAGTCGAGCGGATCGCCGAGGATCATAGCTTCGGTGCGGCGCTTCAGGTTTTCGAGGAAACGGGCTTTTGCCTTTTTCTGCACGAAGACACGCGTGCCATTGGAGCAGACCTGACCGGAGGAATAGAAATTGCCGAGCATCGCACCGCCGACAGCACTTTCGATATCGGCATCGTCGAAAACGATCATCGGCGACTTGCCGCCGAGTTCCATCGTTACGTGTTTCAGATGCCCGGCAGCGGCAGCGGCCACCTTGCGCCCGGTCGGCACCGAGCCTGTCAACGAGACCTTGGCGACGTCAGGGTGGTTGACCAAAAGCGGTCCGGTGTCGCGGTCACCCTGAATGACGTTGAACAGGCCCTTGGGCAAACCGGCCTCGATGAGGATTTCGGCAATCTTCAACGCGCCGAGCGGAGTGTTTTCCGACGGCTTGAAGACCATGGCGTTACCGGCAACGAGCGCGGGCGCCGCCTTCCAGCAGGCGATCTGCTGCGGATAGTTCCATGCGCCGATACCGACGCAGACACCGAGGGGAACGCGCTTGGTATAGGCGAAATCGCCACCGAGCGGGATATAGTCGCCATTCAGCGCCGAAGGCGCAATACCGCCGAAAAACTCGAATGCATCCGCGCCGGAGGTCGGATCGGCGACGATGGTTTCCTGGATGGGCTTGCCTGTATCCAGCGTCTCCAGCGTGGAAAGCGCGTCGTTGCGTTCGCGCATGATGTCTGCGGCGCGTTTCAGGATGCGCCCGCGCGCCATGGGGCTCATCGCCGCCCATTCCTTCTGCGCCCGCTTGGCCGAGGCGATGGCGCGCTCGACAATCGCCGGGGTTGCCGCATGCAGCCTCGCGATGACCTCGCCGGTTGCCGGAAACACACTTTCGAAGAGTGTGCCGGTATTGTCCTCGACATAGTCCCCGTCGATGAAATGCGAGGCTTTGGGCTGCGCCTTAAGCGGCGTCGCGATGGTCATGTCGAATACTCCTAGAGAATGCGGACGGACGGCTTCGGGCGCTGTCCATCGGGAAAAGGTTTGAGCTGCAAGTCGAAATAATCCTCGACAAGGGCCGGCGCGGAGGCGAGCCCAAGCGGGGCCGAGCGCAGGCTGTGCCTGATATAAAGCCCGTCGATAAGGGCTGCGGCCCCCTCCGCGATGCGTGCCGCGTCATCGGGCGGGCAAAGCCGGTTGAGGCTTGCCATGAGATTGGAGCGCAGGCGGCGGGAATAGAGCACGAGCAGGCGGCGGGTTTCTTCCGAGCGCTGCGCCTCGACATAAAAGGCAAGCCATGCCGCCACGGTTTCGGGCGTGAACTGGTCGCTCTGGAAGGAAACGTGGACGATGGCGCTCAGCCTTTCGCGCGGGCCGTTGGCGCGGGTCAGCGCCGCCACCGCATCCCGCCTCAGATCGCGCAGCAGGCTGCGGGTGGTTTCCAGAAGGAGCTGCTGCTTGCTGCCGAAATAATGATGCGCAAGCGCCGCCGACACGCCCGCTTCCCGGGCGATATCCGACATCGTCACATTCAGCGAACCATGATGGCCTATGGTGCGGAGCGCCGCATCCACCAGCGCCTTCCGGCGCAAAGGCTCCATTCCGATCTTGGGCATAATGGTCTCCTTGATGGCGGCAAAATATTCTTGATTGATCAATCAATCAATAAAAAATGCGCCATTTCATGTCGCTGATTTGCCATGGATCAAAGAAAACCCGGCAAGGCCGAATAAGACCATCCGACACTTATGCCGAGGCCCGGCTCACGGGGGAAAAACTAAACCGTGATATACTGCAAATTGGGAATGGAACACGTTTCGTGCTAATATGGGAGATGATACAAATTTCGCTGGAAGCGGCGCCAGACGAAAAGTGAAAAAACGCCCGCAAGAGAGACCGCGACCGCGCGCTGCCCGCAGGGACCGGCGATGCGTTCGCAACGGTTGAACAAGGGAGTGATATCATGCCAATGGTAACAGTATCTATTTCCCCGGAACAGGCAGCAAGAATGCGCGAGGCCGTGAATTGCGGCGCTTACGCATCCGGCAGCGAGGTCGTCAGGGCCGCGCTGAGACTATGGGCGGCCTCCGCCGAGCACGGTGTCGGCACCAGGCCCGCAGCGCCCGCTGAGGCAACCGAAGCCGACCGCGAACGCATGAATGTTGCCGAACTTTACGCCGCTCATACCGGGCAAGTGCGCCGGGCCTGAGGCCTTGCGCGGCACCCGTAGCTATTGAGGGGGCCTGTGACAAAACGTTCATCAAAGCTTCACAGTCGTGAAAGCTTTTGTTGACCTGTGATCTGCGATTGTCTGCCGCAAAAGAGACGGGTTTCCGTGTGCGCATTTCATGTGTCATGCCCACGGAAACCGGCAATAGCGGAGAACAGAAATGCCGGCCGTAATGCTGGAGAACGATGTCATCAGGCGGTTTGCCTCCGGGCACATGTTTCCCATGGCGAAACTTGTGCTTGAAACCGCGTTTCAGCCGATTGTCGAGGCGACGACGGGAACGATTTTCGGTTACGAATCGCTGATGCGCGGCCACGACCGGCTCGGTTTTTCCAGCCCGCTGGCCCTTCTCGACCAGGCTGCCGAGGATGGCGAGCTGAAGGCCTTCGAGCAGATGCTGGCAAACCGCGCGCTGGCGAAATTCTCCACCCTCGCGGACTTTTCCTCCACCACCCTGTTCCTCAATCTCGATGTGCGGCTGATCCCACATGGCGACGCCATTCTCGACAAGCTCGTCGGCCATCTGGCGCGGGCGGGCATTCCCGCCTCCTCCATCTGCTTTGAGCTTTCCGAGCGTTTCGACAATACCAGCGTGCCGGAATTCACGGCACTGATTGCCCGCATGCGCAAGGAAGGCTTCAAGCTGGCGATCGACGATTTCGGCGCCGGTCACGGCGAAATGAAGCTCCTATGCGACTATCCGCTGGATTACCTGAAGATCGACCGGCATTTCATCCACGGCGTCGATCACCTTCCGCGCAAACAGCATCTGGTCCGCAATATCGTCAATATCGCCCATGTTCTTGGCGTCCGGGTCATTGCGGAAGGCATCGAAACCGAAGCGGAGTTTCTGACCTGCCGCGAATATGGCGTCGATCTGGTGCAGGGCTGGCTGATCGCCAAGCCGACGGTGTTCATCAGCGAGCTTCCCGAGAGCTTTCCACACCTCAACCGCATGGGCGTGGCGCGGCGCAACAGCCAGTCGCTGGATGAAATCCTCATCCGCCGCGAAATAGAGCGCCTACCCACCGTGTTTGAGCATGACAGCGTCGACAGCGTCTTCGAATTGTTCCGCAGAAACCCGCGGCAGGCATTTTTCCCGGTTCTCAACGCCAATGGCGAACCGCGCGGCGTCATCAACGAATATCACCTCAAGGAATATATCTACCGGCCTTTCGGCCGCGACCTTCTCAAGAACAAGATATATGAACGCACCATTTCCCACTTCGTCGACCCTGCGCCGATCGTGGGCCTCGATGCGGATGCAGACCAGCTGATGAACATGTTCGCCAGTATGGGCGGCAGCGCCTGCATCATCCTCACCGAAAACATGCGTTACGCCGGCATAGTCTCCGCCGCTTCGCTCATCAAGGTCATCAACGAAAAACAGCTCAAGATGGCGCAGGACCAGAACCCGCTGACGGCGCTGCCCGGTAACCGCGCCATCGGCGGCTTCATTGCCGACAGTTGCGGCGACGGCGACGAGACGCGCTTCTTCTGCTATTGCGACTTCGACAACTTCAAACCGTTCAACGACAAATACGGCTTCAACGCCGGCGACCTTGCCATCACCCTTTTTTCCGCGCTGATGCGCCGTTACTTTTTCGCCGGCGACTGTTTTCTCGGCCATATCGGCGGCGACGACTTTTTCGTCGGCGTGCGCGACTGGACGGTGGAGGAACTGACGGAAATCCTCGAACGATTGCTTAGCGATTTCCACGTTGATGTCGCCGAACTCTACTCGGATGAAGACCGCGCGGCCGGCTGCATGAAAGGCCAGGACCGCCACGGCAACGAGCGGGACTTCGCGCTGCTGCGCTGTTCGATCGGCGTTCTCATTTTGCCGAAGGGGCTGATCATCGCCAATCCCGAGCGTATCGGCGGCGAGATCGCCGGCATCAAGGCAGCCGCGAAAGAAAATGAAGACGGTCTCGTCATCCGGGTGTTCGGCGAGACAAATTGAGAAATAGGGGGCGAGTTTGGGATCCGGTTGACCCGGTGCGCGCGGCTTTACCCCCCTCTGCCCTGCCGGGCATCTCCCCCACAAGGAGGGAGATCATACGCGGCGAGGTTTCGCCCCTCTTAAAGTTTGAGAATGAAGCGACGGTAGAGCCGCTTGCCGATCTCCTTCCTTGTGGGGGAGATGCCCGGCAGGGCAGAGGGGGGTAAAGCCGCGCACTCCACGCCCATGCGAACCAACAACACCCAACGTACTCCAGCGTCAAAGAGCCGCCTTTCCTAAAGGACGCATCCGGCCTACATTTTAAGGTAACGCCAATCCTTAGGGAGTTGCCCTCACCCATGTCCGATACCACGACCCTGCCCGAAACAATGCGCTTCATCGACCTTCCTTCCCATGGCGGCCCGGAAGTGATGCAGCTTTCGCAGATGGCTTTGCCGAAACCCGCCAAAGGCGAGGTTCTGGTCAAGGTCGAGGCAACGGGCGTCAACCGTCCCGATGTCGCACAGAGACAGGGCATCTATCCGCCACCGAAGGATGCAAGCCCGATCCTCGGCTTGGAAATTGCCGGAGAAGTGGTTGCGCTCGGCGAAGGCGTCGACGAATTCAAGCCGGGCGATAAAATCTGCGCGCTCGCCAATGGTGGCGGTTACGCTGAATATTGCACCGTGCCGGCCGGACAGGCCCTGCCCTTCCCCAAGGGCTATGACGCAGTCAAAGCCGCAGCACTGCCGGAAACCTTCTTCACTGTCTGGGCCAATCTCTTCCAGATGGCAGGCCTCACCGAAGGCGAAAGCGTGCTCATCCATGGCGGCACCAGCGGCATCGGCACGACGGCCATCCAGCTTGCCAGAGCTTTTGGCGCGGATGTCTACGCCACGGCGGGCTCTGCGGAAAAATGTGAGGCCTGCGTCAAGCTCGGCGCCAAACGCGCCATCAACTACCGCGATGAAGACTTCGCCGCAGTCATCAAGGCCGAGACCGATGGCAAGGGTGTCGATGTGGTTCTCGACATGATCGGTGCGGCCTATTTCGAAAAGAACATCGCCGCGCTTGCCAAGGACGGCTGCCTGTCCATCATCGCCTTTCTGGGCGGCGCCGTGGCTGAAAAGGTCGATTTGCGGCCGATCATGGTCAAGCGCCTCACCGTCACCGGCTCCACCATGCGGCCCCGCACCGCCGACGAAAAACGCGCCATCCGCGACGATCTCGTCGAGCAAGTCTGGCCGCTCATCGAAAGCGGCAAGGTCGCGCCCGTCATCAACAAGGTCTTCACGCTGGACGAGGTTGCAGAGGCCCACCGGCTGATGGAAAGCAGCAACCACATCGGCAAGATCGTGATGCGGGTGTCGTGATTGCGCGCCGCCGACGTTGTTTTCATTGACAACAGACGGAGACGTTGTCATGAATAACAACACAAAGGCGGTACTTATCGAGAAAACCCGCAAAGTGATCGATGAAACGGCCTTCTTCGAGGTTGTCCTGTGGCATCTGCCTGAACCGGTTCCCGGAAGCATCCATCCTTTCAAATACCGGCTGGCGCTTGTGGTCGAAGGGGAATGTGTTCTGCGTTACGACAATGAACGCGGCAAAGGTGATCATCGCCACATGGCGGAGCGTGAGGACGCAATCGAGTTCACCACGCTTGAAGCCCTCTTCGATGCTTTTCAGGCTGATATGGAAAGGATTTTGTCATGACCACACTCACCGTCCGCCTCAGCACAATCGACGACATCAAAGGCCGGTTTGTCGCTGCCGGAAATCTGGCAATGTCCGGAAAGCCGGTGGCGGCAAAACCGTCGGTGGCGTTTTCCAGCTATGAGGACCTGCACCGCATTTTAGCGCCTCTGCGTCTTGCCATCGTGAAGGCTCTGGCCGGACAGGGGCCGCTCTCGATCCGCGAGGTCGCACGCCGAGTGGGGCGGGATGTGCAGGCCGTTCATCGTGACGTGACGACGCTCCTCCATGCCGGCATCATCGACAGGAACGAGGACGGTATCGAATTTCCCTACCACAGCATCCACTTCGAATTCGACGTGAAGGCAGAAGAAGCGGCGTAATCAGCTTGGTAGTGTCTTGAACGACTACCTCTTGCATTAACGGCGAATCGTACTACCTTCTAGTTATGTTCAACGTATCGGAAGGAGGTGATCCAATGTCTAATGAGATTTCGGTCTCTGGTGCAGGCAATGGAAAGGGTAGGTTTTCGACGGGGCAGCCCTCGGCGTAAAAACCTCTTGCCTTCGGAACGTTGAGAAACAGTCCCGGGTCTGTAAACAGGACCAAGCTCATGGAAGGGTCGCCTCTGGCGACCCTTTTCTGTTTTCAGGGTTATCTGCGTGCTCACCCGGTTCCCTCGTTTCTGTGCTTGCCACAGAGATCGAGCCAGACCAAGTCTTTGGGCTGAAAGAGCCCTTTCGCCGCGCAGACGCGCCCGACTGGATTCCCGTGACGAGCACAGGAATGACGGTGTGGGTGTTGCAAACGTCTTGTACATCCAGCCGACGCGGACCTCGCGCGGCGGCGGGAAGTCTCCTTTCAGCTCAAGGACTTGGGCTGGCTGGATACCGGCTCGAGGCCGGCATGACGGGGAACTGAGGATAGTCGCAGCCGGTATCTCCCCTACTTCTTGCCGAACACCTTCCACCGGGTCGGGCGAAAACGTAGCTCAGCTCCCACCGCTACAGCAGCGTTCAGCGGCACCTCGATTTCGAGGTGATAGGGTTCATGGCCGTTATTGGCGATGTCGATTTCAGCGATACGGGTGCCGGCGAGGCGGCGACAGGTGGTGACCTTGCCGTAAAGCGCGTTTTTCTCGTCCGTCAGCACCACATCTTCCGGGCGGAAGAAAAGCTCGCCCTCACCTGCGCCGCCTTCGGCGACACCGATGTTTTCACCCTGAAACACCACCTGGCCGTCGCGGATCGTCACCGGCAGGCTGGAGGATTCGCCGATGAAGGAGAAGACGAAGGGAGAGTTGGGCGTGTCGTAGACATCATCCGCCGTGCCGACCTGCTCGATCTTGCCCTGGCTCATGACGACGACGCGGTCGGCCAGTTCCAGCGCTTCCTCCTGATCGTGGGTGACGAAGACGGTGGTGTGGCCGGTGCGGTCGTGGAATTCACGCAGCCAGCGGCGCAGCTCCTTGCGCACCTTGGCGTCGAGCGCGCCAAAGGGTTCATCGAGAAGCAGGACCTTCGGCTCGATGGCAACCGCGCGGGCAAGCGCCACACGCTGGCGCTGGCCGCCGGAAAGCTGGGTGGGGTAACGTTTTTCGAGACCGGTCAGATGCACCATGTCGAGAAGTTCGGAAACTCTTCTGCGGATCTCGGCCTTTGGCGGGCGCTTGGCTGAGGGTCGCACCTTCAGGCCGAAGGCGATGTTCTCCGCCACCGTCATATGGCGAAACAGCGCGTAATGCTGAAAAACGAAACCGACATTGCGCTCCTGCACCGTGCGGTGCGAGGCATCCTCATCGCCGAAGAAGATGCGGCCTGCGGTCGGCTGTTCCAGACCTGCGATGAGGCGCAGCAGCGTCGTCTTGCCGGAACCGGAGGGACCGAGCAGCGCGATCAGCTCGCCGGAGCGAATGTCGAGCGACACGTCGTTCAGCGCCGGAAAGCGGTCGAACTGCTTGGTGATGCCGGAAACTTTCACTTCCATGAATATGCCTTTCAATGCTTGCCGGCTGCGTTGCCCGCGCCAAAGCGTATTTCGAGAATGGTTTTGAGAACGAGCGTCACCAGCGCCAGACCGGCAAGCAACGTCGCCACAGCAAAGGCCGCACCGATATTGTACTCATTATAGAGTATCTCGACATGCAGCGGCATGGTGTTGGTCTCACCGCGAATATGACCCGATACTACCGAGACGGCGCCGAACTCGCCCATGGCGCGAGCGTTGCAGAGCAGCACGCCGTAGAGGAGGCCCCATTTGATATTCGGCAGCGTGACATACCAGAAGGTCTGCCAGCCGGTTGCGCCCAGCGAGATCGCCGCTTCCTCGTCGCCATTGCCCTGCTCCTGCATCAGCGGGATCAGCTCACGCGCGACGAAGGGAAAGGTCACGAAGATGGTGGCGAGCACGATGCCCGGAACGGCGAACAGGATTTCTATGCCGTAACTCTTCAGCCATGGCCCGAGCACGCTGTGCGACGAAAACAGGATGACATAGACCAGACCTGATATGACCGGCGAGATCGAAAACGGCAGGTCGATCAACGTTATCAGAAACGCCTTGCCCTTGAACTCGAATTTCGCGATCGCCCAGGCGGCCGCAACGCCGAAAACAAGGTTGAGCGGCACCGAAATGGCGGCGACGAGCAACGTCAGGCGGATTGCGGACAGCGCATCCGGCTCGACGATCGCCTCCCAGAAGGCGTCAGCCCCTTTGCGGAAGGCCTCGAAGAACACCGATACCAGCGGCAGAACGAGGAACGCCGCAAGGAAAAGAAAGGCGATGGCAATCAGCACCAGCCGGGCGGGCAGGCTTTCGCTGGCGGGATCGCGGAACGGCCGGGACGAGGTGCGGGAAGCGTCAGACATAACCGTACCTCTTGCGGCTCCAGGCCTGAATGAGATTGATGAGGAACAGCATGGCGAAGGAGATGATCAGCATGATGGTGGCGATGGCGGTCGCGCCGGCATAGTTGAACTCCTCCAGCCGGATGACAATGAGCAGCGGCGCGATTTCCGAGACGTAGGGAATATTGCCGGCGATGAAGATGACCGAGCCGTATTCACCCACGCCACGCGCAAAGGCGAGCGCGAAACCCGTCAGGATGGCGGGCGTCAGGCTTGGCAGCAGAACGCGGGTGATGGTCTGGAAACGGTTGGCGCCGAGCGTTGCCGCCACCTCTTCCACCTGCCGGTCTATCTCCTCCATGACCGGCTGCACGGTGCGGACGACAAATGGCAGGCCGATGAAGATCAGCGCTATGACGATGCCGGTCGGGGTAAAGGCGATCTTGATGCCGAAGGGTTCGAACAGCGCGCCGACCCAGCCGCGATTGGCGTAAAGCGTGGTCAGCGCGATACCGGCAACCGCCGTCGGCAGGGCAAAGGGCAAATCGACGATGGCATCAACGAAGCGGCGGCCGGGGAAACGGTAACGCGTCAGAACCCAGGCGACGATGACGCCAAAAAACGCATTCACCAGCGCGGCGATGAAGGCCGTGCCGAAACTGACGCGCAGCGCGTTCAGCGTGCGGCTGTCGGTGGCGATCGCAATAAAATCTGCAAAACCAAGTTTCGCCGTGGACCAGACAAGGCCGCCGAGCGGAATAAGAATGATGAGAAACAGATAGATTACCGTGTAACCGAACGTCAGGCCAAAGCCGGGTATTACGCTCGACTGCCGCCACTTCCACCTGTTTCCGGATGTATTATTGCTCATCAAGGCTCCGGATAATCTTTGTTTGGCGCATTTCCGGACAGAAAACCGGGATCCACTTTTCCTGGAAATGCTCTCTGGGAGCCGGTGTTCCCCGGCCCTTATTATAAAGTATCGACCGGCATGGTGTCCGGTCGATTGATCTGCTTTTCGAGTTTCCCTTCGTGGGGCGGGCGATCTCGTTTCAGCCCATCATCCGCTTACTTGGCGGGCTTGTAAATCTGGTCGAAGATGCCGCCATCACCGAAATGTTCCGGCTGCGCCTTGGCCCAACCGCCGAAGATCGGGTCGTCGATGGTGACGAGCTTGATGTCGGGCAGTTGCTTGAGCAGATCCTTGGAGACGACCGCAGGGTTCGACGGACGATAGAAGTGCTTCGCCGCGATATTCTGGCCCTCGTCGGAATAGAGATATTGCAGATAGGCTTCGGCCACCTTGCGGGTGCCCTTGGCGTCGACGTTCGCGTCAACCACGGCCACCGGCGGTTCGGCGAGGATCGAGATCGGCGGCACGACGATGTCAAACGCATCGGCGCCGAATTCCTGACCGGCAAGGTAGGCCTCGTTTTCCCAGGCCAGCAGCACGTCGCCGATCTGGCGCTGTGCAAATGTGACCGTGGAGCCGCGGGCGCCGGTATCGAGAACCGGAGCGCGCTTGTAGACTTCGCCGACATAGGCCTTGATCTTGTCCTGATCGCCCTTGAACTCTTCATTCGCCCAGGCCCAGGCCGCGAGATAATTCCAGCGCGCGCCACCTGATGTCTTCGGGTTCGGCGTGACGATCTGGACGTCGCCCTTCACCAGATCGCCCCAGTTATGGATGCCCTTCGGATTGCCCTTGCGCACCAGGAAAACGATGGTGGAGGTGTAAGGCGAGGAATTATGCGGCAGGCGCGTGCGCCAGTCCTTGTTGATCTTGCCGGAATTCTGGACGATGGCATCGATGTCGCTCTGCAGCGCCAGCGTCACGACATCCGCCTCCAGACCATCGATGACCGAGCGTGCCTGCTTGCCGGAGCCGCCATGCGACTGCTGGATCGTGATGTCCTCGCCGCTATCGGCCTTCCACTTCTTGGCGAAGGCTTCGTTGAAATCCTTGTAGAGTTCGCGGGTGGGATCATAGGACACATTAAGCAGCTTGGTTTGCGCAGCCGCCGAACCAACACCGCCAAGAGCCAGAGAAAGACCGAGAGCGACAACGCTCAAACCGGACAGAAGCTTAGACATCGGTATTCCCTCCTGATGAATATGGCTTAACTCTACTGGACCGGTAGAGTTGGTCAATGAGGCCGAATACGATCGAAAAAGTGTTTCCCGAGAGCGTTTCCCCGGGCAACAAATACAACGCAGCATAAGCCAAACACGCAACAAGCGTCGTGTAAAACTTTGCTGAATGCAAAATCGTTTCACATTTTTGACGATTTTTTGCGCCTGAGACGAAAAATATTCTGACCTTTTAGACGATTTTTTCGTCAGGCGGTCAAAAGCTCGGGCACTTCGACACCTGCCAGGGCGTCCGCAATGGTGGTGTTGAAAAGGATGTTGCGGGTGGCATCGGCCACGCGGGCAAGCACATGGCGTATCTCGCACTGCTTCTCGCCATCGCAATCCTCGCAGCGGCGATAGGCGGTCTGCGACAGGCAGGGCAAGGGCGCGAGCGGCCCGTCGATCAGGCGCAGCACCTCGCCGAAGGTGATATCCGAGGCCGGGCGTGCCAAAAGGTAACCGCCCTGCTTGCCGCGCCTGCTTTCGACGATGCGCTCCTTCTTCATTTCGAGAAGGATCTGCTCCAGGAATTTTTTCGGAATGGCCTGTTCGCGGGCAATGTCGGAAATCTGCACGGGACAGCCACCGTCGGCCTTTGCCAGCGACAGGAGCGCCCTCAGCGCGTATTTTGCCTTCTGCGAAATCATCGTAAAACCAGTAGACCACAAGCCCGGGAACCCGGCAATTCCGACTTAGCGCAGAAGTTGTCACAATTCAAATCCAAGCTGCAAAGAAGGTGAACGGGCATCTTTTGCTCATACAAAGCGCGCGTGAGGCATTTTTGCTCTCAAGTGCAGCGCACAAGGACTGTCATTTCTGTTCCAGAAGCCGGATTTCAACAATAATCGGCCATGGAAATCCCGGACGTGACAATGACGATCAATTCAGCAAATGCCTCTGCCGATACCGCATCCCTCGACGCCACGCTTGCCGGGCTCGATCTTGCGGGACGACTTTCCTTCATCGCCGGTCTCGGCGGGCGCGTGGTCTTCACCACCAGCCTCGGCATCGAGGATCAGGTCATTACGGCGGCCATCGGCACCCATCGCCTGCCGATCGATGTCGTGACGCTGGAAACCGGCCGGCTCTTCAAGGAAACCGTCGATCTCATCGATGAGACCGAAGAGGGCTTCGGCATCGAAATCCGCCGCTTCCGGCCCGAGCAGGACGATATCGACGCCTATGCCGAAAAATACGGTCTCAACGGCTTTTACGAAAGCATCGAGGCTCGCCACGCCTGCTGTCATGTTAGGAAGCTGATCCCGCTCGGCAAGGCGCTGGAAGGCGCTGCCTTCTGGATCACCGGGCTCCGTCGCGGCCAGTCGGGCAACCGCGCGACCACGCCTTTCGCCGAGTTCGACACTGAGCGCAATCTCATCAAGATCAATGCTTTGGCGGACTGGGACATCGAACAGATCCAGGCCTATGTCGCGTCTGAAAACATTCCCGTCAATCCGTTGCATGCGCGTGGTTACCCCTCCATCGGCTGCGAGCCGTGTACACGCGCCATCAAGCCCGGCGAGCCTGAGCGCGCCGGACGATGGTGGTGGGAAAACGACGAGAAGCGCGAATGCGGCCTTCACGTCGCCGGTGCGGAACAGACATCCGCCATCTCCGCCATTCCGCAACGATAATCATTCAGACCATTTCCGGAGTTCACAATGTCCAACGCAGTCCACGAGACGGACAGCAAGAATACTGTCGCATCCAAGCCGCCGCTCGATCCCCATCTGAAGGCGCTTGAAAACGAAGCCATTCACATCTTCCGCGAAGTCGCCGCCGAATTCGACAATCCCGTGATGCTCTATTCCATCGGCAAGGATTCATCCGTGCTGCTGCACCTGGCGCGCAAGGCCTTCTTCCCCGGCCGCGTGCCCTTCCCGCTGCTGCACGTCAATACCGGCTGGAAGTTCAAGGAAATGATCGAATTCCGCGACAAGATCGTCAAGGAATATGACCTCGATCTGATCTCCTACACCAACCCGCGCGGCGAGACGGAAAACGTGACGCCCTTCTCCCATGGATCGGCGCTTTACACCGACATCATGAAGACGGAAGCGCTGCGTCAGGCGCTCGATGCCGGCCAGTTCGACGCGGCCTTCGGCGGTGCGCGCCGCGACGAAGAGGCGAGCCGCGCCAAGGAGCGCATCTACTCTTTCCGCACGCCCGACCACAAATGGGACCCGCGCAACCAGCGCCCGGAACTGTGGAACATCTATAACGGCATGGTCCGCAAGGGCGAAAGCGTGCGCGCCTTCCCGCTCTCCAACTGGACCGAGGTCGACATCTGGCGTTACATCGAGGCGGAAAACATTCCGCTGGTGCCGCTCTATTACGCTGCCGAGCGTCCTTACATCGAGCGCGACGGCATGATGATCCTTGCCGAAGACGAGCGGCTGGAATTGCTGCCGGGCGAAGAGGTCCAGCACGGCTCGATCCGCTTCCGCACGCTCGGCTGCTTCCCGCTGACCGGCGCGATCCGTTCCGAGGCGGCGACGCTTCAGGAGGTCATTGCCGAGCTGGAAATCGCCACCGTTTCCGAACGGCAGGGCCGCGCCATCGACCGCGACCAGTCCGGCTCGATGGAGAAGAAAAAGCGCGAGGGCTATTTCTGATGACCGCCGCTGCGACCAACAACGCCTCCACGGCCACCATTCTGCCCTTTGCCGAACATTCGAAGGCGACGCGCGATACGCGCCCGCTTCGTCTCATCACCTGCGGCAGCGTGGATGACGGCAAATCGACCCTGATCGGCCGTCTCCTGTGGGACACCAAGGCCATCAAGGAAGATCAGGCCGCCACCCTGCACCGCGACAGCGGCAAGCAGAACGATCTCGGCCTGCCCGATTTCGCACTGCTGCTCGACGGTTTGCAGGCCGAGCGCGAACAGGGCATCACCATCGATGTCGCCTATCGGTATTTCTCCACCGACAGGCGCGCCTTCATCGTGGCCGACACGCCCGGCCACGAGCAATATACCCGCAACATGGCGACCGGCGCTTCCACCGCCGATCTTGCCGTGCTGCTCGTCGATGCGCGCACCGGCATTCTGGAACAGACACGTCGCCACGCCACCATCGCCGCACTGATGGGCATCCGGCAATTCGTGCTGGCCATCAACAAGATCGACCTGACGAATTACGACAAGGCCGGTTTTGAGCTGATCGCCCACGAGTTCCGCGATTTCGCCTCCGACCTCGGCATCAAGCAGATCACCGCCATTCCGATGTCGGCGCTGAAGGGCGAAAATGTCGTGCTGTCAGGCAAGGCATCCATGCCCTGGTATGAAGGCCCGACGCTGGTCGAAACGCTGGAGCTTGCCACGGTGCGCTCGGCGCAATCCGGCGGCTTCCGCTTCCCCGTACAGCGCGTCTCGCGCCCCGGTGAGAGTTTCCGCGGATATCAGGGCACGGTTTCCGGCGGTTCGGTCAAGCCGGGCGACAGTGTCGTCGTGCTGCCGTCAGGCATGGTCGCCAACGTCAAGCAGATCGTCACTTTCGATCTGCTGCGCAACGCCGCTGTTGCGGGTGACGCCGTCACGCTCGTCCTCGACCGTCAGGTGGACGTATCACGCGGCGACATGATCGTGTCCATCGAGGCGCAGCCGCAGACAGGGCTTGCCTTTGACGCACAGATCGTGGCGTTGCAGCCGGGCGGCATCGAAGCCGGCAAACGTTACTGGCTGAAGAGCGGCAGCCGCCGCCAGCGTGTCAGCGTGCAGCCGGTCAGCCAGCTCAACCTGAAAGAAGGCGAGTGGCAGGCGCACGAGACGTCGTTGCCGATGAATGCGATCGGCAAGGTGCGTCTCTCCTTCGACGAGACGGCGATCTTCGATGCCTATGAGCAGAACCGGGCGACCGGCTCCTTCATCCTGATCGACCCTGATACCAACAACACGGTGGCAGGCGGCATGATCGCCGGCAAGCGCAGCGTCGGCGCGACGGAAGAAAAGGGTGACCGGGTCATTCTATCCCTGCCCGCCGATCTCGCGGAAAAATTGCTGGCGAGCGAACTCTTGGCCAAGCATCGCGACGAAATCGACATCCGCCGCACCGATGGCGCAACCGCCTCGCGGCTGATCGGCGATCTCGACTGAGGATGTTCCGATATAAACAGAAAAAGGCGACCGCAGGCGGTCGCCTTTTTTCGTTACGGGCCTGTATTCGGCGCCGCTTAAAACACGAACATATAAAGCAGAACGATCACGAAGATCGGAACGCCCATAGCCCACAGCGCAATACCCTTCAGCATGTTATCCTCCATTGTTGTTGTGAATGGAGAACGGCTGAGGCGCGGTTGCGTTCCCTGCGGCTGCGCTGACAATGGCTTCATTGCAGTTCGATAACGGCATCGTCCAGTCACGACTGTTGACAGGAAAACCCGTGGAACTGCGTTCAGGCCCTGTTAATGGCCGACGCGTCACTCTCTCGCCGATGGAACTGCGTAGTTCAGCGTACGTTAGTGTCCGTCATTGGGAGATGAAGATTATGAAAATTTTGACTGCAGCGATCTGCCTGGTTTCGGTCGGCATCCTAAGCGGCTGTGTCGACGATCGAGGATACCGTAGCGGCGGATACTATACGACAGGCGTGTATTACCGCACCTATGACCGCGATCGCCAGTACCGTGACTATGACCGTCGCGACTGGCGCGACCGAAGGGATTGGCGTGATCGTCGGGACTGGCGTGGTGATCACCGCTACCGCTAACGATGATCGACTGGACTTACATTAAGGCTATTACTTCTGGCCGACGGCCGTTGTTTGCATTTTTCTCATTCTCGCGCTGGCGAGAATGAGCAATTGACTGTCCGTGTGGTCGCCAAAGCCCCAATTTTCAGGCGCAGGCGGCGAGTGCATTCTGACCCGTCCGGTTTCAAACGGTCCGGTTTCGGTACGATATTTCATTCAGGATTTTCAGGAAGTATCGGGATCAGTTGCAAGCCTCGGGAAAGATCGGGCTTAAGCTGGTCGGAGTGAGAGGATTCGAACCTCCGACCCCGTCGTCCCGAACGACGTGCGCTACCAGACTGCGCTACACTCCGTGACCAGCGGCGCTTCTATAGACCAGCCTCCGGCGTTCGACAAGCGGCATATTGCATTTTTTATGACAAGTTTTCGCGGCGCGGCGTAAGGCGAGCGTCAGGCGCTTGCGGCATAGGGCGGGATGCCGGAAAACGTTACAAAAAAGCAATTGTGGCAGGAAATTTTCGTGAAGCGGCACACCTCCCCTGCCCGTCGCCGTCAAATCTGCTAGGGGAACGGAATGACCGGCGAGAAGCCGGACTCGGCACAAAGGACATTTCACCATGCTATTTCGCAGCGTAACGCTCGCAGGGCTCGCCATTGCGCTCTCCGCCTGCACGACATCGACGGGCTCCGCCCCTTCCTTCACCCAGAAGAGCCCCGTTGAAACGCGGTGGGTCGGTCAGTCCGCGGGTATTTTCTTTGCAAAATTCGGCCCGCCGCTGAGCGACACGGAAACCGGCAGCTCGACCATCTATAATTGGCGCGGCGGCTACAAGAAGGCCACGGTTCCCGCCAGGTTCGAGGAAGGCAAGGACGGCAAGAAGGGTCGCCAGATCTCGCCAGCCCGCACCGCCTCGCTCTCCTGCACGGTTCAGCTTGTCGTTGCCAGCGATTACAGGATCACCGCCGTGCGTACGGTCTCCGACCGCCCCGGCGTCAACGGTCCAAGCTATTGCGCGGAATTCCTCGCCGCAAACTGAGTGTCCGGCCGGAAAACGAACAACAAGGCCCGCCCCAACCGGCGGGCCTTTTCACTTTTCCGGGATCATTGTCATTTTCTGAAAATTTTTCGTCAGGAACAGGGGTCCCCGGCCCATTCCGCCTCGCAAACGGCAGATTGCGAGCCTTGCCGCGATATTGGGTGCGGAGAAGCCTTTCAACCGTTTGAAAGCGCCTTCTAATCTTCACGACCATAAAAATGACAATCGGCAAAGCCGCCATAATCGCCGTTGCGGCCTTATGTCTCGGCAAAATCCTTGCAAAAGCGCTTGAACTGGGGTGATTGTATCAGGGTTGTGCCGGTTTGTGCTTTGCTGTAACGGGGCGGCCGGGAGGAGTGTTTTTAACACAAAACAAGAGTCAGGTATGGCCGTGACCCCCATCGATCAAGACAAATCCCAGCTCACTGATCTTCCTTCAGACGCATTTTCCTCCCATGCGCTTCCCATGAACCGTCGACAGGTTCTCGGCACAGCACTTGCAGGGCTTGCGGCGGCAGCGCTGCCCACCTCCCCGCTTCACGCCGACACCGCGACCAAAAAGGTCGACGTGCTGTTGATCGGCGGCGGCATCATGAGCGCGACGCTCGGTGTGTGGCTGCGCGAACTTGAGCCGACCTGGTCGATGCAGATGCTCGAGCGGCTGGACGGCGTGGCGCTTGAAAGCTCCAACGGCTGGAACAATGCCGGCACCGGCCATTCCGCGCTTGCCGAGCTGAATTACACGCCGGAAGACGACAACGGCAACGTCAAGATCGCCCAAGCCGTCAACATCAACGAATCCTTCCAGATTTCCCGGCAGTTCTGGGCATGGCAGGTGCGCAACGGCGTTTTGAAGAACCCGCGCTCCTTCATCAACCACACGCCGCATATGAGCTTCGTCTGGGGCGATGAAAACGTCGCTTTTCTGGAAAAGCGTTATCAGGCGCTCAAAGCCAGCCCGCTTTTCGCCGGCATGGAATATTCCAGCGACCCCGAACAGATCAAGAAATGGGTGCCGCTGATGATGGAAGGCCGCGACCCTTCCCAGAAGATCGGCGCGACCTGGTCTCCGCTCGGCACCGACATGGAATTCGGCGAAATCACCCGCCAATTCGTGTCGCATCTGCAGAGCGACCAGAACTTCGACCTGCAGGTCAACAGCGAGGTTTCCGATATTCAGCGCAATGCCGATGGCAGCTGGCGCGTGACCTATAGCAACCTCAAGACCGAAACCGAACACACCGTGGATGCGAAATTCGTGTTCATCGGCGCCGGCGGCGGCGCGCTGCACCTGTTGCAGATGTCCGGCATCCCGGAAGGCGACAACTACGCCGGCTTCCCGGTTGGCGGTTCGTTCCTGATCAACGAAAACCCCGATGTGACGATGCAGCATCTGGCCAAGGCCTACGGCAAGGCCTCGGTCGGCTCGCCGCCCATGTCGGTTCCGCATCTGGATACCCGCGTGCTTGGCGGCAAGCGCGTCATCCTGTTCGGACCTTTCGCCACCTTCTCCACCAAGTTCCTGAAGGAAGGCTCCTATTT
Source organism: Rhizobium sp. GR12 (assembly GCF_036596185.1). Taxonomy (NCBI): domain Bacteria; kingdom Pseudomonadati; phylum Pseudomonadota; class Alphaproteobacteria; order Hyphomicrobiales; family Rhizobiaceae; genus Rhizobium; species Rhizobium sp. GR12. Next base: position 59,610 of record NZ_JASXTH010000019.1, on the reverse strand, counting down.
CGATCTCGTCTCCTCCGTCACGACAAGCAATGCCTGGCCGATGGTGCGTGTCGGTATCGACGAATATCCGCTGGTGGAATATCTCGCCGGCCAGCTGATGATGTCGGACGACGACCGTTTTGCCGCGCTGAAGGAATATTTCCCCAACGCCAAGCAGGGCGAATGGCGTCTGTGGCAGGCGGGCCAGCGCGTGCAGATCATCAAGCGCGACGAGGAAAAGGGCGGCGTCCTCAGGCTCGGCACGGAAATCGTCGCCGCGCAGGATGGCAGCATCGCCGGCCTGCTAGGCGCTTCGCCGGGCGCCTCCACCGCCGCACCGATCATGCTCAGCGTTCTGGAAAAGGTGTTCAAGGACAAGGTGGCAACACCGGAATGGCAGGCCAAGATTCGCCAGATCGTGCCGAGCTACGGCACCAAGCTCAATGACGACCCGGAAAAGGTACAGCAGGAATGGGCCTATACGTCCGAACACCTGCAACTGCCGACCCCGCCGCAGATCGATCTTGATGCGCTGAAGGGGGCCGCACCGGCACCTGCCGGCGCGCCGGTGAAGAAGGTTCCGGATATCGCGCTGTAAGGCATAATCGCGATTTTTAGATTTGACGCCGCGTGTCTCTAGACGCGCGGCGTTTTTGTTGCTGATGAGCCTTTGTTCACAGAGCGCGAAAGTAAGGAGCTAAATTCACCATCGCTATGCCGGCTGTTCTTTACCGAACCAAGTCAACTGCTTCCGTTTGCCGGTCCGCTCTTCAAAATATTGAACGGGCCATTCTGTTAGCGGAAATATCTCATGGAAGTCGTCGTGAAGGTTTTGAGCTAAGATTGGCAGAGTGCTCAGCAATTTGTGAGCGTTCTGGTCTGTCTCCCGGATCAGGTCACCAACTCGCCACAAGTTGTCGCCGCTTCTCTCAACATAACGTTCATCCGCCACCCCACCATTATGTTCGTAGACGTGACGCCGTTCCAGCATCATCTTCAAGAACTCGGTTGTCGGGCCATCGATACCTCTCAGTAGGTCAACCTCAAACGCTGACTTGACCTCGTTGAAGGTAGGACTTTCTATGTCGTGAAAAACGAGACGTTCCAGCCGTTTCATTCTAGCCGGTTTCATAGGGATACGCTTTTTAAGCTGGTTGATCATGTCTCTACACGAAGCGTCGAACGCTGATACGGCCCTGCTGATAACCGCATCCGATACGATAGATTTTTCCACGAGACCGCTTCGCAGCTTTTGAAAGCTATCGTTTAGGCTTGCCATGTTGTTCCGGTAGCCGCACGAGGCGCAATAGCCGTACAGTCCTCGAATGTCGTTGAACTCGTCGCACTTCAAACACTCAAAACGTGTTTGTTGTGTTTCTGACACGTAGTAGAAGTCTGGGCGATTACCGGTATCTTCGGATCTAGCTATTGCGTCCATATCAATCACGAACTCGGTCTCGTTGCCGGGTTCTAGGTCCGCCTCAATGGCTTCATAGTAGGTCGCGATGTAGTGTTTGATATATCGGACATGCGCATCCGTTAGAAAATGGAATGCTTTTGTCCGCAACCCGCAATAAGGGCATGTGAGGGGGTAAATCGCGGGATGCGTACCGTTGCGATAGTAGCCGCTGCACCGTGGGCATCTATGGCCCCATTTACCGTGAGAGTCGGACCCTAGAAAGACGGCCATGCAATCAGTCGGACAAGGAGGCTCGAAGGCTTGCCCTATACCACCCATCCTTACGTCTGAAACTGGAAACCCTTGAGGAACGGCAGCATAGATAGCGACCATGACCATCGGACCGGGGCTCGACCCGCGAAACCCGGCAGCGATACTAAGAGCGCCGCTTTCATCACATCTCACGGCAAAGGTGGCCTGCCCGCCGCAGTGAGCTATCTCAGTGAAGTCTTCGCTGTATGCCGTCATTGCGCCCCCCGTTCGCTGCAACTATCTTCGATAGCTCGGCGAGTCGCAATGTCACGTATGTATCAACCACAAAGCTGCAACACCCAGCGCCTCCCAATTCGGACTAATCTGCTGATTTAATTGATAAAAAATAGAAAATGGCTGGGGCGCCAGGATTCGAACCTGGGAATGCCGGTACCAAAAACCGGTGCCTTACCGCTTGGCGACGCCCCAACAGGGCAGCTTGGGCGAAACGCCGCTGCCTGAACCGGGCCTGATTAGCAAAGCCTGCCCTAGGCGGCAATGACCTGACTGCTTATTTTTTCACAAAATCCAAGCTTTTTGGATGCCGTGCCTGACATGGCATGTTAGGGCTTGGCGATTGCGCGGCTGGGGCCGTGCGGCGGATAGCATGGCATTATCTCAGGAGGTCTCGATGGCGGACCCGGCATTCGATCTCGATTTCAGGCCGGCCTATGGCGAGGCGGTGCCTGTTGCCCCGCTTATTCAGCGCATTACCGTCAACAATCCCTCCGCTTTCACCTTCCACGGCACCAACAGCTATATCGTCGGAGACCGTTCCGTTGCCGTCATCGATCCCGGCCCGGAGGACGAGGCACATTTTCAGGCGTTGATGGCGGCGCTTGATGGCCGCGAGGTCAGCCATATCTTCGTCAGCCACACCCATCGCGATCACTCGCCGCTCGCCCGGCGGCTGAAAGAGGCGACCGGCGCGATCACGGTTGCGGAAGGCCCGCACCGCGCCGCCCGGCCGCTGCATGTGGGCGAGACCAATCCCTTTGCGGAAAGCTCCGACACGGCTTTCGTCCCGGATGTGGCACTCGGCGACGGGCAGAGCCTCTCCGGCGACGGCTGGCAACTCACGGCGCTGCATACGCCGGGACACACCGCCAACCACGCCGCCTTCGCGCTTGATGGCAGCGGCATCGTCTTTTCCGCCGATCACGTCATGGCCTGGGCCACCACCATCGTTGCACCACCGGATGGTTCGATGAGCGATTACATGGCCTCGCTGGAGCGGCTGCTTGTGCGCGACGACCGGCTGTTCCTGCCGGGTCATGGCGGCCCGGTCAACGATCCCGCCGCCTTCATGCGCGGGCTGCGCGCCCACCGCCGCATGCGGGAAAGGGCGGTTCTGAAACGTATCCGGGATGGCGACCGGCAGATCGCCGACATGGTGAAGGTGATCTATGCCAGCACCGACAAGCGCCTGCACGGGGCGGCGGCTCTTTCCGTGCTCGCCCATATCGAGGACCTGATCGAAAAGGGCGAGGTGCGGACGGACGGTGCGCCTTCGCTGCTTGGCGAATATTTTCCGGCGTGAGCCGGTATTCCTGACGGATAATATTTCACAGTTTGTTGTGGCCCTACCCGTTGAGGGGCGAGCGAGTGCTGCTTGTTTCTTCTCCCCGCCGGGGAGAAGGTCGCGGCAGCGGGTTGAGGGGGCTAGGGTAGCGATATGCGGAGAGGGTTCCCCTTCATCCGGCCCTTCGGGCCACCTTCTCCCCGGCGGGGAGAAGAAACAAGCGGCAGCGTCACAGCACCACAAATAGCCTAATTGTCGTTCAGCCCCTGCATTTCCGCATCCAGCGCATCGAGATAGGCTTCGGCGATCGCCGCACCCATGCCGAGATCGTGCGGACCGTAGCGTGAGGCGACGCGCATGTCGACGATGGTGGTTTCCGCTTCTTCCTTCAGGCGGATGAGGATGTCGAACCGCAATCCCCAGATGCGCGTGCGCGTCTCGCCCTGCATCAGCACCACACCGCTGCCGTTAAAGAAGGTGGGCTGCGGCGCTTCAAGCGGCCGGGCCATGGGAACCGGCACGATGGAGGGCAGGTCTTCGACCGGCGCTTCCTCGGCGGGCGAGGTCTTGTCCTGTTCGGGAACGCCGAGCGAGGGCGGCTCCACCGCGCCGATGACGCCTTTGGTGTGGGTGATGCGGATATTCTGGGCGGCGGCCGTTTTTTTGGCGGCGGTGTAGATGCGGTCGATCGCGCCTTCGTAACGGCGTCCGGCAAGGCTTGCGTAGGCCACGGCCTGTGCGTCACGGTCCTCTTTGGCAACGGTTGTGGGTCTTGTCAGCCATTGCTGGTTTGCAACCGGCGGCGCCAGCCATTGCGGCACATCGGTCAAGTCGGTGGAGATGTCGTAAATCTTCGGCTGCTGCCAATAGAGATATGCGCCGTAGCCGACAACGCCGAGCGGCAGCGCCGACAAAAGCAGGGCTGCCAGCGCCGAAAGGCCGCCACGCGCGCCTTTCGTCCACAGCCGTTCCAGACCGATCACCGCCAGAAGCACGGCCACCAGCGCAACGCAGGCGGCAATGATGAGCAGCCCGGCGAGATCGGGCGTCGTCAGCGGCCCGAAGCGGTGGATGCAGGCGGCGATGAGGAAAAGCACCAGCGCCGCCAGACCAAGATAGCGGGAAAGATAGGCTGCAACCGAAAAAGGCCGGACGAAACGCACAGTCATGGAAGCGGATATCCGTAAGATCGCATTGGCGTAAAAGCGTTGCACCCGAAATCTGGCAAGGGAATCACCTGCATATGATGTCATAGACCGGATTTGCGGTGAGGAAAACAAAGGACGGGTCTGATGCGATGCTAAAGTGCGCAAACCTTTCCTCAGTCATGCCCATCCTCGGGTCAGGCCCGAGGATGATCCGGCATCCAGCCACGGCACGTCTGCGCTGTGAAAGAAGCCTCTCGCAATCAAGGACTTGATCGCAATGGACCCCGGATCTAGTCCGGGGTGACGGAGTATGATGTTACGGCACCGCCAAACTATAAGCTCCGAGCCTCGGCATCGTTTCGAGCGCGTGAGAGGTCAAGGCTACGATTGGGCGGAATATTTTTCCGCATTCCCTCCGCTTAAGAGAATAATGCACCGATAGTGCAACAAATACGCAAGTCCATCCCTTAATTCACAATGGATTTCGCATATTCTCGATCCTTCCTTCGAGAATGCGTGTAAAAAGTGCATCATCCTCGTTTTCTTGCATAAAAAAGAGACAAGTCATGTCACAGGCAACGACGCCCGCCCGCTCATCCGGGCCCAAACCCTTTTATCGCAATTTTGGCTTTCAGGTTCTGTTCGCCATGGTCATCGGCCTGCTGCTCGGGCTCATTGCGCGCAATATCGGCGCGGACGCCACTGGCGGCCAGAACTGGCTTTCCGTAACGCTGCAGACAATCGGCAGCATTTTCGTGCAGCTGTTGCGCGCGCTGGTGCCGCCGCTGATTTTCACCGCTATCGTCGCCTCCATCGCCAATCTCAAGAACCTCAACAATGCGGCAAAGCTGGTCTGGCAGACGCTTCTATGGTTCGCCATCACCGCACTCATAGCCGTCGTCATCGGCATCGTGCTCGGCCTCGTCATTCAGCCGGGCGTCAACACGGCGATTGCCAATACGGCAGCGGCGGCACCGTCCTCCACGGGTTCGTGGCTGGACTTCCTCAAGGGTCTCGTCCCGGCCAACGTCTTCGGCCTCGAAGCCTCGACCAAAGTCACCAACGGTTCCGCCAGCACCTCGCTGAACTTCAACGTGTTGCAGCTGCTCGTGGTGTCGATTGCCTTTGGTGTCGCAGCACTTAAAGCGGGCAAGGCGGCAGAGCCGTTCCTCGCTTTCAATCAGTCACTGCTTTCCATCGTGCGCAAAATCCTGTGGTGGGTCATCCGCCTCACCCCCATCGGCACCATCGGCCTGCTCGGCCGCGCGGTCGATCAATATGGCTGGACGACGCTTTCGCAGCTCGGCTGGTATGCGGCGGCCGTTTATATCGGTCTGGCGCTGGTGCTCTTCGTGGTCTATCCGGCCCTGCTTCTCGCTCATGGCCTGAAGCCGTCACGCTTCTTTGCAGGCGCATGGCCGGCCATCCAGCTCGCCTTCGTGTCGCGCTCCTCCATCGGCACCCTTCCCGTCACCGAGACCGTGACGGAAAAGAGCCTCGGCGTGCCGCGCGAATATGCCGCCTTCGCCGTGCCGCTCGGCGCCACCACCAAAATGGACGGCTGCGCCGCCATCTATCCGGCGATCTCGGCGATCTTCATCGCGCAGTTCTTCCAGGTGCCGCTCGGCATCCAAGAATATGTGCTGATCGTCTTCGTCTCGGTGCTCGGCTCGGCCGCAACGGCGGGTCTCACGGGTGCCGTGGTGATGCTGACGCTGACGCTCTCCACGCTCGGCCTGCCGCTCGAAGGTGTGGGTCTGCTGCTCGCCATCGACCCGATCCTCGACATGGGTCGCACGGCGGTCAACGTCGCCGGTCAGGCACTGGTGCCCACCATCGTCGCCAAGCGCGAAGGCATTCTGGATGAGGCCGTTTATAATAACGCCAAGGACATCGACGCGCTCGATGACCGGGAGGCGGTGGCGGCCTGAGTGAAGCAAGTGGCGGCTGCTACCTGTGCACCACTTTCTTGCTGCCACGATCAATGCCAGCGACGATTTCAATCATCTTAGCGATGTCACCATGAGAGCAGCCGCCAGCAATAAAGAGCTGAGCGGCTGCAATCGCGTCTGGCGTCATTATTGGAAGACCGTTGTGCAATTCATTTAGTTTTGTCAGAGACACTGGAAGCCAATCCAACCGGCAGGCCCGAACGGGAAAACACTCAGGTAAACGTTTCATATGTCCGATAGTGGCAAACACGATCCGGCTCTTACCGTTCGCCGCATTCTTAAAGTCAATCATGCAGGCGAGTTTGGCGCTATTCGCATCTACGGAGCACAGATCTGGATGGCCCGTCGATTGTTTCCGGACATCGTGCCCGCTCTTCATGAAATGCGGGAAGACGAAATCGATCATTGCCGCCAGTTCCGTGAAGCCATGCCATCCAGAAAAGCGAGGCCCTGTCGCGTAATGGCGTTCTGGAGCCTTGGAGGTTATCTGCTCGGCTTTTTGACCGCATTGGGCGGACGCAACATGGTCTGGATTTGCACCGAGGCCGTGGAAAGTACTGTTCACCGCCATCTGGAAGACCAATTGGCCTTCTTGCAAACGAGAGATACTGAGCTTCATCAGCTGATTGCCTCTATCCAGGAACAGGAACTGGCTCATCTGCGAGAGGCTGAGGAAAACCAGACGACGCGCGGCATGGGTCACAGGTTGCTGTTGCCGATTATCGGCTTTCTCACCGACCTGATGATCTGGCTCTCGACCTGGGGAGACTCAAGCTGGATGCGCGCCGAAATGGAGCGCCCCAAACAAGTCTGACAGCTCGCCCCGATGCAACTTTCCGCCCAGACGCGGCTTTTCCCGATCATGAAACAGGCGTATCAATCGCGGCGATAAAAGTGCCGTACGACTGTCATGTTCAAGGGAGAAACAAAATGCGCGTTTCCATCGTCCTCGGTTCGCTTGCCGCCCTCATGGCGCTCACTGCCTGCCAGACGTTGACGCCGGAAGAGCGCCGGGCGCGGGACGAGGCGACGTGCCGGGGGTATGGTTTCCGCACCGGCACGGACCCGATGGCCGGATGCCTGCTGGACCTCGATCTCGACCGCCGCGCCGACAACCGCGCCTGGCAGGCGCAGATGAACCGCGACATGTTCTACCGGCCGGTGGTGGTGGAGCGGCGGATCATCGTCCAACCAAACCCCTGACCGGAATGAAGGCAACATTGCTCGCCGGCTCGCCCTGTCTGGCCTTTGCGGCAAGCGTCGCCTGAGCGGCGGCAAGGCGGGCGATTGGCACGCGGAAGGGCGAACACGACACGTAGTCGAGATCCGCATCCTCGCAGAAATGGATCGAGGCCGGGTCACCGCCATGTTCGCCGCAAATGCCCAGCTTCAGTTCCGGCCGCGTCTGGCGGCCGCGCTCGGCGGCAATGCGGATCAGTTCTCCCACGCCATCGAAATCCAGTGAAATGAACGGGTCGCGTTCGATGATGCCCTTGCGCTGATAGGTATTGATGAAACGCGCCGCGTCATCGCGGGAAATGCCGAAGGTCGTCTGCGTCAGGTCGTTGGTGCCGAAGGAGAAGAACTCCGCCGCTTCCGCAATGACATGGGCGCGCAGCGCCGCACGCGGCAGCTCGATCATGGTGCCGGTCAGATATTCGAGCGTCATGCCGGTCTCTTCCGCCACCTCGGCAGCCACCGTGTCGATGACGGCCTTGACGTAGTCGAGTTCGGACCGGAGGCCGACCAGCGGCACCATGATCTCAGGCACGACCGGCGCACCTGTCATGCGCGCTGCCGCAACGGCGGCCTCAAAAATGGCGCGGGCCTGCATTTCGGCGATTTCAGGATAGGAAATGGCCAGCCGGCAACCGCGATGGCCGAGCATGGGGTTGAATTCGTGCAGCGCATCCAGCCGCTGGCGAAACACCGTCTGCGGCATGCCCATGGCGGCGGCCACCTCGACGATTTCGCCATCGGTCTTCGGCAGGAATTCGTGCAGCGGCGGATCGAGCAGGCGGATCGTCACCGGCAGGCCGTGCATGATCTGGAACAGTTCGGTGAAATCCGAGCGCTGCATCGGCAAAAGCTGGTCGAGTGCGGCCCGCCTGCCCTTTTCGCTTTCGGCGAGAATCATCTCGCGCATCACATGAATGCGGTCGCCCTCGAAGAACATATGCTCGGTTCTGCACAGGCCGATACCCTCGGCACCGAAGGCGCGGGCGGCGCGCGCATCGGCAGGCGTATCGGCATTGGTGCGTACCGTCATGCGGCGCAGACCATCGGCCCATTGCATCAGCTTGCCGAAATCGCCTGACAGTTCCGGCTGCGTCATCGGCACCTCACCCTTCAGCACCCGGCCGGAAGAACCGTCGATCGTGATGACGTCGCCGCGCTTCAGCATGCAGCCGACGCCGATCAGGACCTTGTTGCGCATGTCGACGCGCATGGAACCCGCGCCAGTGACGCAAGGGATGCCCATGCCGCGCGCCACAACGGCGGCGTGGCTGGTCATGCCGCCGCGCGTGGTCAGAATGCCTTCGGCGGCATGCATGCCGTGAATATCTTCCGGGCTGGTTTCGATGCGGACCAGAATGACGCGGCGGCCTTCCGCTTCGGCAGCGACCGCCTCCTCCGAGGTAAAGACGATCTCGCCGGTTGCCGCCCCCGGAGAGGCGGGCAGGCCGGAGCCGATGATGGGCCGGGAAACGCCGGGATCGATGGTCGGGTGCAGCAGCTGATCGAGCGACGACGGCTCTATGCGGCAGACGGCCTCCTCCTGCGAAATCAGTCCGGCCTCGACCATATCCACGGCGATCTTCATGGCGGCGCGCGTGGTGCGCTTGCCGGAGCGGGTCTGGAGCATCCAGAGCTTGCCACGCTCTATGGTGAATTCCAGATCCTGCATCTCGCGATAGTGGTTTTCCAGCCGCTTGCAGATCGCCAGGAACTCGGCAAAAGCCTCCGGCATCAGCTTTTCCATGGAGGGCTTGTCGGAACCGGAGATCAGACGCGCCGCCTCGGTTATCGATTGCGGCGTGCGGATGCCCGCCACCACGTCTTCCCCTTGAGCATTGACGAGGAACTCGCCGTAAAGCTCCGGCTCGCCGGTGGAGGGATTGCGGGTGAAGGCGACGCCGGTTGCCGATGACGAACCGAGATTGCCGAAGACCATGGCCTGAACGTTGACCGCCGTACCCCAGTCTCCTGGAATATTATGCAGATGCCGGTAGGTCACGGCGCGATGGTTCGTCCAGCTGGCGAAAACCGCGCCGATCGCGCCCCAGAGCTGGACGTGGCAATCCTGCGGGAAGGCTTCGCCCAGCTCGTCCTCAATCAGCTTTTTGTAAAGCGAGACGACGTGCTGCCATTCGACCGCCGACATATCGGTATCGTATTCATGGCCGAGACGGCCTTTTTCATCTTCGAGAATTTCCTCGAACAGCTCGTGGTCGAGACCCATGACGACATCGGCATACATCTGGATGAAGCGGCGATAGCTGTCCCAGGCGAAACGGGCGTCGCCCGCATCGTGACCCAGCGCCTCGACCGTGCGGTCGTTGAGGCCGAGATTGAGAACCGTGTCCATCATGCCCGGCATGGAGGCGCGCGCGCCTGATCGGACCGACAGCAGCAGCGGCGTCTGGCTGCCGCCAAATGTCTTGCCGGTCACGGTCTCCATGCCGCAGAGGCCAGCCATGACCTGAAGCTTCAGCTCCTCGGGAAGATCATGACCGTTCTTGTGATAAAGGGCGCAGGCATCGGCAATGATGGTGAGGCCGGGGGGCACCGGAAGGCCGAGACTTGCCATTTCGGCAAGGTTCGCGCCCTTGCCTCCCAATATCGCAACGTCACCTGCCCGGCCTTCGGCAGCACCGTTGCCGAAGGTATAAACCCACTTTTTCATTGCACGCTCTCCACCCAGAAGCGTTGTCATTTTTCTATCATCTACAGCATTGCCAGCATGTTGGGAACGCTGCAACGTGCAGTTTACATCGCAGTGCAGCATAATTGCGGCGAATTGCGCGCCAGAATTGCCGCAAAAGCAAAATAACAGCGTTGCTGACGCATTCGTGTAGTGCGGAGAAACGGAGTGTTCCCTAAGCCATTCACATCGCCCAAAAAGAGATTATTCATGCAATTTACTCGCCGCCACACGTTGAAATTTGCCGGAATTTCTTGCGCCGCCACCGCTCTTGCCGGTGCGCTGAAAGCCGAGGGCGCCACAGCCGTCGCAAATGCCGGCGCCGCCCTTCCCTTTGCGCTGACGACGCCGATGCATATTGGTCAGGCGGCGCTTCGGGTGCGCGATCTCGATCCGATGATCGACTATTACCGTTCCGTGCTCGGGCTGAACGAGGTGGAGCGCACATCGCGCGGCGTGACGCTTGGCGTCGGCACCGTGCCGCTGCTCGATCTCGACCACAAGCCGGCGGCGGATTACGAAAGCCCCACCTCCGCCGGCCTGTTCCACATTGCCTATCTGATGCCCACCCGCAAGGATCTGGCGCGATGGCTGGTGCATGCGGCGCTCAGGCAGGTGCCGCTGTCAGGCTTTGCCGACCACAATGTCAGCGAAGCGATCTATCTCAACGATCCCGAAGGCAACGGCATCGAGGTTTACAGCGACCGGCCAAGGGACACATGGGTCTGGAACGGCCGCGTGGTGAAAATGGGCACCGAACAGCTCGACGTCGACAATCTCGTGGCGCTGACCGATACCAAAAGAAGCGACTACACAACGGCCCCGCCGATGATGCGCATCGGACATGTTCACCTGAGGGTCGGCGAGATTGCCGCCGCCCGTGCGTTTTATGAGGAAGCTATCGGCTTGCAGCCGACGCAGGACGACCGCACGGATGCGTCTTTCCTGTCCTCCGGCGGATATCACCACCATCTGGCGGTGAATACATGGAACAGCCGGGGGGCCAAGGAGCGCAACGTCACCGAAACCGGTCTCGACTGGTTTTCGCTTACCGTCCGAAACCCCGCCGACCTCGAAGCGCAAAAGACAAGGCTGCGGGCTGCCGGTTATGTGCTGGTGGAAATGGAAAATAATGTCGTGGAAGCGATCGATCCTTGGGGGACAAGGCTGCGGCTGGTGCCGGAGTGAGTGGGCGACGGTTTGAGGCGGAGTGTCTGCCGTGAGGCGATATTTGCACCACTTCATCTGAGTGCAGCAAAGCGCCACATCCGCACTCCCTCATTCCTGTGCTTGTCACAGGAATCTAGCCAACCCAAGTCTTTGGGTTGAAAGGACTTTCTCGCCACGCAGACGCGTGTCGGCTGGATTCCTGTGACAAGCACAGGAATGAGGGACGCGAGGCACAAGACCAATAAAAAAGCCTTGCGAGGCTGCGGCAGCAGCCTCGCAAGGCATTCCATCCGGTACAGGAAACCGGATGGTGGGGTCTGGAGAGAACCCTTATCCATTCCAGAAAAAACATAGCAAAATCCTGCGCATGATCGTCCACCCGAATGGGTGATGCGGGGAGATAAATTCGCGGCGATCGGAAAACGAAACTCAGACGGCTTCGCGCAATTGCTCGGCGGTCTGCAAATCCACCGATACCAGTTGCGACACGCCCTGTTCGGCCATGGTGACGCCGAAGAGGCGGTTCATGCGCGCCATGGTGATGGGATTGTGGGTGATGATGACGAAACGCGTTTCGGTGGAGGTCACCATCTCGTCCATCAGGTTGCAATAACGCTCGACATTGTGGTCGTCCAGCGGCGCGTCCACCTCGTCCAGCACGCAGATCGGCGCGGGATTGGTGAGGAAGACGGCAAAGATCAGCGCCATGGCGGTCAGCGCCTGCTCGCCGCCCGAAAGCAGCGTCATGGTCTGCGGCTTCTTGCCCGGCGGACGGGCGAGAATTTCGAGCCCGGCTTCCAGCGGATCGTCGGATTCGATCAGCTGCAATTCCGCCGTACCGCCGCCGAACAGATGGGTGAAAAGCCGCTGGAACTGCGAATTGACCACATCGAAGGCGGCGATCAGCCGTTCGCGTCCCTCGCGGTTGAGGCTCTGGATGCCGGCGCGCAGCTTGCGCACGGCGTCGATGATATCGTCGCGCTCCTTGATGAGGGCCGCGAGCTTGGCGGAAAGCTCCGCCTGTTCTTCTTCCGCGCGCAGATTAACGGCGCCCAGCCTCTCGCGCTCGATCTTCAGCCGGTCGAGATCGCGCTCGACATCGCGAATATCGGGTTTCGGCTGGTCGGGGCCAAGGCCGGTCAGGCGCAGCGCCATATGCGGCTCGGTATTCAGCGTTTCGCGGATGCGATGTTCGGTTTCCTGCCGCTTTTCGCGGGCGGAAACCAGCCGTTCCTCGGCGCGTCCGCGCTTTTCGCGGGCTTCGGCCAATTCTGAAAGGGCGGTCACCGCAACCCGGTCGGCGGTGCGTTGCAGGTTTTCCGCCTCTGCCAGCCGGTCGGCGGCCTGACGGCGGGATTCTTCGGTTTTCTGAAGCTCGGTGAGGAGGTTACGGCGTTTCTCGTCGAATTCCTCCGGCGCTATGTCCAGCTCGGCGATTTCCTCACGCGCCTCTTCCTCACGTTCGCGCAGGGTAGCGATATGATCGGCGGCACTGGCCGCCCGCGATGCCCAAGTGGAGCGCTCCTGCGCAATCGCTTGCAGCCTGCGCTGGCGGCTTTCCGCTTCGCGGCTCACCCCCTCGTGGCGGGCGCGTGCTTCCGCCAAGAGGCCACGATCGGTGGCGACTTCGAGCTGGCTTTCACGCAGGCGAAGATCGAGCGCGGAAAGATCGGGCGCATCTTCCATTTCGATGCGGGCGTTTTCCTCCTGACCGACGATCTCGTCGATCTGCGCGCCGATCTGGTTCAGCGCTTCGGAGACGATATCGCGGCGGCGCAGAAGATCGCCCGAGGCGCGTTCGGCTGATGTCAGAGCCTCGCGCGCTTCGGCAAGGTGGCGCGTCGCCAGCCGGCTTCTGTCACGCACCTCCGAAAGCCGCAATTCGGCGCCTCTGATATCATCGGTTCTGACGGAGAGCTGTTCTTCGGCCTCCTCAAGGACAAAACGGGCCTCTTCCAGCTCCGTCTCGATTTCGGCAAGGCGGTTCTTTTGCGCAAGACGAAGGGCGGCGGCTCCCGGCGCATCGGCGCTGGCGATGTGGCCATCCCAGCGGAACAACGCACCCTCCCGCGTCACCAGCCGCTGGCCGGCCTTCAGCGATGGCATCAGGCGCAGGGCTTCCACAGTGTCGGCCGCAACGCCGATCTGGGCGAGACCGCGTCTCAGCGCATCCGGCGCCTGCGCGTAATCCAGCAGCGGTTTCACGCCCTGCGGCAAGGCGGGATCGCCCGAACCATCACCATTACCGGCCCAAAAAGCGGGGGCGGCGGGATCGAGGGCACTTTCGAGATCGTCGCCAAGGGCTGCACCAAGTGCCGCCTCGAAACCACGCTCGACCGTCATTTCTTCCGCAACAGGCGTGAAACTGCCATTGGCGACGGCACTGGAAGCGAGGATTTTGGTGATGGTGCGCGCTTCCGTATCCAGCGCGTTCAACCGGTTTCTTGCGCTCTCCAGCGGCCCGCGCGCCAGCGCTTCGGCGGAGCGCGCCGCGGCAACGGCAGCTTCGGCTTCTTCCGCCACGATCAGCGCGTCCTCGACCGCGATCTCGGCTGCCTCGACAACCTCCCGGCGCTCCGACGGATCGGGAAGGCCGGAGAGTTTTTCATCGACGGCATCGATCTCGGAGGACGCTTCCTGTGATTGGCGTTCCAGCCGGAGTTTGCGGTCGGAAAGCTCGCGGATCGCCCGTTCCAGCTGCTGGCGCCCGGCGGCGGCCTCGGCGCGCTCGGCGGTGATGGCGGTGAAAACGGCTTCGCTTTCGGTGAGCTTTGCGGCGGCAGCCTCGAAGACTTCGCGCATCTCTTCGGCATGGCGGCCTGAATCGGAGAGGATTTCGAGAAGGTCGGCCTCTTCCTCATCGAGCCGGGCGAGGATCTGGGTATTATCAGAGACAAGCCGTTCCTCGCGGACGATATCTTCGCCAAGCTGCGAAAGACGGCGCGCCAGCTCATCGCGGCGGCGCAACAGGCGGTTCGCCTCGTCATCCAGCTGGGTGCGGGCGATTTGCAGGCGTTGCAGGGCGGCGGCGACACGCGCCTCGTCCTCGCGCAGTTCCGGTAGCTTCAGGCTGGCAATGCCCTGCTGTTTTGCCGCTTCCATCTGCGCCTGCGCCTTTTCGGCGACGATGTTCGTGGCCTGATTGAGCGCGGTTTCTCCCTCGCCTTCCGCCTCTTTCGCCTCCACCCAGCGAATGTGCAGCAGGGTCGCCTCGCGGGCGCGGATATCCGCCGACAGCATCTTGAAGCGGCTGGCCTGCCGCGCCTGCCGTTTCAGGCTTTCGATCTGGCTTTCCAGCTGAGCGGTGACGTCCTCCAGCCGCTCCAGATTGGTCTCGGCTGCCCGCAGGCGAAGCTCTGCCTCGTGGCGGCGGGAATGCAGGCCGGAAATGCCGGCGGCCTCTTCCAGAAGCTGGCGGCGGGCCTGCGGCTTGGCATTGATGAGTTCACCGATACGGCCCTGCCCGACCATGGAGGGTGAGCGCGCGCCGGTGGAAGCATCCGCAAACAGAAGCTGCACATCCTTGGCGCGCGCTTCCTTGCCATTGATGCGATAAACTGAGCCGTTTTCGCGCTCGATACGGCGCGTCACCTGAATTTCGTCGGCATCGTTGAAGGCGGCTGGCGCGGTGCGATCGGAATTGTCGAGATAAAGGCCGACTTCGGCAGTGTTTCTGGCCGGACGGTTGCCGGAGCCGGAGAAGATGACGTCATCCATGCCGGATGCGCGCATGTTCTTGTAGGAGTTTTCGCCCATCACCCAGCGAAGCGCTTCCACCAGATTGGACTTGCCGCAACCATTGGGACCGACGACGCCGGTCAGACCCGGCTCGATGATGAATTCGGAGGGTTCGACGAAGGATTTGAAACCGACGACGCGCAACTTGTTGAACTTCATGCCGCCATGCTCCAGCCGGAAAGACGACAATAAAAAACGGGCGTACGGAGGTATCCGCCGCCCGTTCCTTTATGGGTCCGGCGATCAGAGCAGCTTGTCGATGACAGCTGACATGGTTTCAACCGACATGTCTCCCGCGTATTTCTTGCCGTTGATGATGAAAGTCGGCGTGGAGTTGACGCCGAATTCCGTCGCACCGCGTTGCATCGTTGCGTTCACATCATCCAGAAGTTTCTGGTTCGTCAAGCAGGCCTCGAAAGACTCCTGTGAGAAACCCGCCATTTTCGACAATTGCAGCAGGGCGGCGCGGGCATCCTGCGCTGTCGCCCAGCTCTGCTGCTGCTTGAAGAGCATGGAAACGAACGGGAAATACTGCCCTTCCGGAGCGCAACGCGCCAGCATGAAGGCGGCAGCGGCACGCGGATCGAACGGGAATTCGCGGATGACGAAATAGAGCTTGCCGGTATCGATGTATTTCTTCTTGATCTCGTCAAAGGTCTTGTTGTGGAAGTTCGCGCAATGCGGGCAGGTCATCGACATGTATTCGACGATCTTGACGGGGGCGTTCGCATCGCCGAGCGCCGCTTCCGGCAGCGGGCCGGGCTTCAACACCGCAGCCATATCCACCTCGCCGGTGGATTCAGGCAATTCCTGCGCCTGGGCGATGCCCGGCGTGAATGCGAAAGGCAGGGCTGCGGCAACGGCCGCAAGAGCTACGCCGCCAAGCAGGCCGCGACGGGAAATGGTCAGTTCGGGAAAATGCATGAAAGCACCTGTTGGTAATAGACTCTATTGTCCGTTGATTCCGATATAGCGCCAGCCTGTTCATCACAAGCGGCGTTTTGAACTCTTCTTGTCAAAGAATTGTGACCAGTCAAGGACAATGCGCTCACATCAAATCGTCCCGCCCTGCGGCTTCTTCTTCTGCATCACCGCCGTGCCGAGCCTTTCCACCGCCTTGCGCAGCGCCTCGCTCTCGATACCGTCCATCATGTCATCGAGACGTTTTGCCGCATCGCCGCGCAGCGGCGGCGGCTTTCGTTTGCGGGTAACGGGCTGCGATACCGGCTTCTGCACGATCCTGATCTGGCGCACGGCGGGAAAGCCGAAAAAGCCGTTGATGCGGGCGATGAGTTCGCCCTGCGCATGGGTCAGAAACAAAGCACGCGCACCTTCGCAGGCGATCGTCAGCACGCCCGGCTGATAACCGCCGCGATCCGGCCCCTCGTCGCGGCGCGGCCAGGTGATTTTCTCCGGCCGCGTGCAATCGGCAAAATCCTCACCGGCGATCTCGTCCCACGAGCCGAGCAGCGCCGTGTTGATGCCCGCCCGTTTCGACAGGAGGGGATCCATGATGCCATTGGCTATTTCGGCGATCTGGATGACGCCTTTGCGTGGATATCGCATATTTCACTCGGGTTTCAGGACCGCACAGGCGCGGAGCTTCTTGATAGGTCGGTATGAATGGCCAACTATAGGCCGAATCGAAGAGAAACGGCAAACCATGCTTCAAAAAACCGCCCCGGCGCCTCAGGCGCACATGCTGCTCGCATGGTACGACCGCCACCATCGCGAGTTGCCGTGGCGCACCTCTCCGGCCATGGCGAAACAAGGAAAACGTGCCGATCCCTATCATGTCTGGCTGTCCGAAGTCATGCTGCAGCAGACGACGGTGCAGGCGGTAAAGCCTTATTTCCTGAAGTTCCTCGCCGCCTGGCCAACCGTTGGCGATCTGGCGGCGGCACCGGTCGAGGATGTCATGGCCGCATGGGCGGGACTGGGCTATTACGCCCGCGCCCGCAACCTGAAAAAATGCGCGGAAGCCGTGGCTAAAGAGCATGGCGGCGTCTTTCCGGACACCGAAGAGGGCCTCAAAAAACTGCCCGGCATCGGCGATTATACGTCCGCAGCGGTTGCCGCCATCGCCTTCAACCGGCAGTCGGCGGTGATGGATGGCAATGTGGAGCGGGTCATCTCCCGCCTCTTTACCATCGACGCCCCCCTGCCCGGCTCGAAACCCGCAATGAAAGCCAAGGTGGCTGAACTCACGCCGGCAGACCGGCCCGGCGATTTTGCGCAGGCGATGATGGATCTCGGTGCGACGATCTGCACGCCGAAGCGGCCGGCCTGCGCGCTCTGTCCGTTCAACGGTTACTGTCTTGCGCTTGCCCATGACGAACCGGAGCGTTTTCCGGTCAAGGCTGCGAAAAAGACAAAGCCGGTGCGGCTTGGGGCCGCCTTCGTGGCGGTGAATGCCAGCGGCGAAATTCTGCTCCGGCGGCGCATCGAAAGCGGCCTTCTCGGCGGCATGACGGAGGTGCCGACAACGGCATGGACCGCCCGTATGGATGGCGGCACGGACACGACCCATGCGCCCTTTGCCGCCCCCTGGCAGGCGGCGGGCGTCATCGTGCATGTCTTCACCCATTTCGAGCTGCGGCTCACCGTCTATCGCGCGCAGGTGCCGGACGGTCTTCCAACCGGCCCGAATGACGGATGGTGGGAGCCGGTTACAAATCTTGACGCGCAAGCCTTGCCGACAGTGATGAAAAAAGTCATCGCACAGGCTATTCCATCTGCATTTTGACAAGAGCAGGAAGTTCGATGACCAAGATTGACCATATCGTATTCGACATCGGCAAGGTGCTGATCCACTACGATCCGCATATTCCCTATAGCCGTCTCATCCCCGATGCCGACGAGCGCAAATGGTTCTTCGACAATATCTGCACCCATGACTGGAACCTCGAACAGGATCGCGGACGTCGCTGGGAAGATGCCGAGGCGCTGCTGGTGGAACGGTTTCCCGAGCGGGAAGAACATATTCGTTCCTTCCGCAAGTTCTGGCACGAAATGGTCTCGCATTCCTATGACGACAGCGTCGCGATCATGGTTGCCCTGATCGACAGCGGTCACGACGTGACGATGCTGACCAACTTCGCCTCCGACACCTTTCGCGAGGCACAGGAGATGTTTCCGTTCTTGAAGCTGCCGCGCGGCGTGACTGTCTCTGGCGATGTGAAGCTGTTGAAGCCGGGCGTGGCGATCTACGATCTGCATGCCAAGGAATTCGGCCTCGACCCTGCCGCGAGCATCTTCATCGACGATACGCTTGCGAATGTCGAAGGCGCCAAGGCCGCGGGCTGGGAGGCGGTGCACTTCACTAGCGCCGAGAAGCTGAAGCAGGATTTGCGGGCCTATGGGGTGGAGGTGTAGAAGACGAAGGGGGCTGCGGATATCGTGTCTTCGTATGCCCCTCACCCACCGGTTCCAACTTGGAAATGGCAATGTCGGCGTTAACGCAACATATCATTGATCGAGGCGACGGCGCCGCCGTTGAACTTTTCCAAGCTCAAACCTCAGCGGCCCCAAGGGGAGCGATACTGTTTGTGCATGGCAATCAGGGCGGGCTTCTTCTGGGTGCGAAAGAGGCTGTCGACAACGGTATGTTGGTTCGATTTTCCTCTCTCCTGAACGTGACGGCGGCGGCGGTTTCACAGCCCGGATTTGGCGCATCCGAAGGCCCAACAGATTTCTGTGGTCCACATACTCAGCAAGCGATTGTGGCTGCTCTGGATTTTCTCAAAGAGCAACCTTCGATCGATCCTGAACGCATCATTCTTTACGGCAACAGTCGCGGGGCAGTCGCTTCGGCGATGGTTGCCACCCGCATGCCCAACCTACGGGCTATCATTCTATCGGGCGGCGTCTACGATCTCAAAGGAGCCTACCAAAGCAGCTCACGAGGTCTACAATTGGCCATTGAGAAAGAGGCGGGCCTTTCAAACACAGCTTTCCTGGATCGCTCCGCCCTGTATCATTCACACGAAATCCGTGCGGAAACATTGCTTTTGCACGGCAAATACGATGACCGTGCACCGGTGGATCAAGCCGAGAGATTTGCAGATGCGCTTTCGGAGGCTGGAGTATCCGTAGCCCTTCACACTTTTGAGTGTGGGCATCGCATCCCAAGCAAACAGACAGCGCCGGTTCTTCGAAGTTTTCTTACGAGAATATTTGCCCCTGCCGCCACTTTTCACTGATCCTGTGACCGGATTGAGCCAAAGATCGGGAAAGAAAATTGGCGCAGGCGGAAATGGCGGTCTCCGGCCTGCGCCAGTCCTGCCGCAAGCGGCATGGGACAGCAATGTTTTCGTGAACTGTCCGAACCGGACTTACACAACCATTGCTTTGCGTCAGACCTTATGGCCGTTCTCTTGCGCGAAACTTGTCTGGCTAAATTTATATATTCGAAAATACCAACGCCCGACACCGAGGTGCCGGGCGTTGGTTATTCTCCATCCGGGACTGAAGGTACTAAACCGGACGGAGACGTATGCTGACAATGGCGGGCGGTGGATCGTTGCCTTCAGCCTTTCGGCTTTCGACTGTCAGGCCTTTGCCAGTTCACTGCGGATGATCGTTCTCAGATCGTCGATAGGCTTCAACTGGTCGCCATCCTCGAAGTGCCAGAACGTCCATCCGTTGCATGCGTCGAGACCCTGCACCTTTGCACCGAGACGGTGAATGGAGCCGGCGGTCCCGCCGGATGCAACCGTACCATCGGCACGAATAATGGCACTATAACGGCGCTTCGCATCCATCAGCACCTGGCCGGGGCGGACGAGGCCGCTTTCCACCAGGGTGTTGAAGGCAACGCGCGGTTCGGCCTTCTTGCCGGTCATGACAGTCAGTTCCGCCTTGCCGAGCGGCTCGACGGCGGCGATGCGGGCAGACGCCGCATCGATATAATCCTGTTCGCGCTCGATGCCGACGAAGTGGCGGCCAAGACGTTTGGCAACAGCACCTGTCGTGCCGGAACCGAAGAACGGGTCGAGCACGATATCGCCCGGCTTGGTGGAGGCCATGATGATGCGCGCCAGCAATGCTTCCGGCTTCTGGGTCGGATGCGCCTTCTTGCCGTCGTCACCCTTCAGCCGCTCGTTGCCGCTGCAGATCGGGAACAGCCAGTCGGAGCGCATCTGCACATCGTCGTTGGAGGCCTTCAGCGCGTCGTAGTTGAAGGTGTAGCCTTTGGCTTTCGGATCGCGGCTTGCCCAGATCATGGTCTCGTGGGCGTTCTGGAAACGGCGGCCCTTGAAATTGGGCATGGGGTTGGTCTTGCGCCAGACGATATCGTTGAGGATCCAGAAATCGAGGTTCTGGAGCATGGAGCCGACGCGGAAGATATTGTGATAGGAGCCGATGACCCAGATGGTGCCGTTCGGTTTCAGGACGCGGCGGCAGGCGAGCAGCCAGGCGCGGGTGAAGGCGTCATAGGCCTCAAAGGATGCGAACTGGTCCCATTCGTCATCGACAGCATCGACCAGCGACTGGTCGGGCCGGTGCAGCGTGCCGCCAAGCTGAAGATTATACGGCGGATCGGCGAATATCGCATCCACCGACTGGCTCGGGAGGGCATCCAAGGCAGCGACACAATCACCTTTGATGATGCTGTCTTTCCAGGCGTCACTCTCGCCCGCACGATCAAAACCGGCACGCCGAAAATCGGCCAGCGGAAAAACTGCTGCCATTGGTACTCGCTCCATACGCTTACTCTCTACTGATGCTTATGGTTACCGAAGATGGTTATCAAAGCCTGAACAAGTCACGGAAAATGCGAAATAAATGGCTGTTGCGGCCTCTTTCCCGGATTTGCAGCGGCAGTCGGGAACCCGAAGTCCCGCAAAAACGTTGTGCACAACGGGTTGTCCTGTTCCACATATCGGTGCGGCGGGAAAACCGGCAATTCAGGGGGTAGTCCGCAATGGGGTCCGTGACGAGAATGGCTTCTTTTTCAGTGCATGTCGCTTCAGCCGCTCTTCTCGTGGCGGCGCTGCCATCACTATTGCCGGCGCAGGAACCGGCACCGCAATATAACGTCGTCACCGACGCGGTGCTGTTCGACGGCGGTCCCTCGCTTGGCAACAGCGACAGGGTGCGGTGGGATTTCTACAAGGCCGACCGTGCCGGTATGCGCAGCGACGTCAATGCTGGCGGCTCCTATGACGCCACCTTCGAGGCGAAGCTGCCCCCGGGCAAATATGTCGGCGTGGCGGTGCTGGGCAATGTTACCCGCGAAATAGCCTTCGAGGTGAAAGGCGGAAGCATCGCGAGGCCGAAGGTGAATTTCGACGCGGCAGAACTGACGGTGGTGCCAAAACGCAGCCCCGGCGGCGATGTGGAAAGTCAGGCGAAAACCGAAATCACCAAGGACGATTTCAAGGACAGCGTCTACGGCCAGAACACGGCCTTCGTGCCGGCGGGCGAAGTCGTTCTGACGGGCAGCATCGGCCCGGCGCGCGCGCAGGAAACGCTTGCCATCAAGGCGGGCGAGAAGATCAGCCACCAGCTTGTCATCCCGAGCGGCGTAGTCGTCACCAGGGCGGTCTATGCGCAGGGTAACAAGGCGGTGGAGACGGACGATATCCGTTTCGAGGCGCTCTCGGCCAAGGAGACGCTTGATGGCACCCGCCAGACCATCAACGGCATTTACGGCACCGGCAAGATGATGGAAATGCCCGCCGGCGATTTCGTGATGCGTGCGCGTCTCGGCAAGGTCACGGTGGATCAGCCATTCACCGTGACCGCCGGAAACCGCTCCGAGATCAGCATCGACCTCGATGCGGGCGTTCTCGCGATCACGGCGCCGGGAGCGGAGCGGATCGACATCGTCGAAACGACCAAAGACCTTCAGGGCACGCAAAAGGAGATTTCCGGCCGTTACGGCACCCGGCATCAGGAAACCCTGCATCCCGGCGATTATTCGGTGAAGGTGAGCTACGACAAGAAGTCCGGCCGCGAGCCGAAGGAAATCAAGGCAACGGTCAAGGCCGCCGAGAGAACCGAGACGAATGTGCCGGAATAGGTGCAAATCGCTGCCCGGCCGGGCGCGCTGGCGGCTCGCCAACTTTCACGCCGGCGAACCCTGACGCCGCGATACGGTCGCACAGCCTTATCCACTGGCAACCGCGACAGGCCTGCCGGATGTCTCCAGCGGCGAAGGCCAGACGCATCTTCGTCAAAAAGTCCGGCGTTGCCCGCAGGCGTTTTCCGGGCTCAAGCGTCTCGCCCAAAAGCGTCGAAACCGAAAGCCGGGCAACCTCATCCCTCTGCACCACACCCTCGTTGAAACAATGGGCATGGCTTTCGCACAACAGGCCGACACAGATATCGTCGGGACCGTCGACCAGCTCGATATCTTCCTCGCCCGTATTCAGCCGGGCGGCGACACGGTCGTAATTCTCGACGAAGCCGGAAGTATATCCCTTCCCAACATAGGTCAGCATGCAGAGAAGGTGATGGGGGCGAAGGCGAACCGTCACGGGCCGCGTTTCCTAAGCTGGAAACAGGTCTGCGGACAGAGTGGTCGCAAGCCGGGACGGCCGAAAAATCCGGTTCGTGAATTCGCCGTCTCAATCGCCATCCATATTCCCTTGCAAACTGCTGATCGCCATCGCGGGCTGGATATCGATAAACGACTTTTCCGACAGAGTCCAAAAGACCACAGCCAATTGCCTCCGGTCTATCCAACAATCGCAAAGGCGTCGTGCACCGAGCCGGAAGAGGTGCGGATCGCCTTGCGGCCGATCCATTGCACATGGCCGTCGAGGATGCGCACCGCCTCCTCGGCACGGCCGCCGCGCAATGCGTCGAGGATCGCGCGGTGGTCGGTGTCGGTGCGCCGCTCCCACCCTGCCCGCCAGGCGGAAAACAGAAACCGGGCGCTTGCCGCATGCAGGCCGTCGATAGCCTCCATCAGGCGTGGCATGTTGCAGGGCGCGGTGATGAAGCGGTGGAAGCGGCGATTGGCCTCTTCCCACTGCTGCACATCGACCGCACTGTCACCCTCAAGCGTGGCGGCCTCAGCCTGATCGAGAATGGCGGCAGTCATGTTCGGAATGGCGTGACGTAGCGCCAGAACCTCGAGCGCTGCGCGCATTTCCGCGACCTCGCGCACATCGGCAAGACCGAAATCCGCGACCCGCACGCCACGGCGTGGAATGCTGGCGGCCAGCCCCTGCGCTTCCAGCCTGCGGAATGCCTCGCGCACCGGCACATGCGAAGCGCCGAATTCGGCAGCGATGTGATCCTGCCGCAGACGTTCACCCGGCGACAGCTCGCCGCGCACGATGCGATCGGCCAGGGTGCGGCTGATGCGTGCGGCGATCGTGTCTTCGGGTCTGGTTTTCACTGTCTTGGGCATGACATTCCATAACGCATCCGGCACGAATGTGTGTAGCGGTTTTTGCATCAGGGAAATGCGCAAAAGCAAATATTCAACGCCGGACAGTCGCTTGCCCAGGCTCGCCCGAGCTATGAGCCTGACGGGACCGACCCTTGCGGACCAGCCGGTTGAGCTTGACGCGGACATGGTCTAAAAGCCCGGCATCACTTTCTTCCAAGCAAATTCGATATAGGGAGCGCCCATGAGCGGCTTCGACCTCATTATTTTCGACTGTGACGGCGTTCTGGTCGATTCCGAAATCATCGCGGCGCAGGTGGAGTCCCGTCTCCTGACCGAGGCGGGTTATCCCATCTCCGTCGAGGAAATGGGCGAGCGTTTTGCCGGCATGACCTGGAAGAACATCCTCCTGCAGGTGGAGCGCGAAGCCAGCATCCCGTTGTCCGCATCCCTGCTCGACAAGTCGGAAAAGCTGCTCGATGCGCGGCTGGAACGCGACGTGAAGATCATCGAGGGCGTCAAGTTTGCGCTGTCGCGACTGACGACCCCACGCTGCATCTGCTCGAATTCCTCCAGCCACCGCCTCGACATGATGCTGACGAAAGTCGGCCTGAAGCCCTATTTCGCGCCGCATATCTATTCCGCCAAGGACTTAGGCGCCGACCGCGTCAAGCCGAAGCCCGATATCTTCCTGCATGGCGCGGCACAGTTCGGCGTCTCCCCCGACCGCGTGGTCGTGATCGAGGATTCCGTGCATGGCATCCATGGTGCGAGAGCCGCCGGCATGCGCGTCATCGGCTTCACCGGTGCATCCCACACCTATCCGAGCCATGCCGACCGGCTGACGGATGCGGGCGCGGAAACCGTGATTTCGCGTATGCAGGACCTGCCCGCCGTCATTGCGGCGATGGCGGAATGGGAAGGCGCTTTTTGAATTGTGAAGGGACGTCTTTCATGATTTGAGTAGCTGCATTGATATCTTAATAAATGTAGCTACATTAATTATGAAAATAATATGGGACGAGCCCAAGAGGCTGGCCAACATCAAGAAGCACGGCTTCGACTTTGCAGATATCGATGGGTTTGATTGGGAAAACGCCATCATCGAGAAAAGCCTGACCGAACCGGGAAGCTCGCGCTTCAAAGCGATCGGATATTTTCAGGACGGGACGACGGCCGTTGTTTTTGCGACTGTCGGAACAGAAGCGATATCCGTCATCAGCTTCCGTCGGGCAAGTTTCAAGGAAAGAAGGAAGTTGCCATGGCCAAAGTTACGAAACTAAAAGAATTCGAACCCGGACACGGCTATACCGAAGCGGACTGGAATGCGGTGGACTTCCCGGAAATGACGGATGAGGAACTCGCAAATACGCGTCCGGCCCGGGACGTTTTGCCTCCCGCTTTTTTCGAAGCAATTGATGAATACCGAAAGACACGCGGCCGCCCGCCGGTGGACAAACCGAAGAAACAGGTGACGCTGCGCCTCGATGAGGACGTGGTCGAACGTTTTCGCGAGGGCGGCAAAGGATGGCAAAGCCGCATCAATGACGCCCTGCGCAAGGCAGCCGGCATTTAAATTCGTTGCCGTTCAATAGAAAACCGGAGCCTGCAAAAGCAGCCTCCGGTTTTTTAATGATCCGTCCGTCAAATCACCGGCGCTTGGTCTTGCCCTTTGCGCCCTGCTCGGCAAAACCGATATAGACGCTGACCGACTTCGGTGCGCCACCCGGTGCATTGGGAATAGCGACGTGGTCATTGTTGAAGATGAACTGCGTGCCGCTCTGGCCAGCCGGAACGTCGATGGCGAAATTGGTCGTTTCGCCGTAAATCTCGCCGTCGCCGTCCTTCACCGTGACACGGATGGGCACGGTCACGCGGCCGGGCTTCGACATGGGGCCGGGAACGAGGCGGCCCTGGGCCAGCACGTTCACCGTCAGCGTCGTTTCGTTCGCGGTGCACGAGCGCGTCGTGTCGGAGAGCGAGACCTGATAGGCCAGCTTCTGCGGATCGTCCTTCGCCCCACCGGAATAGACGCGGTGGACGGCGTTGGCGTCGAGAACCGTCACGGCCGGGCAATTTGCCTGCACCACTGCGGCAACAGGGTTGGCCTGCGCCGCCGGGGGATTGACGGCAAGCGAGTCCGCCGGATTGGAGGAATTGCATCCTGCAACGGCGGCCAGAAGCGACATCGCGGCGGACAAACGCAAGAAATTCCCTGACACTCTTCTAATTCCCTCTCCATTGTCCCGGAACCGAACCGGAGACGCTGTTTATTGACCTTTCACGCAGGTTGGCGATGGTCTATAGCAGCGACGCCGGAAAAAATCGATTGGCATGTTCGGTTTTGCTTGAATTTTCAAAAAAGCCCTTCATTACCTCACCAATCGCCTCATTTTGGCAAGAGCCTGCTGACGAAGACGCCGGTAACATCGGCAACGGACAGACCGATAAAGGACAGGGAACTATCTCGTGAAATATGTATCGACCAGGGGTGCGGCCCCTTCGCTTGGTTTCTGCGACGCGCTTCTGGCGGGCCTTGGCCGTGACGGCGGGCTTTACGTGCCGCGCGAATGGCCCTCCATGTCGAAGAAGGAAATCCGCAACCTGCGCGGAAAATCCTATCAGGACATCGCGTTTGAGGTTCTCTACCGTTTCACCGGCGGCGAAATTCCGGCCGACAAGTTCAGGGCGATGATCGACGACGCCTATGCGACGTTCCGCCATCCGGCCGTGGCACCCCTGACGCAGACCGGCCCCAATACCTTCGTACTTGAGCTTTTCCACGGCACCACGCTCGCCTTCAAGGACGTGGCGATGCAGCTTCTCGCCCGCCTGATGGACTATACGCTGGCTGAGCGCGGCGAGCGCGCCACCATTGTCGGCGCCACATCCGGCGATACCGGCGGCGCGGCAATCGACGCCTTTGCCGGTCGCGAGCGCACCGACATCTTCATCCTTTTCCCCAATGGCAAGGTCTCTCCGGTGCAGCAGCGCCAGATGACGACCTCGACCGCCTCCAACGTGCATGCGATGGCGATCAACGGCAATTTCGACGATTGCCAGAACCTCGTCAAAGAAATGTTCAACGACGCGAAATTCCGCGACGGCGTGAAGCTTTCCGGCGTGAACTCCATCAACTGGGCGCGCATCATGGCGCAGGTGGTCTATTATTTCACCGCGTCGCTATCGCTCGGCGGCCCGGACCGGAAGATTTCCTTCACTGTTCCAACGGGTAATTTCGGCGATATCTTCGCCGGTTATGTCGCCAAGAAGATGGGCCTGCCGATCGACAGACTTGTCATCGCCACCAATGACAACGACATTCTGGCGCGCGCGCTGAAGACCGGCCGTTACGAGATGCGGGGCGTCAAATCCACCACTTCACCCTCCATGGATATTCAGATCTCGTCGAATTTCGAGCGACTGCTGTTCGAGGCCTATGGCCGCGATTCCGCTGCGGTAAAGGCATCGATGGACGGCCTGAAGCAGTCCGGCGCGTTTGAAATTCCGCCGCACGCCCTCAAATTCATCAAGCGCGATTTCCGCGCCGGCCGCGCCACCGAAAAGCAGGTGGCGGCGACAATCCGCGATACGCTTGAAAAAACCGGATACCTGATTGACCCGCATACGGCCACCGGCGTTTTCGTGGCGGAAAAGCACGAAAAGGCGTCGAGCCCGATGGTGGTGCTGTCTACCGCCCACCCGGCTAAATTCCCGGCCGCCGTAAAATCCGCTTGCGCAATCGACCCGGCGCTTCCAGTATGGCTAGCTGACATTATGAACCGGGAGGAGCGTTTCGACATTCTGGATGCAGAGCTGAAAGCGGTGGAAACATTCATCGGCAGCCACGCACGCGCCGGCAAATAGAGACGCGGAAAGACTTGATATGAAAGTTAATGTGACCCGGCTTTCGTCCGGGTTGACCGTTGTGACGGAAAAAATGCCACATCTCGAAAGCGTTGCTCTTGGGGTGTGGATCAAATCCGGATCCCGCAACGAGACGACTGCCGAACATGGCATCGCCCATCTTCTCGAACATATGGCCTTCAAGGGCACGGCGCGCCGCACCGCCCGGCAGATCGCCGAAGAGATCGAAAATGTCGGCGGCGAAGTCAACGCCGCGACATCGACGGAAACAACCTCCTATTATGCCCGGGTCCTCAAAGACCACGTACCGCTGGCCGTCGATATCCTTGCCGACATTCTGACGGAATCGCTCTTCGACGAAGACGAGCTGGAGCGGGAGAAAAACGTCATTCTCCAGGAAATCGGCGCCGCCACCGATACGCCCGATGACGTGATCTTCGACAATTTTTCCGGTGTCGCCTATCGTGACCAGACCATCGGCCGCCCGATCCTCGGCACGCCGGAAACCGTGCAATCCTTTACCAGCGCCCAGATAAGGCATTATCTCGCCCGCAACTATACGACGGACCGCATCTTCGTCGTTGCGGCGGGTGCCGTCGATCACCAAAGCTTCGTGAAGCAGGTGGAAGAGCGTTTCGCCACGCTGCCGCAGCTGCCGATCGCCACGCCGGTTCTCGAAAAGGCGATCTATACCGGCGGGGAAATCCGCGAGACCCGCGACCTGATGGACGCGCAGGTGCTTCTCGGCTTCGAGGGCAAGGCTTACCACGCCCGCGATTTCTACTGTTCGCAGATTCTCGCCAATATTCTCGGCGGCGGCATGTCGTCGCGCCTCTTCCAGGAAGTGCGTGAAGCGCGCGGCCTTTGTTATTCCGTCTATGCCTTCCATTGGGGTTTTTCCGATACCGGCATCTTCGGCGTGCATGCGGCGACCGGCGGCAACGACCTGCCGGAACTGATACCCGTCATCCTCGACGAGTTGCGCAAGTCTTCGCAGACAATCCATCAGGAAGAAATCGACCGCGCCCGGGCACAAATCCGCGCGCAATTGCTGATGGGACAGGAAAGCCCGGCCGCGCGCGCCGGCCAGATCGCCCGGCAGATGATGCTTTACGGCCGCCCCATCCCCAATGAGGAGATGATGGAGCGTCTGAACGACATCACGCGGGAACGCCTGACCGATCTTGCAGGACGGCTGTTTTTCGATACAGTTCCGACGTTGTCCGCAATTGGCCCGCTCGAAAAGCTGCCGCCTCTTTCAGACATCACTGCCGCGCTTTCCGCGCAGCAGCCCGCAAGGATAAAGGCGAACGGCTGAGGGTGGCGGTTTCTTCCGCACAGGGATGGTGAATGCTGCGTTTTCTTTCCCGACATAACGACACGCCCGAATTGCGCAGCGCCGACCATCTTCTCAGACTGCCGCGCTATGGCGATTTCAGGCAATGGCACGTCCTGCGCTCCGAAAGCCGGCAGTTTCTCCAGCCCTGGGAGCCCGCCTGGCGGCCGGACGAACTGACGGAAGGCTCCTTCCGCACGCGCGTGGTGCGCAACGGCCAGGAGTTTTCCTCCGGCACCGCCGTGTCGTTTCTGCTGTTCGAGAAGGAGACGCTGCTCGTCGGCGGCATCACCATCGGATACATCCGCCGGGGTGCTGCGCAAAGCTGCATGATCGGTTATTGGGTGGGCGAACGTTACGCCGCGCAAGGCCATATGTCCGCCGCATTAAAATTGGTAATACCCTATATCTTCAGCGGACTTCAGTTGCACCGTATCGAGGCAGCCTGTATTCCGGAAAACTTCAAAAGCATCCGGCTCCTCGAAAATGCCGGGTTCCAGCGGGAAGGTCTCTTGCGGGAATATCTGAAAATCAATGGCCAATGGCGGGATCATATGATGTTTTCCCTTCTTGCCGACAAGCAAAGCTCCGGCGGAACGAAGTACGATACATGACCTACAATCACTCTGCGCCGTGCCTGTCGAAACGGTTGGCGGCAATTGCATTGGCTGTGCCGTTTTTCCTGCTTTTCCTGCTTTTTGCCTCTCATTCCTACGCTTTCGAACCGGTGAAGATTTCCCGTGACGACACGGCGCTCGATCTTACCGCAACGACCGATATCTACGCCAACCAGGGCGAGGCCTTTCAGGTCTCGACCGCACCCGGACCCGATGGCATCCGCCGCCGCATCGAGGTGCGCGCCAGTTCCACCGACCACCAGGGTGACTGGGCGGTCTTTGCGCTTGCCAACGTCTCCGAAGAACAGCTGGAGCGCGTCATCGTCGCCCCGCATTTCCGTCTGGTGAATTCCAAGCTGTTCTGGCCCGATCTCGGCTCGCAGCGCATCATGGCGATTACCCCGAGCGAGGGCTTCGCGCTCGACCGGCAGCCAAGCCCGGATGCCGACGTGTTCCGCATCACGCTCAACCCCGGCTCCGTCATCACCTTCGTCGCGGAACTTTCGACCCCGCAATTGCCGCAGATCTATCTGTGGGAACCGGAAGCCTACAAGGACACGATCAACGCGTTTACGCTTTATCGTGGCATCGTGCTCGGTATCGCCGGCCTTCTGGCCGTGCTTCTGACCATTCTGTTCGTGGTCAAGGGAACCTCCGTTCTGCCGGCCTCGGCCGCACTTGCCTGGGCGGTGCTGGCCTATATCTGCGTCGACTTCGGCTTTCTCGAAAAGCTCATCACCGTCACGTCCAGCGATCAGCGAATATGGAGGGCGGGCGCCGAAGTGGCTCTCGCCTCCAGCTTTGTGGTCTTCCTGTTCACCTATCTCAATCTCAATCGCTGGCACGCACATCTGGGTTACGCGACATTCGCCTGGGTGGTGGGGCTGGTGCTGCTTTTCGGCGTCGCCATCTACGATCCTTCGGTCGCGTCCGGTATCGCCCGCGTATCCTTCGCTCTGACAGCGACCGCCGGCATCGCGCTCATCGTCTATCTCGGCTTCAACCGCTACGACCGGGCGATCCTGCTCGTTCCCTCCTGGGCGCTCATCCTCGTCTGGCTGTTCGGCGGTTGGCTTACGGTGACGGGACAGTTGGACAACGACATCGTACAGCCGGCGCTCGGCGGCGGGCTGGTGCTGATCGTGCTGCTGATCGGCTTCACCGTCATCCAGCACGCCTTTGCCGGCAGCGCCTATCAGCAGGGCCTATTTTCCGATCTCGAGCGGCAATCGCTGGCCCTGACCGGCAGCGGCGATACCGTGTGGGATTGGGATGTGACGCGCGACCGCATCGTCACCACGCCCGATATTTCCAACCGGCTGGGGCTGGAGCCCGGCACCATGCATGGTGCTGCGCGCAACTGGCTGCCACGCCTGCACCCAGATGACCGCGACAGGTTCAAGGCGACGCTCGACGTGCTGCTCGACCATCGTAAGGGCCGGCTCAACCACGAATTCCGCATTCGCGCCGAAGACGGGCATTTCCACTGGCTGCAAATCCGCGCCCGTCCGGTTCTCGGCTCCAACGGCGAAATCATCCGCTGCGTCGGCACCATTACCGATATCACCGAGCAGAAGAATTCGGTCGAGCGGTTGTTGCAGGATGCAATGAACGACAATCTGACCGGGCTTCCGAACCGGCAGGTGTTTCTCGACCGCCTGCAATCGATCCTCAACCTCTCTCCCGACAGCGAGAGCGTGCGCCCGACCGTCATGGCGATCGATATCGACCGCTACAAGCTGGTCAACGATACTCTGGGTATCGCTGCGGGCGACAATATCCTCATCGCGCTGACGCGGCGTCTGCGCCGTCTCCTGAAACCGCAGGATACGCTGGCGCGTCTCGGCGGCGATGAATTCGGCCTGATCCTGACCTCGGAGCGCGATCCGCAGCGGGTTGCCGATTTCGCCGATGCGGTGAACAAGGCGATCATGGTGCCGATCAATTTCGCCAATCGCGAAATCATCCTCACCGCCTCCATCGGCCTCGTCTCATGGATCGACCAGCAGGAAAGCGCCGCCGGACTTCTGAGCGATGCGGAACTCGCCATGTACCGCGCCAAGCGGGCTGGCGGAAACCGCGTCGAGCCTTTCCGCCCCGCCTTCCGCACGTCCGGCACCGACCGCCTGCAAATGGAAAGCGACCTTCGCCGCGCCATCGAGCGCAAGGAGCTGTCGCTTGCCTACCAGCCGATCGTCAAGTTGGACGACGGCGAAATTGCCGGTTTCGAGGCCCTCATGCGGTGGGAGCATCCCAAGCGGGGCAATATCGCGCCCAGCGAATTCATTCCCATCGCCGAAGCTTCGGGCCTCATCGAACCGCTCGGCATGTTCGCACTGGAACGGGCGGCGACCGATCTGATGGATTGGCAACATGCCATCGAGAAGATGCCGATCTTCATTTCCGTCAATATTTCCAGCGCGCAATTGCTGAACAACGAATTGTATACCGATGTGCGCAGCATGCTGACGCGCACGCGCTGCAATCCGCAGCAGCTGAAACTGGAATTGACGGAATCGGTGGTGATGGAGAACCCCGAACAGGCGCGGCTGGTTCTTTCCAAGCTCAAGGAAACCGGCATCAGCCTCGCCATGGACGATTTCGGCACCGGCTATTCGTCGCTTGCCTATCTCACTCGTTTCCCCTTCGACACGATCAAGCTCGACAAGGCGCTGGTGGCCAATACCAGCGACAAGCGCAACGTGCTGCTGCGCTCCGTCATCGCCATGGCGCGTGCGCTCGACATGCAGGTGGTGGCCGAAGGCATCGAAACGCCCGAGGACGCGGCGGAACTTTCACGGATGAACTGCCATTTCGGCCAAAGCTTCCTGTTCGGCACCCCGGTTTCCGGCGATGCGGCGCTGAAGCTTCTGCGGGAGCGGTTCCAGCCGACGAAGCGGGCTTCGTAAGTGGTCGGGGTGCGGTGGTGCACCCCTTCCCCCCAAACACGACGTCATCCTCGGGCTCGACCCGAGGATCCATTGTCGCGGGTGATTGTGGGTCCTCGGGTCAAGCCCGAGGATGACCACCGAAGAAAAGTATTCGGTCGCCGCTGCGACGCGGATTTTTCAGCCCGCGTATCGTGTATTCACTGAACCATCACAAACTGCTGCACCGGTGACGGCCAGTCTGCGGCGACCCTGCCGTGCAGCAGGTCGTGAATGAATTCCATCTTGGTCACCACTGGCGGCGCCAGCACGAAGGGGTAGAGGTCCGCCTCCCCCATGCTGCGCTGGATCGAGTTGATGGCGACGCTCAGCGGAATCCAGGCCCTGACCAGTTGCGCGGCACTACGGGCATTGTAGGGATCGAACGTGACCTCCGCCGCCATTTCCTCGTGTCCGTTCGGATCGATCGCCACCCCGAAGGCGCGCGCGGTCTCCAGCGTGTCGACGATGTGGAGATAATGCGCGAAACATTCGGCAAAATCCTCCCAGGGGTGGACGGAGGCGTAGGCGCTTATGAAGGTTTCCTGCCAGTTGGAGCGCGGCCCCTGCTGGTAACTGCGTTGCAGGGCCGCTGCGTAATCCTCGCGCTCGTCGCCGAATATTGCGCGGCAGGCCTCTAACCGGTTCTGGTCACGAACGAGCTTGTTCCAGATGAAATGTCCGACCTCATGGCGGAAATGGCCGAGCATCGTGCGATAGGGTTCGTTCATGTTGGCACGCACCTGCTCGCGCGTCGCATCGTCCACTTCCGCCGCGCGAATGGCGATAAGGCCCTCGTCGTGACCGGTCATGGCGGGAATGACCGAACCGTCTGGCGCGACCGCATCAACCAGAAAGTCGAAGACCAGCCCTCCGACCGGATCGGCATCCCGGTTCGGATGCGGCAGGCCGAGCCGCAGTATCGAATAGAACAAATGCCGCTGCGCCTGGCTGATGCCCCGCCATTGTTCGATGCCCTCATCCGTCGTGATATCCGGCACCAGACGGTTGTGGCTGCAGGCCGGGCAAAAGGCGTCGAAGCTTTCCGCCGGCACCGACCAGTTGCAGATGTCGTTCGCTTCATTGGCGCAAAAACGCACCTGTTTTTCCGGCTGGGCGACCAGTTGCCAGTTCGGCTCGCCCGCAGGCGCCAGCGCTTCCATGGAGAAGCGCTCCGGCACGAAAGCCAGACGATGGCCGCAGGAGACGCAGAAACGATTATCGAAATGGACCGGCTGGCCACAGGAGGCGCAGGAAAAAAGCTTCATTCATGAAACCCTTGCGATGGATCGGCTGGCTGGCGGCAAGCATACGATATCAATGTGAACACTGTGACCGCCCTTCCGGCATCCCATACGACTGGAGCGCATGTGCAACACACATGCGCTCCATGGCGTCCCTCAGGCGGACTTGGCGACATTACATGCGATCGACCGCGCCCTTGACGGCGTCTTTCGCCTTGCCGACGGTGCTCTGGACCTTACCCTTGGTTTCCTGGGCCGCACCCTTGGCGCGCAACTGGTTATTGCCGGTCGCTTCACCGACGCTCTTCTTGACCTTGCCGGCAACTTCGTTGGCTTTACCGGCAATTCTGTCTGATGTGCTACCCATGTCGTTACTCCCTGGTTGAACCGAACTGTTTGTCGGCTTTCCGGGTGACTAACGTGAGGGACAAGGTTTGGTTCCCGCCGGCAGGCGCCTGGCGGCGGCAGGAATTCGGGCGTGCAAATTCAGGCGTGTCCGGCATCCGCAGAAAGCATGCGGGGGTCGATACCCATCAGCGCGAGCGCCCGTTCATATTTATTGTCCAGTCCACGGTCGAAAATCAGCTCTTCCGCAGCCGGGCAATTCAGCCAGCCATTGTTGGCGATCTCGTTTTCCAGCTGGCCCGGACCCCAGCCCGCATAGCCGAGCATCATGGTTGCCCTTTGCGGGCCGCGGCCGTTGGAAATGGCGCGGACGATATCCAGCGTCGCCGTCAGCGAAATGTCGTCGCTGACCGGAATGCTGGATTCGCTCAGATAATCATCCGAATGCAGCACGAAACCCCGGCCGGATTCGACCGGGCCGCCGCACTGGATCGGAAATTCGCGAGTGCGGTTGGGCAGCATGATGGCGTCGTTGCTATCCACCAGTTTCAAATGCAGCAGAATATCCGTAAAGGTGATCTGCTGCGGCCGGTTGATGATGAAGCCCATGGCGCCGGCGTCCGAATGGGCGCAGATATAAATCACCGAACGGGCAAAATTGCCGTCGTCCAGTCCCGGCATCGCGATGAGGAACTGGCTGTCGAGAAAGCCACGTTCGCGTTTGTCCATCAGCGTTGAAAAGCTCACCGTCGCCTCCAGCAGACCGAATTCCGTCATTGAACGGAAAACGTCGTTCGCACTTCGACGAGATACAGGATGCGGCATAGCGCCCGATCAATCAACCGAAAATGATGAACCGCACGAATTCGTAACTGGTTCACCGGGCGATGTTGGGTTAGACGGGAAGAATGAGCGTCAGGACATTCTTTCGATTTTCACATCTTCGCCTCGCGGCCGCATTTGCCGTCCTCCTCGGTGGCGGACATGCCGCGCAGGCGGAAATTACCGACTGGGCCAGAAGCGAGGGCGGCCAGATGCGCGTGGCAAGCCTTGCCATGGATGGCGACGGCGTGGTGCGCGGCGTGCTGCAAATCGAGCCGAAAGACGGCTGGATAACCTATTGGCGCGAACCGGGCGAAGCTGGCATACCGCCGAAGATCACGCTTGATCCGGCAAGCGGCGTGAGCCTGATCTCCATGGCCTATCCCGTTCCGAAGCTCATCGAAAACGGCGAGCTTACCGATATCGGCTACGATCACGCCGTCAGCCTTCCCTTTCAGCTGAAAGCCGCCGACACATCGGCGAGCGGCAAAATCGACCTCACCGCCTTCATCGGTGTCTGCCAGAATATCTGCATCCCCTTCGAGGCGACGTTTTCGATCGACCGGGGCAATGCCGGCGGTGACGACCACGAGGAACGGCGATTGCTGGAAGAGGCGCGCGAGACGCTGCCCGAAGCCGCATCCGACGATTTCAAGGTCGTCGATTTCCACATCACGCCCGACAAGACCATGCTCGGCGTGCAGCTGCAACTGCCGGAAAACGCGCCTAAGGAAACCGAGATATTCATCGCCGGTCCCTCGGGTTTTGCCTATTACGAACCGCAGAACATGGTGCGCGACAGGCGCAAGCTATCCTTCTACATGAACATCAAGGGCCTGCCGAAAACCTATCAGGTGCAGGGCAACAGCTGGCCGATTCTCGTCAAATCCGGCGACCGGGCCATGGAGACGATGCTGAACTTTCCAAAGCCGTGAGCGGTCGGCGACCGTGTCCGCACGGCCGTTTCAGGCATGGAATTTCCCGAGAAAACGGGATGACACGTTTCGTTTCGTTGCTCTATAGTCGCGCGAACCGAACGGCCACAGGAGCATGGACATGACCATCAAGATCGGCGAAAAACTGCCTTCCGCAACCTTCAAGGAAAAGACGGCTGACGGCCCGGTTGAAACCACCACCGATCAGCTTTTCGGCGGCAAGACGGTGGTTCTTTTCGCCGTACCCGGCGCTTTCACCCCCACCTGCTCGCTGAACCACCTGCCGGGCTATCTCGAAAACCGCGACGCCATTCTTGCAAAAGGCGTGGATGACATCGCCGTCGTCTCCGTCAACGACTGGCACGTCATGGGCGCATGGGCGCAATCGTCCGGCGGCCAGGGCAAAATCCACTTCCTTGCCGACTGGGACGCCGCCTTCACCAAGGCGCTCGGTCTCGACGCCGATCTCTCCGGCGGCGGCCTCGGTGTGCGCTCCAAGCGCTATTCGATGCTGGTGAAAGACGGCGTAGTAACATCGCTCAACGTGGAAGAAAATCCCGGTCAGGCGACGGTCTCGGCCGCAGCGGCGATGATCGAGCAGCTTTAAGCCACCTCTACGTCTCCATCCTCGGGCATGGAGCAAAGGACAGATTAAAGGGCGGTCGAACCGCCCTTTTTCATACGTTCATATCGAACACCAGAAGCCCGGCCAGGCCGCCATCGGTCAGCGAGACCAGACGTTGCCCGACTTCCATGTGCTGCGGGTGCGCGAGATATTCGTCGCGGGCTTCCGGGCTTTCCAGCGTCACGATGAAGCCATCGACGAAGCCGCCATTCAGGCCTTCGGGTGAAACATTCTGGCCGTATTTCACGTCGATTATGCCGGGTATCACGTCCTTCAGGGCCGCAATCGCCTCGAATACCGCCTGTTTTTCAGAGGATGCCGTCGCGGCCTTGAACCGTAGAAATACACAATGCAGGATCATCCGAATGTCTCTCCTCCGTTGGAACGCCGTCCAACTGTTTGACGACAAGATAGATCGGGTTTCAGTTTTCACAATCCCCGATCAGGGCCTGTCCTGATTAAAACATGCCCCGGTCAGACTGGCTCTGGTCAAGACTGGCCCGAAATAGAGCAGGCTTCCGTTACCGGCGTTTGAAAGGCTCCATGCCCTTGCGCGCCAATTCATCGGCGCGCTCGTTTTCCGGATGGCCGGCATGGCCCTTGACCCAGTGCAGGGTGACCTTGTGGCGCTCCTGCGCCGCTTCCAGCGCCTGCCACAGCTCGACATTCTTGACCGGCTTATTGTCGGCGGTTTTCCAACCCTTCTTTTTCCAGCCGAAAATCCACTTGGTGATGCCGTCCTTGACATAGGCGCTGTCGGTATAAAGATCGACCTCGCAAGGGCTTTTCAGCGCATTGAGCGCCGAGATAGCCGCCAGCAATTCCATGCGGTTGTTGGTGGTGTCGGCTTCGCCGCCGGACAATTCCTTTTCGGTCTCGCCATAACGCAACACCGCGCCCCAACCACCCGGACCGGGATTGCCGGAGCAGGCGCCATCCGTAAAAATATCGACGTGTTTCATTCGCCGACCAGCCCGTATTCGGCGACATGGCCGATGGAGCGGTGGAACCGCAGCTTGCGCAGATATTCCAGCGGGTCTTTTTTCACCACCAGCGCGCCTGCCGGCGTCGTCAGCCAGTCATAAAGTCTGGTCAGGAAAAAGCGCAGCGCCGAACCGCGCGCCAGAAGCGGCAGCGCATCCAGTTCCTCGGCGCTCAGCGGCCGCACCGACTGGTAGCCTTCCAGCAGCGCCTTGCCCTTGGTGACGTTGTAGGCGCCATCCTTCTCAAAGCACCAGGCATTGAGGCAGATCGACACGTCGTAAGCGAGCAGGTCGTTGCAGGCGAAGTAAAAATCGATCAGGCCGGAAAGCTCGTCGCCGAGGAAGAACACGTTATCCTGAAACAGATCCGCATGGATGACGCCGGCGGGCAAATCCTTCGGCCAATGGGCGGCGAGATAGTCGAGTTCGGGACGAATTTCATCCCTCAGGCCCTTCTCCACCTCGTCGGCGCGGGCCTCCGATTTGTCCCAAAGCACCTTCCAGCCCTCGATGGAGAGCGCATTGGGGCGCGTGATCTCAAAACCCTCGCCGGCGAGATGCATGGCGGCCAGCGCCCTGCCGACCTCCCGGCAATGTTTCGCTTCCGGCTTTCGGAGCCACATGCCTTCAAGGAAGGAGATCAACGCCGCCGGGCGGCCCGACAATTCGCCCAGCAATTCCCCGTCCTTGCGCGGCAGGGGCAAGGGGCAGGACAGGCCCCTGGCGGCCAGATGCTGCATGAGGCCGAGGAAAAACGGCAGATCGGATTTTTCCACGCGCTTTTCGTAAAGCGTCAGGATCAGCGGGTCCCTGGTGGTATGCAGCAGGAAATTGGAGTTTTCGACGCCTTCGGCAATGCCCTTGTAGGAGGTGAGCGTGCCGACGTCGTATTGCGTGAGGAAACTCCTCAGATCATCTTCGGTGATGTCCGTATAAACTGCCAATTTCAAATCTCTTGATGAAGGATGGAGTGGAAATCCGGGGTGAGAATGACGGATGCGGGGCGGAAACCGCCCACATTTATCGCCATCCCGTTTCAGGCACCGGCGGCGGTTTTCGGCGGGAGCGCGTTGCTGGCATTGCCGTTCACGAAGGCCATGTCGTCCGTCGTCAGTTCAATACTGCGCAGTTCGCGGTTGACGAGGAAATGTTCCGTTTCCTCAACCGTGACAGCCAGATCGAGCGTCGTGTCGAAACGCGCCTTGAAGGCTTCGATGATCTCATCGACGATGACCTCAGGCGCGGAAGCACCAGCCGAAAGACCGACGGTGCTGACATCGCCGATCGCATCCCAGTCGATTTCCGCTGCCCGCTGCACCAGCACGGAGTGTTTTGCGCCAGCGCGCAGCGCCACTTCCACCAGCCGCTTCGAATTGGAGGAATTGGGTGCACCGACCACGATGAACAGATCGCAGCCAGGGGCCGCCTGCTTCACCGCATCCTGGCGGTTGGTGGTTGCGTAACAGATGCTGTCGGCGGCGGGCGCCTGAATGGCGGGGAACCGTTCCTGCAACCTCGCGATAACACCGGCGGTATCATCCACCGACAAAGTCGTCTGGGTGACGAAACCGAGGTTTTCGCGGTCCACCGGCTCATAACGGCCGGCATCTTCCACCGTTTCGACCAGCGAGACAGTGCCTTCGGGAAGCTGGCCCATGGTGCCGATGACTTCCGGATGCCCCGCATGGCCGATCAACACGACATGGCGGCCGAGACGCTGGTGGCGCATGGCCTGCTTGTGAACCTTGGAGACCAGCGGACATGTCGCATCGAGATAAAACAGGTTACGCGCCTGCGCATCCTCCGGCACGGATTTCGGCACGCCATGGGCGGAAAAGACCACCGGCTGCTCGCGATGTTCGGTGGGGATTTCATGCAGTTCTTCAACAAAAACTGCGCCCTTGGCTTCCAGCCCCTCAACCACATAGCGGTTATGTACGATTTCGTGGCGGACATAGACCGGCGCGCCATAGGCCTTGAGCGCCAGCACCACGATCTGGATCGCCCGGTCCACGCCCGCGCAAAAGCCGCGCGGTCCGCACAGCCTTATCGTCAAAGGGGGTTTGGAAACGGCGATGTTCATTCGTGCTCCTTGGCCTGCTCCTCGCCCTTGCCCGATAACCAGCGTTACCGGACGGGGCGCGGTTTAGTCACCTTGCGCCTTAACATTCCGGAAATAGGCAAAACCGGCGACGATGACAAGGGCCGCCGCCAAACCATACCACGTTATCGCATATTGCAGGTGATTGTTGGGCAAATCTATCAGCGTCACCCCGCCCTGCGGCCAGCCGCCGGGGTTCGGCGCATCATCGGCATCCACGAACAGATTGACCAGCCGGCCGGGCGGGATATCGACGCTCGAGGCCATCGCCGCCAGATCCTTCCAGTAGAAGATGTTCTTGGCGATATCATTGTCCGGCAGCATGGAAGACGGTTTTGCGACAAGCGGCGCACGCGCCAGCCCGTTGATCTGCACGTCGCCCGCCACCTGCCCGTCAGGCCGCTTGGCCGGTTCCTTCATCTCGAAGGGCACGAAGCCGCGATTGACGAAAAGGATGCGCCCATCGGCAAGCGACAGCGGCGTATAGATGTAATAACCGGTTCTGCCCTGATGGGTGGCGAAGAAATGCCGCTCGCGGGTATGGTCGAAAATGCCTGACAGCCTGACCCTGCGATATTCGATATCGCCACCGCTTTTGGCCATGGCCTCGATATCGGAGAGCGGCACCGGGCTCGCACTCAACCGTTCCTCGATATCGGCAATCAGGGCCTCTTTCCAGTGGAGCCGCTTCACCTGCCATGTGCCGAGCCCGAGGAGGATGGCGAGTGCGAGCAGGACGAGCGGCGCGGCAAACCAGATGTGTCTTTCCGCCGTCTTCATGTGGGAAACATCATTCACGATCAAGCCTGCCTTCGCTTGCATTGTTGCGGTATTGCAGGGCAATCATGATCCCCTTCAGCTTGCGCAGCAGCACGAGCGAGACAATCACCGTGAACGGCAACCAGAGCATGACATGCACCCAGACGGGCGGCGCAAAACGCTGATCGAACCAGAGCGCCAGCCCGACGACCAGAAAACCCATGATCAGCATGACGAAGACGGCCGGGCCATCGCCCGCATCGGCAAAATCGTAATCCAACCCGCAGGCGCTGCATGCGGGTTTAAGGGTCAGGAAGCCATCGAACAACCGGCCGTTGCCGCAACGCGGGCAGCAGCCTTTTAAGCCCACTTTGATGGGGTCGACGGGCGCGAAGTTGCCGTCTCCGGGTTCTGACATGGTGAGATCTCCCGCTTCAGCTTGCAAACCCTCTGCTGGAAAGAGGCTCAAGCACGAGGGCGGCATAGCCGCCCGTGAAGTGTTGACGAAGGACTAACCTCCCTCCTCCGTCATCCTCGGGCTTGACCCGAGGATCCAGATCGGCGGCGCAGTGGGTCCTCGGGTCAAGCCCGAGGATGACGCCGAGCGTGCGGGAAGCTCGCTCCCAAACAGAAGCAATCGCATGTTGCTCGGCGTTGCACCTTAGTTTCTTCTCCCCACAGGGGAGAAGGTGGCCCGAAGGGTCGGATGAGGGGGCAAGCTTTCGGGATTTCGTGAGCCTGGCCCCCTCATCCCGCTGCCGCGACCTTCTCCCCACCGGGGAGAAGAAGACTGGCCGCGCCCTCTCATTTCATAGGTGATACCCCTGCCCGAAACCTCGGCGCGCTATCTGGAGCAATTACCCGTGCACCGGCGCGCCCCAGCCACCCCAGATATAGATGGCGAAGAACAGGAACAGCCAGACGACGTCGACGAAGTGCCAGTACCAGGCGGCGGCCTCGAAGCCGAAATGCTGCGTTGGCGTGAAACCGCCGGCAATGGCCCGGAACAGACAGACCAGCAGGAAGACCGTGCCGACGAAGACGTGGAAACCGTGGAAACCGGTCGCCATGAAGAAGGTCGCGCCATAGATCGAGTTCTTGAAGTCGAACGGGGCGTGCATGTATTCGTAGACCTGCACGGTCGAGAACAGGACGCCGAGCGCGACGGTCAGCGCGAGGCCGCTGATCAGGCCCTTGCGGTCATTGTGCAGCAGGGCATGGTGCGCCCAGGTGACGCAGGTGCCCGAAAGCAGCAGGATGACGGTGTTGTAGAGCGGCAGATGCCAGGGATCGATGACCTCGATGCCCTTCGGCGGCCATTGCCCGCCGGTATATTCGAGGCGGGACGCCTGAATGGCCTCATGCGGAAACAGGCTGGCATCGAAATAGGCCCAGAACCACGCAACGAAGAACATCACCTCCGAGGCGATAAACATGATCATGCCGTAACGCAGGTGAAGCGCGACGACGCGGGTATGGCTGCCCTCATTGGCTTCCTTGATCGTGTCCGCCCACCATGCGTACATGACATAAAGCACGATGACGAGACCGATGTAGAAAAGCCAGGGATTGGCCATTTCCATACCGAACAGCTTGAAGGAGCCGGCCGACAGGTAACGCATGTAGCAGACGCCGCCGAAGGTCAGAATAAAGGCGCCGATCGAGGCCAAAAGCGGCCAGGGGCTTGGATCTATGATGTGGTAGTCGTGGTTCTTTTGATGCGTATCTGCCATGTGCGACAATCCCCGAATGTCTTTTCCCTGACCCGGCCTTCCTGAAAAGGCCCGAGTCTCCTCTCACAATTTGCTTTCGCCAGATTCAGTCTTTACCGGCAAGGACGCAACCGGTTTTTCGGTTTTGGCCGGATAAAACGTATAGGACAGCGTCAAAGTATGAATGCTTTTCGTTTCGCGCGCCGTGGCGATATCCGGATCGATGAAGAACACCACCGGCATTTCGAGCGTTTCGCCCGGCTGCAGCGTCGTTTCGGTGAAGCAGAAACACTCCACCTTGTTGAAATAGGCGCCCGCTTCCATGGGCGTGACGTTGAAGACCGCCGTGCCCGTGGTCGCCACGGGTGAGCGGTTTGTCGCCTTGAAGTTGATCTGCACCGTTTCGCCGATCTTCGGCGTGACCTGCCTGTCGACCGGGCGGAAATCCCAGTTGAGACCGTTCGACGTATTGGCGTCGAAAGTGACGTTGATGGTCTTGTCGAGGATGACGTCGGAATATTGCTCGACGCGCTGCGTCGTGCCGTTATAGCCGGTGACGCGGCAGAACAGGCTGTAGAGCGGAACGGCGGCATAGGCCATGCCGATCATGCCGCAGAAAAAAACGACACAGAGCACGAGGATGGAGCGATTGCTCACCCGCTGCGTGCCGGCCGTTGCCTTATCTGCTCCAATATTCGCCATGTCCTCCCCCTCTCCTCCGGTCATGCACTTGACGTCAGGCCGTCAATGCGAGCCGATCTTTATGATGGTGATGACGTAAAACAGTACCACCAGACCGGCGAGCAGGACGCCGAGCGCGATATTGCGCCCACGTCTCGATCTTTTCTGCGCCGCGCTCAGTTCCACCGTTTCCATTAAAGAACTCCCGAAATCACGGCCTTAAGGGCCGGAGCGAAATGATCGGCCAACAGGCCGGAAAAGATGGCGAAGAGGTAAAGCACCGAATAGGCGAACATCTTCTTGGCGGGCAACATCTTCTCGTCACCATCAGGCATGCGCCGGACATCGAGCGAACAGTAGACGAAGATCACGCTCAGCACGGCGGCGAAAATGCCGTAACCCACGCTCGCCAGACCGGTGAAATATGGCGCGACCGCCGCTGCGGCAGTCAGAACGGCATAAACGATCATCTGGTTCTTGGTGGAGCGTTCGCCCGCCACGTTCGGCATCATCGGAATGCCGACGGAGCCGTAATCGCGCATCTTGAACAGCGCCAGCGCCCAGAAATGCGCAGGTGTCCACAAGAAGATGATGAGGAACAGGATGACGCTGTCGAGCGAAACGCCGCCGGTGACGCAGGCCCAGCCGAGCATGGGCGGGAAAGCGCCGGCCGCACCACCGATGACGATGTTCTGCGGCGTCGAGCGTTTCAGCCACATCGTATAAACAACGGCGTAAAAGAAGATGGTGAAGGCGAGCAGGCCGGCGGAGAACCAGTTGACCGCAAGGCCGAGGATGACCACCGAAAAGGCCGAGAGCGTGAGGCCGAAGGCGAGCGCCTCGCCCGGTGCGACGCGGCCCGATGGGATCGGCCGCTTGGCGGTGCGGCTCATCACGGCGTCGATATCGGCATCGTACCACATGTTGAGCGCGCCGGACGCACCCGCGCCAACGGCGATACAGAGAATGGCGATGACACCGAGGATCGGGTTGATATGGCCCGGCGCCAGCACGAGGCCGGCAAACGCCGTGAAGACGACGAGCGACATGACGCGCGGTTTCAGCAATTCGAAATAATCGCGCGCGCCGGCTTCCGAAAGTTCGGAGCTTTCCACGCCAAGCATCTCGCGATTGTCGATAACGGTCATGTCCTGTCCTGTTTTCCTTCGGACGCCGCTTGTCGCGGCATCCCTTGCACCGGCCCGAAAACCTGATGTCGTTTTCGGCATGCACGGTGCCTTGATTTGTTCTTTGCGGCAGTCACCGGAATAAAAGCGACCAATGCCATCCTAGCCCAGCACCTGGCATTTATCACGTCGAGCGTCCGGGTTCGCTTGGACAAAATGCCTCACGCCACCGGATACGCCTTCAGATGCGGGAAACGACATGAAACGAGGCCATGCCAATCCCTTTTTCAGCCATCGGAATGCGCGAGCCCTGCCCGCGCCTTCCGGTCCGGCATTCAGCGAATGCGCGGAAGCTGTTCCCACTGGTGGTAAGGCGGCGGCGAGGACAGCTGCCATTCGAGCGTCGTCGCACCCTCACCCCAGGGATTGTCGCCGGCGACCCGCTTCTTGGCGAAGGCTTCCCAAACGCCGAAGAGGAAGATCAACACGGCAACAGCCGAGATATAGGAACCATAGGAAGACACCAGGTTCCAGCCGGCATAGGCGTCGGGATAATCGATGTAACGACGCGGCATGCCGGCAAGGCCGAGGAAGTGCTGCGGGAAGAAGATCAGGTTCACGCCCACGAACATCACCCAGAAATGCAGCTTGCCGATGAACTCGTTGTACATGTAGCCGGTGATCTTCGGGAACCAGTAGTACCAGCCGGCGAAGATCGCGAAGACGGCGCCGAGCGACAGCACGTAGTGGAAGTGCGCCACCACGTAATAGGTGTCATGCAGCGAACGGTCGAGACCGGCATTGGCGAGCTGGACGCCGGTAACACCGCCGACCGTGAACAGGAAGATGAAGCCGATCGCCCAGATCATCGGGGTCGAGAAGGTCAGCGAACCGCCCCACATCGTCGCGATCCACGAGAAGATCTTGATACCCGTCGGCACCGCGATGACCATGGTTGCGAAGACGAAATAACGCTGCGCTTCAAGCGAAAGACCGACCGTGTACATGTGGTGCGCCCACACGATGAAGCCGACCGCGCCGATGGCGACCATGGCATAGGCCATGCCGAGATAACCGAAGACCGGCTTCTTGGAGAAAGTGGACACGATGTGGCTGATGATGCCGAAGCCGGGCAGGATCAGGATGTACACTTCGGGGTGGCCGAAGAACCAGAACAGGTGCTGATAGAGGATCGGATCGCCGCCGCCTTCCGGCGAGAAGAATGCCGTG
This sequence comes from Rhizobium sp. GR12, assembly GCF_036596185.1. Lineage (NCBI taxonomy): Bacteria > Pseudomonadati > Pseudomonadota > Alphaproteobacteria > Hyphomicrobiales > Rhizobiaceae > Rhizobium > Rhizobium sp. GR12. Next base: position 14,810 of record NZ_JASXTH010000019.1, on the reverse strand, counting down.
CCGAAGTTGCGGTCGGTCAGAAGCATGGTGATGCCACCCGCCAGAACCGGCAGAGACAGCAGCAGCAGGAATGCGGTGACCAGAACCGACCAGGCGAAAAGCGGCATCTTGTGCAGCGTCATGCCCGGAGCGCGCATGTTGAGGATGGTGGTGATGAAGTTGATCGCGCCGAGGATCGAGGACGCGCCGGCGATGTGCAGCGAGAAGATCGCAAGATCCACTGCCGGTCCCGGCATGCCGTTGGTCGAAAGCGGCGGATACATGGTCCAGCCGCCACCCACGCCGTAACCGCCCGCCGGACCTTCGACGAAGAGCGACATGAGCAGCAAAATGAAGGCCGGAACGATCAGCCAGAAGGAAATATTGTTGAGGCGCGGGAAAGCCATATCCGGCGCACCGATCATGATCGGGATCATCCAGTTGGCAAAGCCGCCGATCATCGCCGGCATGACCATGAAGAAGATCATGATGAGCGCGTGCGCTGTCGTGAACACGTTGAACATGTGCTTGCCGCCGTCGATGGCGGCATCGCCCTCGAAGCCGTAAACCATGGAGGCCAGACCGTGGAAGATCTGGATGCCAGGCTCCTGCAGTTCCATGCGCATGACAACCGAAAGCGCGCCGCCGATGATGCCCGCCATGATGGCGAAGATCAGATAGAGCGTGCCGATGTCCTTATGGTTGGTGGACAGGAACCAGCGGGCGAAAAAGCCCGGCTTATGGGAATGATGCGCGTCATGCGAATGATCGTCATGAGCGTGCGCATCTTGAGCGGAATGACCATGCGAGTGATGATCGTCGTGTGCGGAAGGTCCAGCCATTGTCGTCACTCCAGGTGTCAGTTGGTTTCGTTGGCGGCAACGTCGACCGTGCGCGGAGCGCCGTCAACGGAGGCCATCAGCGCCCGGTTCGCGCCGTTCAGATCAGAAGCGGCGGCGGCGTGCCAGGCGTTGTACTGCTGTTCGGAAACCACCCGAATGGCGATCGGCATGAAGGCGTGGTCCTTGCCGCAAAGCTCGGAACATTGACCGTAATAGAGGCCTTCCTTCTCCGGCTTGAACCATGTTTCGTTGAGGCGGCCCGGAACGGCGTCGATCTTGACGCCAAAGGCGGGCATGGCGAAGGCATGGATCACGTCGGTCGGCGCCGCCGTCACCAGAAGGCGAACGGTCTTGCCGACAGGAACCACCATTTCATTGTCTACGGCAAGAAGACGCGGATAGCGGGCCTTGTCCTCCTTGCCCGCAGCCGCGCGGTCCTGCTCCTTCAGCAGGTAGCTGTCGAAGGAGAGCGGCTCGGCGCCCTCAGCGGCCTTGTATTCGTAGCTCCAGAGCCACTGCGTCGCCGTCGCCTTCAGCGTCAGGTCCGGGTTTTCCGGCTGCGTCAGCTGCGCGTTCAGAAGATTGAACGAGGGGAAAGCGAGGAACATGAGAATGAGAACCGGCGCAAGCGTCCACACCACCTCGATCGCCGTATTATGGCTGGTCTTGGAGGGCACCGGATTTTTCGCCGCGCGGAATTTCAAGGCGACGATGACGAGCAGCGCAAGAACGAAAAGCGTAACCGGAACAATGAACCAGAGCGTATATTGTTCGAACCAGCGTATTTCGTGCATGATCGGCGTGGCGGCCTCCTGCATGCCCATTTGCCAATGCACCGGCTGATCGGCGTGGGCGCCGACAGCCGTGAGCAGACAGGTCATCCCCGCCAGTGCTGCGTAAATCCTATTCGTCACGGTACCCTCTCCCTCACACGTCTGATCTTGATCAATCACAAACGCAGAATCCATGCTTATGTTACCAACTTCAAACCACAGTTTGTCCTCTGCCGCAATATGCGTAAGGACACGGACGACAGGCAAATTTGCCATTGTTCGTCCTTGACCGAGTTTCCCACGTCCCGCACCCGGCTGGATGTGCCGGACGCGCTTTCCACCAGTCAAAAACCGGCGCGGCCCTTTGTTTCACCCGGTTTTCAGCGGGTTCCGCGACCGGCTTTAGCCGCCGGACACCGGCTGCCGGGAGGGCAAATCACGCGCTCGTGCAGGTGGATGCGTCCTATTTCCGCCCAACTCGGCTGGAATTGAGGTACCAAGGCTTTTTTTTCCGGATTATGGCGTCAAAATAGCCGCACTGATTCGAATCCCAGAGGTATCCATGCGTCTTTCCCCGCTCGCGCGCACTTTTCTTGCTGCCGCCGGTCTTGCCATCATCGCTCCTGCCGCTGCGGCGCTGGCGCAACAGCAGCCGCCCGGAACGCCGAAGTCGACGCATGGCGCATGGTCGGTGATCTGCGACAAGCCGGCCGGCGCGTCCGAAGATCAGTGCGCCCTGATGCAGAACGTGATCGCCGACGACCGCCCGGAAGTGGGGCTTTCGGTGGTGGTGTTGAAGACGGCCGACCGCAAGTCGCGCATCCTGCGTATCCTGGCGCCGCTCGGCGTGCTCCTGAAGGACGGCATGGAGCTTTATATCGACAATAATAATATCGGCCGCGCCTATTTCACCCGCTGCTTCTCCGAAGGCTGCTATGTCGAGGTCGATATCGACGACGAGCTGCTGAAGGTTCTGCGCGCCGGCAAGAACGCTGTTTTCGCCCTGCGTGAATCCGTCGATCAGGATCGTGTCGGCATTCCGATCGAGCTGACCGGCTTTGCCGAAGGCTACGACGCGCTTCCCTGAAGCCTTGTCATAGAGAGACAGCCTTGCGTCTGACGGCTCCAGTGCCTAAATCGTCAGGAACGATAAAGACTGGAGCCTTCGATGACCAACGACCTTGTAAATCTCTTCGATTGCGACGAGACGCAATTGCGCAAGCTGGTCGCGGAAGCGCTCATCGGCGCGGATGATGGCGAGCTGTTCATCGAACATGCGCAGGCGGAGTCGCTCACCTTCGACAATGGCCGTCTCAAGGGTGGCTCTTTTAACACCGACCAGGGTTTTGGCCTTCGCGCCGTCGCAGGCGAGACGGTCGGTTATGCCCATGCGGGTGAGCTATCGCAAAGCGCACTGAAGCGGGCTTCCGATGCGGTGGGTGCGGTTACCAAGGGCTATTCCGGGTCCTATGCCGCAGCTCCCCAGCGCACCAACAAGAAACTTTACGGCGACGAAAACCCGATCGGCAGCCCAAGCTTCGAGGAGAAGGTGAAGCTTCTCACCGAAATCGACGCCTATCTGCGCGACAAGGATGCAAATGTCCGGCAGGTCACGGCGACGATTTCCGCAAGCTGGCAGGTGGTGGATATTCTGCGTGCCGACGGACATCGCGTCAGCGATATCAGGCCCATGACCCGCATCAATATTTCCGTTGTCGCGGGCGAAGGCGACCGGCAGGAGAGCGGCTCCTACGGCATTGGCGGACGCGTCGGCTTCGGTGATTTCATCACCACTGAAAGCTGGCAGCACGGCGCCGATGAGGCGCTGCGCCAGGCGCTCGTCAACCTGACCGCCATCGATGCGCCGGCCGGCACCATGGATGTGGTGCTCGGCTCCGGCTGGCCCGGCGTCATGCTGCACGAGGCGGTCGGCCACGGTCTCGAAGGCGATTTCAACCGCAAGAAGACCTCGGCCTTCGCCGGCCTGATGGGCGAGATGGTCGCCGCTCCCGGCGTGACGGTCGTGGATGACGGCACCATCGACAGCCGTCGCGGCTCGCTCACCGTCGATGACGAGGGAACACCGTCCGCCTATAATGTGCTGATCGAGAACGGCAGGTTGGTAGGTTATATGCAGGACCGCCAGAACGCCCGGCTGATGGGCGCGAAAGCCACCGGCAACGGCCGCCGCCAGGGTTATGCCTATGTGCCGATGCCGCGCATGACCAACACCTACATGCTATCGGGCGACAAGACGCCCGCAGAGATCATTTCCTCGGTCAAAAAAGGTATCTATGCCGTTTCCTTCGGCGGCGGACAGGTGGACATCACGTCAGGCAAATTCGTGTTCGGCTGCACCGAGGCCTATCTGATCGAAAACGGCAAGATCGGCGCGCCGGTCAAGGGTGCGATGCTGATCGGCAACGGACCGGACGCGATGAAGCGCGTCTCGATGATCGGCAACGATTCCAAGCTCGATACGGGCATCGGCAATTGCGGCAAGGCCGGGCAATGGGTGCCGGTCGGCGTCGGCCAGCCGCATCTGCGCATGGACCAGATCACCGTTGGCGGCACGAAGGCGTAGTTTCGGGGTGCGGGAGTTGCGCTTCACGATGTTTGCAGCTCTGGAGAACGTACCACACGCGCGCATCGTTCTCCGTCATTCCGGCCTCGAGCCGGAATCCAGCCGACACGCGTCCGCGTGTCGAGATAAGTCTTTTCAGCCCAAGGACTTGGGCTGGCTGGATACCGGCTCAAGGCCGGCATGACGGCAGGGAGAGAGTTGCGGCCGGCGAAACGTTGAACCTGCCGCGACAAGCTCAGCCCATAACACCGCACATGGCTGCCATGATGAGGATTCCTCTGGCACGCCGCCGAGAAGACGATAAGATCGCCCATCACGACAGGCCTCTTCTCCCATCGCCCGGCCTGCGCGGCAAAGGAGACCATGACCATCATACGAAATGCCCTCGTCCCGGAACTAGCCGTCAGCGACTGGCAGAAAAGCCGCGCTTTTTATTGCGACCTGATCGGTTTTCATGTGGCCTATGAGCGCGCCGAAGAGGGCTTCACCTACCTTGCGCTGGGTGATGCGCAGCTGATGATCGACCAGATCGGCGCGACCCGGACCTTCGTGGCGGAAAATGCAGCGCTTGAATTTCCGCTGGGTCGCGGCATGAACCTACAGCTCGCCGTCCCTTCCCTGCTGCCGATCCTGGCGCGGCTGGAGCGAGCCTCGATCGATCTTCTCCTGCCGCCGGAGGAAAAATGGTACAGGCGCGGCACCGTCGAAGTCGGCAACCGGCAATTCGTGGTCGCCGATCCGGACGGTTACCTGATCCGCCCGTTCGAAAGCCTCGGCGAACGCCCCTTCCGGTTCGGTTGAGCCGGCATGCTGCCTTTTCTCCCGCATGCTGTCATTTTCGACATGGACGGATTGCTGATCGAAAGTGAGGCGCTTTATCGCGACTCCTTTCTGGCGGCGTCAGATGAAGGCGGCCACGGAATGCGGGTCGAGACCTACCAGAAAGTCTGCGGCAGCCCGTGGGATGTCATCACCGGAACCATTTTCGCCGATTATGGCGCGGATTTTCCGATCGATAGCTTCCGCGATGCATGGCTCCGGCATCTTGCCGTGATGATGGCGGAAGGCGTGGCGCTGAAACCCGGCGTCATCGAAATCCTCGATCTTCTCGACCGGCTCGACATCCGCCGCGCCATCGCCACGTCCTCGCGGCACGATTCGGTCACGCGACACCTCGGCCCTTACGATCTTCTCAGACGTTTCGACACCATCGTCGCGCGCGGCGAGTATACCGACCCGAAGCCCTCGCCCATGCCCTATCTGACCGCCGCAAAGCGTCTCGACATCGATCCGGGCCTTTGCCTGGCGCTTGAGGATTCCTGGCACGGCGTCCGCTCCGCCTCCTCGGCGGGCATGATGACGATCATGGTGCCGGATGTCGCGCCGCCGACCGACGAAATGCGGGAGAAATGCATCGCCGTTTCAAGCGACCTTCATGCGGTGGCAAGCCTTTTGCGGTATGCACAGCCGTCAGCGGTGTGAAAGCGCGTCACATGCCTTTAGTCATTGGTCTTTATGGTGACGCGCATATCGGCTGACAGGCCGATGCTGTTCGAATTCATTGTCGGCGCATCCATAAACGGAGTGGTCATGCTGCTTGTCGCCGTGTCGCTCGCGACGCTTATACTGCTCGCCCTTTCCGCATTTCAGATTGTCCTTGTGGCGGGTGCGCCCCTCGGTCGCTTCGCCTGGGGCGGCGAGCACAGGGTCCTGCCCGCCACGCAACGCATTGCCAGCGTGGGATCTGTCGCGATCTATGCCCTTGCCGCATCTTTTCCGCTGCAAAAGGCGGGTTTCATCAGTCTCTGGCCGGCAGACTGGATCGAGCCCAGCATCTGGATCATCGCCTGCTATTTCGCGGTGAGCATCGGATTGAACGCAATGTCGCGAAGCCGTGCGGAGCGGCGGTACATGACGCCGGTAGCCGCCATTCTCGCAATTCTGTTCTTTATCGTCTCGTTCTCATAATCGCGGCAGTGGCAGGCAGCGCCAAGGTCGAATCTCATTCCACAAACTGTCATACCGACGGCGTAAAACGCCACTTGCGCTCTATCGATCCTTCGATATCCAGCCCCTTGTGGTGGGCCAGCAGCAGCACATGGCCTAGAAGATCGGCGGTTTCGTCGGCGAGATCGCGTTTCATCTCGTCTTCGCTTTTGCCTTTGCTGCGCCCCCGCCCCGTCAGGCGGTTCCAGGCCTGCGTGACCTCGCCGATCTCTTCCTGAAGCTTCAGCATGTACCAGTCGGGATCGCGGACGATCCCGTTTTCCTCGGCGTATTTTTGCGAGGCCTCTTCGAACTGGCGCATCATGACAGCAAGCATTTGTTCATCCTTTGTTCATGAGATACAACTCTAATCACGATTCTCCGGCGACGTCGACCCGAAAGGGCGCATACGACCGTGAACGGAAATTTCCGCGACAGGCGCCTGCATGCGGGATAGGAAAAGGCATTCGAAACCGTGCAGTCATCCATGTCTCAACTCGATTTTTTCTCGGCCCTCATCACCGCGCATAGCCCGTCGCTGCTTGCGATGTTTGCGGGCGCTGCCTTTCTCGCCGGCCTTGCCCGCGGCTTTTCCGGTTTCGGTGCAGCGCTCATCTTCATTCCGCTTGCCAGCGCCATCGTCGGGCCACGCGTTGCTTCGGCGGTTCTGCTGGTGGTGGACGGCGTCCTGACGCTCGGCATGATACCGCCCGCATGGCGCATGGCGGACCGGCGGGAAGTTTTCATCATGGCGGCTGGCGCGCTTGTCGGCGTGCCGATCGGCACCATCCTGCTTTCCAGCGGAGATCCCCTGACCCTGCGCTGGATCATCTCCGCCGTGGTGGTCGTGCTGCTGCTGTTTCTGGTTTCCGGCTGGCGTTACAGCGGTCGGCCGAAAACGCCGCTGACCCTGTTCACCGGGCTTATTGCCGGGCTTTTTTCAGGCGCTGCGCAACTGGGTGGTCCGCCCATCGTCGCCTATTGGCTTGGCGGCGCCCTCAAAGGGGCTTTCGTGCGCGCCAACGTCATTCTCTATTTCGCGATTTCGACGGTAATTTCCGCTGCCAGCTATTTTCTCGGTGGCCTTTTCACCGCCGATGTGCTGGTTTTTTTCCTGCTGGCCCTGCCGTTTTACGGGGCTGGTCTTTATGCCGGCGCGCGGCTGCACGGGCTCGCCGACGAAGCCGCATTCCGGCGCATCTGCTATGGCCTGATCGCCATTTCCGCCATCATCGGCCTGCCGCTGTTCGATGCGCTGCTGAAATAGGCGGGCCGAGAACGACCCGCCCTCCGCCGCCTTCACGGATACATGCGAACCTTGGACCAGGGCTCATCCGGCGTCTCGCGACGGAATTCGACGCGGTCGTGCAGGCGGAACTTGCGGTCGTGCCAGAACTCGATGCTGACGGGGCGAATGCGGAAACCGGACCAGTAGGACGGGCGGGGAATTTCACCGATCGCATATCTGGCGGTATATTCGGCAACGGCCTTTTCCAGCGCGAAACGGCCTTCCAGCGGCCGCGACTGCTTCGACGCCCAGGCGCCGATGCGGCTGCCGCGCGGGCGTGAGGCGTAATAGGCGTCCGCCTCCGCATCGCTGACGATCTCCACCTCGCCGCGCAGACGCACCTGCCGTCGCAGGCTTTTCCAGTGGAAACACATGGCCGCCTTTTTCTGGCCCAGAATCTCGCGTCCCTTCTGGCTTTCGAAATTCGTGTAGAAAACGAAGCCGCGATCATCCACGTCTTTCAGCAGCACCATGCGCACATTCGGCAGACCGTTTTCATCGACGGTTGCCAGCGCAACCGCGTTCGGATCGTTGATTTCGGAAGCCGTCGCATCCTTCAGCCACTCGGCAAAAAGTGTGAACGGTTCATTTTCTTCCGTGAAGTCACTGGATGTTAACCCCGTTTCCGACATATTGACTAAAATACTCCCGAGCTGATTTGGACCCCAGAGATGATCTCTGGTGAAAGATGGTGACCGTCATAGCAAAGTCGAACAGTCGAACAAAGGGCCTCCTTTCGTCGATAGCGGAAGTTTCCGCCATCGTGTCATTGCTCGTTGTGCTGAGCGGTTGCGTCAGCCTCGATCTGTTCGGCGGCGATAAAATCGACCGCACGCTTTCCACCGCTTCCGTTCCCAACCAGCCGAACAATGGCCAGCAGACGGACGACGCGACGATCCGCAACGCGGTAACATCGGCCGATCTTACCAAGCTTGCCGACCAGCCGCTGCCCTGGGCCAATGCCGCAACCGGCAGCGCCGGCGTCGTCACCACCATTCACGAAGACAGATCCAGCGGTTTCGTCTGCCGCGATTTCAGGACGACGCGCCACTCCTTCGAGGGCATTGCGAGCTATGCGGGACAGGCCTGCCTGTCGGAAACCGGCGAATGGTTACTCACCCGCTTCGAGCAGAAATAAACTGTTTACCCTGGTACAGGGAATAAAGCCTGCCGCACGGCAGCGCGCAGTCCCCGTAAAGAACTGATTAGCAACTTATTGCAACAGTCGACGTTGAGTAAACCGAGGGCGTGCTGGCGAATGATCGCGGGCATCCCTTTTCGGAGGGGTTTGTTTCAGGATTGCGCCATGAGCGGCAGCACACGCCTGAGCCAACGTAACTGGTGTTTCGCATGCGCGATCCGTATTCCATCCTCGGCGTGAAACGTGACGCCCGCCACGAGGACATCAAAGCCGCCTGGCGCACGAAGGCGAAAACCGTCCATCCGGACGCCAATCGCGACGATCCCGACGCATCGGCGCGATTCGCCGAGGTGGGGCAGGCTTATGATCTTCTGAAAGACCCGAAAAAACGCGATCTTTACGATCAGGCCCGCAAGGCGGCCGAGAAAAAGCAGCGCGGCGAAACCATCATGCAGCAGCGGGAGGCGGCACGCGAGGCCGCCGAACGCGCCAAGGTCGCTGAAAGACTGATGGAGGAACTGGCCCGCGCGGATGCCCGCAACAGGGCGCAGACCGGCCAGAAAACCGACGGCCGGCCGGAAACGGCCGAGGATATCGTCGAGCGGATTTTTGGCGCCGAGGCGCAGAACGACCCCAAGGTGCAGCAGGCGGCGGAAGCGGCGAAAGCTGCGGCCAGCGGCGCAAGAGGCTATATGCCGGGCGCCGGCGAAACCGGACAGCCCGGTGCCGCCGACGACAAATCCGCCCCCGCCTCGCTTGCCACCAATCTCTTCAGCGCGCTCGTGCGCCGCTTCCGTCCTGCCCAGCCGGCGCCGGAAAAGGCGCCTGATATCACGGCGGAAGCCACCGTCACGGTCGCCGACCTTCTGGAACGCAAATGGGTGACCGTAGCACTTGGTGAAGAACGCGACGCCCGTTTCCAGCTCGAGCCCGGAATGACCGAGGGCCATGTGGTGCGGCTGAAGGGACAGGGGCTGAAACTTCCCGGCATGGCGCGCGGCGATCTTTCCGTGACATTGCTGGCGGCGCGCGACGACGCCTTTTCCCTTCGCGGTTTCGATATTCATACGACGTTGCCGATCTCGCTCAGTGATGCGGTTCTGGGTTGCGAAACGAAGGTTGGGACGCCGCTTGGCGAGGAAACCGTTACCATTCCGGCCTGGTCCGGCTCTGATCGGGTGCTCAGACTTGCCGGCAAGGGCCTTGCCGACGGCAAGGGCGAATATGGCGATCTCGTCATCGAACTGCGCATCATCCTGCTCGAAAAGCCGGACGAGAAGGTGACCGACCTGATGCGGCATATGCGCGAAGGCCTGTATTTGTGAAAGTTTCGCGAATAGGCGGGACAACGCACCCTTTGTTACGCTCCCTAACAGTAGATGATCCCCGGCAATCTTGAACAGGATTGCAGCCTATGCCATAGGCAGGATCAATCGAAAGTATCAGGGAGCACAAAATGGCTCAGGCATCCGGCCTTATGGCTGGCAAACGCGGCATCATCTTGGGTGTCGCCAATAATCGTTCAATCGCTTGGGGCATTGCCAAGGCCTGTGCCGACGCGGGCGCTGAAATCGCGCTCACCTGGCAGGGCGACGCGCTGAAGAAGCGTGTCGAACCGCTGGCGCAGGAACTGGGTGCCTTCATGGCCGGCCATTGTGACGTGACCGACCTCGAGACGATCGATGCGGTTTTTGCCGGGCTGGAAAAGCACTGGGGCAAGATTGATTTCGTCGTGCATGCGATCGCCTTTTCCGACAAGGACGAGCTGACCGGCCGCTATCTCGACACCAGCCGCGACAACTTCAACCGCACCATGGACATCTCCGTCTTTTCGCTGGCCGCCATTGCCAAGCGGGCAGAGCCGATCATGAATGACGGCGGCTCGATCATCACGCTGACCTATTACGGCGCCGAGAAGGTCATGCCGAACTACAACGTCATGGGCGTGGCCAAGGCCGCACTTGAGGCCAGCGTGCGTTATCTCGCCGTCGATCTCGGCAATCGCGGTATCCGCGTCAACGCCGTTTCCGCCGGCCCGATCAAGACGCTTGCGGCCTCCGGCATCGGCGATTTCCGTTACATTCTGAAATGGAATGAATATAATGCGCCGCTGAAGCGCACCGTTTCCATCGAGGAAGTCGGCAAGTCGGCGCTTTACCTGCTGTCCGACCTTTCGACCGCCGTGACCGGCGAAATCCACCATGTGGATTCCGGTTACCACACCATCGGCATGAAGGCTGTGGACGCGCCCGATATTTCGGTGGTCAAGGACTGAGCCTACCGAACTTTGAAACAGGGGTATCGCCTTGCTCGTCTATGTGATCCGGCACGGACAAACGGACTGGAATGCGATACGCCGGCTTCAGGGTCAGAAAGACATTCCGCTCAATGATTTCGGCCGCGAGCAAGCGGTCGGCAACGGCAAGGTTCTGGCGCAAATTCTAGGCGCTTCGGCGAATGATTTCGATTACGTGGCAAGCCCGCTCGGGCGCACGCGCGAAACCATGGAACTGATGCGCGGGGCGATGGGGCTCGATCCCCTCGCCTACCGCACCGACGATCGTCTGGTCGAGGTTTCCTTCGGCGACTGGGAAGGCCAGACCCTGCCGGAGTTGAAAAAAGAATTTCCCGACCGGGTGAAGGCCCGCAAGGCCAACAAGTGGGATTTCATTCCCCCCGGACAGGACGCCGAAAGCTACGAAATCCTCTCCTGGCGCATCGGCGCATGGCTTTCCTCCGTCGAGGTCCCCACCGTCTGCGTCTGCCATGGCGGCGTGATCCGCTCGATCTTCAGGCTGGTATCCGGCATGGACAAGGACGAGGCCTCCCGAACACCAATCCCGCAGGACCGGATCTTGAAAGTCGAGATCGACAGGAATGTTGCAGACTGGGCTTCTTGAGCGAAGCACTGTCCTCGCATGTGGCACGGCGATGCGGCCTGCTTCTTCTCCCCGGCGGGGAGAAGGTGGCCCGAAGGGTTGGATGAGGGGGAACCCCCACCGAATATCGCTACCCTCGCCCCCTCATCCCGCTGCCGCGACCTTCTCCCTGGCGGGGAGAAGAAACGGATGCAAATGCTCGTTCACAATAGCGTTTTGCCTTAGCGACCAAGCCATCAACGGAAGGGCCTTACTGCACGACCTCGAGATCGTCGACCACGCGTTTTCCGTCGACTTCCGTGTAGAAGACAACGACTTTCACGCCCGCCTTCAGGCCTTCGAAATTGAATTCTTCCGGCACACGGTAATTCTTGCCGTCGTTGAGCGTGATGCTCAGCGCATTCACGTCGATCTTGCTGATCGTCCCCTCGACATCGACGCTCTGGGCGTAGCCGTTGATGGGCATCAGCAGGTTGGTGGCGGCCAGAAGGGCGGCAATCATCATACGCATCGATCTAGCTTTCGTGGATTTGTGTGAAAACCTTACATGCATGAAGAATTGCCTTTCGAATGTGGCGGAAATTGCCCGCAACCATGACATTTTCGGCCCAATTGATGAACGGATTTTGGACCGCGTTCAAGTCGTTAGTGATTTTTACACCGCATTTCACAGCAATATTGGAAAACTGCGAAATAGCGTGGAAAACGCCCGCGCTTTTACACTTTCGTCATCTCGAAAAACTTGCACGCCTGCTCGAATCATTTCCCCCCTGCCCGGTCGGCTGCCACGACGAAGCCTGTCGTTTTCCGGCCGGCCCGACGTCGTGAACGGTGCGTCACCTTCTTATCGGACTTGCGATGAAAGAAAGGCTTTTGCCTTGGTCCGATTTTCTACTATGACAAATCCGCTTGTTTTAAACGGCCCCTGTCCGCAGGCGCGCCCTCGTTTTCCGGTCTAGAGAAATATGTCGCATAACAGCTTCGGTCATCTTTTTCGCGTTACCACCTGGGGAGAAAGCCATGGCCCCGCTTTGGGCTGCGTGGTGGATGGTTGCCCGCCCGGCATTCGCTTCACGCTGGCCGAGGTGCAGCACTGGATGGACAAGCGCAAGCCCGGCCAGAGCCGCTTCGTTACCCAGCGTCGCGAGGATGACATCGTCAAGGTCCTGTCCGGCGTAATGCTGGACGAGGACGGCGAGACGATGATAACCACCGGCACGCCGATCTCCATGCTGATCGAGAATACCGACCAGCGCTCCAAAGATTACGGCGAGATCGCCCGCAGCTTCCGCCCCGGCCATGCCGACTTCACCTATGACCTGAAATACGGCATTCGCGACTATCGCGGCGGCGGACGCTCCTCCGCACGCGAGACGGCGGCCCGTGTCGCCGCAGGTGCAATCGCCCGTAAGGTGGTGCCGAGCCTCACCGTGCGCGGCGCGCTGGTGCAGATCGGCAAACACAAGATCAACCGTGACAATTGGGATTGGGATCAGGTCGACCAGAACCCGTTCTTCTGCCCGGACCCGGCCATGGTGCCGGTGTGGGAAGAGTATCTGGATGGCATCCGCAAGTCGGGATCGTCGATCGGCGCTGTCGTCGAAGTCGTGGCGGAAGGGGTTCCGGCCGGTATCGGCGCGCCGATCTACGCCAAGCTCGATCAGGACATCGCTTCCAGCCTGATGTCGATCAACGCCGTCAAGGGCGTGGAGATCGGCGAGGGTTTTGCCTCGGCCGAGCTTTCCGGCGAGGAAAACGCCGACGAGATGCGCATGGGCAATGACGGCAAACGGATTTTCCTGTCCAACCATGCGGGCGGCATTCTGGGCGGCATCGCGACCGGCGAGCCTGTTATCGCCCGCTTCGCCATCAAGCCCACCTCCTCCATCCTGACGGAGCAGCAGTCCATCGACGCCGACGGCCGCAATGTGGATGTGCGCACCAAGGGTCGTCACGACCCCTGCGTCGGCATCCGCGCCGTGCCGATCGGCGAGGCGATGGTGGCCTGCACCGTTGCCGACCATTATTTGAGAGATCGCGGCCAGACCGGCCGGTTAAAGTAAGGTAGACCCGAAATGGCATATGATCAGAAACGTGTCGTCGACGCCATCCGTGCTTTCGAAGCCGGCGAAATCGTCGTCGTGACAGATGACGACGACCGCGAGAACGAAGGCGACCTGATCATTTCAGCGGTTCATTGCACGCCCGAAAAAATGGCGCTCATCGTGCGCCACACTTCCGGCATCGTCTGCGCGCCCATGCCGCGCGAGGAAGCCAAGCGGCTGAACCTCAACGCCATGGTGGCGGAAAACGACAGTGCGCACACGACAGCCTTTACCGTCAGCGTCGATTTCAAGCACGGCACCACGACAGGCATTTCCGCCGATGACCGCACGCTGACGGTGCGCAACCTCGCCAACCCGAATGTCGGCGCGTCCGACTTTACCCGGCCGGGTCATATCTTCCCGCTGATTTCCCGCGAAGGCGGCGTGTTGATGCGCTCCGGCCACACCGAAGCAGCCGTCGATCTCTGCCGGCTCGCCGGCCTGCCGCCCATCGGCGTCATCAGCGAGCTGGTGAACGATGACGGCACCGTGATGCGCGGTCCGCAGGTTCTGGATTTCGCCGACAAACACGGCATGAAGCATGTTTCGGTCGCCGATCTGATCGCTTATCGCCAGCGTAAGGAAACGCTGGTCGAGATGGAGTCCTCCTTCACTATCGAAACGCCCTTCGGCCCCGCAAAGGCGCAGACCTATTCCCTGCCCTGGGATCCAATGCAGCATATGGCGGTGATTTTCGGCGATATCCGCGATGGCGTCGATATTCCCGTTCGCCTGCACCCCGAAAACGTTGCCGACGACGTGTTCGGCGACCGCCAGCCGGTGCGGCATTATATGCAGAAGATCGCCGAGGAAGGCCGCGGCGTCATCGTCTACCTGCGCGAAGGTTCGGTCGGCGTCGGCCAGGTGTCAGGACGGCGCAAGGCGCGTGACCCCGACGAGGCGCACGCCCAGGCTCGTTCGCGCGAAAACGAATGGCTGGAAATCGGCCTCGGCGCGCAGATCCTCAAAGACCTCGGCATCAGCTCGATCAAGCTGATGACGACACGCGAACGTCACTATGTCGGGCTTGAAGGTTTCGGGATCAAGATTTCGGCAACGGATATCGGGTGATTTAGGGACGTCGGCAAGGTCCGAACGTCAATCCGTGGATCGTTGAACATGGAGCGAGCGCGTGCCGCTTGTTTCTTCTCCCCGCCGGGGGCTGTTGCAAAACCGTTGAACTATGATTCACTGTCTTTATCGACGGAGGATTGTTTGATGGTTGAGAAGAGC
>NZ_JASXTH010000018.1:0-94979 GCF_036596185.1 Rhizobium sp. GR12 | reverse complement strand
TTCCATTGCATCTTCCTTGTGACTGATAACCCATTGGTATCATTCGCAAGTCGCACTTCAAGCTTGAACCCACCCCCGCTACAAGATAAAATCGCATAATCTATCTTATGGAACTATCCGGTCATTGGATCGTGTTGTTTTTGGGAACAAGGTTAAGGGCGATCCGATTTGCGCGGGGTTCATGAACGACACCTCGGGCGCGGTCTCCAAACCCATCGCGAAGGTGCCTGGACACGCTTCGACGATGGCGCTGAAGACGTGATCACCACGGCCGACCTTGAGAAGTTCACCCTTGGCTGGGCGTACGCAAGGCGCAAGGTCGGCATTCAAACGGGTCATCATCCCCGTCGTTCGGTCGAAGCTGCTGGACAGGACCATGCTCTATACCGCGATCACTCGCGGCATAGAGACCGTCGTTCTCGTTGGTGACATCGACTCACAACGAGATTATCGAGGCTGCTCCGGCAAGCCCGGAACGTCACACGGCACTCCGATTCGACGAGAACTAGCAGAAGTTGCGATGCCACGATGTCGTCCAAGCGCAAGGCGTGAAGACACCGATCACGTCTGGACTTCCTCCACCATCCGCTCCCTGCGCATGATGGCCCAGTCGATGAGTTCGGCCATCGATGGCCCCAGGGCCTTGCCCATCGCGGTCAATGCATATTCTACCTTCGGCGGCACCTGGGGATAGACGGTACGGGTTACGATCCCGTCCTTCTCCAGCTCCTTCAATTGCTGGATGAGCATCTTCTGGTTCACCCCTTCGCACCGCCGTTCCAGTTCGGAAAAGCGAAGCGCCTCCTTGGCCCCGAATAGTTGGCAGATGATGACGATCTTCCATTTGCCTTCGAGTACCCGCACGGCGTCCGTCGTCGCGTCCGCCCATTTGCGTTGCTGCTGCGGGTCACCGCATCTCCACTCCCGTTCCTGCGCCATACATACCTTTTGGTGGGTTACCTACTTATCTGTCTGTTCTTGTTGAAGTCGCAGTATTCATTATCTTGATAGGCAGCACAACAGGAGCATCAGCATGAAAATAGGCAGCATCGGAATTGGCCATATCGGCGGCGCTCTTGCTCGCAAGCTTGCATCGGCAGGCCATGAGGTCAGGGTGGCAAACTCTAAGGGCGCGGATGCCGTCAGGCCATTCGCCGACGAGATAGGAGTCACGGCTGCGGACACCAAAGGAGCCATCTACGGCGCGGACCTTGTCATTCTTTCCATTCCGCTTCTCGCCATCGAAAATTTGCCGAAGGACCTCTTCAAGGACCTGCCTGCCAACGTCCCGATCATCGATACCAGCAATTACTATCCGGGTCTGTGCGACCCGCAGATCGCCGACCTCGATGCAGGCGAAGTCGAGAGCGTCTGGGTCTCCAGACAGATCGGTCGCCCTATCATCAAGGCCTTCAACAACATCCTCGCATATTCCCTGGCGGAACTGGGCCAGCCCGAAGGTGCGGTCGGACGACTGGCCGTGGCGGTCGCGGGAGACGACGACGCCGCGAAGAAGATCGCCATGGCAATCGTAAACGAGGTCGGGTTCGATCCGGTCGACGGCGGATCGCTCGCTGAATCATGGAGGCAACAACCGTTGACGCCGGGTTATTGCTGCGACTTCGACGCCCCCACCATGCGCAGGGCGCTCGATGCTGCGGCGAAGGGTGAAGCACCCACAAGATGGCCCGCGTTCAAGAGCAAGATGGCAACGCTAGGGCCGGACTCGACCCACGAGGACCGCGTGGCGATGAACCGTTCGTTCGTACCGCTTCAATAAAGCAACAGCGCCCTATATTCGATCTGCACCATGATGAGGTCGTGCTGCGGATCGGTGTTCTACGGAAAGCAACAAACCCAGCAGATTGGGATGTGCAACTCCAGCAGCATACAAGCGCTGTTGGAAAGGCCATCTCATCCACCACTCACCCAACTACAAGGCGACACCGCGCTCTTTGGAACCAAACGGCGGTTTTGGCTCTGTTACAGGATTTTACCTGGATCAACGTCGTTTTATGGCTATCCTTTTGTTCTTCGTATATGCGATCGCTGGTCGAATATTTCGTTGATATGGCTGCTCGAACGAAGTTGGTGCGGCAAGGAATGGAGATTGAAAGATGATAGCGCGCGCCTCCCTCACGGGACTATTCCTGATCCTGACTACAGCTCTGGCTCAAGCCGAAAAAGAATATGATCCCGATGCTGTAAATATCGTTGATGCTATCGACTGCAAACTCGACGCGCCTCAGTATATGGGTTTTTCCGTAACGCTGAGTGACGAGGACGGCGGCTTTAAAAAAAGGGGCTGGAAAAAACAGGAATCCAGCAACCTGCTCCTCTCGCAATATCGGCTTCCGTCTCCGATTAAAATTGCCGGCCATGAAACCAGTACCATTGTGTTCAGCGCCAATGCCGTGCTTGCGGTTCTTGATGTTGCCGATCCGGGCGAATTGGCGCGTCAGGAAAAGATTCCGAACAGTTTTCCTGGGTCAAACAAATTTCTTGGAGAGCACGAGCTGATAAACAAGTCCGAGAAGGATCAGGAAACCGGCTGGACCATCACCACGCGTATCACGCGGAACATTTCGACCGTTAGCAGTCATCCGGGCAAAACACTCATCGGCTGCTCCTACGATATGAATGTAAAGTTGCCCGGTGAATAATAGCGCCTTCGTTGCGAAAGACACACAATGCGCATTCTTCTCATTCTTGGCTCCCTCATTGTTGGAACGATTGCCGGCATTTACGTATTCGGGATGATCTGGCGAACCACTGCCCCGGAAGGGGCAGTAGCGATGGTCATTGGAGGGGGCACGCCGGTTGTCCTCGGATCTTTGGCATTTCTCGGCACAAAGGCGGCTGGCGGTCGGCGACCAAGCCTCCTCGATGTGCGGACATGGTTTGCTCTTGTAGGGATAGCGGCGGCGGCGGCTGGGCTCTTCGTGATATTGATCGTCGCTCTTTTTCTGGCGGTTCAGCGTGGATAGCCGAGGCTCTCACCGGAGCAGAAGCAGGAGCAACTGTCGTCATAGAGTAGGCATATGTTTCGTTGCTGGCAATTGCGCTCATCCCCGCCTGAAACACGGCGAGACTTGTACCCCATGAGCAAATTCAATCTTAGCAATTGAACATCGAATACGTCCAAGCGCGCGCCGGGAACGCCTTGATGGGCATCGAACCGCTGCACCCTCAGTTCGGCTAAGCTTCTGTTTGGCGTACCCACTAATCCTCCTCTGGACGCGTCTCGGGCAGCCGCAGGGTCCACTAGCGCACGAAATAGTCATGCGTCCTCGGGATAGAGGCGAGGGAAAAGAGTATCGAGCGCTTGGACTGGAAAGCGCAGTGACACAGGCCCTTTTTCGGTAACTGACGCAAGCAGGCCCTCATCCGTCAGCGCCTTGAGAACGCGCCGCGCCGATCGATCTGGCAGGCCAGTGATACGCGAAGCCTCTCCTCGCTCAAATTCTCCGCGCACAAGGGCCTCCTGAAGTAAGGGCGCGCACTCGTCAGGCAAAGCTTCCTGACGATAGACATACCGCTTGAGGCGTCCTCCTAGTGTTTTAAGGTCAAACAGGCTGTCCATGTATTCGAGCTGATCGAGACAGACGCGCAGAAACCAACTGGTGAACAGTTCCAATCCCTTGAGCGACAGGTTGCCCCGTCCATCGCGGTCGCCCTGACGTGGTTCGTCCGCCCAGGCCATATGCTGCTTATATTCGGCGCGTCCTTCAGCCCCCCCCGCCAGGCCTCGAGCCAAGCCGCGGGAAACTGACCAGAGACCATGCGCTCCCACTCCGGCCGCTTGTGCCATCGCATGACTCATCAAACGGCTAACCCGGCCGTTGCCGTCCGGAAACGGATGGATGTAGTTGAAACGGTGATGAGCGGTCGCCATCGCAAAAAGGCGGGCGCTACGGCTCCTCCCAACCGCCATCATCGCTCCTCCTGGAGCCGGCTGGAAGGCGAACCGCTGATGGAAGTAGGCCATGAAGTAGGGCACGTGATCGCTCGCGGGAGGCAGATGCCTGCCAACCTCGACGTCCTGCTCCTCCCCTCGCCGCCATTCGCCGGGCGTCATGACAAAGCTGTGGTGATTACCGACAATCGTCAGCACCTTTTCTGTTGCGCCATCATAAAAGGCACGGTGAAGGTAGCGGATGAATTCTAGCGATGCTGGATCGGGCAGAGTCCCTGCCGCCTCTCGCTCATCGATCTCCTGCTGAACACGATAGTGGGCGACGGCTTCGATCTTGAGGTCGCGCCGATCGTCCTCGGGCTTAATTCCCTGCAGGGCCTGCTCGATCTCGCGTGGCCGAGTATTGTGGCCTTCGATCAGGTTACTGTAGTAGGTGTTCATGATCCTGACGGTGCGAGCCAGTTGGGCTGCGGTTTCAGGATGGAGAGCACGACCAAGTCGTTCGGCCCTAGCGACAATCTCAAGCGAAAGGTCCAGCAGCTCGCCATTGGGATGCTCAATACGCGCCGGTTCGATGCGGGCAGATGCTTCTTCGAAAGTCATTTTGGCCGATATCCAATTTTCTTATATTATTTATATATATGGGGTTTTTGTCAATTTCCCATTACATTTGGCCGATCTTTTGGCCGATCTTTTGTGCGATATTATTCATCACCGAAGGCGCAATTGGTCATACCATCCGGCCGATGTTGTCGCGAGTGCTATGGTCCCTTCATCAAGACATGATCTATCAATCACCAAAAAGAATTCGAGCGATGACGCGCGGCTGGTCTTCCCAGGTAAATATCTGCGAACTTCCGGTCTTTCCACTGCGATGTGCATGTTGGTTCTACGGTCTTGAAAGGATATGAACCAACGACCAGTCATTCCGAACCCCAAATATTTGGGCATCACCATTCAGCCTGGGCCCAGTCTGGAAAAACAACCGCTGGTTCACACCCGCGCCACTCCGCTTACGGACCCCAAGATCCGCCGCGCGAGTGGGTGCCGCGCTGAGTAGGGTATTTCGGGCGTAGGAGTTCTCTGAATGTGAAGATCTATGTCTAGACCTGCGGCTAGCCTTGGGTTGATGCGAATGATCGAGGCGGTGCCTGATCGCCTATCTGATCAGCCTCATCATTTACCGCAAGCGGCCACCGATCCTGAATGGTCGTCTCAACTGGTCGCGATCGGAGAAGCCTGCGGGATCGCAGACGAAATGACAGATGAACTCAGGAAACAGCTGCGGCCGGCATTGGAGGCAATCATCCGTTGGCTGAAGCTGTCTTTATCTGGCCGTAGCACCAGAGCGGGGCTGACGAAGAAAATTATCCTTTAATAAAGCAATTTTTATGAAAAATTGAGGCTTTTCGCAGATCGTCCCTGCAGACAAGACGCGTTTCGCCGGGGGACCAAATGACTGCAGAAGCTGTACGAAATCCACTTTGGATCAAGATCACGGGCTACGGCTTTGCCGCTGTCCTTTTCGCAAGCGCCGCCATTGGCGGCTTAGCCTGGTACCGCCAAGCTGACATGAACGACAAAGCACTGCAGAGCAAGGCGACCAGTGATCTTAACGTCATACAGACGGACATGGCAGCTATTCAACGCTCCGCTTCAGCGCTCGCGCTGGCGTTCGCAGGCGAGCCTGACATTGCTGACTATATCGGCACGAACGATCGACAGCGTCTTCTTGAGAAGTTTTCCACCAACATCAAGTCGGTTGCGCAAATCGGTGGGTTACAAAACATTACCATTGCCGATGCTAAAGGCAACGTCGTCGCACGGGCCCACGCGCCAGAAAAATTCGGCGACAATTACCTGTCTCGCCGTAAAACTGTCGCATCGGCTGTCTCAACTGGGAAGGTGGCCGCCGGCATCGAACCAGGGCGAACCGGCATTGGGATTTACGCCGTTGCGCCCGTCCTTATGAATGGCAACGTCGTCGGCGTCGTCGATGTCGGTACGGAATTGTCGAATGCGTATTTTGCGCCTTTGGCCGAAAGGCTGGGTGCTGAGATTTCCGTGAATGTGCTTTCCGAGGGAAAGCTGGTGAACCAGTCGTCGACGGAGAACGGCAAGGCAATTCTGCCTTCAGAAAAGATTCAGGCTGCCTTTGACGGCAAACCCGTGTTTGAAACGACTGTGCTAGAAGGCCGCGACATGCTTGTCAAAGCAGTTCCCTTCAGTTCATTTACCGGCGAAACGATCGGCGTATTTGAAATAGGTACTGATGCCACGGAGATTATCGCTGCAGCCCGCACTGCTTTGTGGACCATGCTCGGCGTTACCGTCCTCACCTCGATCATTGCCCTCACCGCCTTTTTCCTGTTCGCAAAGTCACTCGGAAATGCCATCGGACGCCTGACCGACACGATGTCGCGGCTTGCTGCCGGAGACCTCTCCGCCAACATCGAAGGCGAGGACCGTCCCGACGAAACAGGCGCCATGGCGCGCGCCGTACAGGTATTCAAAAACAATGCCCTCAAGACCAAGGAACTGGAGCGCCAAGCCGACGAGCAGCGCAACATGACCGAGGAGCAGCGCCGCCAGAACGCCGAGGAACAGCGCGTGCGCGCTGAAGCCATGGCCGAGGCGACCAATGGCCTCGCCACCGGCCTCAAGCACCTCTCGTCCGGCGACCTGACATTCCAGCTCGCCCGTCCATTCGCTGCCGATTTCGAAAGCCTCCGCGCCGACTTCAACGCTGCTGTCGAACAACTGCGCGGCACGCTCGGTTCTGTCTCCGAGGCAACCCGCTCGATCGACAGCGGTTCACGCGAAGTCAGTAACAGCGCCGACGATCTGTCGAAGCGCACCGAACAGCAGGCCGCATCATTGGAAGAGACCGCCGCGGCGCTCGATCAGATTACCGTCAATGTCAGCAATTCGTCGAAACGCGCCGAAGAAGTTCGTACCGTCGCCATTCAGGCAAACGAAAGCGCCCGCCAGTCGGGTGCTGTGGTTGCAAATGCTGTCCAGGCGATGGGCCGTATCGAAGAATCTTCGGGCCAGATCTCCAACATAATCGGCGTCATCGATGATATCGCTTTCCAGACCAACCTGCTGGCACTTAACGCGGGTGTTGAAGCGGCTCGCGCCGGTGAAGCCGGCAAGGGTTTTGCGGTCGTCGCCCAGGAAGTGCGTGAATTGGCGCAACGTTCGGCCAAAGCTGCCAAGGAAATCAAGGATCTCATTGGAAAGTCTTCCGGAGAAGTGAGCACCGGCGTCAAGCTCGTCAGGGACACCGGCGAAGCTCTTCGTTCCATCGAAGCTCATATCGTCACCATCAACCAGCACATGGACTCGATCGCCACCTCGTCGCGCGAGCAGTCGGTGGGCCTAGCCGAGGTCAACACCGCCGTCAATCAGCTGGACCAGGTGACCCAGCAGAACGCTGCGATGGTGGAAGAAGCCAACGCCGCCGGCGCCACCCTTGCCGCCGAAGCGGGTCGGTTGCGCGAACTGATCAGCCAGTTTCAGCTCGGCCAAGGCACCGGCGCCACCACTCAAGCCGCCGCGCTTCGCAATACGGCATCGGTGATGGTGGCTTCGGCCCGCTCGACGTCTGCCGCTTCACCGGCCCGCGGGATGGTTGGCAAGATTGCCAAGGCCTTTACCAGCCGCAGCAATGCAGCAGTGGCGACCGATAGCTGGGAAGAGTTCTGATTAGATTCAGTATGATGCGAAAAACCAGTCGAACGGGGGCTTCAGGCCCTCGTTTGCGCTTACTGTTCTTGCGGAGCCTGCGTGCTTCCGATGGGAGCTGAATCTGTCAACTGACAGTTGGCTGATCTCGCGCTATTGTTTTAACGATAATTAGCGAAGCGCACTCCCAAGCGCCGCCAGTCCCTATCGCCTTGCTGGGATCCGAACCTCCATCCCATATTCCGGTGACAGAAAAATCCAAAGCGGCGATCGCCAAAGTCACAATTTAGCTTCTGTAATGAAATGGTCGAAGATCAGCGTCATCAATCCACCTCACACACCGCAGAGTGGCGCCATCTGGCCGCAGAAAGCTGTCGGATATGTCCCGGATTTAATAGGATCTGTTCCAGCATGAGAATTAGGCGTTCCGCACGGCGTATTCGTTCAAATTCCTTGCAGTTTCATCTAAAATCTCGTCTGTTATACAAATTCGATCTTTTGTCAGCATTGTTAATCCGCAACCGAATGGACGCGCTTCTTTGGAAAACGACCGCCGCAAGACATCCAAAATAGATGCGCCGACGTATTCTCCGGGCAACGTGGTTGCAGTTGCGGACATCCTGGCGTTGGCGCGTGTTCACGGGCCAGTGAAGTGACTGCGAAGCTGACCGACATCTTTCTGAGCAAACGCAGATCGCTCATCTGGAGCGTCAGGCGGATCGTTCGCGATCCACAAACGGCAGAGGATGTAGCGCAGGAGACATATGTCCGTGCCAGAAAGGCGATCGAAAACGGCCCGATCGAGCACATCGAAGCGTTCCTCTATCAAACGGCCCGCAATCTCGCTATCAACCATAAGCGGCACCAGGACATGCGCGGCAGCGTGGAACGCAACGACCTGTATGACACCGATGTCGAGAATATCGCTTCGCCATTGCCGTCTCAGGAAGCCGATTTGATTCATCGCCAACGGCTGGAACTCCTCACTGAAGCGATTGCGAAACTACCGCAGCGTGCACAGACTGTCTGGATGCTGAGCCGCATTGAGAAATGGTCGTATCCGCGGATCGCCGAACACCTCGGCGTGTCACCCAATACGGTTTTCAATGATCTGAAGCTCGCCCATGCCCATTGCCTCGACGCCCTGGAAAAAATCGACCGTGGCTGAATTCGTCTCATTACCCGGCTGCTTACCAATGGGAACGGGTAGCGTTGCCATATCGCCTCCGGCGAAGAGGATTTTTGGGAGATTCCGGTTTGTGAAGTGTCTCAGGAATAAGGCGGCCCGATCTGGCGACTGCCGGATAGGGATGGGCTGAGTGGAACGCGACACGCATAGGCGCGAGAATGAAGAGCAGCAATTCGTGCATCCGGATCCAGCAATGGACGCTGCACTGAACTGGCTATTCACGCTGCAAGCCTCGCCCGACGATGCCAACCTTCGCGCTAGGTTAGACGACTGGCTCCGGGCTGATCCTTCGCATTCGCGAGCCTTCGATCTCGCCGTCGGCACATGGGGACTTCCCGAAATGGACATGGTGGCCAACGAGATCGCGGCCCGATCCGAACACGCAATTGCTTTGCGCGAGGCCGTTAATCTTCGCCATGCCGGACCAAGACGAAGACTGTTGCCCCGGATCGCGATGGCGGCAGCGGCGGCGGTGCTTCTGGCCACAGGCATTCAGCAATATCCGGACGTCATGGTGCGCTGGCGGGCTGACTATGCGACGCCCACAGGTCCGCATGAAGAGGTCTCGCTGCCCGACGGATCACGGATGATCCTGAACACCGCATCGGCTGTGTCAGTGAATTTCCAGGGGACGAAGCGTTCGGTGACCCTTCTTAGGGGCGAAGCATATTTCGATGTGGCCCATGACGCGGCCCGGCCGTTTACGGTGGCGGCCAGTTTCTCGGAAGTGGAAGTCAAAGGCACGGCGTTTTCAGTCCGCACCGACAATGCGGAAGACACAGTGGTGTTGGAAAGGGGCCATATCGATGTTTCGCTTCTCCAGAACCGCAAAGATGTGGCATCGCTCGAACCGGGGGAAAGCATCACTGCCTCCTCCAATAATCTGTCTGCTGTCAGGAAGTCGGACACCTCGACCTCTCTTGCATGGCTTCAGGGACGGCTCGTCTTCACGGACCAACCGTTCGGTCAGGTTCTGGATGAAGTGGAAAGATACTACGGCCAGTCAATACTGGTGGCGAATGCCAGACTCTCAAGCATGAGGGTCAATGGTAGCTACCGCCTCGATAATCCCGAGCGGGTCATCCACTCGCTGGCCACCGCTGCGGGCGCGACTGTGACACGGCTTCCTGGCGGGATTATAATCCTTCGTTAAATAATCAACTTTTTTTGTGAGATTTACCCAGCCCGATTGTCAGGTGTGTATGGGCCGGAAAAGCATGATGCGTGTCGGCCCTCGGATCAGGATTAAGAGGGACGACCATGGGGCTGATTGCGCGGGCTAAAGCAAGGGATGAAACTGGCAGGAACCGGCCGCTTTGCGGCAGGCGCCATCTGACAGCCCTGCTTGTCACATCGAGTGTTCTTGGTGGTGTAAGTCTCATGCTTCCCACTGTCGCGAAAGCGCAGCAGCAGATCACCGGACAGTCCGTCAGCTTCAATATCCCGTCACAGCCCCTTTCGTCGGCGATCAACGCATTCATCCGCGCAAGCGGCTGGGAAGTCGGCTTTGCGTCACAAGCGGTTGCCGGAAAGCAGTCGTCGTCAGTCAACGGCTCCATGACACCAGCCCAAGCACTGCAAGTTATGTTGACCGGCACCGGCGTCGGTGCCCGGATCTCCGGCCCATCGACGGCTGCCCTGGTAACGGCGGCTGTGACCGACAGCGCGATCACGACTGACGGCTCAACTCTCCTGCAAACAATTACCGTCGCTGGCGAGGGTATCGATTCCTGGGAAGCCCCGCCCAGCTATGCAGGCGGCCAGGTCGCATCGGGTGCAAAGCTCGGCATGCTGGGCAATACAAGCATCATGGATGCACCCTTCAATGTGGCCAGCTACACGTCGAAGACGATCCAGGATCAGCAGGCTGTTACCATCGCCGATGTGGTGGCCAATGATCCCTCCGTCCGGGTCTATACAAGCGGCATGGGATCGTCCGCCGGTGTTGGTGACAGTTTTTACATTCGCGGCTTTTCAGTTGGCACATATAGCGTCCTGATCGACGGCTACGGCGGCATTGCACCCGACCGCATCATTCCAGTCGAAACCATGGAAAGCGTCGAAATCCTCAAGGGGCCGAATGCCCTTCTGAACGGATATTCCCAGTATGGTTCTCTTGGAGGATCGATAAACGTCGTCCCGAAAAGGGCCACCGATGAGCCCGTTACACGTGTTACGACAAGCTACGCGTCGGACAGCCAGTTCGGAACCCACCTCGATTTCGGCCGACGGTTCGGCGAAAACGAGGAATGGGGTGTCCGGGTCAACGGCATCTTTCGAGGCGGCAATACCGCAATCGACGGGCAATCCGCTCAGCTCGGCGTCGGCACCATCGCACTGGACTATCGTGGCGATGACTTCAGGGCCAGTCTCGACGCTGGCTATGTCGATCAACAAACGGATGTACCGACCGGCGCTGCCGGCTTCGGATTTTCTTCCGACATACGCAATCCTGCTGCACCTGATCTAAGCAAGCAGATCTATCAGGATTGGGAATATTCCAACACCAGGAGTGCCTATGTGCTTGGAAAATTCGAATATGACCTGAATCCGTCATGGACCATCTATGGCGGCGCCGGTTACCGAGGCTATTCTCAGGAATCTCTCTCCACCGACATCTTCGTCAACGACGCCTTGGGCAATGCTACGGCGACGGCATATTACAGCCCGATCCACGGACATTCAGCCTCTACTCAGACCGGGATCAGAGGCGAATTCGACACCGGCCCGATCAGCCACAACGTCAACCTGAACGGCTCCTATCTTTTTCAGGCGCTCAATCAGCAAAGCAATTATTACGGCTTCGCGGCATTCGATACGAACATATACAACGCGCCGACCGTCGCCGGCCCCTCGACCGCGGGTTTCAGCGATAGTCCGCCGAGATACTGGAACGTCAAAGCTCCGGCCGTGACGCTTGCCGACACCATATCATTCCTGGACGATCATGTGCTGTTGACCGCAGGCGTGCGCTACCAGCAGATCGGCGTCGATGTGTTCAATCCGAATGGCAGTAGGTCTCAGGCATATGACAGGCACGCGCTGACACCAGCATTCGGCCTGGTCGTGAAGCCGGTAGACAACCTGTCCATCTATGCCAACTATATCGAGGGTCTCCAGCAGGGACCGACGGCCTGGGCCGGGACATCGAACGCGGGCCAGATCTTCCCTCCCATCCTGACGCAGCAGTTCGAAGCCGGGGTCAAATATGATTTCGGAACGTTCACCGCGACCGCCAGTGTCTTTCAGATTGCCAAGCCGGGCAGCAGCATCACCACCGATGCCTTCGGCAACTCGGTGTTCACCGTCAATGGAGAGCAACGGAACCGCGGCGTCGAACTCAACGTCTTCGGCGAGGCCACAGAAAATCTGCGCCTGCTGGGCGGCGTTGCCTATACGCAGGGCACGCTGACCAAGACGGATGATGGCTTCTATGACGGAAATACCGCTATCGGCGTGCCCCGTTGGCAATCCAATCTGGGCATCGAGTGGGATCCGCAGTTCGCGGAAGGCCTGACGCTGTCCGGCCGAATGATATCGACCAGTTCCCAATTCATCGATCAGGCTAACACCCAGAAACTGTCAGGTTGGACCAGGTTCGATATCGGTGCTCAGTATAAGACGAAGTCATTTGGCAATCCGCTCGTCTTGCGCGCGTCGGTGGAGAACGTGTTCGACAAAAACTACTGGGCCGGGGTAGACGGTGGCTGGGCAACGACGGGCACGCCCCGCACTTTCAAGCTGTCGGCGACTGTGGATTTCTGAACATGAGGGTGGGGCCAACCGTCCTTCGACCGACACGCCGACATGTGCTGCAAACCGGTATCGCTACCGGTTTGAGCCTCATGCCCGGCTTTCGAGAGAGCACTGCGCGAGCAATGCCCTCCCATCCCCTTGTCGTGCTGGATTTCGCCCACGCGCAGTCGCTTCTGGCCCTTGGCGTCGAGACGTTCGGCATGGCGGAGCGCTGGCGCTATGAACAGTATGTCGAGGAGCCCCGCCTTCCAGCCTCGGTTTTCGACATTGGTACATTGCACCAACCAAACCTTGAGCTTCTGGCCAGGATCCAACCTCAGCGGATCATTCATTCGCAGGAGTGGCCAACCGATACCGAACAGCTCGCGCGGATCGCGTCCTTGACGGAGCTATCTATCTATACCGGCACACCGGCGCCTCTCGATCGTGCACGGCAATCATTCTTGCAAATCGCGGAGATCGCCGATGTCACGCAGCGCGCAGCAGATTATATGGCCGGCTTCGAAGATCACATGAATGCCTACCGCTCCCGTCTAAGACCATTCGAAGGCAAAAGAGTGATGGAGCTATGGGCAGCGACGCCGCGCGACTTCTGGACGCTTGGTACTGCCAGCCTCGTCCACGATGTCCAAGACCATCTGGGGCTGAGAAATGCTGTGCAGGAGAGCGGCGACACCTGGGGTTGGCTGCCGGTGACAATGCGAGATCTGGGCGCGCTGGACGACACGATCATCATCCATTTCGGCCCGGTGCCTGCCCCGTTAAGCAACAACCCGCTCTGGAACAGTTTCGGCTTCGTTCGACGCCGGCAACTCGTCGTCCTACCCCGCAGCTGGCTGTTCGGCGGACTTCCCGAAGCGGATAGAATTGCCCGACTCCTCACGCAGGCATTGGAGGGACGACATCATCTCTCCGCAAACTGAAACGCGACGCAAAAGGCGTTTTATTTTTTCCTTTCCATTGTTATATATTCCCGGAGCCTTGGCCGCCCTTCTGAGCCTCTATCACATTTGGCTGGACATTCCTCTGTCAGCATGGTGGCAAGCGCTACTAGCGCCGGATTTCGAAATTCCTGGCCAGATGATCGTGCATTTCATCACCCTACCACGCATAGCCGCAAGCCTGCTGGCCGGCGCATCCTTGTCGCTCTCCGGCCTGATTTTCCAGCAGGTCCTGCGCAATCCACTGGCCGAGCCGTCGACAACCGGTGTGTCGGCGGGTGCGGCACTCGCCCTGAAAGCCTCGGCCTTGCTCGTTCCTTCGTTGGCCTTGCCGCCTGTGCCGGTTGCGTGCGCAGGCGCAGCTGCGGCTATGTGCCTGACGCTTGCGCTGGCATCGCGCAACCTCGCCTCACCGCTGCGGCTGATCCTGGCGGGCCTTGTCGTCGGCCTGTTCTGTAGCGGGATCAATTCCGTGCTGGCGCTGTTCTTCCACGAAGAACTGCGGAGCGTCTTTCTCTGGAATACCGGCTCGCTGCTCAATCTCGGTTGGGACGCGTCAGCCTACGTGGCACCTGTGCTGCTGATATGCGCTTTACTGGCCGTTCTGATGATCCGTCCGCTGGCATTGCTTGCACTGGAAGAGCATGGCGGCCGCGGTCTGGGCGTACCGGTGGTCGCGGTTCGGTTAACCGGATTGCTGCTTGCGGTCGTGCTGGCTTCCGTCACCATCGCTGCGGTGGGCGTGATCGGGTTTGTTGGCATAGCGGCACCAGCAATCGCGCGGCTCGCAGGCGCCAGGACATTCAGGCAACGGGTGGTCGCGACGCCCCTCCTGGGGAGCATTCTTCTGTGGCTCGCCGATCAGATCACGCAGATCAATCCACTGTCAGACAACGAGCTGCCAACCGGTGCCTTGACGGCCATATTCGGCGGCGCCCTCCTGCTCTGGATGCTGCCGCGGCTCCGTGGCGCGAGCCTTGGCGACGCTGGCGCCTCCTTTGCAAGGCGCAACGTCACCTGGGCTCCGAGCATCGCATTCGCCTTATGCGCCGTCCTGCTGGTCATTATAATATGGGTGTCGCTTTTATCCGCGCAGAGCGTTGATGGCTGGCTCTGGCAGGGTGTTTCCGATGGAAATGCCGCTTTTGAATGGCGCTGGCCTCGTGTCGCTGCCTCCGCAATTGCAGGAGCGATGCTCGCTGTGGCGGGCGCTATCATCCAGAGGGTCACCGGAAATGCGATGGCCAGTCCGGAAATTCTCGGGATAAGTTCTGGCGCTGGCTTGGGAGTGGCCTTGTTATTTCTGTTTGATCCAGCTTCGGGCCATGCGCTGAAAGTGTCTGCAGCCAGCGGCGGAGCCTTCCTGACCCTGGCCCTGAGCTTCGCGCTCGTTAGAAATACATCGGCGTCTCCGGAACGGATGTTGCTGACTGGTGTGGCCCTTGCGACAGTTTTCGGCGCGCTGTTGTCGGCCATCACGGTGCGATTTGATCCGCGAGTCGCCGGCCTGCTGTCATGGCTTGCCGGCTCAACCTATTCGGTCACGACTTTCGATGTCCTCGCCCTGGCAAGCGTCGCCCTTGGCGTGGCGGTGATCCTCCCTCTTACCCTGCGCTGGCTTGAGATATTGCCCTTGGGAGACGTGGCGGCGCGCCAGATCGGGGTCAATGTTGGTGCAAGCCGCCTGACGCTGCTGCTCATTGCATCGCTGCTTACCGGAACAGCAGTACTGACCATAGGGCCTTTGAGTTTCGTCGGTTTGATAGCACCTCATCTCGCCAGGATGACCGGCGGCAGAACCGTACTTTCTCAACTCATTATCTCGGCGATTCTCGGAGCAATCGTCATGGTTTCAGCTGACTGGCTTGGCCGAAATCTCCTGTTTCCATATGAGATACCCGCTGGTACGCTGGCTGCACTCGTCGGTACACCCTACTTTTTCTGGCTGATGTGGCACAAATCGCAATAGCCGTTGGCCTGTCACCGAGTGAGCTCTCGTTCTTGAAAGGATACGAACCGTCCTTACCTTCCCTTCGGAACGATTAGCGGCGTGCGGGAGGCCGGATCCTCGACGGCGAAAGATCGAGGGGGCTTCGGTCAAAAGACTAGGCTCAGTGCCGGCACGAAAGTCTGACGATCATCGCCTTGATAGGAATTGAACCGCCCACTCGTTGATCCTCTCCCGTTCCCGTATCGAAATTCGAGCTACCAGCGGAGCGATGCCGCATTTGGTTGTCTTGACGCCTTTACGTATGCTTCTGCATACCCTGGAGGGAAAGGAAGGTTGGAAATTGGACCATTATCTGCCTTGTATCACCGCGGTTAAACCCGACATGTGAGATGGTGATGCAGGCGACATTCAGAGTTACATATGGGCGGCACACGGCTTAAAGAAACCTGCGAACAAAGGTTGCATGGTGGTTACGAGTGTACGCTTCGACGCTGCAGGCCCGGTCGTTTCGAACTGTCCACCAAATGCTGCGCCATCACGTGTCATCAAAGACGTCGCCGCCGAATACATTGACTCTTTGAAATCGTCCAGACCAACGCCGTCGGCGCGCATGACTGCACGAATTAGTGGATCTCCGAAAATCTCAGCGAGTGTCATCTCGTCCGTCGTGTGTTTCATCGCAGTCTCCTTTCGATAATTCCTAAGCTTTGAAAGCGGGCCATTGCTTGACAGGCTCACGCCGAGGTGTTACCGGTAAGTAACATTTGAATAGTTACTGACCAGTCACACTCATGTCAACACCGCTTCAGGATAAAAATTAAACCCATGAAATCCGAGAAATCTGATCGCGCTTCCGAGCAGAAAATCGCACCTCGTGACCGGATCGTGTCAACGGCCTGTCAACTGTTTCGTGAACATGGGATACGCGGCATCGGTGTTGATGCCATTGCCGAAGCCGCCTCGACCAACAAGATGACGTTATACCGACACTTTGGTTCTAAGGACGATCTTGTGTGTGAAGCGCTCAAACACAGCTCTCGAACGCTCGATAAAGCCTGGGAAGGTCTCGAAACAGAGAACCCAGGCGACCCGAGGGCGCAGCTTAAGGCATGGGTTAAAGCGCGCGCACAATGTCTTTCCAGCGAGCCCTATGGATGCGATTTGGCCAATGCTGCGGTAGAGTTGAAGGAGCAAGGACACCCTGCGCATGCGATAATAGAAACGTTGAAGATGGAACAGCATTCCCGGCTTGCCGATCTTTGTCGTTCGACAGGTGTAAGCGACCCTGAACTTTTGGCTGATACGCTATCGATGCTGCTGGAGGGCGCGCGCGTCAGCAAACTTGCAGCCGGCAAAGAAGGTCCGTCGATGCGGTTTACGCGTGCGTGTGAAGCGGCGATGGTCTCGTTTGGTCTAGGTGCACAGGCTTCTCCCTGATCCTGGTGGAGCAAGGAGGAAGTGCTGCGGAGAGAGCGAAGGCAGCGTGTTGATCTGCCGACTTAAATAACCATCAGATAGACCTCGCCCCGTGCGTCGGATGTTGTTGTCGAACTTTCACGCTTAAGGTCTTGAAGGGATCCTAACTCACGATATCTACATGCAAACTGTCGTTATCTGGACCAGGGATTGATCACGTTCAGCCCGGCAGCCTCGAAAGGGCTTGTGTCGCGAGTTGCGATCGCGAGGCCGTTTGCTGCCGCTGTGGCTGCAATGTAACCATCAGCCGTGCCAATTGCTCTCCCAGATACTCGAGCGCGTGCCATCAGTTCGGAATAAAACTGAGAAGCAGCCGGGTCGAAGGACAGGATGCGCTCGGGAAAGTGGGGCAGCACTTCGCCCTCAAGGCGATCGCGAAGGATAGTTTGCCGTTTCCCTGACGGCATAGCAGCGATCCCGAAGCGAAGTTCAGCAATCGTTATTGCGGAGAGGAAAAGCGTTTCGATAGCTTGGGCGTCCAACCAGGCAATTACTGCCTCATCAGGCACCTGTTTCCAAGGCTCGGAATAACGTTGGTATCCAGCAAGATCATTCAAAGGTCATCGGTTCAGCTGGTGTCTTGTCGCGGCTCTGCAGAGCTTCAACGTCGCTGTCGGAAAGCCCGGCGTCACGACCAATGGCAGTCAGCAGGGAACCGAGCTTTACACGTTCAGGAGGACGGACAGCGGCTTCAATGATGTCACGGATCTCGGCCTCAGTGCTCCGGCCATGATGAGCTGCTCGCACCCGCAGAGCACGATGCGTTTCCTCAGAAAGGTTTCGAATGGTGACTGCCGGCATTGATATCACCTCCATAAAATGATGGCATTGATATCAAAATACGCATGATGACGTCAAACTTCAAGAGATTCACTAACGAGGATGACCATCCTGTTTGTTTAGACATCCCGCTTTGAACGGAATCGAACCGCTGGGTTTCGGCTTAATTTGGCTAAGTCTCTGCTTACATGCTACTGCCCGCCATAAGACTCTATTATGGAACCAGTCACCAACGGTTTCCGGAGCAGGCGCGGCAGGCTTTAGAACAACTAAACTCCTAGCGGAGATCGAAGGTTATTATCGGATGAGGCTTGCTGCAACCAGTTCGGCAGTTGCAGGGGGCCAGTGGAGTTTCACTTCGCGATATGCAATCTCTTCCGGATTGCGGGGCGGCTGACCAGTTTATCAGCAGCAATTACGTTCTTTCGGCTTCCCACTACACGTGGGGTGCGACCACCGCTGTGCTGGACATACAGCCTGGAAACAAAAACTGACCGGCTGCGCTGTTCAGGCGCACGACACAAAAGGATATGACCATGGCAACACCCCGACGACCGTCCAATCCGAGAGACGCAGCCGAGGCGCTGTTCAAACCGGCAAAGAAGGTCGCAGCGCCGGCCGTTGAACGGCCTGCAATCCCTAACACCAGGGAGCTTGTATCATTAAAGATCGACAGCGATGTCCTCGCGCATTTTCAGGCGGACGGTGCGGGCTGGCAAGAGCGTATCAACGATACCCTACGAGCCGCAATGAATGTGTCCAGTTAACGCTCTTGAACGGACACAAACCGTCACCCACTGCCGTGGACTCGCTAGACGTTTGGAAAACGGATCAGGTGGGGTCTTGAACCAGCCAGGACCATGGCAGCATCAACGGCAAGCGCCTTTTGTCAAAACGACGCGGGTTGCCTGAAAGTCGGGTCGAAGATGGGCTTCTGAACATTGATGCCATCGCCGAGACGTACCGGATTTCGCACCATCAACGTCGCAGCGCGTGGACTCAGGAGCTGGACCTGCCGCTATGGAGTGAGAATTATTGACCCTGCCGTTGCCAGGCTTTCTCCGCCACACCGTCCAGCAGGTGCGGCAGGCTTCCTAACCCGTCCGGACGGAGTTCCGGCGGCAACAGGTCGCCGGGAAGGTCCTGATAGGATACTGGTCGCAGGAAACGGCGGATGGCAAGGGTGCCGACCGACGTCGTTCGGCTGTCGGACGTCGCCGGGAACGGTCCGCCATGCACCATCGCGTGGCTTACCTCTACACCCGTCGGCCAGCCGTTCGCGAGGATGCGTCCGACCTTGCGTTCCAGCACCGGGATAAACCTGCGGGCATCGGCATGATCATCCGGGTCGAGGTGCAGCGTCGCCGTTAACTGCCCTTCGAGCTTCTCGGTGACCTCAATCATCTGCGCGATGTCGCGACAACGCACCAGCAGGCTGCTTGCGCCAAAGACTTCAGCGGAAAGTTTCTCGTCGGCCAGAAAATGCACGACATCGGTTTCGAAAAAGATCGCCGGACTGCGATTGACGCCGGCTGCCGGCTGCCCCTTGCCCAGAACCTTGACGTCATCATGCCCGGCAAATCCGCCCACCCCTTTGTCGAAGGCAGCGTGAATGCCTGATGACAACATGGGCGCTGGCACTTTCTGCGAGAGCGCAGCGCTGGCGCTTGCGATGAAGCGATCAAGGTCGGGACCATCAATGGCGAAGACCAGTCCGGGATTGGTGCAGAACTGACCGGCGCCGAGCGTCAGGGATTCCACGAAACCGGAGGCCAGCATCTCTGGCCGGGCGGCGAGCGCGGCAGGCAAAAGATAGACAGGGTTGATGCTGCTCATTTCCGCATAGACCGGGATCGGTTCCGACCGCGCCGCGGCAATCGCCCCGAGCGCCAGACCGCCGCCGCGCGAGCCTGTAAAACCGACCGCCTTGATGCGGGGTTCGTTAACCAGAGCCGCGCCCGTCCCATTGGCGCCGTTCAGCAGCGAGAAGGTGCCCTCCGGCAGCTTGCAGGTTTCGACCGCAGCGCGGATGGCGCGTCCGATCAGCTCGCCGGTTCCGGGATGGGCGAGATGACCCTTGACGATCACCGGGCAACCGGCGGCGAGTGCGGACGCCGTATCACCGCCCGCGACAGAGAAGGCGAGCGGGAAATTGCTGGAGCCGAACACGGCCACGGGTCCGAGCGGGATCTGGCGCAGCCGCAGGTCCGGTCGCGGTAGCGGCTTGCGGTTCGGCAATGCCGGATCGACGCGCAAGTCGAGGAAGCCGCCATCGCGCACGACCTCGGCAAACAGGCCTAGCTGCCAGACCGTTCGGGCGCGTTCGCCTTCGAGACGCGCTTTGGAAAGCCCGCTTTCGGCATGGGCCCGCTCGATCAGAGCATCTCCGATGTCGAGGATATTGGCGGCAATGGTCTCGAGGAATGCAGCGCGAACCTCGAGCGAAGCGGAGCGATATATATCGAAGGCCTGGGCGGCAATGTCGGCAGCGCGCGCCACATCGTCAGCGCTGGCGATGGCAAATACAGGTTCGAGCGTTTCGCCAGTGGCAGGATTGGTCGCCCGGAAACTGCGGTCGTCGCCAGAAAGCTGATTGCCGATCAACAGATCGCCGGTAATTGCAAGAGACTTTGACATGAGAACTCCTCGGTGGTCTGCGGCGCAAGATACGCCCGGATATTGATGCTTTGGTTGTTGGAGAATTTCGCGGCAATCACAAACGTGACATGAATACGAGCAAATCGTGAATGCCGGGAAGTCGCGGCAAGCAAGAAGAACCATTGCGAACTATAGCCCGTCGCGCGCAGTAAGGCCGAGCAATCCGAACGTTGAAGTACGTTCTTCATGTACGATGGCGCTCAATTTCCGCAATGGCCAGATCCGTCATGGCCGACAGATCGGACCTGGATGCTCCATCCTGCGCCTGCACGGACATGCCCTGGATCATCGCGCCGACGAAGCGCGCAAGAGCCGCTGCATTTGTGGATCGCTTCAACTGTTTTTCGGCGATGCCTCGTTCAATGCGCTCCTGCAGGACACCGAGTGTCTCGTTGCGCAGGCTCGCGACATGACTGGCTACCGGCTCGTTTTCTACCGCGCAGGTGAGCACTGCAGTCGAAACCATACAGCCATGAGGCTGATCGGGGCGGGTGAACTCACGCGAAGAATCGTTCAACATGCGTGTCAGAGCCTTCACCACGTCGCTTTCTTCAAGAGCGCGCGTCGTCGAGGCTCCGATATGAGCCTGATACCACGCCAGCGCCTCACGATAGAGATCGGCCTTCGATGTGAAGGCCGCATAGAGGCTTTGCGGCGTGATCCCCATCATCGCCGTAAGATCGGCGATGGATGCACCTTCATAACCAAGGCGCCAAAAGGTTTCCGCAGCTTTCCCCAGCGCCTCGTCACGATCGAAGGCGCGGGGTCGGCCCCGTGGCCGGGAAACGGTCCCGTTATTTTCCACAATGGTCACTCTAGAAATATCCTTTCGATCGGCCTATTCAGGAATGGTCATTGTGATTATAGAGGACTACACCCCATGAGTCTCCCTGATTTTTCCCAGACATCTGCTCGCATTAACATTGCGATTGACAAGGCGCTTGCCGAAAAGCGCATCGTCGGCACCGTCGTGCTCGTCGCCCACAACGGAGCAATCATTCATCGGCGCGCTGCTGGCTTTTTGGACCGCGCCAGCCAGACAGCGATGCGGGAAGACGCAATCTTCCGGCTCGCTTCCATTACCAAGCCTGTTGTCACGGCAGCGGCCATGCGGCTTGTGGAAGACGGCAGGCTCGACCTCAATGCGCCGGTGACGCAATGGTTACCGGATTTTCGGCCAGCCCTGCCGGACGGATCAAGGCCAGTGATCACTGTCCACCACCTGCTCACCCACACGTCCGGCCTCGGATACGGCTTCCTGGAGCCATCCGACAGCCCCTATCACAAACTGAACGTTTCAGATGGCCTCGATCAGCCCGGCCTGTCGTTGGAGGAAAATCTGTCGCGGTTGCAAGCCACGCCACTGGCGTTCACGCCGGGCGCCGGGTGGCGCTATTCCCTTGGCATTGATGTGCTCGGCGGCTTACTGGAGAAATTAACGGGCAGAAGCCTTCCCGATATCGTTCGCGAAAAGGTTTCGGTTCCCCTTGGAATGGTTGATACGGATTTTGCGGTTCGGGATATCTCACGTCTGACGGAAGCCTATGCCGACGGCGACCCCGAACCGGCAGTGATGACTGATGGTGTTGAGGTGCCAATTTTTGGCACGAAAGCGTGTTCGCTCCCTCTCGCATCTTCAACTCCAGATCATATCCATCAGGCGGAGCCGGTATGGCAGGCACCGCAGGCGACATTTTGCGCTTTCTGGAAGCGATCCGTACCGGCGGCGCCCCGATTCTCCGCACTGGAACGGTAGAGGCAATGGTAGCTGACCATGTCGGCACCCAATCCGAAACGCAGGGACCGGGCTGGGGTTTCGGATATGGATGGGCGGTATTGGTCAATCCCGCGCCGACCGGCACGCCGCAGGCACCCGGCACTTTGCAATGGGGCGGAGCCTATGGCCACAGCTGGTTCATCGACCGAGCTAACCGCTTTTCTGTCGTTGCGCTCACCAATACCGCGTTCGAGGGAATGTCCGGTGCCTTTCCGGCTGAAATCAGGAACGCTGTCTACAGCTAGGGCAGCAGGATGCGCTGGCCGCGAAGCGGAAGGCACCAACACGGTCATTCGAGAAAGTGTCCTGGCTAAGGCCACCGGTTGAAACATTAATGCGATATCTGCAGAGGAGGTACTGATCCCTCCCCTGCAAACAGGGCATGATTACCCGGAGTAGCTTCTCGCACAGACCCGATCATTGGCTCATCCGCACGTTGCCTATGTCCCGGATTATACCATCCGCCTGTCAACCCTGGCGTTGCGGAAACAAAATGCGGTCTAGTCAGTGCCGACAAGAAAATTGATCAATGTCCGTGTCGCTGCCGAGAGGCGGCGGTGTGGCGCGAAAATGAGTGAGAAAGGTCGCGAACGGCCCCGTGCGTGCTCCAGCACATCGATGAGGCGCCCCTGCCCGATCCGGTCTCGCACAATAAAATCGTAGGTCTGGCAGATGCCGAGACCGCTTTCTGCCAGCGACACCACACCCAGTACATCGTCGAATACCCGGATGCGTCCAGGGGGTGTCCAGTCTGTGTCACGGCCCCCGACGCGAAACAGCCATGGAGCACAACGTCCTGTGCTCGGCATTACGAAGGGCAGGCACTGATGTTTCGCGAGATCCTCGACATGCTGCGGGATACCCGCACGTTCGAGGTAGTCGGGGGCAGCGACCAGACGCAACGGAGCGTCTTCCAGTTTGCGCGCCACCAGTCCGCTATCGGGCAAGGGGCCCAGCCGGATTGCCAGATCATACCCTTCCGCCACCAGATCAACGTTGCGATTGGTTATGCTCAATTCGATCTGGATTTCCGGGTAGGCTCGCGTGAAACGGTCGAGCATTGCGGGAAGCCGGTAGTGGCCGTAGGTCGTCGGTACGCTGATACGGACATGGCCGGTCAACAACGCCCCTGTTGGCCCATGCATCGCCCGTTCCGCATCGTCGATCATCGAAAATGCAGCGCGCGCCTGTTCGAGATAAGCGCGGCCTTCATCGGTCAGGCTTAACCGTCGCGTGGTCCGGCGCATCAGTTGCGCGCCAAGGCGGGTTTCGAGACGGGTAATCGCTCTGCTGAGAACCGACGGCGTCGTCGACAGTGTAACCGCGCCCTCGGTCATCGAGCCTTTTTCAGCAACGGTGACAAATGCCTCCACATCGCCAAGATGATCAAACCGCCGCCCCATTTTGACCTCTTGTGAATAAGTCAGCTCTTCTGAAGAAGCTCTATATCCAATTCTG
The DNA here is from genome assembly GCF_036596185.1 of Rhizobium sp. GR12. Lineage (NCBI taxonomy): Bacteria > Pseudomonadati > Pseudomonadota > Alphaproteobacteria > Hyphomicrobiales > Rhizobiaceae > Rhizobium > Rhizobium sp. GR12. The sequence goes on along the minus strand of NZ_JASXTH010000018.1, from coordinate 71,390 downwards.
GCATCAATAAAGTGCGTTTTGTCAGTATTTTTCTGGAGGAACAAAATTTCCCGACAGCTTTCAGTGCCATGGCGAGTGCCAAAATCGGAAGCAGGTATCGAGACCGAGCGCACATTTCCCGCAACCCGCACCGATAAACCTTGTCCATTCAAGAACAAATGAATTCCCTTCAAGCATCTTTATCCACTCCTTCGACCTCAATAGATTTGCGCCATCAAATGCGATCACGCATCAATACGGGTTTGAGGAGCAGGCAATGGAAAGCATGGTTACGGAGCGAAGACCGGTTCTGTTCGTTCTCACAAGCCATGGTGTCAAAGGCAAAACGGGCGAAGCCACCGGCTTTTATCTCGGCGAAGTCACCCACCCGCTTGCTGTCCTCGACGCCGCCGGCATCGCTGTCGAGTTCGCTTCGATAGATGGCGGTGAACCACCGGTAGATGGCCTCGATCTCAATGACGCAACTAACTCGCGCTACTGGAACAGCGCCGGCTTCCGACATGCCATTCGCAATACCTCTCGCCTGGCCGATCTCGATGCCGGGAACTACGCGGCGATCTTCTTCGCCGGCGGCCACGGCGCGATGTGGGACTTTCCCACAAGCCCGGCCGTCAACAGGGTCGCCCGCGACGTTTACGAGGCAGGTGGTGTCGTCGCCGCCGTTTGCCACGGCCCTGCGGCGCTGGTCAATGTTACACTGAGCAACGGCGCTCACCTCGTCACCGGCAAGAATCTCGCGTCCTTCACCGATGATGAAGAACGGGCCGTCAAGCTCGAAAAGGTTGTCCCCTTCCTGCTCGCCACTACGCTTACCGACCGTGGTGCGCATCATCATCCGGCGCCCGACTGGACGCCCAGGGTCGTCGTCGACGGGCGGCTGGTAACCGGCCAGAACCCGCAATCGGCAACCGGGGTCGGGGAAGCCCTGCGCGATCTTCTTTCCGTCTGACAATCGCAAGCGCTGGATCCTGCCCAAACACTACGACCTGCAATCCCAAACCTTCTGCATCCGAGGATGCAGGCAGCTCATCTCTGGAGACAAATCATGACGCTCATCCGTGCATTTTCATTCGCCCTTGCACTGGGCACAAGCGCGTTCAGCGCCCACGCTGCCAACGTACTGGTCGTTCTCTCGGATTCCGACCGTCTCGACCTGAAGGATGGCAGGATTTTTGAAACCGGGTTTTACCTCAACGAGTTGATGCAACCGGTCAAAGCACTGCTTGACGCCGGTCACGATATCACCTTTGCAACCCCGAAAGGCACTGCCCCGACCCTGGACAAATCGTCGGTCGACAAGATGCATTTCGGTGGCGATGAAGCCGCAATGCGGGAGAGCAGTGCCCTGCTCGACAAGATCAATCTGACATCAGACAGCGCCTCTCCGGTGATCAGCCTAGCCCGTGTCGAACAGATCGGCTACGACCGTTTCGACGCACTTTACGTGCCCGGTGGCCATGCGCCCATGCAGGACCTGCTCGTCAGCCCTGAACTGGGCAAGCTTCTCACCAACTTTCACACCAACGGCAAGATAACCGCGCTCGCCTGCCACGGTCCGATCGCTCTACTTTCGGCGCTGCCGGACGCAGAAAGCTTCACCAGGCAACTAGAAGAAGACGGTACCGCAAAAAGCCAGCCCTGGATCTACGCCGGATACAAGGTGACCGTCATCAGCAATCAGGAAGAGGAATTGGCCAAGGGCCTGCTGAACGGGGGAGAGATGAAGTTCTATCCCCAGACGGCACTGGAACATGCCGGAGCCGACTACCTGAGTAATGAGACACCTTTCACGTCCAACATCGTAACGGACCGCGAACTGATTACCGGGCAAAACCCTGCTTCCGCTCCAGCGGTCGCCGCAGAACTGCTGAAGCGGCTGAAATAATCTGCTCCCCATTATCGACCGATGTTGCCGGCCGTCCGCCAGAAGGTGCGGATGACCGGATGCGGCGGACGCCTATCGATCTCCCCGAAAGAACCCCAGACCTTGCTCGACGCGGTCTGGCGGGCAGCCGAAGCAGCCTAACGGAAAGAAGATGACCTTGCTTTTTTTGACTCTTACAATCTGCGGGGGACGGCAGTTGCGTAAACGCGTCGTGACGGCTCCATGACGAGAGCGTTTACCGCGCCGGGCCAGGCCTACGGTGAGATCGCCCGTCATTGTCGCCAGCGCGCGAACATCGGGTTGATCGCGACTGAGGGTACACCGATGTCCCAGAGAGACAGGGATCTGCTTTCGTATTGTAATATTCGAGAGCGGCCAAAACAGACTCTCGAACCGAATATTGCCGATGTTGCTGGCGGTTCGCGCGGGGCTATTCCTCGATGTAAGCTTTCCCCTTTTAAAACCGGGTTGCTCACGTATCGATCATCCTTTTTCCCTGAAGAAAGACCGGCCGCATGAGGCCGGTCCTGTTCTTCGGGATGCCGTGGCTCGTTACTGCGCGGCCTTTTCAATCAGGTCAACCACTGCCTGCGGATGCGAGACCATGACGACGTGGGAGGCACCCTCCACGACTACTGTGGCTTTCGAGCCGGCACGGTTCGCCATGAAGGCCAGTGCCTCGGCGGGGATATTCTTGTCTCCAGTGCCATAGACGAAGTAGGCAGGCAGCGTCTTCCAGGCCGGCTTGCCTGACTTTTCCGTCAGTGCCGCCTCTGTGATCGGCCGCTGGCCCGCGGCCATCAAAGCGGCGTCCTCGACGCTCACGTCCTGGGCGAACTGGTCGCGGAACCTGGCCTGTTCTATGGAGAGGTCGATACCGCCATCGGAAAGCTTGACTGGGGCCGCGAGCGCCTGGCCAAGTGTGCCGCCTGGAAACTTGCCGGCCAGGTCGGCTGCCGCTTCACCCTCCTCCGGTGCAAAGGCAGCCACATAGACGAGAGACCTGACGTTATTGCTACCCTTTACCGCGTTGGTGATGACCTGCCCTCCATAGGAGTGGCCAACCAGGACTATGGGTCCTTTGATACTTTCGACGATTGCCGAAACGTAGGCGGCATCATCTGATACTGTGCGTAACGGATTTGCGGCAGCAACAACGGTGTAGCCATCCTTCTGAAGTATCCGGGTTACACCATTCCAGCTGGAGGAGTCGGCAAAGGCGCCGTGAACGAGGACAACAGTGGGTTTGGCAGGTTGAGCGGTCGCGGTCCCAGAGAGGAGAGCGCCGGCAACGGCAACGGCAGCTGCGAACTTCGTCATGATAAATTCCTTCCTTAAGAAGAGCCCGATGGGCCCAATGAATTGAGTGGGAAGTCTTGATGTAAAACGGTGGCTTTCAGGTGCGAATAAAAGTGAGGACATCGGCATTGAAGCGGTCGGCTTCGGTCTCTGCCAGACCGTGGGAGCCACCCGGATAGATCTTCAGTGTTGCATTCGGAACGATGTCGGCAGCACGGTGCGCAGAGGCATTGATCGGCACGATCTGATCGTCGTCGCCGTGGATGATCAGCGTGGGGCGATCGATCCGCTGAAGGTCCTTCGTGTAGTCCACCTCGGAGAATTCGCGGATGCAGTCATACTGGCCTTTGATACCGCCCTGCAGGCCTATACGACGGAAGTTTTCGCGCAGGCCATCATTGGTGGCAACGCCGCCCCGGTTGAAGCCGTAGAAGGGCACGGTCAGATCGAAGAAAAACTGCGAGCGGTTCTTGGCCGTACCCTCACGGATGCCGTCAAACACTTCCATCGGCGTCCCATGGGGATTATCGGCAGTCTTCAGCATCAGCGGCGGAACGGCGCCAACCAAAACCACCCTTGCGACACGGGCCGTGCCATGGCGACCGACATAGCGGGAGATCTCGCCACCACCCGTGGAATGCCCGACAAGGATAAGGTTCTTCAGGTCGAGCGCCTCGATCAGTTCGGCGAGATCATCGGCATACTGATCCATGTGGTTTCCGTTGAAAGTCTGATCCGAACGCCCGTGGCTGCGGCGATCATGGGCAATCACGCGGAAGCCGTTCTGGCTGAAGAACAGCATCTGCTGGTCCCAGGCGTCGGAAGACAGCGGCCAGCCATGCGCAAACAGGATTGGCTGGCCTGTACCCCAGTCCTTGTAGAAAAGGTTGGTACCGTCGGTTGTGGTAAAGGCTGACATACTGATCTCCTGTGAGTGAGCATCTTTAATTTGTGCACAATTAGTTTGTGTACAATTTATATGCCTGTTCTCCGGATTGTTGTCAATCGCTTGCAATTAGTTTGTGTACAAATTATTTTGGGCAAAAAGGAGAGTGTAATGACCAACGCACCAACCGAGTCCGACGACAGCCTGCCAGATGTCACGGGGATGCTTTGTTTTTCCCTGTACTCTGCTGGTCACACGTTCACGCAGCTCTACAGACCATTGCTCGACAGGCTCGGCCTCACCTATCCGCAGTATCTGGTCATGGTGACACTGTGGAAGCGCGATGGTCAAAACGTGAAGGAACTGGGCAAAACTCTTTTTCTGGACTCCAGCACGCTCTCGCCGCTCCTGAAGCGGCTGGATTCGGCGGAACTGATTACGAGAACCCGCAGCCCCAGGGACGAGCGCGAGGTGCTCCTGCATCTGACGGAGAAAGGGCGAATGCTTAGATCCGGTGCGGCTGATATCATGCGGTGTGTTGAGGAAGCCGTTGGTCTGGACGCTGAAACTATTCACTCAATAAAGGCCGGGATCGACATGATCCGGGACAAACTCGCGATTGGGCGGGAAATGACCTGAGTATAAGCGGGATAAATCGCCCCGGGAGCCGGCTATGACTCCTGCAAAAATACCGACTCGACATGTTTTCCACTCGTTCGGCGCCTCCGATTTCGGGAGTTGTGAAATTTTTGCCACCAGATCCGATAGTACAGAAGCTTTCGCCACTGCAAAAAAGAAACCCTCCGCCTGGGAGGGTTTTTAGAGGTGCCAGTTCGAGGGGCTGGCGAGGGGATGGACGATAGGGAAAATGCGTCCGGCACCCAAACTTGCAGCTAAACAAATGGTTCCAGATAATATCCCTCCGCAAACCGGCCAAACCGCGCATTGCCTGGCGTATGCGGCGCGTTTCTCTGTCTGCAAAACAGAACCGGTTGTCAGCCCGAATCGCCATGGGATCACATTGCCGGGCGGCAATCCGATTTAGTCTCAATCCGTCGAATTCACCGCACCCTCAAGGATCGCCAGTGCCGCCACGAGTTTGTTAAAATTCATGCCAATATATGCTGTCACTCCCTTCCATCCCTGGCATCTCTCTTGATGCAGCTGTTTTGCGGCGATCAGCTGTAAGAGCAAGCCGTGGAGCACATTTGCAATGGCTGGCCATTTCATTGTGGCCCCCATTGCTGGCTGTCAATTTTGGTCTGTGTTCTGCCGGTCAGGCCTGATGCCTCGTAAGGCAATAAGTTGCGGTACTCCTGACAGCATTATCTTCTATTATGTCCTGATCTGCCCGCGAGATTTCTTCGGCCATGTGCTCTTTTGATAAAAAGCGACATGCGAACCGGCAGACGCACCATTGATGCGTGCCGCGTTGTCATTGGTCGATAAAGTTGGGAGAGCAGTCAACCATATCACTGCGCCACTGTCGTACCCGTTGTACACGGCAACTCTGCAGTGCCCGATGCTTTAGTGGATATCGCCTTGTTTTTTTATGTGCGGCCTCCATTCTCTCTGTAACCCGTAGGTTGCCAATCCATTGTGTCGGTCAAGCGGAGAGATTAACTCCGGCCGCAGGCAAAAAGGCATTGCTCTTTATTTCCGCTAACCACTATTCTGGCATAAAATATCCAAGAGAGCAGGCTTGGTCGTAGGGTTTGTTGAGAATCGGCTGACAACTGGAATTACTGAAAGCAAAAGCGCACCGTTACAGTCGAGCGGCAAATAATAACTTATTGATTCTATTATAATAGTTACTTCAACTAATTTAGAGGCTTATAATGAGATACGCAATAATTCTGGAAAATACGGATACGGAAATACCAGTTTTCGAAAGCGACGACATTGTGCGGTGTTTCAGGTGGATCAGGATTCAGATGAAGCGGCGCCCGGAAATACAAAAAGACGCTTATACGGTGCTGGACCGTGATCTTGAAGGCCTGGCACGCGAGACATTTCTCTGATGTGGCCCTGTCGTACCTGAGGATACGTTACATTTCGTGAACGGATATTCCATCACGCGCGGCGTGGATCGGCGAAATAAAGTACGTGCTGTCCGTTGCCCTTAATCCGTTACCACCCCGGAAATCTGCCGGGGCAGCGTTGTCTTACCTTGGTCAACGGCGGACTTGTGCCTGCCGTTTGGTTTGCGGCCTCTCAAACTCTTCCCATTCATCGCATGCCTGCCAGGTTACGTTATTGTTCACGCGACCGCCTGCAGAGCAACCGATTGCCTTGATAGCGAAGCTTCTAATGTGAAGCGGGAAATCAGATCACGAAGCCTGGTGGCCTCCGCAGCGAGGCTTGTTGAGGCGGCTGTTGACTGCTCGACCATCGCCGCATTTTGCTGCGTTGTCTGGTCCATCGAATTGACCGCGTTATTAACTTCCGCCAGTCCCGTTGCCTGCTCCTTGGCAGACGTCGCAATGACATCCATATGCTGATTGATGTTCCCGATCTGCTCACCGATGACTTCCAGCGACAGACCTGTATCGAGAACCAGCTTCACACCATTTTTAACCTCGGAGGATGAATTCTGAATCAATTCCTTGATCTCTTTAGCCGCGCGCGCTGAGCGCTGGGCAAGTTCACGAACCTCCTGGGCAACAACGGCAAACCCCCTACCCGCGTCTCCCGCGCGGGCGGCCTCAACGCCGGCATTCAGCGCCAGGAGGTTGGTCTGGAAGGCGATCTCGTCGATGACGCCGAGGATGTTGGAAATCTGCTGTGAAGACGCTTCGATGCGGCGCATTGCCTCTTCCGCCTGTGACACTACCAGCGCAGACTTGGCGGCACTATGATTTGCCTCAGTCGCGGCAGCGCGGACCTCCTCGGTCCGTTTGCTGGAATTTGACACGTTCGCGGTAATCTGATCGAGCGCCGCAGCAGTCTCCTCCAGCGAGGCGGCCTGTTGTTCGGTGCGCCTGGAAAGATCGGTTGCTCCCGAAGAAATCTCGCGTGTACCATCATCAATGACTGCAATTCCGCTCGATATAGCTCCGAGCGCATCACCAAGTTGCTTGACAGAACGGTTGAAGTCCTGCCGAAGCGCTTCAAAGTCCGGCGAAAATGGCTCATCAAGCTGGAATGCAAGATCGCCGCCAGCCAGTCGCTTCAACCCGCTAGCAAGACCCGATGTCGCGGCGCGAAGCCGCTCCGCCGCTTCCTTGTCAGCCTGCTGTCTGGCTTCGATCCTGTCAGATTCGGCCCGTGCCCGTGCTGCTTCTGCTTCCCCTTGAAGCTGCACATTGGTGATCGCGGCCTGCCGGAAGACCTCGACGGCCGACCCCATGGTGCCGATTTCATCTGCACGGCCGACAGCTGAGCCAACGACACTGGTATTGCCGGCAGCCAACTCTCGCATTTCTTCAGACAGCGCGAGGATCGGCTCTGTCACAGTCCTGCGGGTCAACCAGTAAAGACTGACCGAAAACAGCGCAATCGTCACGAGAAGAGCCTGTAAAAACCTGTCAACGAATATCTGGGTATCTGCACTATTTTCTGCGGTTTTTTCGGAGATGGCACTTATCTGATCGCCAGCATCTCCCATTGCCGTCTCAAGAGCGGAAAACTGCTCGATAAAGGCGGGGAGCGACTTCATCGCCGACGTCTGATTGCTTATCGCAAGGTTCACCATTGTGGTGGCACTATCGATATACGTCAGAAGCGGTGCCTCGACCCTGGCAAGCGCTGCCTGTGTTGTCTTGTCAGTAGCGAGTAGTTTGTTTGCAGCGATCATTTCGCGAAACGAGTCTTCGTGCTCCCTCAGATCTGCCCTCACCTCCTCGAGGTTGATATGAGCTGCAGGGTCGCTGGCAAGCAGGGACGCCAGCACGTCAGCGCGTAGCGCATCGTGCATCATATCCGCCTGCATGTGATTGCGAAGCACTTCTGAAGAGCGCGCAACATCCGCGTTGTTTGAGGCCAGGATCTGCGTCGACCAGATGCCCACACCCGTCGCGCCACCAGCCAAAGAGAAAATTGCGACGCTTGCGACAATGATCTTACGTTGAATAGATGCCATGCCCGTCCCCCACAACGTTTATAATATAATTTTGCCTGAATATTATTAAGTAACCATCAATCTGGCTCGCGCGATTATTGTTATGCTGGTTTTACTCATTCAGCGTTTTGCAGGCCGCTTGCTTTGGCGGGCGTTCTCGATGATGGCCTTTAAAGATTTCTCGCCCGCTACAGCGCGGCATTCATCTCCAGTGTCACGGTGGTGCCGGATGAGGATGTGTCGCAGGTTCTGAGAGAGCAGTCCCAAACAGCTACTCCGTATTCAGGAGATTTTCGCGGACGCGTTGCCCAGGCAAAGTGCTTCATTATCTGTACCGGTCAGGACGGCGGCACCGGAAAGAGCACGTTCCGTATTGTCAGTGTCTCCTGCGATAAGGTAGTATTTCACATTCAGTAATCTGGTTCCGGTCCAGCCGGGGGCGGCATACCGGTCAGAACGCTAAAGGGGCGGATCAGGGGGTAACTGGTGAGCGAACGAACCCGTGACAATACTGGTCGAGCGATTGCTGCAACGGGCGATGTAGAGTTTGCTCCTTTAAGCGAGAACAGACGCGATGAGCACATGACGGTCCGCGACCTTCTGCAGACCTTGCCTGTTGCATGTTATCTGACCGACGCAAATGGCATCCTCACTTTTTATAATGAACTGGCTGTCAGCATGTGGGGTATCGAACCGCCACTAAATGGCACCAGATTCTGTGGATCCATCAGGCTTCACACGCCAGAGGGTAACCTCCTGGATCATGACGACAGTCCGATGGCGGTAGCGCTCCGGAAAAAATGCCCAGTGCGTAATCACCAGATATTATTGGAGCGACCCGACGGAAGCAGAATATTGCTGCGTGCGTTTGCAACCCCTATTTTCAATGCCACCGGGTGCCTGACGGGAGGACTGAATATTCTCATCGACCAACCGGACGGCACGTTGCTCGACGAGATCGCACAACGCATTGCCGCCATTGTTGAGTCCTCCGATGATGCCATTCTGGCCAAGGATCTGAACGGTACGATCACGGACTGGAATCGTGGTGCAGAACGATTGTTTGGATACTCAGCGGAAGAAGCAATCGGCCGTTCTGTTACAATGTTGATCCCGGCAGACAGGGCTGATGAGGAACCCAGCATTCTCGAACGCCTTCGGCGAGGCGAGAAGATCGATCACTATGAAACGGTTCGCCAACGCAAGGACGGGGCTCTCATCGATATTTCGTTGTCCGTATCACCCATCAAGAACCTGGCCGGCCAGGTGATCGGAGCCGCAAAGATCGCACGCGATATCACCGAGCGCCGACGAGCAGAGGAGAAACAGCATCTCCTTATTCGGGAGATGGACCATCGGGTCAAAAACCTTTTCACATTGGCGAGCAGCATTGTTTCTCTCAGTGCAAGAACCGCAACAACGCCCGCTGAGCTCGCAGCTGCCGTCTGTGACAGACTTGCAGCGTTGTCGCGCGCGCATGCGTTGACGGTTCCGCGAGCCTCTGTGGAAAGAGAGCACCATGCCCGGAAAACAACACTTCATTCGCTGCTCAAAACTATTCTTGCCCCTTATGATCAGGACACGGCTTCCCATGTGGTGATTATCGGTCCTGATGTGGCGATTACCGAGAACTCTCTCACGAGCTTCGCGCTTCTGTTGCACGAGTTCGCAACAAACGCAGCCAAATATGGCGCCTTGTCAGTAGGACAAGGCAGCGTGGAAATAGTATGTGAAGATAAAGAGGATGTATTCACTCTCACCTGGACCGAGAAGAATGGTCCCCCGGTAAAGCGAACATCGGACGGAGGCGGTTTCGGCACCCTTCTCGGTCGCGCCACAGTCCGCGGTCAGCTTGACGGTGAAATTCATCGTGACTGGAAACCCGAAGGCCTGGTCATTCGTCTGACTGCCGCGAGCAACCGTCTGTAACCCGGTGGCCCTCTCAAGAGAATTCCTGGCTTCAAGGACGGCATTTCTCAACGCCCGGCCGACTCGTGGACGTACATTCGTCGCAGTGCCCCGCGACGTGCAGAAACAGCAACGTATGGACTTGGAATCACCTGAACCGGATTACAGACTTCAGAGGAATTGTCGCAATCAGCAGCCCGTCTCCGCGGACAACTTCAAACGAACTGCCGTTCACAATTTCGCCTCTTAGAATCTTTTCGACCAACATTTCCCTCGCAGCGTGCACGGCCTCAAGTCTGGCTTGCTCATCAGTGGAAAGGATTGCCCCTTCCGTATCCACGGAAAGTCCTTCAGTATCTCGCAGGTGGAAGAAGTACCTGGGCATTCCAAATTCCTGTTGTGTCCGAAGACGTCAACGCTAACGAGTTTTTCCAACCGCTGGTTCCCTCAATCGTGGGAAGGATGTGGGCCGCCGATTGAGATTTTTGGGCCGAACCAACAATTTCCTGCCTGCGCGCGCAATGTTACCAGACAACGAGACTGGTCCGCATTCCACGGACTGCGTCCGCCCGAACGCCTGGATGGCTGAAATCAAGTCCCGGCCACGGCTCGCCTGATCCGATGTTGCGGGACGGTGGCGTATTCCACACCGGAACCGCAAACTCGACCTGCCGGTCCATGTCTCTGCTCGTGGCTGGAGTGGGCCGGAGAACATCAGCCACAAGCGCTGAAACTACCGGATGGTGTCTGTTCTTTCCGGCGCGCCGGAGAACACCGCAATTCGATCGTTGGCAAGAATAAGAACAATAGGCAAACGTCTCCGCAGGTCCTGTCCATGGCGACTGACGGCTGAAACAGCCGCACGCTTTCAGCGAAGGCTATGGAGCGCCGTCGCGTAGCAGGTCCTGCGCATCTAAGAGCACAAGCCCCTACCCCTACGGCTCACATCAGTTCTGGAGGTCAAGTCGTTATGATCAGCGGGTATCCTGATCAAGTCCGATGTTGAACGGTGTCCCGGGCTCGAACAGCAGCCCCTTCTTTTTCAGCATCCGGTAAAATGTCTCACGCGCAACGCTGACCGGCAGCCGGCCATCCAGACACCTGCTTAGCGTCTGCCGGGTAACCTTGGCGATCACATCGTTCTCATCGAAAGATCTTGCTTCCATATAGCCGACCGCGTCTCCCACGGAACCAATCTCCTCGACATAATATGGATCGCTCCCGGCGCGGACCGGTTCCTCAAAAAATCCATTGATCATCAAACCCATCGCCATCTCCCAACAACCGCCTTTCCTGATAGAGAAAGGATCTCTGACGTTGATTGTATGGTTTCAGGATGTCAGGGAAATGTCAGGCGCAGTCTCGCGGGCGTCACTCAGCCAGACGAACCCGCTCAACGCCCTCGAAAGCCTAGTGTTTAGTTAGCCAGTCCGGTGCCTTCTGCGACCTTCTGAAACATCATTATCGCGTGCGGCATTGCCTTGGCCGTCGCCCAGCAGGATACGGTGACTGCTCCCTGCGGTCTAACCATTGTCGCCCGATACTGTCTCCGCTCTGGCATTCGCCGATCGAAAATGGCCGGTGTGGTGATTATGGCAACGCCCCTCACACCATCATGCTCAAAAACAAATACGCTTTCGGTTTTTCCAAAAAGTGACGGATCCCGCCCATACGCCGAGGTGATCTTCTTGAGGAGCACGTCATCGCCATTTAACTGGCTTTGCGTCGGGGCTCCTTCTGGAGGTTGCGCGTCAAAGCCGACGGTACAGATCCTGCCGCTCGGTTCAGTCGATGAAGGTTCACTGGTTCTGCTCCCGACGTCGATGAAAACCTCGGAGTCATTCAGGCGTCGGGTCCCGTATATCTCAAAGGGTTCTGGCAACTGTAGTCTGAACCCAAGTGCCTGATAGACGGTCTCACCCTTGCTCGTGGTGTCAGGTGTTGGCGGCCTGTCTCCCACGCCGATTTCGACAGAAACAACAACCTCCTCCTGTTTCCCCTTCATATCGCGGGAGAACGGTGGCAGACGACCGGCACGCTTCGCCATGCGCAGGACGGCGTCATCTACAGTTTTTTGGCCCGATGACCTGCTGATCGCAATTCTCTTGATCGTACCGTCCCTGAGCACAATAAGCTTCAGTTCAGGACGCCCCATGCCGGCCGAACCCGAATCGACCGTCACCACGAGGTTTTCTACAAGCCGTTTTCTGACTTCAACAACCCACTCAGCCTTCGTGGCAAGCCGTATCTCGTCAGCGCGCGGCAGCGACGCAAGACCAAGAACATTCACAAACAAGAAGCCGAAAAGAATCCATCTCATTGTGCTGGTTTCAGATTTCTTTATGGGCAACGAACGGGACTGGCCGTTCCCAAGCTTCGGCATTTCGTTCGACATCGTAAGGTTTGTCCTGCTTCTAAAAAGTGTCTCAGTGCCAAGAACTGGACTTCGCCACGGGAGGCCGGCATGTCGCTGGGTTGTCATTGGCAAAACCACCCGGTGCCGACGCACCGTCCGCGGGCCAGACGGCGCCGACGTCCGTACCGCAGAATGTTTCGCTCCGCTTGATGAACTCTGGAGGGCGGACATTGCGGCAGCAGTCGCAACGGCAGCGCGAACCGCACGGCCTGCTTTTTTACTGCATGCTGGCTTCATTTCCATCGCGAAGACCCTGATTGCGCAGGTCGATCATCGGAAGCGCGCCGTTCGGCAGCATCGTAGTCGGCAGACGGCCGTCCCATCTCTCGGCCTGAGTAAGCGAAACGAGCCCCGGATTGTCACGCAGAGCATCACCGCGCGCCTTGATGGCGAGAGCTTCAGCATCACCGCGTAGCCTGATCGCTTCGGCATCCGCCTGTGCCTGCAAACGCACCGCATCGGCCTGTGCCTGAGCCTCTGCACGGCGCGCATCGGCACTGGCGTTGGCCTGCGTGACGGTGATCTCCGCCTGAACCTTCTCTCGCTCTGCATTCTGCCGCAGTTTCTGGACTTCGACCTCGGCCAGCATGCGCTGTTCGATGCTGGCCTCATAGGAATCGGAGAAGTCGATATTTTCGATCTGCACGCTCTCGATCGTGACAGGCCCCTGAACGCCGTCCTGGATAGCCATCGCAATCTCCTGATTGAGCCTGCCTCGTTCCTGGATGGCGGTGACGGCGTTGAACCGCCCAAAGACAGTCTTTGTTTCTTCAAAGACGCGACGCTCGATCAGCCGCCCCAGCAGTCCTTCCTCCGATCCGTATTGCTCGTACACCATGGCGACCCTGTCGACGGGAATGCGGTAGTTCACCGACAGCTTTACGGTCGCCGGTTGCTGATCGCGACTATAAGCTTCCATAGCGTCGTAGACGGCCGCTTTCGACTGGACCGATATGCGCACGACCGTATCGATGATCGGCAATTTAAATCCCAGCCCCGGCTCCGCCGTTCCCGCAATAGCCCCGTACCGAAGGATGACACCGCGCTCGCCCTGATCGATCGTGTACCACGACCCGAACACAACGCTAAGAATGGCAACCGCAATGATGCCGAACACGAGCTTCGGCAGAATAGAAAGTATATTCATCAGTATCCCATATTTTCGTTGCTGTCTCTTGATACGCCATAACTGTTTCGCATGTCACAGGTGAAGCATCGTCGAGCGGGTGGCCCCGGTGACACACCGGTAGTGGTCCTCTTTGATCTGCTAATTTTCGACCCAGTCACGGCTATCTTCTCAGTAGCTTGTCGCTGAGAGCAGAAACGGGATGTGCTCAGAAAATGTCAAGCTCAATCACCTGGAACAAAGACGCCCGTTCCAGATCAAAGCGCATTTTCCTATAACAATCTGGGAGCGATAATGGCCGCTGTCGAGATACGACGGTGTCTGGAGGATCTTCGCCAGTCCGAAACCACCTGCACGACTTCGCGAAGCGACGACAGAAATTTCACAAGCGATTCTTCCGCGTCCTTTCCTTCACCGTCGAGCACGGTACCGCCCCAGTTTTTCAGGACACATCGCTGTACGCCGTCCGGATCGTGCATGAAGAGAAACACGGGTGGACGTCTGCCCGATACCCCGGTTGGCTTCCATATGGACCAGAGGCGGTGAAGCAAAAAACGAATGTTGAGATCCGACATGCTGTATCCAATGAACAGCAAGGTAGATGCAAATGCATCGCCCCGGAACTTGATGTCCATGTGCGCGTCGAAAGCCAGACGATCAAAATAGTCCGACTCCGTCAGTATAAGGGTTTCGGGATCGGAGAAATCACCGTGGTACTTGACGATCTGCGTAACACCCGGGCGGGCAGCGGCCATATCGGCGGCGCTGGCGATCTGCACGAAAGGGTGGTCAAAAGCCTCGTAGGACCTTCGAGGTTGGCGTCGTAGTTGGTGGTATAGACAATCGGGAAGTCGAGTTAGACGATCAATCTATGCAGGTGTGAAGCTCTCAGGCGGGCCTGACGAAATGCGCCATTCCCGGTTCATCCACTCCACAAGAGTGGCAAACGAACCGTGCTTCAGTCGATAGCATTCGGCGATCGACTGATGGTTTGTGGCATGCGGCTCGGACGGCGGCTTGTCACCGCAAGATCTGTCAGCAGATGGTCTATGAAGGTCATCCAGGAAGGCAGCCCTACGCTCATGGAGACGCCTGCACCGACAAATAAAACCGCCTGCCGGTGCTTGAGCGCTTCGGAAATCGTATGCAACTCAGCTTCCTACACTATCGGACCTCTCTTCCTGGTCCGTCTAACAACGCGAAGATGATGAAGTTTCTGTACGCAATTGGACGGTTTTTCCGATGGACGTGACGCGCAAGAGATTACTTCTTTCGCATTCCTCGCCTCTTATCTCTGCTTTGCCGCGCTCCCCGCAGTCGAAGCTTTGACAACCACTGCCTTGACTGAAACCGATGTCCCGCGCTTTCGAGATGCCTAAGGAACATACCATCCGAACCACTCGCTCCGCGTAAGATCACAGCGCGCAAAGTGCCCGCGGCACAACCGGAACACGGTCCGGTGACGGTTGCCCGGTATGTCGTTTTCCTCACCCTGTTGTGACGCCTAACGCTCTCCCTCTTCGCCCCTGTCTTCACGATCACCAGGCTGACCTACAGGCACGGGTGGCGCCCCTTCAGCGTTGTTGGTGATGATATCACTGTCTTTTGGTCTGGGTTTCCATGTCGACCCACGCGTTTTCTTTGGATCGTCCGGGCGCGCCGTGGTGCGTTTATCTATATCTCGCGTCATTGCCTTCTCCTTTCGCAAGGCGAACCATCGCGGCGATGTTCTGTTCCAGAAGTTTGTGCTTACCCCTGCGTTTTCGCCCGATGGGCATGCAGGCGACAACACCGGACGAGGTATCACCAAGAACTGCACACGCAAGTTCTCGCAGAGAGCTGTTTCTGCTTCAGTGCGCGCCGGGCAGGCCTGAGACTTTCCCGACCATTGCGAACACTCACCGGCAGTTCCGGATTAGTAGTACTGCATGTTGGGGTGCGGGCCCCGCGCGTCATATTCAAGGTCCGGATTATTCCGGCACAGCCGTGTTCAGCCAAGCCTTCGAACCGAACAGGCGCCATAAGGTTCCACAGAAATCGCAGGGTCCACGCCTCATCCCTCCTGTGTGATTCCCGCAGGTGATCTCCCCCACGAACAGAACTCAAACTTCCTGTTGAAACGAAACCGCTACCGAAACGGCAACCCAAATCGGCAAGAGGCTGAGATGAGGGAGGCCAGGAACAATGTTCGTTCCCGTTTCGATCCAACGGCATTCATCACCCTCACTCCAACAGATTTCCCTCTGCGCACGCGCTATAAGGTTTTGGCAGAAGCTTATAACGACGGCGGTGTGACTGAGGTGAAGTTATAGCCGAAGCCCGTGTTTTGCAGCTCGCCTCCAATGACGTCAAACGGCCGGCTCCTGGATCCAAATGTCAGTACACGTTGCCACCACTACTTTTAAAAAATGGACCGCGACTGGTTTTCGAAAAAATACCTCTCAAAGCGATGTCAGCAGCCTGGCAACCCTAGAGCCGTCGACCGGTATTTTTGACTACGGTTGAGCGTGGTTCTCCTGGATTGACGGCCGCGGCTTCTCGGGTTCGTTTCGAGGACGCTTGACGCCGCTGCCGGGGTAATACTCGTCGCACAGGCGACCGAGTTGTTGAAATGGCGTGAACGCGATCAGTCCAGCATCAGTCTTGACATCCAGATGTTGCGGTGCAAATTCTAACACATGGGGTTGCGATCACCCCACGAGGCTACGGCCAAAGCATCGCGTCCATGAACCCGCAACAACGGAGGACGCGCTATGCCGTCATTTCTTGAAATCACAGTAGACAAACTCGCCCGCATCGTCGGCACGCCGAACCTGCCGACTATCATCGACGTCCGCACTGACGAAGATTTCGTAGCCGATCCTCGTTTCATTCCAGGATCGGTTCGACGGGACTTCCGCCGTGTTACTGAATGGGGCCCGGATATCTGTGGTCCGTCTATCGTCCTTTGTCAGAAGGGGCAAAAGCTTGGCCACGGCGTCGCCGCACACCTCCGCGTCATGGGAAAGCAAGCAGAGGTTCTGGAGGGCGGCTTTGAGGCATGGCGTGACGCGCGGGGCATGCTTGTACCCGAGGACAGGCTTCCCCGCCGGGACGCACAGGGACGGACCGTCTGGGTAACCCGCTCCCGTCCAAAGATAGACCGGATCGCCTGTCCGTGGCTAATCCGCCGCTTCGTCGATCCGTCCGCAATCTTCCTGTTCGTTCCAGCCACGGAAGTCGCGTTAGTCGGAGACCGCTTCAACGCGATGCCTTTCGACATCGAGGAGGCGTTCTGGAGCCATCGCGGAGAGCTGTGCACTTTTGATGTCATGGTCGAAGAGTTTGGTTTGAAGGACGACGCTCTTCTGCACCTGGCGTCAATCGTGCGCGGCGCGGACACGGCCAAACCCGAACTGGCACCAGAGGTGCAGGGGCTGCTCGCCATCTCGCTTGGCCTTTCGCGCATGTTCAACGACGATCTCGAACAACTTAATGCGGGCATGATGCTCTACGACGCCTTCTATCGCTGGTGCCGAGACGCAACCGACGAGACGCATAACTGGCCCAACCCGAGGAAGGGATGATGACCGTGACCGACCTTACGAAAACCAACGTTGCAAATCCTGGTGAATCCTCCAGCGACGTCGTGCCGTTCTCAGAAGCGATCAAAGTATGGGCGCGCGTTGCCGCCCTCAGCTTCGGTGGTCCAGCCGGGCAGATTGCGGTGATGCACCGGATCGTCGTCGATGAAAAGAAATGGGTAGGCGAGCACCGTTTCCTGCACGCTCTCAATTACTGCATGCTGCTACCTGGTCCCGAAGCCCATCAGCTCGCCATTTACATCGGCTGGCTCCTTAACAAGACGAAAGGCGGCATGATCGCAGGCCTCTTATTCGTGTTGCCTGGGTTCCTTTCCATTCTCACACTCAGCTACATTTATGTGATCTTCGGGGACGTCGCCGCCATTAAAGGCATGTTCTTCGGATTGAAGTGCGCGGTGCTTGCCGTCGTCATTCAGGCCGTCTTCCGCATCGGTAGCCGTGCCATCAAGAACAATGTAATGCTGGCGATTGCTGCGGCAGCCTTCATTGCCATTTTCTTCCTTCATGTGCCATTCCCTCTGATCATCACAGGAGCTGGTCTGATCGGCTATTTCGGCGGTCGCGCAGGGGTGCAGGCATTCAAGGTCGGAGGCAGTCACAAATCTGGTTCAGGGAAAATCCTGGAAGATCGTGACTCCGTGCTCGGCGAAGACATCCCGCACCACGCGAAACCTGACCTTGCATGGTCACTGAAGACGTCCGGTGCCTTGGCCGCACTCTGGCTCTTTCCGGTTACAGCACTCCTGCTCGCGCTCGGATGGGACAGTGTTTTTTCGAAGATTGGAGTGTTTTTTAGCCAGATGGCGGTCGTCACCTTTGGCGGAGCCTATGCGGTTCTCGCGTACGTTGCTCAAGCCGCCGTGGAAAATTATGGCTGGCTCCGTCCGGCTGAAATGCTCGATGGCCTTGGCATGGCAGAGACGACGCCTGGGCCCCTAATTATGGTCACGCAATTCGTCGGCTTCCTGGCTGGGTACAGAAATCCTGGCTCCCTGTCACCTCTGACGGCTGCGACGCTCGGGGCAATTCTGACAACCTGGGTGACTTTCCTACCGAGCTTCCTTTGGATATTCGTCGGAGCCCCATTTATTGAGAGAATGCGAGGGAATGTAGCTTTGAGCGGAGCCATGTCTGCTATCACGGCGGCGGTCGTCGGTGTAATCCTGAACCTGGCAATCTGGTTCGGCCTTCACGTACTGTTCTCCGAGGTAAAGCCCGCTTCGCTGGGTGGCAGGTCAATCGATCTGCCTGTCATCACCTCCATTGTGTGGCCATCCCTGGCACTGACAGTTGTTGCAGCTGTGGCGATCTTCCGGCTCAAATTCTCTGTGATCACGACGCTGCTTCTGAGCGCAGGACTTGGTATCCTCTGGAACTTAACTGGCCTCTAAGTCATCCTGGTGAGCGGCGTCAGAACCGGAGCCGCTTACCTCGAGCAAGTTGTCTGAAGCCTCTCAAGGAGGGCGAATAAGGTTGCCAAATCCGGAGAAATAACCTTGGAGCGCAGTTCTCCTGTGCCTGATAGATGTCAGTTGATGTATCCCGGCTCGCTCATCCTCTGGTTCTTGCTGCCCCGCTGGCAACTCCGTCGCGCGGCGGCGCGGTCGAGCGAGCGGGCGCCCTACGATTTTGGCACCCGTGCCGGTCCCGATATTGCCGAGGATCTTCACCTACGCGCCAATCAGCACGCCGCGTCTCACCTTGAGTTGGCGATCTATCTATGGATTGAAAAAATATCCGGCGACGCACAGCATATCATCGCTTTTGGTCTGTGTGGCGAATGGCGGGTTGAGATGGCGTCCTGCAAAGGGTATCAGTGCCCTAGTCCCCGACGGACCCTCCGCAAACAACAAGGCACATCCTGACATGACCCCGGACTTCCTCGTCACCCATTCCGGTGGCTTCCATGCCGACGAACTTCTGTCGAGCGTTGTGCTGACACGGCTTTTCCCGCAGGCCCGCCTCATCCGCAGCAGGATGCCTGAATGGATCACGCCCGGCGCGGACCGCATCATCTTCGATGTAGGCGGCGCTTATGACGCAGCAGCCGGAGTGTTCGACCACCACCAGCGCGGCGCGCCGTTGCGGGATGACGGCCAGCCCTACAGTTCGTTCGGTCTGATCTGGAAGCACTTCGGCCGTAACTATCTCGCCGCCTTCGGCGTTCCAAAAGACCACATCGAAACCATTCACGCCTCGTTCGATGCCAGCTTTGTACTGCCGGTCGATCTGGTCGACAACGGCACGCTTAACCCCTCCATCGCCGGACCGCTTGCCGGGCTAACCCTGCCTCTTTTGCTGGAAACTCTGAAGCCTGTTTTTGACGAGACAGATCCCGAAGCGGACAATCGCAGTTTCCACGCGGCGCTGGCTATTGCCCGCAGTTTCATTGAGGCGAAGATAGCCAAAAGTGCTGCGAAATTACGCGCCGAAGCGCTTGTGAACCGGGCTATCCTGGATGCCGGCAAAGGGCATATCCTGGAACTGCCGGTAGGAATGCCGTTTCGGCCCGCCATCGTAAAGGCGGGCGCCGACCATTTACTCTTTGTCGTCCATCCCCGCAACAATGACTGGTGCCTGACGGGTATCCGCCGCGCGGACGAGGGCTTTGAACTGCGAGCAGATTTGCCGGCGGCCTGGGCCGGCCTGACGGAGAACGACCTGGAGGCGGCTTGTGGCGTCGAAGGCGCGAGCTTTTGCCACAACGGCCGGTTTGTCGCAGCGGCCAGAACCCGCGATGCTGCACTAGCCATGGCGGAACTGGCAGTAAAGGAGGCCCTGTCCTTCGGCAAGGAAGAAATGGCGGCAAAGCCGTAACCTCCCAGGACTGCGCCGATGACGTGTTCCAGCCCCACCTCAGGGGTGGCAGCCGTGGCACGCGGATTACAAGCGGCGGGGCCGACCGAAACATGCCAAAGGCTGGAAAAGTGAATCAGGTCGATCCTGGACGCGTGACTGCAGGATAGTTTGGGTTTGGGTTCGCGATCTTGCGCCGCCGGCTTTGTGGCCAGACCGGTTCCCGTTGCTTCTGCCCTGCGATTCTTATTCGGTGAATGCCTCTTCGCGTTTGCGACTGATGCCTGGCGACAGTACAAGCGCCAGCACTGCAACGGCAAAGATCAGCAGCGACAGGCTGAGAGGACTACGCAGAAAGATCGTTGGATCACCCTGGCTGATCAGCATCGCACGGCGCAGGTTTTCCTCCAGCATCGGCCCGAGAATGAACCCGAGCAGCAACGGCGCCGGTTCGAAGCGCATCTTACTCAATGCAAATCCCACTGCGCTGAAGCCTGCCATGACGAAGACATCAAAAACGCTGTTGTTGATGCTGTAGGCGCCGATGCAGCAGAAGCCGATGATCGCCGGAAACAGCAGGTGGTACGGTACGGTCAGCATCCGGATCCAAAGCCCGATCAGCGGCAGGTTGAGAATGACGAGCATGAGATTGCCCGACCACATCGAGACAATCATGCCCCAGAACAATCGCGGCTCGTCGGAAATGACATTCGGGCCGGGTGTGATGCCCTGTATTATCATGGCACCGACCATAAGGGCCATGACCGGGTTTCCGGGGATGCCCAGGGTGAGCATGGGAATGAACGACGTCTGCGCGCCGGCATTGTTGGCGGATTCGGGAGCAGCGACCCCTTCAATGGCGCCTTTACCGAATTCGGCCCGATTGGGAGAAACCCGCTTCTCCATCGCATAGGCAGCAAACGAAGCCAGCATGGCCCCACCACCCGGCAAAACGCCGAGAAAGGAGCCGAGCGCGGTACCCCGTAAAACCGGTGCGCGAATCCGGCGGAAATCTTCCTTCGTCAACATCAATCCCGTGACACGCCTGACGCCGACCGAGCGCTCCTGCTCGTTTTCCAGATTACGCAATATCTCGCAAATTCCGAATATGCCCATGCTGACGGCGACAAAATTGAGCCCATCATAAAGTTCGGGTAAACTGAAAATATAGCGCGGTGTACCACTTTCGACATCGGTGCCGACCGTGCCGAGAAGCAGGCCAAAGACAATCATGGCAAAGGCCTTGAGCAGCGAGCCACTGGCGAGCGCGACGGAGGCGACGAGACCGAGAACCATCAATGAAAAATATTCGGCGGGCCCAAAATTGAGCGCGATCGCAGCAAGCGGCGGTGCGGCAACCGCAAGCAGGATGGTCGCTACCGTGCCGGCGAAGAAGGAACCGAGGGCAGCCGTTGCCAGGGCTGCACCCGCGCGGCCATTGCGGGCCATCTGGTAACCGTCGATCACGGTGACGACGGAAGAGCTTTCCCCCGGCAGATTGATGAGAATGGCCGTCGTCGAACCGCCGTATTGCGCCCCATAAAAGATGCCCGCCAGCATAATGAGCGCGGATTCCGGCGGCAGGCCGAAGGTGATCGGCAAGAGCATCGCAATCGTCGCCGTTGGCCCAAGCCCCGGCAACACCCCGATCGCAGTTCCCAGAAGACAGCCGATGAAGCCATAAAGCAGATTCATCGGCAGGAAAGCGGTCGATGCACCGAGCCAGAGGTTAGAGAAGATGTCCATATGCTATCCAATCCGGTTTCGCGGCTGGCTGACGAGCCTTAGAAAAAGTCACCGATGAAGGGGATCCATGGCCCGAAGGCACGGACAGGCAGCGCCAGGAGCTTCGTGAAAAGCAGAGCCGAGCAACCCGCCAGGAACAGGCCCAGCAGAATGGAATGACGCCAGTTGGCATAGCGGCTCGCAGCCGAGGCCCCGACAATGATCAGGAACATGGTTGGCGCAAGGCCAAGCCCTGCCAGCAGGAGACCGAAGCCGATGGGCGTGAGGATCACGAGAAAACAGGCTTTCCAGTTCCAGGTTTCGGCCACCCCCTCTTCAGCGCTGACCATCAGCGACTGGATGAGGATGAGCGCGCCAAGCCCCATGAGAAGCAGGCTCAGCATGGTCGGGAAATAGCCGGGCCCCATCTGAAAGGAATTGCCAACCTGCAGATCCCATCCAAACACGATGAACAGAAGCCCGACACAGATCATCGTCACGCCGCCGACGAAGTCGCGGCTGTTTTTTATCTTCAGCATGGCTAACCCTCGCGTGTGGAAAATGTACCGGCCGGGAATGAAACCCGGCCGGCAGATTGCTTATTGCAGTGGCACGTTGGCAGCCTTGATGACGTCGGCCCACTTGACGGTTTCTTTGTCGATGAAAGCCTGGAACTCGGCCGACGTATTGCCGACAGGCGTTACGCCCATCGCCTCAAGCCTGGCTTTCATCGCCGGATCGGCGATGATCGCCTGGACTTCACTGCTAAGCTTTTCCACAATTTCCGGCGGTGTGCCAGGAGGGGCGAACATGCCGTGCCACGAGGTTGCCTCGAAGCCCGGAATGACACTTGCCATCGTCGGCACGTCGGGCAAAAGAGTAGCCTTTTCGAGGCTTGTTACGGCGAGCGCCTTGACCTTGCCGGCCTTCACCTGCTGGGCAGCCGTCGGAATATTGTCAAACATCATGTCCACATGGCCAGCCACAACGTCGAGAATGGCCTGGCTGCTGCCCTTATAGGGCACGTGCGTGATCTTCAGATCGGCCTTGGTAGCCAGAAGCTCACCCGCGAGATGGATGGATGTGCCGACACCGGAGGAGGCATAAGTGTGCTTGCCCGGCTCCGTCTTCAGAAACGCGATCAGTTCCTCGACGTTGTTCGCCTTTATCTTCTCCGGATTGACGACCAGTACATTGGGCAGGCTTGCAATCAGCGAAATCGGAGAAAAACCCTTTTCCCTGTCGTAAGGCAGGGTCTTGTAGAGCGTCTGGTTGATCGCGTTGGAACTGACCGTGCCCATGCCGATCGTGTAACCGTCCGGCTTTGACCGGGCCAGATCACCAAGGCCGATATTGCCACCGGCGCCGGGCTTGTTTTCAATGATGAAGCGCTGTCCCAGCCTTTTGCCCAGCTCTTCCGCAACAAGACGGCCGAAGGTATCTGTATTGCCTCCTGCGGCAAAGGGAACGATCACGGTCACCGTCCTGGATGGGTATTCGTCTGCGCGGCTCGACTGCAGACCGGCTGCGCATATTACAGCTGTTGCAGCCGCAAACGCCATGAAACGCCTGAGAATCATACTATTTCCTCCACTTTTCTGGCTTCCTGCCAGTGCTGCTTGCCACCCTTCGAAACCCTCCTCCCGAAGAAATGAAAGCGCTTTCATTGTAACTTCAAAACTCTTCACTGCAACCATGGAGAATATTTTTTAAATTGATATAAATCAATAAGTTAACTTTAGCACACCGAATCCCGGCACGACGAGCCTTGATTAAATTCAATATGAAAGCGTAAATCATTTCTGAAGGAATTACAGAGATGTTCGAACACGGCAAGAATAGCCACATCATCACAAACGGCCCAGTGACACTCGCCGACATTGCGAAGCTGGCGGGCGTTTCACCCGTCACGGTTTCCCGGGCGATCAACACACCCGGCATGGTCAAACCCGGGACGCTGGAAGTGATTGAACGTGTGATCGCGAAGACGGGTTACGTGCCCAATCTACTGGCCGGCGGTCTTGCTTCCCGACGATCCCGACTGATCGCCGCCATTGTGCCTTCCGTCTCCAGCACGATTTTTGCTGAGACCATCGAAGGCCTGAACGCCGAGCTGGTTCCCGCCGGCTATCAGCTTCTGCTTGGCCTCTCCGGTTACGACAACACCCGGGAGCTGGAACTGACCCGCGCGATTCTGGCGCGCCGCCCCGACGGTATCATCCTCACTGGCATCACGCATCTGAAGGAAACGCGCGCGATGTTGACGGGCGCCGGCCTGCCGATCGTCGAAATATGGGATTCCACTCCCTCACCGCTAGATACCGCAGTCGGTTTCTCGCACGCAGCAGTTGGTGCTCTGGTAGCGGAACATTTGTTGATCAAAGGCTACGAGCGCTATGCCCAGATTGGCGCCAACGACCCTCGCGCCGTTCAGCGCCGCGACGGCTTCGTCAGTCGCCTCAAAGGGATCGCGGATGTGGAATTGCCGGCACTGGAGATGAACTCCCCCTCCACTTTCCAGGACGGGAGGTTGGCGATGGCGCAGCTTCTGGACCGCGGACAGGGCACGCTTGGCGTGTTCTGCTCGTCGGACGTGGTCGCGCACGGCGCCCTGGCCGAAGCGCATGCCCGCGGCTGCCGTATGCCCGACAAGCTCGCCATTATAGGTTTCGGCGATTTTGACTTCGCTCCCTACACGCACCCGCCCCTTACGACCGTCCGCATCGACCGCCGCGACATTGGCACCAAGGCAGCGCGCTCCATTCTCAGAAAGATAGAAGGCGACGGGAATGTGGAGACCATGATCAACATCGACTTCCACATCGTTGCCCGCGGCACCGCCTGAAGCGCCCCGGTCTACGGCCGTTTGCCAAATTCGGCCGTGCCGCGCGTCCAATGACCGGCCTGCTCTGAAAGAGTGATGCCAAGACCAGGCCGGGTCGGCACCAGCATGCGACCACCCCTGATCTCCAACCGCTCGTTGAACAGCGGATCGAGCCAGTCGAAATGCTCCACCCAGGGCTCAAGTTCGTAGGCTGCAGCCAGATGGAGATGGATTTCCATCGCGAAATGCGGCGCAAGTTGCAGCTTCCTGGCTTCGGCCAGCGCGCAGATTTTCAGAAATTGCGTGATGCCCCCGACGCGCGGGGCATCTGGCTGGATGAAATCGACGGAATTATTCTGGATCAGCGAAACATGTTCGAGAACGCTCGCCAGCATTTCGCCGGTTGCGATCGGGGTATCAAGCTGTGCGGCGAGCGTCGCATGGCCCTCAAAGTCATAGGCGTCCAGCGGCTCTTCAATCCACGTCAGATTATAGGGCTCCATGAGACGGCCGAAACGCATCGCGCCTGGACGATCCCATTGCTGATTCGCATCGACCATCATCGCCACCCGGCCGTCAATGCGCTCGTGCACCGCGGCAACGCGTTTCAGGTCGATATTCATTTCGGGCTGGCCGACTTTGATCTTGACGCCTCCGATCCCCGCGGCAATCGAGCTCTCGACATTTTCGAGAACTTCCTCGATGGGCGACGATAAAAAGCCACCGGACGTGTTATAGCACTGCACGGAATCGCGATGGGCGCCGAGCAATTTCGCCAGAGGCAGGCCTGCGCGTTTGGCCTTGAGATCCCACAAAGCCACGTCGAAGGCGGCGATCGCCTGAACGGCGAGCCCGCTGCGGCCCACCGACGCCCCCGCCCAGCAAAGCTTGTTCCACAGCTTGCCGATGTCGTTCGGGTCCTCGCCGACCAGAACATTGGCGATCTCCTTGGCATGCTCATACTGGCCCGGCCCACCGGCACGCTTGGAATAACTGAAACCAATGCCGCTATGACCGTGCTTCGTCTCTATCTCCGCGAAGAGAAACGCCACTTCGATCAAAGGTTTCTGCCTGCCGGTCAAAACTTTTGCATCGCTGATCGGCGTCTTCAACGGCAGAAAGATGGAGGAGAGCTTTATCCAGGCAATGCTGTCTGCGCCGGAGTTCTGCTGCAGGTGGGCCGTTTTTTTTGGCTGCGCATCCATGTCTTCGCCTCTTTGATTACCCAGTTTGGGCAAGTCTTGCCTTGACTGATATCGCTGCAATCAATTTAAGTCCAAGTTGTTTTCTGTTAGATATCGATACCGGATGTGAATAGATGCTTGACTTGGGACAGGTCCGTTCATTTGTCGCCGTCGCCGCCGAACTGAACTTCAGCCGCGCAGCCCGACGACTGAACATAACCCAGCCTCCGCTCAGCCGGCAGATCAAGCTGCTGGAACAGGAACTCGACGTCACACTCTTCGAGAGGACCAGCCGAAGTGTCGTCCTGACGCCAGCCGGGCTAACCTTCCTGGCCGAAGCGCAAAAATTGCTTGAGCTGGGCGACGCAGCGGTCGTCGCAACGAGAAGGGCAGCTCGCGGTAGCACGGGATCGGTAAAAATAGCCTTTGTCGGCGCCAGCACCTATAGCTTCCTGCCACGATTCATCAGTCAGACTCGCACTACCGCACCCCAGATCGAACTCGAACTGGTGCAGATGGAAACGGCGGAGCAGCTACAATCGATCAATGCCGGCGATATCGATCTGGGCCTGTCTCGCCCGCTCACCGGCCACCATCACCTCGAAAGTCTGTGCGTCGCACGCGAACCCATGATGCTGGCCATCCCCCACACGCATCCGCTCGCCGCCAAACGCCGACCCACGCTGAATGCACTCAATGGTGAGCCTTTTATCATGTTTTCGCCGCCGGCACGCTATCTGCACGACAAGCTGACCAGACTGATAGAGCAGAACGGGCTCACGCCCCGCATCGTCCAGAGCATGACACATTCCCAGGCCATCCTCTCATTGGTCAGCGCCGGAATCGGTCTTGCACTCGTGCCTGCCGGCACCCAAAATGCCTGCTTTGACGACGTGGTATTCCGAGCGCTGGACCTGCAAGAAGAATGCATTGCGGAGCTTCATGCCATCTGGAGTTCCGACAACCGCAATCCTCTGCTCCCGGAAATACGCAACATCGTCACGGTTCGGCATACATTGTAGCTTTGCGCCAGCATGCGGCACCCGGAACCGACGAGGAACCGTGGTGACCGCAAACACTTTGTGATTCCACCTTCTTGCCACCCTTGATGAAGTCGATGAAGGCACGGAGAGGTGCCGGCACCAGCCGGCGGGCCGGGGTAATAGAGATAGGGGCCTGAGAAGCTCAGCCACCACGACTCCAGCAGGGTTCAAGTGCGCCGCTTGCCAGATGCGGCTCCAGCCAATCCTCGAAGAGATAAACGATACCCATGCCGGTAATGGCGGCGCTGACGCCAAGATCGTGCAGCCGCCCGATTGTACAAGGAGCTGGCCCGCCGGCGAACTCATCGAGAAGCACCGCCAATTCGCGGACGTCGAAGACGTCGGCGACGTCAAGGCAATCGCCGCCTGACCGTTTTCGGGCCGGGAGTGCCACCGGGGTGCGGCCGGCCTTTGTTGTGTCGGTCATCACCGACTGCCTCCTTGCGTCGCTACCGTGACAGGGGATCTTCGTCATCGATCAAGGTGAGACGGCAGGGAGCCGCATCGCTCCACTTCCACAGAACAAGATTGAAATCATCACTGGTCGCACCGGGGGCGAAACTTCTGACGAGCAATCCATGATAGCCGGATGAAGCGAGCCTTCGGGCGAAGGCTTGCGTTTCTGCCTCACCGTTCGCTTTCATCTGATCGCGCCACGTCGTATCGGCGAACATCGCCGCATCCGTGCCCTCTACCCGCAGGGCGGCACCTTTCCGGCTGTCGAAAACGCGCTCCATGTCCGCATCGTAGGAAACGAGTGCCGTCGGCTGCAGGTTGCCGACCTGATTGGCTTCCCGCAGCGCTATCATGATCGACAACGATGTATAGAGCGCAGGCACACCCTTCGGGTTGAACCGGCCGCCATAAAGCTCTGCACCACGACCTGACAGCGGCTCACGCGCATAGATCGGGTTCAGTGCCCGGTAGAGTTTTCCCTGATAATGGAGCATGGTGACTATGCGTGAACGCCGGCATCTACCGCATCGATATAGTCGAGCACATCGTCGGCGCGGCCTTCGCGGACCAGTTGCATGGCCGTCTGGCCGGAAAAGCCGGGCAGCGGTTCGGAGCGATACCAGGCGTAGGCCATTAGTGCCGAGCCGAAACGCGGTTCCACCTTATTGACGACTTCGGTCATCTCGCGCAGGCGCCGCTGCGTCCTGGCCGAACGGATACGGTCCTTGCGCTGGATAGCATCTTTCCCGAGGCCCGCCGTACGGGCGATTTCTTCGCTGGTCGTGCGAAAGGCGTCGGCAATCTTGCGCGGCGAGAAAAGTCCGCTCGCGGATCTGGCGACCGATGACGTCTGCGTTCAACCCGCCGTTCGCGATCCCGCCCAATGCACCTCAACGAAATCCCAAGGCCCCGGACATTCAATGGATACCGGTGATCGTCATGTTTTCGGACGGTCGTATCCATAAAATTCGCCATGGCCGGTCGCGCAGATCGCCACCAGACCGGGGAGCGTCTCAATGCCCGGCGTGCGGCACAAACATCAAACGGCCTCAATGAAAGGATATGCAGAGATCAGACCGCGATGCCGCCCTTAACGGTGGCGATACCGTTGGCAGATAGCCTGCATCAGTCGCCGTCGATTATTCCCGATATTATGACCTTTGAGGAGCGAGCCGTTTCAAGGCTTGAAGCGTTTATTGAATTCACCACACCGCATTTCCCGCCCCGCCCGCAGACCCACCCGCCCGGTTATCGCTGCTGCAGCTAACACCACTTCCGAGAGCCTGAAACGGCGATACGCGCAGCATATGCTGCTTGCCTCTGAAAGTGCCCTGGCCGGCGATCAGATCGAGGCAGAAAACCATTATCAACACGCCGAACACTTTTATCGCACGGCAGCTCTACAGAAGGCAGGCCATCAACAATGATCACAGAGACGATTTCCAATACTGCTGAAGGCTCGGATGAAAAAGTCTGGCTGAAGGTTCTCTCCAAATATCGCACACCTCACGCGGGCCGCAGCATCTTCGAACTCGCGGTGACTGCTATCCCCTTCGTTGTATTCTGGGTGTTGACCTGGCTTGCGGTGCACCTGGACATCTGGTGGGGCCTGATCCTGATTATTCCCGCCGCTGGGTTTCTGCTCCGCCTGTTCATGATCCAGCACGACTGTGGCCATGGTTCCTTCTTCGCGCGCCGCCGCTTTGACGACTGGACCGGGCGCGTTCTCGGCGTTCTCACCCTCACCCCCTATGACTATTGGCGCAGGGCGCACGCCACCCATCACGCCTCGGCGGGCAATCTCGATGAGCGCGGGGTTGGCGACATCACCACTCTGACTGTGAGAGAATACCACGACCGCTCCTGGTGGGGACGGGTTGGATATCGTCTTTATCGGCATCCGATGATCATGTTCGGCGTCGGGCCAGCCTGGCTTTTCCTGTTCCAGCAACGCCTGCCATTCGGCATGATGCGCGACGGCGCCCTCCCCTGGATATCAACCATGGCCACCAACGTTGCTGTGACGGCGGTTGCCTCATTGCTGATCTGGGCAATCGGTCCGGTATCGTTTCTTGTCGTTCATCTGCCGATCGTCCTTTTGGCCGGCTCCATCGGCGTCTGGCTCTTCTACGTGCAGCATCAGTTCGAGGAAACGCACTGGTCGAAAGAACCGGAATGGCAATTTCCGAAAGCTGCCTTGCATGGCGCCTCCCATTATGATCTGCCACTTGTCCTGCGCTGGATGACCGGAAATATTGGGGTCCACCATGTGCACCATCTCTCGAGCAGGGTCCCCTATTATCGCCTGCAGGAGGTTCTACGGGACCATCCGGAGCTGGGCGAAATTGGCAGGATCACGCTGTGGCAAAGCATACGATGCGTCAAGCTGGTACTGTGGGACGAGCGGAGCCGGAAGCTGGTTTCGTTTCGCCAAGCCGCCGCAGTCGCTGACGCGCGCTAATGTATCCGTTCAGCTATTTTATGCAGTGGCTCCGGCGTCGACATAAAACGGATGCCGCGCGTTGCGCGTTGACCGGTAAAATGTGGTAGCGATCGGCGAAAGTCGGCCACTGCGTGTGTTTACCCGACCCAAACCCTTTCCCTCCTGAAGACATCAGCCTTGGTATCACCTCGTCCATCGCCTATCAAAGTCGGGAAGAAGAAGGCACGCAGGCCCACTGGGGATCCTCGAACACGAATGGGGCTCTTGCAGGTATTTCGCCGTTCTGTTCGCCGAGGTGGTACGCAGCTTTTGAATTTTCGGAGACTTTCCAGCTGCTTGCAGCGGATCCCGGTCGTCGTCAGCCTGAGAGATGCCGGAGCACAGATTCGGCATTGTGTAACCCATTGAGAGCTTGGCGATTTAGCGATATGTTTCTCTCCGTGGCGAGGGGGTCGAACGACTAACCAGGAGTTTTCATGCCGACCGGTACCGTAAAATTTTTCAACGAAGATAAGGGATTTGGCTTCATCACTCCTGAGAACGGAGGCTCGGATGTCTTTGTGCACGCCTCTGCCCTGGAACGCGGTGGCTCCTTGAGAGAAGGGCAAAAGGTGAGTTACGAGTTGGGGCAGGATCGCAAGACTGGAAAATCAAAGGCCGAAAACGTCAGCGTGCTTTAACACATCCACGGCTTTGGATAGGCCGCAGTTGGTCTGGATCCACGGGCACATTAACCGATTTTGTGCCAGAGACAATGACACGTCCAGCGTCCGGACTACTTCAGCATCCTCTTCAGTTGTGCATTTGCAGCTGAAGCTTGGACGCCAGTTGGTCTCGCAACAGCCTGATCTCTTCATTAAGGCCGAGTGCACCGCCAGAAACCTGTACCGGCAGTCGATCGGCATTCTGCGAAATCTCGACCACCACTACCGCGGCTCGGTTCTTCAAAGACCACCGGCAGGCCACCAATGGAGTCGAAGCTGCATTCTCATCGCGCGCAAGTAAAAACTCACATGTGGCGTTCTGGCCTGCTTCTGCGCAAGGCATGACCGGTGTTGACGGGCGCGTGAAAGCTCCGATTTCAGGAGTGGGGACCGTCCACGCGAACGATAGGGCTGAGGTGGCGCTGAACCGTCTTGATGCAGGTGGGCATATCGATCTCGGGCATAGAGCCAGCGGTTCGCGTTGCTGCCCGCCCGGACGGGTTGAACGGCGTTGCAAAGCAGATCCCAGCTCGACGGTGAGGTACCGCATAGAGAGAAATCGGCGCTGCCCTTTCGGAGCAGTCGTTCTGGGCGTCGATGTCGCCTTGGCCCAAGGGGTCCCCCCGCACCTGCTAGCCTGCCCCCAAGCATCCTCGGTAATACTGGCGATGCGAACAGGAATTCACCCAATCTTGCGCCGCCAAGTTTTCTATCAAGAAAATATTTCTTGAGAAAGAAACCGAATTGCGCATATAATGCGCAAAATTCACAGCCTGATTAAAATCTATACAAAAGTCCATTTTTCAACCAGCTGCAGGTATCTCCATGCGCCATCTTCTTTCGTGTGTTTCATTTGCCGCCGCAGTTCTTGCCGGCGTGTCGTTATCGGTCGCGCAGGATCAGCGCACCCTTGTCGTATCCGAGTGGGGCTACACCCCTAAGGAAAGCCAGGAGTATCTCTACAAGCCGTTCGAAGAGAAATATAACGTCAAGGTCGTCATCGAGACCGGAAACAACGCCGACCGTCTCAACAAGATGAAAATCCGCGGCGGCGTGGACGTGATGTTCATTACCGACGCATTCTCGCAGCAGGGCATCGACGACGGCGTGTTTGCCAGGATGGACCCGAAACTGTTGCCAAACCTCGATGATATCTATGATGTGGCCAAGGCTCCGCAGGGTTCCGAATGGGGACCGGGTTACACGGTTGGTCGTTACGGCATCATCTACGACACGGCCAGGGTCAAGCCAATCACGTCATGGAAGGATCTCTGGCGCGAAGATCTCAAAGGTCATGTCGCGGTTCCCGGCTTCACGACCACGACCGGGCCTGTAACGGTCATCGTTGCCGGTGAACGCGTTGGCGTCGACGCCTTTGCCGATCCGGATGCCGCCTTCAAAAGCCTCGCCGAGATGAAGCCGAATATCCGCAAGACCTATTTGTCCGGCTCCGAGTTGACCAACCTGTTTTCGACCGGCGAAGTCAGTGTTGCTGCCGTTCAGGACTTTGCAGTGCCCGCCATCATGAAAGCAATCCCGACCGCACGGTGGGCTGCGCTTGATGAAGGCGCATTCCTTGTTTTCAATACGCTGAATATCGGCGCCAAGTCGAAGAACAAGGATCTCGCACACGCCTTCATCAACTACCGCCTCAGCGCCGACGTACAGAAGAAATTCGCAACGGTTGGCGATGGCACCGTCAACAGGAAGGTTTCGCTGACCCCGGAAGAGACAAAGACAATGGCATACGGTCCGGAAGAAATTGCCAAGCTGCGCAAGACGGATTTCGGCAGCATCATCAAGGCCAAATCGGACTGGTCGGGTCGCTGGGACGAAGTCTTCGGTCAATAAGCCTTAAAACATGGTCGGAAATACGCAATGAAACTTCAGTTCAGGCGGTCCCTTCCCCTGCTTCTGGTGCTTCCGGGAACGCTGGTTGTACTGGCGTTCCTGGTTCTGCCGGTGGCGGGAACCTTTTCAGGAACCATCGGGCCATCCGGAAACCGGTTTGCGCTGTATGATAGCTTTTTTTCGAACAGCACCAATGTGCGCATCGTAATACGCACGATCCGCATCGCACTGATCTCGACCTTCATATCGCTGGTGTTCGGCTTCGTCGCAGCCACCGTGCTTGTTCGGACCCGGGGCTGGCTGCGACAGATATTGCTGGTCGCCAGCGTGTTCCCGCTGCTGACGGGCGCGATCGTACGCAGCTTCGCCTGGATGGTCATCCTCGGGCGCAACGGCATCATCAATTCATCGCTGGTGTCGATTGGCGCGATCGATGAGCCGCTGACGCTGCTGTTTACCGAATTTTCCCTTATCATCGGCCTTGTCTATCTGTTCACGCCGCTGGCGATCCTGTCTTTGATGGGGGTGCTGGAAGCCATCGATGAAAGCGTGCTCGATGCCTCGGCATCACTGGGTGCCACTCCCTTTGCAGTGTTTCGCCAGGTCACGCTGCCGCTTGCCGTTCCCGGCCTCATTGTCGGTGGCGTGCTGGTGTTCACCGGCAGCCTTGCCGCCTTTGCGACCGCGCGTCTACTGGGCGGTGAGGGTCAGAAGATCCTGCCTGCCCTGCTGCATGAAAAGGCGATGGTTTCGTTTGACTGGGATTCGGCCAACACAATCGCCGTCGTCATGGTCGCCCTGACTGTCGTCGTCATCGTCGGCGCACAATATCTGGCCCGACGCCTCAATCCGGTGACGGGATAATCCGATGCAGCGCAAACCTCACATTGTCGTACAGGTCCTTGCGGCCTTCGTTTTCGCATTCCTTCTGCTGCCGCTGGTGATCATTCTCGGCGCATCGTTGACAGAAGGCACCTTCCTGACGTTCCCGCCACAGGGTCTGTCCCTGCGCTGGTTCAGCTTCGTGCTGCAGCAGGAAAATTTCATCACCAGTTTCCAGACAAGCCTGATCGTCGCCATCTGTGGCACCGGCTTTGCGTTGCTGGTCGGTGTGCCGGTTGCCTATGCGCTGGCAAGGTTCCGTTCCGGGTTACCGAACTGGTACAGCTCGATCTTTTTCCTACCCGTCCTGGTGCCGGAAATCGTCTTCGGATTTTCGCTGCTGAAAAGCATCATCGTCGAATATGAGCTGCCTGTGATAACCGCGCTTCTGATCGGCCACACGATTATCGCCATTCCCTATGCGGTGCGCGTGGTCGGCGCCAGTCTCGCGGCCTTCGATTTCAGCGCCGAAGAGGCGGCCGTCAGTCTCGGCGCTTCACCGCTCAAGACATTTTTCGTCGTGGTTCTGCCCAACATCAGCTCAGGCATTGTCGCCGCGTTCATTCTTGCGTTCATCACATCGCTCAATGATGTTTCCGTTTCGCTGTTCTTGACGGGACCGGGCGTCAGTACGCTGCCCATTGAGTTGTTCACCTATGTCGAACAACATTTCGATCCTTCCGTTGCCGCTGTTTCCGTATTGCTGATGCTGTTGACCATCGCCGTCATCGCCATCATCGAACGAACGCTCGGCCTTTCAAAGGTTATGAGGTAATTGACGTGAGCAGTCCCGCTCTTTCCATTCGTGGTGTTTCCGCCCACTACGGCCAGTCGAAGGTTCTCGATGATCTCAATCTTGAGATCAAATCCGGAGAGCTTATTTCACTGCTTGGCGCTTCCGGCTGTGGCAAGACCACGACGCTGCGACTGATTGCCGGTTTCATGGAACCAAGTTCAGGCACGATCCATCTGGGTGATCGTGAGTTGACTGCACTTCCCACCCACCGTCGCAACATCGGCCTCGTGTTTCAAAACTACGCTCTGCTGCCGCATCTGAGTGTAATCGACAACGTCGGGTTCGGCTTGAAGCAACGCCGCATCGCCTCCGCCGAACGACTGAAAATGGCAAAGGATATGCTGGAGATCGTCGGACTTTCGCATCTTGCTGGTCGTCTGCCCTCGGCATTGTCCGGTGGCCAGAAGCAACGCGTGGCCCTCGCCCGTGCCCTTGTCATCGACCCTCCTTTGATGATGTTCGACGAACCGCTTTCCAACCTCGATGCAAAACTGCGCGTCGACATGCGCGTGCAGATACGCCGCTTGCAGATGGCTGGCCAACGCACGGCCGTCTACGTCACCCACGACCAGGAAGAGGCCTTCTCGATCTCGGATCGCGTGGCGATCATGAATGCAGGTCAGGTTGTGCAACTCGATACGCCCGAGGCGCTTTACCGGCGTCCGGCGAACGCTTTCGTCGCGCGGTTTGTCGGCTTCGAGAACATCATGGCGTTTTCAATCGTCGCCCGGGCTGGCAACAGCAAGGTTACGATCGAGATCGACGGTGGTGTCCGTATCAATATTTCGGAGGCGGATTTCGGCCAGGTCCCTGATCGTGGCCTTATCGCCACGCGCCCCGAGGGCCTGACGGTCAGTGACGTGCAGAGTGGCATTCCTGCCAAGATCAGCCTTCGGACTTTCCTCGGCCGGGCGTATCAGTATCACTGCGAAAGCGCAGTCGGCACGCTCATTGCCCATGGCCGCATAGAAACACCTCAGGAAGCGGGCAGCCCGACCTGGCTCAGCATCAATCCGATGCACAGCGCCGTTCTGCCGTTCGAGATCCTGGGTGGAAACAGGGAGCAGCACGCATGAGCCGTTTTATCAATCTTGCCTGCGCACAGATGGGACCTGTTCAGAGAGGCGATAGCCGTGCCTCTGTCGTCAAACGTCAGGTGGAGCTCCTGCGGGAAGCGAAATCCCGTGGAGCGGAGTTTGTGGTTTTCCCCGAGCTGGCTTTCACGACGTTTTTCCCACGCTGGGTGCTGAACAGCCAGGAAGAAATCGACAGCTTCTTCGAGCGCGAAATGCCCGGGGCGGAAACGGCACCGCTCTTCGAAGAGGCCAGTGCTCTGGGCATCGGGTTTTACATCGGCTACGCCGAAATTGCCGTAGAAAACGGGACGGAGCGGCACTTCAACACGTCTATCATAGTCAACTCCGCGGGCAAGATCGTCGGCAAATACCGAAAAATCCATCTGCCCGGACACGCTGAACCTGTCGAAGGGCGGACCTCGCAGCATCTCGAGAAACGTTACTTCGAACCCGGAAATCTGGGTTTCCCTGTATGGCGCGCGATGGATGGCATCGTCGGCATGTGCATCTGCAACGATCGCCGCTGGCCCGAAACCTACCGCGTGATGGCGTTGCAGGGCGCGGAACTCGTTTGCGTCGGTTATAATACGCCCGACGATCACACCGGTGTTTTCGACTTCGACCAACTGACGGGTTTCCATCACCAGCTGTCGCTACAGGCAGGTGCCTACCAGAACGCTACATGGGTCGCGGCTGCGGCCAAGGCGGGCTGCGAGGAGGGTTCAAACATGATCGGACTTTCGATGATCGTTGCGCCATCGGGGCAGATTGTCGCCATGGCTTAGACGACCGGCGACGAACTCATTGCCGCCAGATGCGATCTCGACATGGGTACGTTGTACAAGAAGACCATTTTCGATTTCGCACGCCATCGCGAGCCATCGCAGTATAAACTGATAGTCGAACGCAAGGGCGCTATTCTGCCGCAATGAGGCCGATGGGAGCGGATATGACGACCGAAGACGCGACATCTGAAACAACAGGCGTCCACGACAGACGCACAAATGACAAGACACCGGGCAAACCGCTTGGTGAGATGCTGTCACGCCTGCGGTTTGAAAACCGCTGGACGCTGGCCGAGGTGTCCCGACGTACAGGGGTCTCGATTTCGTCCCTGTCAAAGATTGAAAACAATCAATCATCTCCCGCCTACAGCGTTCTTGTTCGTCTGGCGGAAGGTCTGGGAATCGACTTCGTCGACCTGATCGGAACACCGACGCAGAAATTTGCCACTGCGGCCCGCGTTATTACCAAGGCCGATAACGGCGCGAAATATTCGACAGAGATGGGGCACTACGAAGCACTCGCTCCGGATCTTGCCGACAAAACGATGCAGCCAATGGTTATCGACATACCGGTACGTTCTGCCAACGCACGCCCGGTACGCAGCACCCATAAGGGTGAAGAGTTTGTCTACGTGCTGGAGGGCGAGGTTATTTTCCATATGGAACCCTATTCACCTGTCGTAATGTCCAAAGGCGATACCGTCTATTTCGATGCCTCTGCCGAACACGGCTTTTCATCCAACACCGACCGCCATTCCCGCATTCTATCCGTCTGTCTGAATCGTCCCGAAACAGTCCCCCCAGTGCCTTAAGGAAATACCCCGTGCCAAGAACCGATATCGAAGACATCAGCCTGAGCGCTGACGATGAAATCGCAATCCGCCAACAACTGACACTGGTGGCACTTGGCAAACTTCCTGCCGACACGGCACTGCGTGTCGGTAGACTACTCGACGTGAGCACCCGGACATGGCGTGATGATCAGGAAATCATCATCAAGGACCGTCGCATTGCCTATGTCGGCGATGCCGGTTCCTACCCCGGCACCGTCAGTCACCGCGTCCATGAGCCTGACCTGTCTGCCATTCCTGGCCTCGGCGAGGTGCACAAACACATTGAAAGCTCACATCTGACCCCGGAATGGGAAGCCGCACTCGTCCTTCCACGTGGCAATACCTGGACCTGCGAAGCAAGCCACGAATTTTCCAACGTCAATGGCGCCAAGACACTTGAATTCTGGCTCAAGGCACGCGCCGCCGGTTCGCCTCTCAAAATCTTTCCCTTACCAGGCTCAGCCGTTCCTCCCACCGGTTACGAACACGGTGGCGGCTGGCTTGGTTACGACGAGCAAAAGGAATTCCTCCAGCAGAGCCTGATGGTGGCCGGTCTGGACGAAGTCATGGACTGGCCTGCCGTGTGGGATGCCAGCAATCCATCCTATGATCGGCTTTGGGGCATGATCCGCGCGACATTCGAAAAACGTGGCGTCGTTGAGGGTCATGCTGCTGGCATTCGTGACATTCCGACAATCAACGCATTCGCGGCTGCCGGGATGGCCTCCGACCACGAGGCATGGACCGTGGAGGAGTTCTGGGACAAGCTTTCACGTGGCCTGTTCATGGAACTGCGCCCGCACAGCCTGCCGGAGGTCATCACCGGGCTTATCGAGAAAGGTCTGGCCGATTGGTCCCAGATTGCTTTGACCACGGATGATCGCAGCGCCTCCGACACGCTGAAACTGGGGGCAACGGATCACAATGTCCGGCTTGCCATTCAGTCCGGTCTCGCTCCGGAAATCGCAATTCAGCTCGTCACCATCAATCCGGCTCGGCACATGCGCTTGACACCATGGGTCGGTACACTGGCCCCGGGCCGGTATGCAGACATCGTCTTGCTATCCGATGTCGCGACATTCGAGATTGCCAAGGTCTGGGCAGACGGCAAACAGGTATCCGATGGCAAGATCTATCTCCCTGACGTGCCGGAGATTGACTGGCCGGAATGGGCGACCAAAACCATCAACATCGGTCGGGCTTTAACTGCGGCTGATTTCCAGATCGCCGCCGAGGCCGGGCGGGAGACCATGAATGCCGCGGTGCTGAGGCCCTTTCACTGGACCGATGACTTTCTCGTTTTCGAATTGCCGGTGATGGGAGGCTTTGTGCAGCGCGACGAAAGTCGCAACATCACGAAATTCTCGATCATCGATCGCTTCTCGGGCAAAGGCAGCGTTTCGAAGATGTTCTGGCTGGGATGCGGCCCCAGAACGGCCGACACAGCATTGGCCTGCTCCATGGCTCATGACAAACACAATATCTGGTGCGTCGGCTCGTCGGATGAAGCAATGGCCATGGCGGTCAATGCCGTTGCCGACAACGACGGTGGATGGGCTCTGGTGCGCGATGGCAAAGTGGTCTCACGCGTGCGTTACGAAATCGCTGGACTGATGAGCTGCCGCCCTGCCGAAACGTTGCACGAGGAAATGCATGCGCTTTACGCTGAGGGCGAAAAGGTCGACTGGATGTACGAACCCAGCTTTCAGCCACGCTGGTTCCCCGGCTTCCCCGAACGCCTGGCATTCGCCACGCTCACCTGCGCGCCATGGCGTTGGGTTCTGGTCGCTCCAAGCGACTATGCACCGCAAGGGCTCGTCAATGTTCAAAACGGCAGGACGCACCCCGTCGTTTTCTGAGCGACGGGTTTATCGATGCCTGTTGCCCAACCGGCCGCCAGGCCATGTCCTCAATAACGGATCCGGATCATCTCGATGTCAAATGTGGAAGTCTCACCCATGGCCTCAGGCCTCGATCTGGCGCGGAGATTTTCGGGCTTCGACAGCTTTAAAACCCCGAAAGTCGTAGTTGATGAGCCAACACTGCTTCGCAACATCGCCGCCATGGCGGAACTTGTGGGTGGCAAGGCGACACTCCATCCGCACATAAAGACCCATAAAAGCCTTGAAATCGCGCATCTGCAACGCGCCCATGGTGCAAAGGGTTTTACCGTCGCTCGTCCTTATGAAGCGAAGATGTTGATCGAAAACGGTCTCACACCGGTGACGCTCGCATATCCGATTATTTGCCCAGCGACGATCGCAGCAATGTTGCGGATCGTGGAGCGTCCGGAAGATATTCGTTTTGTCGCCGATAGCGAACAAACGGTCGAAGCCGTAGCAAAAGCTGCACTGGAGTGCGGCCGAGTTGCTCATGTTTTCCTAAAGGTCAATGTCGGTTTGCATCGTTGCGGGTTTGACCCACGTGGTGTGCTTGGACTCGCCCTCGCACGGAAAATCGATGCCGATCCTCTTTTACATTTCGTGGGCCTGTTGTCGCACGCTGGTCATGCCTATGGAGCCGGGAATGTGGACGGCGTGCGCCGGATCGCGCAAACGGAACTGGAGATTATGACTGATCTTCGCGCATCTTTCGAAAGAAATGGTATTCCCGTTCCCTGCGTGTCGATTGGCAGTACGCCATCGATTCTGGCCAATGCCGGTTTCGAGGGCATCGATGAGGTCAGGCCAGGAAACTATGTTTTTTACGACCTGACCGCAGTCCGTCTTGGACTGGTTAGCCGTGCGGACATCGGCCTTGCAGTGTCAGCCCGAATCATCGCGGTCAATGATCATTTTGCAATTGCCGATGTCGGTTCGAAAACGCTGTCTTCCGACCTTGGTGCCCATGGTACATCCGCAACGACCTCGTTTGGTGAGGCGTGGGCGCAAGGGCGCGACACACCTTTTTCTGTCGCAAAACTTTCCGAAGAACACGCATTCCTGACTTTTGAGCACGAGGCGCCCAAACTGGGCATCCCGGTGCTGATCCTGCCAAATCACTCCTGCCCGGTGGCAAATCTTAGCGGAGGGTTGAGTTTTACCGGTAAGCGCGCGAGACTTGTACCAACCGAAGGGTTCATCCGTCATGACATGCCCTCGCCTTGAAAAGACTCGAACCTTCAGCCCAACATCTGTCGGCCATATCAGTGGAAATACTGTTTCCCTGCGAAGCGCGAAGTTGACTGGCTATGGGGTCAAGCATGGATTTTTGGCCATGTCGGGCAATTTAAGACGTGTCATCTTCCAATATTGCTGCCAACCCCTTTTAACTGCAGCAGTACATGCTCCACAGAGCGGGCCCGCTCCAGACGGGCTAAAGCAGCGTATTGGCCTTCATCAGCCGAGCGCACCCAAGCCAGGCAATCGACAAACTTCGACTGCCGTTCCGCTTCTGTGATGGGGTCCGCGGACGATCCTTTGGCATGAAGGCGCTCTTTCCACAACGTCCGCCCATCCGCCAATCTGACCGTTAACTGATGAGCAATGCGTTCAACCCCGCGCTCCTCCTCAGCACTGTAGGCTTCCATGGTAATCTTGGGCATATGACGCCGGATATCCGGCCTCAAAATTGCATCGCGCGTGAAATCGGTAAGTGTAAGTCTGCCTTGAACCAATGCCGCAGCGAGGCAGTACTGCATTGAGAACCGCGCCTGCATCTCATCGGACGGATCCGGATAGGCAAGATTGTCCACGGCAGACCGGCCTACTTTCGTTTCAATGCACTGGACGTCGTCAGGCGAGAACCCATGCTCGTTCTGCAAATCGAGTGCAGCATCTATAACTCGATGTGTAGAAGCACAGCATGGATGAAGTTTCGTCACCAACCCACGGGTTTCAATGACGTGGATTTTGCCGGGGGAAAATGCGTCCCAACCCGCTGAGTCTGCACCTCCGAACAAATCCAGAAAACCTTGTGGCCGCTCCAGGATGTCCAGCCGTCCGGTTATACCCGCCCTTGCAAGAAATGCCGCCTCGACGGCATTACGGGCTGCAAGACCTGCATGAAACGGTTTCACGGATGTACCAAACTGAGCTTTTGGACCCGAGGCAAGGCTGACCGCGATACTCATCGCTTGCGCAACGCGCAGATTATCAAGCTCAAGGAGCATGGCCACCCCCGCCGCCGTGCCAATGCAACCCACTGTAGAGGTGCCATGCCAACCCCGGTTGTAGTGGGATGGATTTACGCCAAAACCAACGGCGGCCTGCGCTTCGAGACCGGCAAGGTAAGCGCAAAGAAGCTGATCGCCGGAAACCGAACCGTTTGCCGACGCGATTGCCAGCAGAGCAGGCACCAGGACGGCAGAAGCGTGCGCGCGGGCCGGATGGAAATTGTCATCGAAATCCAGACAATGCGCGGCGGTGCCGTTGATCAAGGCTGCAATAGAAGGTGAAGACCGCCCGCCGGTGAACACCATCGAGATGCCCGATACGCCGATCTCCTCAGAAAATGCAGCCGCAACCGAACGGGTTGCCGGGTCACCAGTACCAGCAATCATGCAGCCGATCGTGTCAACGAACGCCTGTTGTGCCCGCGCTTTGGCGAGGGATGAGTATGTGGCTTTCGATGCGACATGCGTTGCGATCTGTTCCAATACTGTTGCCATTACCGTGTACCCCTTCCAGGTCATAGCTCCAGGTTACACATTGGAAGGCCTCGCCAAACTGTGCAATCTTATGCCATTTACGGGTGGTGCTATTCGTTTTGGGAGAGAGAATGTCGCAGCAAGCCAGCGAGATCACAATCAGCATCAAGCACATCCATGCCTATGATGCGATTGCCGCAACCGGCTCCACGATAGCCGCCGCTGCCGATCTGGGTATTTCCCAGTCGAACGCCAGCCGACTGTTGCATCAGCTTGAGCTTTATCTTGGCGTGAGGCTGTTCGAACGGGACAAGAACAGGCTCTCGATGACGCCTGAAGGCTTGGCGCTTGGCCCGGAAATCAGAGCGATTTCCGATCGGCTGACCGCATTGAAAGTAACGGCACAAGAGCTTGAAAACGGCCGCTCAGTGGAAATTCCATTGCGTCTTGCGTTCCCTGCCAGCCTTTCGGTCACGTTGGTACCGCGTTTAATCAAACGGTTTCTGACGGAAAACGGGTCGGTTCGGATAGAAGTCGCATCAGGTAACTATCTGGCAATCGAACGCATGATTGCCGATGGCCAGGCAGACATCGGCTTCACCCGTCTGCCGTCACCAACGCCGGGGCTGCGCGAGGAATATGTGCTGCCCTCCCGCAATATCTGCGTCATGCATCCAGACCACTTGCTTGCGACGTACAAAACACTGGGTGTTCCCGACCTCAAATCGCATGACCTGATCCTGTTGAACCGGGAGCGGCCGGTACGCCATGAACTGGAAGCGCTTCTCTATAAACAGGGGCTGCGGCAGCGCCCCGCCATAGAGGCGCACTCCGTCGGTTGCGCCTGCGCGCTCGCTGGGGAAGGACTGGGCATCGCAATTGTCAGCGAGCTGCTGGCGCGTGAATATAGCAGAATGCCGCTTGTTTTTGTGCCGTTTGAACCCGCGCTTGTCGTCGAATATGCAATCGTCAGTTCCGGTCGGACGCCGCTGCCGAAATCGGCTGCACCATTCCTGGGATATCTCCGGGAATGGTATGAGACGCGGGATTTTGCTGCACGACAGAACGGATGACAGGGCCATCACAGATGATTAATTTCAGACAGCTGGAAGTTCTGAAAACTCTTCTCGCAACGGGATCAACGATTGCAACTGCCAAAAGCATGGGTCTCAGCCAGTCCGGCGTCAGTCGTCTTTTGCAGCAACTCGAGTCCGGCCTTTCGCTGAGGCTTTTCGACCGCGACAAAGGCCGCCTCATTCCAACGCCGGAAGCCACTATTCTCGCGCGTGATGCGGAAACCATTCTCCTTGGGCTGAATCGTTTCTCCGGTCTGGCGGAGGATTTGCGCAGCGGTGCCGCCGGGCCGGAACTGGTGCGCATCGGTCTTCCCAGCTCCATGTGGGAAAATTTTGCACCCGCCATGCTGCTCGAATATTCAAATGAATATCCAACCGTGCGTATCGAAACTTTTTTTGAGACCACATCCAGCATAGCAAGGCTGGTGGAGCAGAAGGTGATCGATTTCGGATTCCTTCGTTATGAGGATCAGATCGGACCGGGTATCGAAATGGAACGGGTGGCGACCGGATCGAGCGTTTGCGTTATTCCCGAAAACCATCCGCTTGCAGCGTTGAGCGAAATCACGCCAAGGGAACTGCGCGGCGTACCTCTCGTTTTGATCGGTCGCCAGAG
Source organism: Rhizobium sp. GR12 (assembly GCF_036596185.1). Taxonomy (NCBI): domain Bacteria; kingdom Pseudomonadati; phylum Pseudomonadota; class Alphaproteobacteria; order Hyphomicrobiales; family Rhizobiaceae; genus Rhizobium; species Rhizobium sp. GR12. The sequence continues at coordinate 28,548 of NZ_JASXTH010000018.1, read as the reverse complement.
GCCAAACCGTATGTTGCTTGATCAGGCCTTCAAGCGTGCGGGCGTAAAACAGAACGTCAAGATCGAAACTCACACCAACAGCTCTGCATGCTCCTACGCTGCGCATGGGCTCGGCATTGCTATCCTGAGTAGCTTTTTTGCCAATCTTTATCGGCATCTGCCAATCGTTCAACGCCCTTTCATCCCCATGTCACGGCAGGAGTTCGGATTGGCGACGCCGTCTGGCACATCGTCTTCTCTTGCTGCCAGAGGGCTGATGGACGCGCTCAAACGGCAGATCGTCATTTCCCAAAAAGACGAAGCCTAACAACGTGTTAAATAATATTTTCTTGTGCCGACGCGCCTGGCGTCGTCCGCAGTATATGCATAAACCTATGACAGAAACGCATAATATTGCGCAAAAACATCTCATCGCTCATAGTCCTGTCATAAACAGCCGGTGACTTTGCAGATCCGGCCCCGCCAATCGTGTTCAGGGGAACCGATGATCAGATTTATATTCAACCGCCTGCTCATGGCGCTGCCAACCATGGTTATTGTCGCCGTGACGGTGTTCGCGCTCATCCGTTTTATTCCGGGGGATCCTGCCGCTCTGATGCTGGGCGACATGGCCACTCCCGATCAGATCGCCACGATGCATACCGAACTGGGTCTCGATCGCTCAATGCCAGAACAATTTTTTGTCTGGAGCGGCAATGTGCTGAACTTGGACTTCGGGCGTTCCATCGTCAACGACGAGGCCGTCCTGCCGCTCGTCGTATCGCGTTTCATGGTCTCTGCTGAAATCGTCATCATTGCTGTCATCCTTGCCAGCCTTATTGCGGTTCCCGCAGGCGTGATTGCCGCATGGCGCCAGAACAGCATCACCGATCTGGCGCTGGTCGGCACTGCAACGATCCTCCTGTCCATACCGACCTTCTGGCTCGGTCTGCTGCTGCTTTTGTTCTTTGGTCTGAAGCTCGGCTGGCTGCCGGTACTCGGATACATATCGATCAGCGACAATCTGGCCGGAGGCCTGCTCTATCTGGTTCTGCCGATCATGACACTTGTGATCCATGAGGCGGGTGTTCTGATCCGCATGGCACGCGCTTCGACACTTGAGGTCCTTAGACTGGATTACATTACCCATGCCCGCGCAAAAGGCCTGTCCGAAAGCGCCGTTCTCTGGAAGCACGCCTTCAAGAACGCATTTGGTCCGACCTGGACGATGATTGGCCTTATCCTGGGTAATCTTCTGGGTGGTATCGCTGTCATCGAAACGGTTTTCACCATTCCTGGTCTCGGACGGTTGATGGTCGACAGCATCTTTCAGCGCGACTATCCGGTCATTCAGGGATGCCTGCTGTTCGTCGCCTTCTCCTACGTCGTAGTCAATCTGATCGTCGATCTCCTCTATCCTCTGTTTGATCCGCGCGTGGTGGCAGAATGAAACATTTTACTCTCAATGGCCTGATCGGCGGATTGCTTATTGCCATTCTTCTCATTGTCGCAGCCGTCAGTCTGTTATGGACGCCATTCGATCCTATGAAGCTCAGCTTTACCGCCCGTCTCGCGGCACCAGGGGCACAACATCTGCTCGGTACCGACGAATTCGGCCGGGACGTTGTCAGCCGACTTATGATTGGTGCACGGGCCAGCGTCTGGATCGGATGCCTGACCGTCGGATTTGCTACGATCGCCGGTACGGTGATCGGGCTGATCAGCGGTTATTCCCGCGGCTGGATCGACGGCGTCATCATGGCGGTCAACAACGCACTGCTCGCTTTTCCCGGCATCCTGCTTGCACTCGGTCTGCTCGCAGTGTTCGGGGCCAATCAGTATGGCATCATCTTCGCGCTCGGTATTGCCTACACGCCATCCATGGCGCGTGTGGTGCGCGGTGCCGTTCTGTCGCTGCGTGAGCGTGAATTTATCGAAGCCTCCAAGGTGATGGGCAACAGCGAGATTTTTACCATGCTGCGGCACATTCTTCCCAATTGTCTGGCGCCGATCACCGTCCTCGCCACATCCATGTTCGGCTGGGCCATCCTGTCTGAAAGTGCCCTGAGTTTCCTTGGGCTCGGCGTTCCGCCACCGGCGCCAACCTGGGGCAATATGCTCGCCGCTGGTCGTCCCTTCATCGAACAAGCCGTCTGGCTGGGTCTTTTCCCCGGTCTCTGCATCGCATTGACGCTGCTCGGCATCAATCTGCTCGGAGATGCTCTGCGCGACAAACTCGATCCCCGTATGAGAGGTTTGAAATGACACAGGAAAAACTTCTCAGCGTGCGTAATCTCTCGCTGGAGATTACCCGTCGCGGCGTCGAAGTCGTGAAGAACGTCAGCTTCGATCTCGAGCCTGGCGAAATTTTCGGCATCGTCGGCGAAAGCGGTTCGGGCAAATCGCTGGCAACGCGTGCTCTGATTTCATTGCTGCCACCTGCCATTCATAAAACCGGCGGGCAGGTAATTTACAAAGGGCGTGATGTCACATCGATGAGCGAAGCGGATCTGCGCAGGTTACGGGGCGCAGAAATCGGGCTGGTTTTCCAGGAGCCAATGACCTCCCTCAATCCGTCCATGACCATCGGTCGCCAGCTGGAAGAAGGCCTCACCCTTCACACCAGATACACGCCGGCAGAACGTCGTGTCAAAATACTCGCCATGCTCCAGCAAGTCGGCATCCGTGACCCTGAAGCAGCGCTCACATCTTATCCTCATGAGTTTTCCGGCGGCATGCGCCAGAGGATCATGCTGGCCTCGGTCATGCTCCTCAAACCCGCTTTGCTGATTGCCGACGAACCGACCACTGCGCTCGATGCTGTCATCCAGCGCGATGTCATGGAGCTGATGGTGGAGCTGACAAAGGCTGAAGGAACAGCCGTTCTTCTGATCAGTCACGATTTGCCGATGGTGGCCCGCTATACCAGCCGCATCGTGGTGATGGAAAAAGGGTCGATCGTCGAGGCTGGAACCACAGAACAGATCCTCGAGGCACCACAGCATCCCTATACCCGCAAGCTTTTGTCGTCTTTGCCTGTCCGCGGCGCAGTTCGCACAATCAATACCGCAGCTGCACCGATGGTGTCCGCCAGGAACGTAGTGGTCGATTATCCAGGCCGCAGATCGCTGTTGAAGAAAGGTACTGCCAAGCGTGCTTTGCACGGCGTCTCCGTCGACATCCATGAGGGCGAGGTGGTCGCGCTGGTGGGTGGGTCCGGGTCGGGGAAAACCACGCTTGGCCGGACCATCGCCGGGCTGGTCAGCGAAACGGAAGGAGACATCCTGTTTCAAGGCCGCAAGCGCGATGCTGACTGGCGGGATTACCGCCTCAATTGCCAGATGGTGTTTCAGGATCCCTATTCTTCGCTCGATCCGCGCATGACAATTCTCGCGCTTGTAGAGGAAGCATTGCGGCTCGTGCCGGGTATCGATCGCACCGCCAAGAAAAAGCGCGCCTATGAAACGCTGGAGGAAGTTGGTCTCGGTGCGGAATATGCCCTGCGTTATCCTCACGAACTTTCCGGCGGTCAGCGCCAGCGCGTGGCGATTGCCCGTGCCATTGCGCGCAGACCACGTTTCCTGATCGCCGACGAACCTGTGTCAGCACTCGACGTGACCGTGCGTGCGCAGGTGCTGACGCTCTTTTCAGATCTGCAAAAGCGCTACGGCTTTTCCTGCCTGTTCATCAGCCATGATCTCGGTGTCGTCGAACAGGTGGCGGACCGCGTCGTCGTAATGCAGGACGGACGCATCATCGAAGAAGGTGATCGCGACACAATCTTTGACATGCCCAAAGAGGCCTACACGCGACGCCTGCTTTCGGCCATTCCCGCACTCGATCTGAACGAGACCGGCGGCGTCCAGCTAAAATGGCGTCTGGAGAACTGAACATGACAAACACCAATGCGATTCAAAAGACTTCCGGCAATGTGCAGGAACGCCTCAACGCCATCTGTGACGCTCAGAATTTTGTCACTCGCTTCAGCATCCGCAACCTGTTGACAGGCGAGAGTTTCGACAGACGCGCAGATGAGGAAACACCTTCAGCCAGCACCCGCAAGACATCGATCATGATGGCGGCGCTGAAAGCCGTCCATGAGGGCAGACTCGATCTCGATGAGCCAATCACCTACGAGGCACGCTTTGCCGAAGAGGTGGCCAGCGGCATGCTTCGCCACATGACGCCCGGCCTGGTTATCTCCCTGCGCGACGCCATCACCGGCATGATGGTGTTGAGCGACAATGTCTGCACCAAAATGGTGTTCGAACGGCTGACTCTGGAAGAGGTCGACAGCTATTGCAAGTCTATTGGCATGAGCGGCACGCATCACCGCTTTCTCATTCCACCACTGGCTTTGTCGCCCGATCACGCGCTGAAGTCCGTTACGACGACGACAGCGCGTGACCAGCTGTTTCTGCTCCAGACCATCCTCGATGCGCAGACATCGACGCAAGCCGCCGCCAAACTGGGCTCTTCGCAGGAGCTATGCGCCTACGCGCTCCAGACGCTGAAGAACCAGATCCTGCGTTACGCCATTCCGTCACGGCTTCCATTCGGCACCGTGGTCGCCCACAAGGGCGGCACCGGAAAACGCGGGCGCATGAATGCGGGCATCGTCTATCGCGACGGTTCGCCGTTCTACATCATCACAGCTTTTACCGATCAGGTGCCGCAGGAAATGCCGGATGGCACGCCGGGCTACACCCTGTCGCTCGAAACCATCGGCAGGCTGTCCCGCGTCTGCTGGGACGCATTTTAAGCCTGAGAACAACCATAGACGCCAACAAAAAGAGGGTAACATGAAAAGCATTCTTCTCGCCGGTACGATCCTGATGTCGCTGACCGGCGTTTCAGCCGCACGTGACATCGTCATTGCCCAGAGCTCCGATCTGCGCAGCAACAATCCCGGCGTCAACCGCGACGGCAATACTGATGGCGTCATTCTGCACATCGTCGAAGGCCTTGTCGGCTATGCCAACAACGGCGAGGTCAAACCTCTGCTGGCGCAGTCGGTCAACATGTCCGGCGATGGCCTGACCTATACGTTCAAGCTGCGCCCGGACGTGAAATTCCACAATGGCAAGATACTGACAGCCGAAGACGTGGTGTGGAACTGGAACCGTTATATGGATCCGGTGACGAAATGGACCTGCATCAAGGACTTCGATGGTAGCGGCACCGTGAAGGTCACGGGCATTGAGGCAGTCGATGCACAGACCATGACGATGACGCTTGAAAAGCCGTCAGCCGTTTTCCTCGGTCTGATGTCGCGGCCGGAATGCGGCTACACAGGCATCATTTCACCAGACTCGGTTGGTGCCGACGGCTCGTTCGACAAACCGATCGGCACCGGCCCGTTCAAGTGGGATCAGTGGAAAAAGGGCGAATATATTCACCTTACGAAGTTCGACGGTTACGTTTCACCCACCAATAGCGGCGAGCCGGACGGCATGGTCGGTTCGAAGCGGCCATTGGTCGATGGCATCAAATTCATGGTCATTCCGGACGCCTCGACGGTGAAGGCCGGGCTTCAGTCGGGTGTGCTGGATACGGCGGAAATTTCTCCCGACCTGATCCCCGAATTCGAAAAGAGCGCGAAAGCCAAGGTCATCGTCTCCCAGAACAACGGCAAGAACCTGTTCTACATTCAGACGCGCGATCCGATCATGAGCAAGCCCGGCGTTCGCCGCGCCATTGCCATGGCACTTGATCTGGATGAACTGGTTGCCGCTGCATCCAACGGCACCGGCAAGGCAAACGGTTCCATGGTCGCCTCCGATTCCGTCTACTTCAGCGAAACGCAGAAGACGCGCCTGCCCTATGATCTTGAAGCAGCCAAGAAAGAACTGGCGGATTCGGGCTACAAGGGTGAGCCAATCAGTATCATCGCCAATAAGCGCGGCAACGTCCCCAGTTTCCCGGCAGCCGTTATCGCGCAGGCCATGCTTCAGCAGATCGGTCTCAACGTGCAGATCGAAGTGCTGGACTACGCCACACAGGTGGATCGTCGCCGTTCAGGCAACTACCAGATAATCTCGCAATCTGTCGCACCACGTCTCGATCCGGCTTTGATGTACAGCTTCTATGTCGGCGACAAGGACAAGAATGCATCGCTGATGTGGGACAACCCCAAGGCAATCGCATTGATGAAGGCGGCCTATGCCGAAATCGACACGGCGAAACGCCAGGCCATCTTTGACGAGTTCCACACGCTGATGCTCGATGAGATGCCAGGGATTTTCCTCTATGACATGATCGATGTCTGGGGTGCGACGAAAGCCCTGAAGGGCCAACCCGTCTGGCAGTCAAATGCCCGTCTTTGGGAGGTTTCCCTCGATAGGTAAGACATGATGATGGCCCGGCGCAGCGATGAACCGCGGCGCCGGCTGAACCTGCAGCATGGCTGCTCCGCTCTGCACACCTGATGCAGGACTTCCCAGCATCGCCCCGAGGATAAAAAATGCCCGACACTGCCGCCCTCCGCTCGCTTATTCAGACCATTGAGGCGATGGCGCCCGATTTTACCGATCTCAGTGACAGGATCTGGGAGTTCGCGGAACTGAAATTTCAGGAAGTTCGATCATCGGATCTGCTCGTTGAAACGCTGAAACAGAATGGATTTTCCGTTCGACGAGATATTGCGGGGATGAAGACGGCATTCATCGGCGAGTATGGTCGCGGCAAACCGGTCATCGCATTTCTCGGCGAATACGACGCGCTGGCAGGCATGAGCCAGCGCTCGGGCGTGGATCAGTCAATAGCCATGGAGCCGGACGGAAGCGGCCACGGCTGCGGCCATAATCTTCTCGGCAGCGGTTCACTGCTGGCGGCAATTTCGCTGGCAAAACACCTGGAAGCCAATGGCCTCCCCGGAACCGTGCGTTACTACGGCTGCCCCGGCGAGGAAGGCGGCTCCGGCAAGACATTCATGGTGCGCGCCGGCGTGTTTGCCGATGTCGATGCGGCACTGACCTGGCATCCTGCACCGTTTAACGGTGTCCGTTCGACCAACAATCTCGCCGTTCTGGAATATTATTATCGCTTCAGGGGCGTTGCGGCCCATGCAGCAAATGCCGCACATCTCGGCCGCTCAGCGCTGGACGCGGTTGAGCTGATGAATGTAGGCGTCAATTTTCTGCGCGAGCACATGCCGCAGGACTGCCGTGTCCACTACGCCATTACCGATGCCGGTGGACGTGCGGCCAATGTCGTACAGGCAAAGGCCGAAGTCCTTTATCTCGTGCGGGCACCGGAAATGTCCCAGGCATTGGCACTGGCAGAGCGTGTCGATCAGGTTGCGCGAGGCGCGGCCATGATGACCGGAACGGAGGTCGAGATCATTTTTGACACGGCGGCCACCAATCTGCTGCCCAATCTGACGCTGGAAAATGCAATTCACAAAAATCTGGTCTCAATTGGCCCCGTGCCATTTGATGAAGCTGATATGGACTTCGCACGCAAGATACAGGCGACCTTTACCGACGAAGCCATCAAAAGCAGCGTCCGCCTTTATCAGATCAAGAAGGACGTTTTCTCAAACGAGAAGATTGATGGCTCGACACCACTGCATCTCGGCTTACGGGACTTTGAAGGACAGTCGCATTTCCGTGCAGGCTCAACAGACGTCGGCGACGTAAGCCGGGTCACGCCAACGGCACAATGCTGGGCGCCGGCCTGGGCGATCGGTACCAATCCCCATACATGGCAGGTGGTGGCACAAGGACGCAGCACTGGCGCTCACAAGGCGATGATCCACGCGGCAAAAGCGCTGGCAGCAACTGGACTTGACCTTGTAACCTCCCCCAGATTGTTAGCGCATGTTAAAGCGGAATGGTTTGAGAAAATACAAGAAGAGCCATATGTCTGCCCGATCCCGGATCATATCTCACCCGCTGCCCAATAGTTTTTTGATCACGCCTGGCTCTGGAACCAGAAACGTCCATATTGCCGAGGCCGTTCCGGAACGGCTTGAGGGTGCGCCTAGACAATTTCGGCAGCGCCGTCCGATGAAATTCAAGGGCTGGGCTGGGGGTTGAGGCGATGGCGCCCGGTGCCAGCGATTGCGCATCGAAGGTCTCACAGATGGCAAACTTGGCAAGGATCCTTTTGGAAAGAATTCATATTTAATATGCACACGCCATAGCAGCGAACACTCGCATCGACACGAAATAGAAAAAATATTACCCAAGTTATCGCAATAATTTTATTAATGAAATCCAAGGAAATATTCGCGACACCATTAACCTCTCTGCGCTTCTTCGACAGCACGAGCGCTGATGCTGCTATCAGCCAAACCTACGAGGAGTTTCGAATAGACCCGTCAGTAGCGTCGTGAAGCCGTAATTCGAAGGTTATACATTGACGGTTTCGTGTCTGGCGCCTTCAGTTTTTCAAGGACGAAGAATGTTAGACCCCTGCCCTCGCACCCCCAAAGATTCTGAACGTCACGCCTACCGGTTTCTGACCACCCGTTACGTGGTCGCAATAGCCATGTGGATACTGGGCAACCTGCTGTTCATATCTGAAGTGAACGCGGAATCACCGTCGGAAATGCCGCCTCGCGTGGTAAAGGTAGGAATTTACGTTAGCTCGCCTTTTGTCATAGCGGAGCGTGGGCGGTACGGAGGGATGGCGATAGAACTGTGGGAGTCCGTGAGCGCGAAGCTGAACTTTCGGACGGATTATGTAGCGTATCCGACGTTTCAAAAACTGATAGATGCGACACAGTCAGGCCAGGTTGATGCGGCTGTCACCAATTTAACGATCACACGCCGCCGCGCTGAACTGATCGCGTTCACGCAACCGTGGTACGATGGCGGTCTGCGAATAATGGTAAAGGCTGACGGTTCGGGTGGTTTTACAGCGGTTTTCTCTGGACTTTTGGATGCTGGGCATCTCCATGTTTACGCCTGCTTATTCGCGATTATTGTAGCCGCAACCATCGGAATCACATTATTCGACCGAAAATTTGATCCCGATTTCCCCAAAAGATGGAGAGAAGGAACCGCCGAAAGCTTTTTTCACGTCGTCTCGATTGCCACCGTTGGCCGAACCACGCGTAAGAACCTGTTCGGCTGGCTGGGACGCGTTTGGCAGGCGATCTGGCTGCTCGTGGGAGTGGGAGTTATCGCTTATATAACTTCATCGATAACCAGCGTCATGACTGCCGTCACTCTCGAAAGAGGGATACACTCCTTTGAAGACCTTCAAGGCCACACTGTGGGGGTGTTCACGGGTAGTGTTGCTGAGAATTTCGTCAACGAGCTTGGCATTTCCTCCCACTCCTATCCCAATCTTACTGCCGCAGTTGAAGCCGCAAATGAAGGAGAGGTTGACGCAATAATCGGGGACGCGCCCGTTTTGGAGCATTTCGCTTATACAGCGCCGGAAGAGAATATGATTGTGGTTGGCAAGATCTTTCACCCGGATAAAACAGGTTTTGCATTCCCTCTCAACAGCGACCTCACGAACCCCGCAACGCTGCAAATTCTTGAACTAATTGAAGATGGTACTGTAGAGAGACTTAGAAAACGTTTCTTTGGGAACTCGACTTGATTCAAAAACGCGAACCCTCAATGCCGACTGGATACAATAAATGGCTCGCGAAATAGGGCACGAAAACTCCAAAGCCATCCTTCAATTTAGGTCTGGTTTTACTGTTGAGGAAGATTATCATGATCCGTCTTGTTTACCTGCTGCCTGGCGGGACAGCCCTCAAACCGGCCTGAGGATTGCTGGCTGCAGAAGGTTGTTGGATGCTTATGGGTGTCACCATTCTATTCGATTTGGGCGGCGGCGCGCTGTCAGTCGTTCTCGATACCTTTGCCGTTTTTTTTCGTAGTAGAAGGCCTCGTTGAGTTCGTTGCGGCCACATCAATACTGCAGCTGAAATGGACTACCCGCGATTTGTAGCTTGCCTTCATGAACTGCGGCGGTGAAAAAATGCGGTTTCGGTCGCCGGAGCCAGCGGAATGCCACCACGTTTTTCAAATTGAAATTCCAACACCCCTAGTTTCAGAAGACACTAAAATCGCAACTTCAGCTAGTGTTGCACCCGAAATTGATTTTTCGGGTGAAAAGGAGAGGGTTTCTCTATGATCGATGGACATACCACAAGTGAGATAATTCACTTTCTCTATTTAACCGCAATCGTGGCCGAAGCCATGACCGCGGCTTTAGCAGCAGGTCGTCGAGAGATGGACTGGATCGGCGTCTTTCTGCTCGGCGGCGTTACCGCGCTTGGCGGCGGTTCAATTCGAGATGTTCTCCTTGATCACCATCCGCTCTCCTGGATTGCTCACCCGAGCTATCTTCTGCTGACAGGTGGAGCGGCCTTGGCCACGATACCAGTGGCTCGTTTCATGCATCACCTGCGTGCTGTTTTCCTCTTTCTCGATGCAATCGGCCTTGTAGTTTTCACAGTCATAGGCTGCACTGTAGCGCTTTCGATGAATATGCCTCTCATCATTATCATTACGGCAGGAATGATAACTGGATGCGCAGGTGGCGTTTTGCGTGACGTGCTCTGCAACGACGTTCCTCTGCTGTTCCGCTCAGAATTATATGCCACTGTATCTATCGGAACTGGGGCCATCTTTCTGGGAGGCTCATATCTTGGCTTTTCACAAGAATTGTCAGCCATTGTTGCCATGTTTCTGGGACTGATTTTGCGCTTGTTGGCGCTCCGCTACAATTGGAGTATGCCTAAATTCGTTTATACAAGGGACTTGCACTAGATGCGCGGAGCCGGACATGGGCAAAGTTCTGTTGACTGGATGTCGATCAGCTTGCGCTCGCGGCAGGTCTAGAGCGTTCGGCGGTTGACGTCCTGCAGCATCTCCCGATCCAGCGTCAGATTTCCAAAGCCTTCAGTCGGCGCATCTCGCCGGACCGCAGATCGCTTACTTCTTACTCCAGTTGAAATAGGCGCCTGGCTGATCCCGGCCGCTGGCACACCCTCAAGCGCTTCTCAGGGTTGGCTGCATCACAGTATCAATCAGTCATGACCAGGTGCGAAAAGCACGAGGCAATTTCGTTATTTGCACCTAAGTCGCGTGCCCACTTTGTCAAAACCGGCCCGTCACCGTCGTCAGCGATCCCACCCCACACGCCCTTAAAAACCTGTCCGCCGGATGAACTGTCGAAGAAAAAATAGCCTGGGTCCGCAATTGGGGTGGATGCATAAATTACTGTCCAGGTTCCAGATCGAAGCACAGCGTCTATTTCAACAGACCTTGGCTTCACCTTTTTATTGAGGCTTTTAGCGATGAGGGAACCGTAGTCCGCTTTGTTTTGCTTGGTAAGAGTTCGATCGACGCCGGCGCAAGGATCAGCCGCCGCCGCGGGTTGACTTAAACAGAGTACCCCCAATAGAGCCGTCGCATGAGTGTAGCCGATTAGTTTATGCATCCTGGCAGCTCCGCTGGACCGCTCCTTTGACAACCTATCGTTTTATTTCACGCACTCAGATGTCTCTTCCATTTTCCCGAAACAGGTTGAAATGTAAAGTGACTTTATACGACTCTGGCAATAACCCTTGGCCTCCCACATCTATAGAATGCGTACCTCCATCAAGCGATCGAGAAGTCAGCCGTCCACAGCTGGATCTCCCGCGCAGATGCCAATTTAAGCTCGAAGTGCAAACCCGTCCGCGCTGATGGCGCGAACGGCATCGTCAGCTTAACAAAGCTTGGACCGCGATATCGGATACTCGACCATGAAACCGAGATACTCTCTACCGCCGTTATTGATTTCCCACCTAAATCATTGCCCATCCCGTGTGGCGTTATAGGCCCCGGCGGTGGAAACATATTCTTGCGACTTAGCGCGAACTGCCCCATAAACATTGCTTTTGGTTTTGGTCATCTGGCACCTTTCTGTTCCGTGCATCAGTCCAAACTCACAGAGGAAAAGGCCTTCTAGGTGAAGCGGAAGGCTGGGTGTGTTTAGCAGGAGTAATGTAATTGGAACGACATTTTCCCGGAGTGGCCAAACACGACGCACGTCGTTGGGTGCGTTTGCCGCTTGTCATGACAGTCAGTCTGACGTTGCTCGGTGCGTGCGCGAGTCGCCCAAGAGGCGTTCTTGAGCCGGTGGCAGCCAATCCGTCAGCTGCTCAGGTCGAGATGTTGGTCACGACTACTCGAGATCGAGCGGGAACGCCTGGCGAGATGTTCAGTGGCGAGCGAGCACGCACTCCAACGTTCGCAGACATCACTGTCTCCATTCCACCTGAAACCGCTCGAAAGGCTGGTGAAGTCGCTTGGCCGCGCAGGCTTCCGGCAGATCCGGCGACGAATTTCGCAACGCTGAAAGCCGAGGAGATCGATCGTGGCACGGCGGAGAAATGGTTAGGTAATCATGTGCGTAAGAACCCTGACGGCAGTGTTCTCGTCTTTATACATGGATTCAACAACCATTTCGAGGATGCAGTCTTCCGTTTCGCGCAGATCGTTCACGATTCAGGAACAAGCAGCGTGCCAGTGCTCGCGACGTGGCCGTCGCGCGGGAATCTGCTTGCTTATGGCTACGACCGCGAAAGTACAAACTATACCCGCAATGCAGTGGAACATTTGTTCCAGTATTTGGCCCGGGATCCCGACGTGAAGGAGGTATCGATCCTGGCTCATTCGATGGGAAATTGGCTGGCACTGGAGTCCTTGCGGCAGATGGCCATCCGAAACGATGGTCTACCGAAAAAGTTCAAAAATGTGATGTTGGCAGCGCCGGACGTCGACGTCGACGTTTTCGGCTCGCAGATTGCCGACATGGGTGAGCAACGCCCGCGTTTCACACTTTTTGTCTCCCGTGACGATCGTGCGCTGGCCGTTTCCCGCCACCTCTGGGGAAATGCCTCCCGGTTAGGGGCAATCGATCCGGAGCAGTCACCTTATAGAGAAGAACTGGCGGCAAACGCGATCACCGTCATTGATCTGACCAAGGTTAAGGCCGGCGACAATCTGCACCACTCCAAGTTTGCGGAATCGCCCGAAATCGTTCAGCTGATCGGCCGCCGCCTGTCCGATGGCCAGACTCTCACTGACAATCGTCTTGGACTTGGTGACCATGTCGTCACGGCGACCGCGGGGGCCGCGCACACCTTGGGAACCGCTGCGGGCCTCGTTCTTTCGGCCCCCGTGGCTATCGTCGATCGAAACACACGGGAAAATTATATCCACCACGTCAGGTCTCTGGTCGGTCCCTCCGGCGGAGCAAGGTCGCGTACGACCGCCACGAAGGCCGTCGGCAAAGCAGGACATGCGCACAGCGGTAGATCTGTTCGAAATCGACATCTTCCGGCCGCTGCAGATAGCTTTGAAGGCAGTCTTTGAAAACCTGGTACGGCTTTCTCCACCGCAGTTCTTCATCGGGGGTGCGGCTCAAAAATAAGCACTGGGTGGGCACCCGAGCGACCGGCGGAACATGGCTGAAAAGGCGCTCGGACTGCTATAGCCGCATTCCAGGGCAACATCGAGAATGCTTCGGCCATCGGCCAGCAACACCAAAGCGTCGAGCATCCGCGCCTGCTGCCGCCAGTGACCGAAACTCATGCCTGTTTCACGCCTGAACAGCCGCATAAAGGTCGCGCGGCTCATACGAAGCATCGTGGCTGCCTCCTTGATGGGGATAGACACCGCCAGATCCTCGCGCATCTTCGCACACAGCCGCGCCAGGTCTGGTTGTTTCGGTGTTGGTAAACTGAGCGGCTGGGCGGGCTGGAATGACATTTCCATCAAAAACAGCCGGACGACGGCCTCCGTTCTGTCTCGACTTCCTGGCGTTTCGGCAAGATCAGCAAACTTCAGGATCAATTCCCGCAGGAGAGGTGTGATCTCCACCACCATGCACTCTTCGGGAAGGCCATGGATGCCACTTGTATCGATCAGAAGTGAACGGAACTGGACGCCCGCGCGGCTGGACGTCTCGTGCTCAAGCCTGGGCGGCAGCCAAACGGCTCGGCTTGGCGGGACGATCCACGTCCCCTCCTCCGTTTTGATTGATACGACCCCACTGACCGCATAGAGAAGCTGAGCCTGTTCGTGACTGTGCCTGGCCCCCGAAAAGCGGTGACCGTCATGCGCGAGGACGGCAATCTCGTTGGTAATGCTTACTCCGCTCTTCAAATTGATCCTTTCGCGACGATGAATGATCATCCTGCGTTAGAATATCAGCTTTGCGGCCGCTAGAGTAAGCCGTCCAACAGCAGAAAGTTCTCCTCAGGTGTCCGCCAGCAACAGCCTCATAGACCGCATCGAAGTACCGCATTCTGCGGCATTCGGCATGGTCGGCGCGTGCGCAGGCGCAGCCCATCCGCTTCGCTGCCCGGTGATTTCCCTGGCGCTGCGACTTACCGGCGGTCATCGGGCCTGACGGCTTCCCGATGACCGTAGTCGGCCGTGTCGAATCCTTCACGCATCGCACAGCAACGGATCACATCATGTTGACCAACCCTGAAGTCAAATATCAACCTTTCGTTTCTCCCATTGAACTGCAAGATCGGAAATGGACGTCCAACCGGCTGACGAAAGCGCCCCGCTGGCTGTCAACTGATCTGCGTGATGGCAATCAGGCGCTCGCCGATCCGATGGATGTCGAACGCAAGCTGCGTTTTTACGACATGCTGCTCGCCGTCGGCTTCAAGGAAATCGAGATCGCTTTCCCATCGGCGTCCCAAACCGAATTCGACTTCGTGCGCGCCCTGATCGCAAAAAACCGGATTCCCGATGACGTAACGATCCAGGTACTCACCCAATCCCGCAAGGACCTGATTGCCCGCACCTTTGAATCTCTGGAGGGAGCGCGCCAGGCGATCGTCCATCTCTACAACGCAACGGCTCCGCTGTTCCGTCGCGTCGTCTTCGGGATGGATAGGCATGAGATCGTCGATCTGGCCGTCACCGGCGTTACCGCGATACTGGAGGAAAGCCTGAAGCGACCTGAAACCGACTGGACCCTTGAATACTCGCCGGAAACGTTCTGCTTCACAGAGCCTGAATTCGCGCTCGATATTTGCGAACGGGTGCTGGACACCTGGCAGCCGACGCCGGAACGTCCAGTAATCCTAAACCTGCCGGCGACGGTCGAGGTGGCGACCCCGAATATATATGCTGACCAGATCGAGTGGTTTTGCCACAATATCTCGCGCCGCGATGCGGTAATCATCAGCGTTCATCCGCACAACGACCGGGGAACCGCCGTGGCAGCGGCCGAACAGGCATTGCTTGCCGGCGCGGATCGTGTCGAGGGTTGCCTGTTCGGCAATGGCGAGCGGACCGGCAATGTCGATCTTGTGACGCTGGCATTGAATTTCTACACACAGGGGATCGATCCGAAACTCTATTTCCCTGCGATCCGCGACGTAGTGAAGACCGTTGAGCATTGCAACGGACTGCCGGTGCATCCACGCCATCCCTATGCCGGAGAACTGGTGCATACCGCCTTCTCCGGCTCGCATCAGGACGCAATCCGAAAGGGGTTTACCGCCCACGGGAAGCGCAATGACGGCATTTGGGAGATGCCCTATCTTCCAATCGATCCTGCAGATATCGGCGAGACATATGAGGCAGTAATTCGTATCAACAGCCAGTCCGGCAAAGGAGGCGTCGCCTGGGTGGTTGAGCAGGACAAGGGCCTGAAACTGCCGCGGCCGCTCCAGACAGATCTCAGCCGCCGTGTCCAGGAGTTCGCTGATAATAGCGGTAAGGAAATCACGGCCGCGACGATCTGGTCGATCTTCGAGCAGGCTTACCATCTGAGCGGCCCGCAGGAATTCGAGCTGGTCAGCTATCAGGATGGGAGTGCGCGCAAAGCCGGGAACCAGCGCGTCTTTGCCGGGCGCATCCGTCACAAAGGTCGCGAAATCGCGATCACGGGGCGCGGCAACGGTCTGATCTCCAGCGCCGTCTCAGCACTGGAAGAAGGCTGCGGTGTCGTGCTGGAGGTGCTCGACTATCATGAACATGCTCTGAAACGGGGCACGGATTCGCAGGCAGTCGCCTATCTCGAATGCCGCTCTCGTGACGGCCGCATGATTTTCGGCGTTGGCATCGATGAAGATATCGCCACGGCTTCGGTCAAGGCCGTGCTCAGTGCTGCCAGCAACAGCTAACCCATTTTTACGGCCAGGTTTTCGGAGCCTGGCCGTAATCCCCTCACGAAAGGCGTGCTGCCTGGTTGTGAGCCAGCAATCAAGCATGGCGACCACGCGGGTCGACGTGCACATTTGTACTGCCTTCACCCACCGTTGACACAGCGGCAGTAGCCATGCCTCTGACATCCCTTTACGCCTTGCCTTTGACGAGTACGACTCTGAAAGCCATGCTGCAACCGGGCAACGGGCTTCTGGTGCAGACGTCAGTTTACCGGCCGATCCTCAATACTGTCGGCCACTGGGACCTGATCCGTCGTGATACGCCGTTAAACCGAAGAATGACGGCTGGACCATCGATATTTCCGCCTTCACCGATGAACTTTCCTGTTCCAGAGATTTCCTGTTATGCAATCCGCAGAACCCGACCGGCAAGGTCTTTACGGCGGAAGAGCTGAAGACAATCGTGGGCCTTTGCCAGAAGCAGAACTCCGCATAATCATCGAACCGGACGCAGCGGTTCAGGCTCTGGAGGCAATTCCGGGCCGGCAGCTTGTGGAGATACGCCGCGAAATTGACGATCTGGTGGGCGCGACCGCCTATCATACCGACGCTCACTGGCTCTCCGACTGTTGCGGCAACGACGTCATGGCAGGCGCGCTGCGAGGATTGCGCGCGACCACCCGGTTGTTCGAGATCGGCAACCTAAAGGATCGACTGACACCTGACTCGACCGAACATCTTATCATCATCGACGCCTTGCAGAACAAGGATGCAGACGCCGTGAGGCGCTCGACCTCATCACATGTCGAAAGCCTCATTGGTTTCGCCAGGCGCCACTTGCGAACGTCCGACTAGATCGAGACACACCACGCTCGCGCCCACCCCATAGCTTTGTCTGCGATCAGAACAAGCAGCATGTCAGGCCTTGTGGCGAGGAATACGTCGCTAACACCGGCGCAAATTCCAGTTCATTCCACAAGTCTCATCCTGTGTATCCTTGGGTGTCGGCGACCAATACGGCAGCATGCATCAGCTGGCTTGAACCTGTCTGCGGCGGTCCGCATGCTCCGGCAGTTTCAGGGATGACTCCACCCGCTAACATGGCAGCGGACGCATGAATGACCGCTCATAGCTGACGATGCTGCGGTTGCGCTTGTCCAGTTCATAGGCTGCGACGCACTCCGGGTCGGTGGCCATCCTGATCCGGTAGTCTTCGTAAGCTGCGAGGCTGGGGAAACTGAAGAGCGCCAGCGCGATGTTGTTGGCGCCCTCGCCCGGCAGGAAGTACCCATGATGCGTCCCGCCCATCCGGTTGACGATCGGGATCCAGAGCCGCGCATATTCCTCAAATTCAGGAAGCTTGTACGGGTCAACGACGTATCTGAGGTAGCAGGTAATCAATCAGGAAACTCCTTCGATGGTGATAACGGACCTGGGACCGGAATGATCCGACAAGGGAAACGCCTTGTTCTCAAAATTCAAGGGAGGATGCCGGTGCAAGGCTGATGCGGTGATCGGTAAAGGGGCGAGCCTACCGGTTATCTTCTTGTGACGTGATGCGGGAGAGCGGTCCGCTCACGCTGCACCGAAAGCCCTCCTGAGCAAAGGCTATGTCAGGAACATTGCCCAGCAACGCCCCCAGGGCAGACCGCACATAGCGGGTGCCGTAACCTTGACGCGTCGGTTCACGCACGGTCGGACCGCCTGCCTCGACCCAGTTCAGGGAAAAGACGGAACCGCTCGTCCGGGTAACTGCCCATATGATTTCGACGTTACCGTCAGGATGGGACAACGCGCCATATTTTATCGCGTTTGTTATGAGCTCGTGCAGACACAACGCAATCGTAGTTCCCGCCTCCCGGCTGACCATGACTTCCGGTCCATTCACTTTAACGCGGCTGACGCCATCGCTGTTGTAGGGAGAAACCGTTAAAGCCACGACCGCCGAAAGAGATACCTCCTCGCCACCAGCCTCGAAGACAGCTGTATGCACATTGGAAAGTGCCTGCAGGCGGCCTGTAAAATCGCGAGCCAAATCCTCAACGGTCATCGCGCCACGCTTGGTCATCTGGAAGATTGAGGTAACACTTGCCAGAATGTTCTTCACCCGGTGATTCAACTCCAGGCGGAGCTCTCGTTCACGCTCAAGGGAATCACGAACCTGGCGTTGGCGCAGTCGGACAAGCAGATTCGATTGAATCGCGTTTACCAGTTCCAGCGGCGCGATGGGACGTGTGTGAAACAGGAGCCGCGCGCCCGGCCACGAACGCTGCAAGCGACCGCGAATTCTTTCGAGTGGCACCGTGCGCTCCAAAAGGACGATGATGGGCACTTCTGACCAGTCGGGCTGCTCGGCAAGATGTGTGGCAATTCGCGCGACAACGTCCGGATTGAGCGCCTCGTGGGTGATGACGATGATGCCCGGGAACAAAGCGAGATGCTCGACAAGATCGCCATCCGCCCTGGCGGCCTTTACCCCGACCTTCTGTTCATGGAGGAAAGCGGCGACGTAGTCGGCGTCCTTGCGAAACGGAGCAAGAACGAGCACCCAGTCCAGATTGTTTTCGCCCGGAACGACATTCATTTCGGATCAGGCAGAGGATTATAGGCCACAACACTGACGCTTCCGCTTTCGATCAGCAGTTCGCGAATATTGAGGTCGTGCGGACCGTGGCGCTTTTTAACGACGGTGATGTTTCGACGCAGGCGCCCTTCATGCTCCATGATCCGAAGAAGGAGAACGGTATCGCCGAGAAAGCTGACATCGACATCGATGCCGATATTCTGGCCAATCAGACCGTGCTGAGCCACGATCAGCATGGTCAGGACTCCGGAACGGGCGAGATATTTTAGAAGCGACTGGATATCGCGAACCGCTTTTTCCCGGTGCGGCAAGGAGTTGAGATAACCCGTCAGGCTGTCGATCACGACGACGCGCGACTTGTTTTGTGTCACGGCATCCTGGACGATCTGCCCGAATTCCCCGGGCGAAATTTCATTCGGACTGAAATCGCGCAGGATCAGCTTGCCGTCCTTGTGGAACTGCCTCAGCTCCATGCCCAGACCTTCGGATCGGCGGAAAAATGTTTCAAGCCGCTCTTCAAACAGGAACAGCGCAACATTCTCGCCACGTTCCAGTGCTGCCGTCGCATAGAGCGATGACATTGTCGATTTGCCGGTACCGGACTGCCCGATGACAAGGGTCGTGGTTCCGGCTTCCTGACCGCCGCCAAACATTTCATCGAGTTCGGCGACGCCGGACTTGATCAGGGGCGCTTTCGCGTTCTCGGATGCGGTGCTCGGCATGATGCGGGGGAACACCACGACACCCTCCCCCTCACGAATTGCCATATCATGATAGCCATCGGCGATTGGTACGCCGCGCATCTTGGAAACTTCGATGCGGCGGCGCAC
The DNA here is from genome assembly GCF_036596185.1 of Rhizobium sp. GR12. Taxonomy (NCBI): domain Bacteria; kingdom Pseudomonadati; phylum Pseudomonadota; class Alphaproteobacteria; order Hyphomicrobiales; family Rhizobiaceae; genus Rhizobium; species Rhizobium sp. GR12. The sequence continues at coordinate 9,062 of NZ_JASXTH010000018.1, read as the reverse complement.
TCCGCCGTACTCCTCGAGCGACTTGTCAAACCGGATGACGCCGTGCGCCAGTCCCTCGACCTCTTCGCCGCTGCGGTCGAAACCAGCTGTCTGCGTGTCCAAAAGCAGTGCGACAACGTCCTGCTTTGCAAGAAAGGACTTAAAGCCGATCAGTTCGCGGCGAAAGCGTGGGGAATCCCCGGTGATCAGGCGGATTTCGAGCAGGGAATCGTAGACAAGACGGCGAGGCTTATGCTCCTCAATTGCCGCTTCGACGGCTTTTCGGGTTTCGTCCAGCCGGAGATCCGTAGTGAGGAAGATGCTTTGATCATCGGCCTCGCTCACCGTGCCCGACGTCGACAGCTCCTCGACGCGAATTCCCTCAAGCGTCCACCCATGTGAGAAGGCAATTGCCTCGAGCTCCGCGGCAGTCTGCGACAGTGTAACGTAAATACAGCGTTCGCCCGCCTCGACGCCAGCACGCAGAAACTGCAGCGCGGCTGTCGTCTTACCGGAGCCGGGCGCCCCCTGAAGCATATAGAGGTTCGACGCGGGCAGGCCACCGCGCAGAATCTCGTCAAGTCCAGCAATTCCAGTGCTGACAACCGCGGGTTTTTTCCGTTTGGACATATTCGTCTTCCGCCACAATGCCTGCTGCATATTGAAATCGAAGGCAGCCTCGTCCAGGGAGAAGCCTTATTGTTATATGTGGCTTTTTCAAAACATCAACAACGTGCAGCGCCTTATGAAAAGTCTCGATCCTGATCGTGATGTTGCACGACCACCGCGATCGCTGCATGCAATTGCGGGCGGCGACTGGGTCGTAGATACGCCTGAGACAAGAACACTCCAGGTCAGCGATGTCACCGACGTAATCGACACGCTATTTTCCGACATAAACGGGGCTGACGCCGCTTTGCCACATTCGCGATTGCACCCGCGCATGGACCGGACTGCGGTTTCCGTATCAACTCACAATTTATTGTGGTTGCCCTTCGGAGCAATATGGCCTTGTCTGTAGGCTTACACTCTTCACGGGAGGGAAAATGATGTCCATAAAAACAGCAACTCGCGCCACTCTACTGGCAGGATCGCTTCTGATTGGCGCCAGTTCTGCACTTGCAGAAACAGTACTTCACCGCGGCAATTCCGGAGAGCCGCAAACGCTCGATCAGGCGCAGACCTCGATCAACATCGAAGCCTTTATCCTGAAAGACCTTTATGAAGGTCTCACCATTTACGATGCTGCCGGCAAGATCGTTCCCGGCACGGCGGAAAGCTGGACCCTCTCTGAAGATGGCACCGTCTACACGTTCAAGCTACGTGCAGACGCGAAGTGGTCGGACGGCACCCCGGTAGTGGCTGGAGATTTTGTTTTCTCCTACCAGCGCGTCGAAGACCCAAAGACCGCAGCAAAATATGCGAATATTCTTTACCCGATCAAAAATGCCGAAAAGATAAACAAGGGCGAAACTTCGGTTGAGCAGCTTGGCGTGAAGGCGGTGGACGACAAAACCCTTGAGATCACGCTTGAGCGCCCGACACCTTTCTTCCTTGAGCTCCTTGCACATCAGACGGCTCTGCCAGTCTCCAAGGCAAGCTTTGAGAAGAACGGCACCAACTTCGTAAAGCCGGGTGTCATGGTATCGAACGGAGCTTACAAGCTCGAAGCGCATGTTCCCAATGACAGCCTGACGGTCGTCAAGAACACCAGTTTCTGGGACGCGCCGAACACCAAAATCGACAAGGTCATCTTCTATCCGATCGACGACCAGGCCGCATCCGTTCGTCGTTTCGAAGCAAAGGAAATGGACCTCGCCTACAACTTTTCCGCAGACCAGATTGATCGTCTGCGCAAGACCTACGGTGAACAGGTTCACGTATCGCCCACGCTTGCTACCTACTACTATACTTTCGACACGCGCGAAGCGCCGTATAACGATGTCCGCGTCCGTCAAGCCCTGTCCATGGCAGTCGACCGCGATTTCCTCGCCAAGGAAATCTACAGCGGTTCGCAGGTTCCCGCCTACTCCATGGTTCCTCCGGGCATGGATTCCTACGGCGAGCCTTCAAAAGCCGATTTTGCGACGCTGTCGCAGCTCGATCGTGAAGACGAAGCCGTCAAACTCATGAAGGAGGCCGGTTACGGCGAGGGCGGCAAGCCGCTTTCCGTCGAGATTCGCTACAACACAAACCCGAACCATGAACGCGTTGCCACCGCCATTGCGGATATGTGGAAGAATACCTTTGGCGCCAATGTGTCGTTGGTGAACCTCGACGTTGCCTCGCACTATGGCTACCTCCAGGAAGGCGGCAAATTCAACGTGGCGCGTGCCGGGTGGGTTGCCGACTATGCGGATGCGGAAAACTTCCTCGCCCTTTCGGTATCCTCCAACAAGACCTTCAACTACTCGAAATTCAATAACGCCGAATATGATGCGCTGATGCAGAAATCCTATGCCGAACAGGATCCTGCCTCTCGCTCCAGGCTGCTGCATGAGGCAGAAACCATCCTCATGAAGGAACAGCCGGTTGCTCCGCTTCTGACGCAGGCAGACCTGTGGCTGGTTTCCAACCGCGTGAAGGGTTGGGAAGACAATGCTGCCAACGAACACCTCAGCCGCTTCCTGAGCGTTTCCGAATAAGCAGTGCTGGCACGGTGGCCGAAACCACCGTGCCATGCCGGAGCCTGAAAAATCATGATTTCATTTATCCTGCGCCGTCTGGCGAGCGCCGTGCCGACATTGTTTATCGTTGTCACGATTTCTTTTTTCCTGATGCGTTTCGCACCGGGCGGTCCGTTCAACCTCGAACGCCCCCTGCCTCCGCAGACCATGGAAAACCTGATGAGAACCTATCACCTGGATGAGCCACTGTGGCGCCAGTATTTCATCTATCTCGGCAATGCCGTCACCGGCGATTTCGGTCCGAGCTACATCTACAAGGACAACACCGTCGCCCAGTTGATCGGCAAGGGTCTGCCTTATTCGCTGGAGCTTGGTTCTTACGCTCTTTTGCTTGCGCTGGCCGGCGGCATTCTTGCCGGCACCTTTGCCGCGCTCAGGCAAAATAGTGCCTTAGATTTCTCGATCATGTCCATCTCGACGATCGGTATCACCGTGCCGAACTTCGTCGTCGCACCTGTCCTCACGCTTATCTTCGCGGTGTTGCTTGGCCTTCTGCCTGCAGGTAGCTGGGGTGACGGGTCGCTACGATATCTCATTCTTCCGATGATCGCGCTCGCTCTGCCGCAGCTTGCGGTCATCGCGCGTCTGACGCGAGGTGCGATGATCGAGGCTCTGCGCATGGACCATATCCGCACCGCCAGGGCTTATGGCCTCCCGGCTCGCAGCGTCGTGGTGTTTCACGCGATGCGCGCGGCGATGCTGCCGGTCGTCTCCTATCTGGCGCCTTGCGCCGCAGCGCTGCTGACGGGCTCGGCGGTCATCGAGACGATCTTCACCATTCCGGGGGTCGGCCGCTACTTCGTTCTTGGCGCCATCAACCGTGACTACACGCTGGTCATGGGAACCGTCGTTCTCGTCGCCATTTTTGTCATCCTGTTCAATCTCGTGGTCGATATTCTCTACGGCCTGCTAGATCCGAGGGTGAGACATGACTGATATCTCCGGCAATACCGCCCCTCAACCGTCGGTGAAAAGCCGAAGCCTGTTCCAGCTTGCCGCCCTGCGTTTCAGACGAAACAAGGCCGCCATGGCTGGCTCCATCATGCTGGCTCTGATCACACTTTTCTCATTTATCGGCCCGCATTTCCTCTCACACACCTATGATCAGGTGTTTTCGTCCTATGTCTCCGTCGCGCCAGGTCTCGAGCCACGTCCGGACGTAAACAACCTTCAGGACGTCATGGAAGGTGTGGCAGGCCGCGCACGCGTCGAACTGAAGGAATTTGCCGTCGAAGGGCAGACCTTCACGGCAACCGTCACCTCCAGCGGCCCGATTGACCCGCGCACGACACGCTATTTCGACCGTGCCAACGAATTCGAAAACACGAAGGTCGTTGCAAAGGAAGATGATGGACGAACGCTGAAGCTGGAAGGCGATGTAAATCGCGAGTACTTCTTCTTCGGCACGGATTCCAACGGTCGCGACATGCTGGCCCGCGTAATGCTGGGCGGGCAGATCTCGATCGCCGTAGGCATTCTGGCCAGCCTCGTTTCGCTCGGAATTGGCGTTCTTTACGGCGCAACCGCGGGATACATCGGGGGGCGTGTCGACAATATGATGATGCGTTTCGTCGAAATCCTCTATTCGCTGCCCTTCGTCTTTCTGGTCGTGGTTCTGGTGGTTTTCTTCGGGCGTAGCTTCATCCTGATCTTCCTCGTCATTGGCGCGGTGGAATGGCTGGATATGGCGCGTATCGTGCGTGGCCAGACGCTTGCCCTGAAACGGCGGGAATTTGTGGGGGCAGCCCAGGCTTTGGGTTTGAGCGACTGGCAGATCATCCGCCGTCACATCATCCCCAACACCATCAGTCCTGTGGTCGTCTTCGTGACGGTCGTCGTACCAAAGGTCATTCTTCTGGAAAGCTTTCTCTCCTTCCTGGGTCTCGGCGTTCAGGCGCCACTCACCAGCTGGGGTGCGCTCATTTCCGAAGGCGCCAACAATATTCAGTCGGCCCCTTGGCTGCTGATATTCCCGGCAATCTTCTTCGTACTGACGCTTTTTTCGCTGAATTTCGTAGGCGATGGGTTGCGCGACGCACTCGATCCCAAGGATCGTTGACATGAACACGACATCTGAAAACATTCTCACCGTCCGCAATCTCAAGGTCGATTTCACCACGCCAGACGGCACGGTCAGCGCCGTCAAAGGCATCGATCTCCACGTCAGGCAGGGAGAAACACTTGCTGTCGTTGGAGAATCCGGCTCCGGCAAAAGCCAGACCATGATGGGCATCATGGGCCTGCTGGCTTCCAACGGTGTTATCCAGGGTTCAGCTCAATATCGTGGACGCGAATTGATAGGCCTGCCGGTCAAAGAGCTGAACAATATCCGGGGCGCGAAAATCACCATGATTTTCCAGGAGCCGATGACCTCACTCGATCCGCTCTACAGGATCGGCGCGCAGATCGCCGAACCAATCCTCCACCACCGGGGAGGAAGCAAGAAGGAGGCGAGGGCACGCGTTCTCGAACTTCTGAGGCTTGTCGGTATACCTGACCCGGAACGGCGGATCGACAGCTACCCACATGAGCTTTCCGGCGGCCAGCGCCAGCGCGTCATGATCGCCATGGCGCTGGCAAACGAGCCGGATATTCTGATCGCGGATGAGCCAACCACCGCGCTCGACGTGACAATTCAGGCGCAGATCCTCGATCTCCTGAAGTCGTTGCAGCAGCGCTTCGGCATGGCTGTGGTGCTGATCACGCACGATCTCGGTGTGGTCAGGCATTTTGCCGATCGTGTAGCGGTTATGCGTCGCGGCGAGATCGTTGAATCCGGTGCGACGGAAGACATCTTCGAGCGCCCGCAGGCGGATTATACGAGGATGCTTCTCGATGCCGAACCCAGTGGGCACAAGCTGCCTGTCGGTAAAGAGGCACCGGTCGTTCTCTCCGGCCAGGACGTGACGATTGATTATGTGATTCCGGGCGGCTTTCTGTCGAAGTCGCGGGAGTTTCGGGCCGTGGACAGCGTAAGTGTAAATCTTCATCAAGGGCAGACCATCGGCATCGTCGGTGAATCCGGATCAGGCAAGTCCACGCTTGGCCGCGCGCTTCTGCGTCTTGTAACTGCGAAGGGCCGCATTTTCTTCGGCAGGACAGAAATCAGCAGACTTGGCAGGAAGGCAATGAGACCATTGCGACGACAGTTACAGCTTGTGTTCCAGGATCCCTATGGTTCGCTTTCGCCAAGACAGACCGTGGGGGAGATTATTACTGAGGGTCTCTTTGTGCACGAGCCACAGCTCAGCCGCGCGGAGAGAGACGAGCGGGCAATCGAAGCGCTGAAAGAAGTCGGTCTCGATCCCGCCGCCCGCAATCGATACCCGCACGAGTTTTCAGGCGGGCAGCGCCAGCGTATCGCAATCGCCCGCGCGATCATCCTCAAGCCGGACGTTGTCATTCTCGACGAACCTACATCTGCGCTGGACCGATCCATTCAAGGACAAGTTATCGACCTGCTGCGTAATCTGCAGAAAACGCACGGCCTTTCCTACATTTTCATCAGCCACGATCTCTCTGTCATCAAGGCCATTTCGGATTACGTCATCGTAATGAGAAACGGGAAGATTGAAGAGGAAGGAGAAACGGACGCGATATTTAATCGGCCAGCGGCTGAATATACGAAAACACTGATCAAATCTGCGTTTTCGGCCGAAGTAAAATTATAGGTATATCTAGGTTTATCGAGGCGTTTTCTGGCTATATTATAAAAATCATCGTTTCTGGAGGCATGTTTATATTTTCGCGGCCACGCCTTTCGGCGACGCCAGCTTCCCATGACTAACACCATTCGTCTTTTGTACAGGCAGGTGACAGAGCGATAGGCTTAGAAGGATGACACCGGGGCATCATCTTCAGATTTTAGCCGCGGTGAGCAGGTGAATAAATGCCGACCATGGAGCGGATGTTGGTTATGGGATGGCCTGCCCTTCCGAGAACATAGAGTATGATGTCTCGTCATTGAAGGAAGAGGAGCCAGATCATGACGATTTCGATACTTGGCATCGACATAGGAAAGAAGAGCTGCAGTTCATGATTGGAGGATGAGATGATGAATGCTCTGCCCCCTACCGCCACCGATCTGCTGCGCCGCAGCCTGGACAGGTTTCTGGCCAAGGACATGAAAGGCTGGACCGACCTCTGCGCCGAGGATGTCGTGGCGGAATTTCCGTTCGCCCCGCCGGGCTCGCCGACGTGGATCGAAGGTCGCCCGGCTCTTTATGAATATCTGCGCAACTATCCTGATGCCATCGATGTCCGCTCGCTCCCGACCCTGCGCACCTATGCAACCGATGACGCAAATGTCGCCATCGCCGAATGGGGCGCTTCCGGTCTCGTCGTGAGCAACGCCAATCCTTATGACATGAGCTACGCCACCTCCGTAACGTTCCGCGACGGGCTCATCGTCAACTACCGCGAATACTGGAACCCGCAGGCCTTCCTGAAGGCCATGGGCGGCGCCGGCTTTTGATCCGATCCCCTTGAACTATGGAAAGTCATCATGACCAATCGATTGCAGGACAAGGTCTGTGTCATTACCGGGACCGGCGGCAGCAGAGGCCGCGGGGCGGCCCTTCGATTTGCCGAAGAAGGTGCACTCGTCGTCGGTTGCGACACCGACGCGATCACCGGACAGGAGACCGTCGGTCTGCTTTGGGCCGCGGGCTTCGAGATGATCTCGCTGCATCCCGCGGATCTCGGGACCATGGCTGGTTGTCAGGCGCTCGTTGATCTCGCGGTCGCTGAACACGGTCGCATCGATGTGCTCTTCAACAATGCGGCGATGGCTCATTTCAACTGGATCGAGGACATCACCGAGGAAGAATGGCGTCACAACAACCGCGATGAGTGTCGTTTTGCATTCAATCGTAAGATTCCAGTCCCAACAATTTCAACAAGATAGCCCGGCGCTTAATTTGAGATTCTAGCCTCGTTTTTTGGCAGCTAATGTGAGATTCGCCGCCGGGAAAAATGGCTGCCTACGGCCAGCTTCCGTCCTAAAAGGCCATATCTTACAGAAGCTTATTGCAGAACCGACAGACTCAAGGCGCTGAAAAACGCACCGAATAATCTCAAATTAGGTGCCATCACCAGCCGGAACGGGCGCATTCTTAAAAATAAATGCTAAACGACAACCGGCAGTCGGCAAGGTCCTGATCGGCATCCTGCGGCAGAGGCAGTGGCAAACGCATCTCGATAAAATACCGTCATCCTATCCCAAGGACGCCGCCCAGATCGCGGCGGACTTCAAGAACGCCCAGCGCACCAACCTCGCGGTCGACATGGACGAGGTGAATTTCGGCACGTGCGGCATCGCATCAAGTTTCGAGGCCAACAATGGCCTGCGTGTCGCCTGTTCCATCAATGGTGCGACTGTCTATTTCGGAGGTAACCGGATGGAAGAGCTGGCACCCGTGGTCAAGCGGCTTGCGACAGAACTGAAAGCCCCCCCTAAACCAGCATATGGCCGGCCTTGAGTTCGATCCCCGTTCCATTCAAGGGCTGCGGTAACGGGCCCTGGCTTTCGCTGCTGGTCCGATCTGGGTGGACCAGCCAAGCCGTTCACCGTGACGCAAACTCATCCGGTCGCCGGTGTTTTTGCACGGTTCGCCGCGAAATGGCGGTCCAAAGCTGCTCATCTGGAACGAAAGATTTGCGGAACCAGTCAGTGGCCGATCGAGTTGATCCATGCGACCATGGAATCGATGCCCTTTAGCCGCACTTGGCCCCAACACTCCGTCCGGTCTCAGGATCGGTCTCGACCGTCACGCAGTCCTCTCTGAAGTCCTGGTCCACCACCTGACCCAGTTCGATCTGGAGAACGGTCTTCGAGTTTGTGACCCGCATCGCCTCCGCGTCTGTGGTCTCTGGCTTGCACAGCAGACATTGGGCGGCATCAAAGTTGCATGGCGCATTGGCTTGTCGAAGCATTATCGCCGCTGCATGATCGCCAGCACTGGAACGCCAAGAATCACAGCGAGCTTGAGCACGGGTTCGATCACATCGGGAATGGTGAACCGCGCCAGTTTCCCCGGCGCGATTTTTATCTCTGAGTATCCTATACGCTCAGTCCAGCCGGTATGCGATCACCGAATCGCCTGGTGTGGTGCCGAGCGAGCCGTGGCCGCCGACAGCAACGACGATATACTGCTTGCCATCCTTGCCGCGATAGGTCATCGGCGTTGCCTGGCCACCGGCCGGAAGCGCCATTTTCCACAACACTTCACCAGTCTGCATGTCGTAGCCCCGGATCGCGTCGTCGAGGGCTGCAGCCGTGAAGGCCACGCCGCCGGCGGTCGTCAGCGTGCCGCCATGAGCAAGCATGCCCATTTCGAACGGGATCGGAAACTTCACGCCGGCGAACTTCTGTCCGGCGACGGTACCGTTCCTGTA
>NZ_JASXTH010000017.1:0-114437 GCF_036596185.1 Rhizobium sp. GR12 | reverse complement strand
ATCATGAAAAACGCTATTCTTGTGCCGCACGGTGTTGCTTCCCTTCGTGTCCGAGATCGTCGCCAAACGCTCGAACACAAGTAGAATCAACACCGTGCGCCTTGTCTACAAAATTTAAACCGGACAGTAGTGGGCCTGTCCCAAGCATCTGCTACCTATCGATTTTGTGAATTTTGGCAGATCCTCGGCACAAGGCCGAGGATGACGTCGCGTTTGAGGCAAGGTTTGTAAGCAGGCTCGGCTTCTCCGCCTATCCCCTCAAACCCCAACCCCTAAACAATCCCGCCGCTGCCGCCTACCGAAGCCGGGCGTTCCGCCGCAACATGGCTGCGATAACCACTCGCCCGGTAAGTCGCAATCGGATCAATCGCGCCGCCCGCCAGCTGCCTTGCTTTAGCGAGAACCGGCTCGACATCCGTGCGATAAGCCCGTTTCAGCGTATCGGAAGCCATCAGCGCATCATTGTCCTGCTGGTAACCGTCGAGAGCCGCGCGATCCACCAGCAGCGCCTGCGCATAGGCGCGGCGGATTTCGTTGGCGCTGGAAATCAGGCTTTCGATCGGGTCCGTCACATTGTGCGACTGGTCGATCATATGGGCGGGATGGAAACCCTTTACGCCGCGATGCTCCGCATCCACCAGCTCGTTAAAGACGAGGAACAGGCGATAAGGCTCGATTGAGCCGGCATCCAGATCGTCATCGCCATATTTGGAATCGTTGAAGTGGAAACCGCCGAGCTTGCCGAACTGGATGAGGCGGGCGACGATCATCTCGATATTTGTGTTCGGCGCATGGTGACCGAGATCAACGAGGCAGAAGGCCTTTTCGCCGAGCGTATTGGCGATGAGGTAATTGGTGCCCCAGTCCTGCACGACGGACGAATAAAACGCCGGCTCATACATCTTGTGTTCGGAAAAAATGCGCCAGTCATCCGGCAGCGCCTTGTAGATATCGGCCATGCCGGCGAGATAACGCTCGAAGCTTCTGGTGAAATTGCTCTGTCCGGGAAAATTGGAGCCGTCGCCCACCCACACCGTCAGCGCCTTGGAGCCGATGGCCTTGCCGATCTCGATACATTCGATGTTGTGCTCGACAGCCTGCTGCCGCGTTGCGGCATCCGTGTGGCTGAGCGAACCGTATTTGTAGGAATGGCTCTGGCCCGGCGCATCCGAGAAGGTGTTGGAATTCATCGCATCAAAACCGAGACCGAGCGCATCGGCATGGGCCTTCAATCGCTTCGGGTCTTGCTTGTCCCACGGAATATGCAGGGAAACATTCGGCGTGGCCCGCGTCAGCTGGTTGATGACGGCGCAATCGTCGAGCTTGTCGAAAATGCCGCGCGGTTCGCCCTCACCCGGAAAGCGGGCGAAACGGGTCCCGCCGGTGCCAACACCCCATGAGGGCACGGCGACGAAAAATTCCGCGACCTTGGCGGTCACAGCGTCGATATCGATGTTGCGGCGCGCAAGCTGGTTGCCCAGCGCGTCGTAATCATCCTTCAGCGCGGCGGCGCGCTTGTCGTTTTCGGCCGCTATCACATCAACGGCGATTTTGGTGTCGGTCATCTCTTCCTCCCCGGTAATGGCGGCGATGCCGCCGCCTGTTACCGTCCCATCTTATCGTGTGAAGCTCTGCGCGTTTCCGGCATCGACATTGATGATGTTGCCGGTCGATTTGGCGGAGGCGTCGGACGCCAGGAAGTAGATCGCCTCGGCGATATCTTCCGGGAACACGTTAAGCTTCAGCATCGAACGCTTGCGATAATGCTCCTCCAGATCGGTCACCTCGATCTTGGAAGAGGCCGCGCGCTGCTCGCGCCACTCGCCATTCCAGATCTTCGAACCGCGCAACACGGCATCGGGATTGACGGTGTTGACGCGAATGCCCGCCTCCGCTCCTTCGAGAGCGAGGCAACGGGCAAGATGAATTTCCGCCGCCTTCGCCGTGCAATAGGCGGAAGCATTAGGCGAAGAGGCGAGACCGTTTTTCGAGGCGACAAACACCACGTTGCCGCCGAGATTCTGACGACGCAGCAGCCGGAACGCTTCCCGAGACACGAGAAAATAGCCTGTCGCGAGAATATCGATATTCTTGTTCCACATGGCAAGCGTGGTTTCCTCCACCGGCGCGGAGGAAGCGATGCCGGCATTGGAGACGAGAATATCCACGCCGCCGAACTCCACGCTCGCTTCCGCGAAGGCCGAAATGACCGCGTCTTCCTTTGTCACATCCAGCTTGACGCTGCGCACCGCATCCGCGCTATAGCGCTTGACGAAATCGCCCTTCGCGGCTTCCAGCGCCGCCTCGTCGATATCGGCGAGCACAACACAGGCGCCCTCAGCCGCCAGCCTTTCCGCCGTCGCCCGGCCGATGCCGCCGGCGCCACCGGTGACGAAGGCCACACGGCCGGCAAGGCTTTTCGGCTTCGGCATGCGCTGCAGCTTCGCCTCTTCCAGCAGCCAATATTCGATATCGAAGGCTTCCTGTTCGGGAAGGCCCTGATATTCGGACACGGTGGAAGCACCGCGCATGACGTTGATGGCGTTGACGTAAAATTCACCGGCGATGCGGGCGGTGGCCTTATCCTTGGCAAAGGACAGCATGCCCACACCGGGGATCAGGAAAATCACCGGATTCGGGTCACGTATATCAGGCGAATTGTCGTGACGGCATGCTTCGTAATATCTGACGTAATCGGCGCGATAAGCCTCGAGCGCTTTGTCGAGACCCGCCGTCAGCGCGTCCACATCGGGCTTCGCCGTATCGAGATCGAGGATCAGCGGGCGGATTTTCGTGCGCAGGAAGTGATCCGGGCAGGATGTACCGAGATTGCCGAGCGGTTTTAGATCCTTGGAATTGACGAATTCGAGAACCGCATCCTGATCGTCGAAATGGCCGAGCTTGCGTTCTTCACGGCCGATGCGACCACGGATTTCCGGCATCAGCCGGGCGGCAATGGCACGTCGTTCGGCAATCGGCAGGCTCCTGGCCACAGCACCGCCGAAAATCGTCTTGCCTTCGGTCTGCGCGGCAAACCATTCGATCGCCTTGTTGATGATGACGAGCGTCAGTTCGTAACATTTCTTGGCGTCGTCATCCCAGGTGAATAGGCCGTGGCTTTCCAGCACAACGCCCTTGGCCTTTGGATTGGCTTTTACGAAAGCCTCGAGATCGAGACCGAGCTGGAAGCCGGGACGGCGCCAGGGAAGCCAGCCGATGTCATCGCCGAAGATCTGCTGTGTCAATTCCTTCGAATTCTTCGAAGCGGCGATAGCGATGATCGCATCCGGATGCATGTGATCGACATGATCGAAAGGCACGAAACCATGCAGCGGCGTATCGATGGAGGCCGCGCGCGGGTTGAGATTGAAGGTGCAATGCGGCAGGAAGCCGACCATGCGGTCCTCGTCCTCGACGCCCTTGTAAATGCCCTTCAGCGCTTCCAGCTTGTCGAGATAAAGTGTGGCGAAGCCGTCGAGCTTGATGGTGCCGACATCGCCGCCGGACCCTTTCACCCACATGACACGAACCTTTTCGCCGGTCAGTGGATCGGTTTCAAGCACCTTTGCGGATGTGTTTCCGCCGCCGTAATTGGTGATGCGCTTGTCGGCGCCGAGCAGATTGGAGCGATAAAGCAGCTTGCCCGGCTCATCGAGCGTCTTGGCATAGGCATCGTCCCAACGGCTTTCGAGAAGGCGGGATTTTCCCGTCATGTCTTCCTCCCAAGTCAAGTCTGTATTCGCGGCGCCGATATCGGCCCGCCTCCGTTGATGGCAGATATCGCGCATACAAAAGCACAATGTCAATCAAAAACGATCATAAATTTTCATGTTGCAGCGCGATATTGATTAATTTGATCGTTCTTGATTGACAACGTAAAGAGATTGCGAATAATCACGATCAGGAGGACCCCATGCACGAACGCGAACGCCATCGCATCATCTTGAGCGCCACACAGGAAAAAGCTGTCGTGACGGTGCAGGATATTGCCGAACTGACGGATGCGTCCGAAGCGACGATCCGCAGGGATATCGCGTCGCTGCACGTTCAGGGCAAGTTGCGGCGCGTGCGTGGCGGGGCGGAAGCGGTGCATCCGCCGCAGCTGGGCAATCTGGCCGCACGGCCCTTCCGCGTATCCGAATCGGTCAACATCGATAAGAAACGCGCAATTGCGCGCAAAGCGGTCGATCTGTGCCACGATGGCGATGCGATCATCCTGAATGGCGGCACGACCACATTCCAGATGGTGCATTACATGGCGGCGCGACGGCTGCAGGTGATGACAAATTCCTTCGCGATTGCGGAGCATCTGGTCAAGCATTCCAAATGCAATGTCAGCGTGCCGGGCGGCGCGATCTATCGCGATCAAAGCCTCATCCTGTCGCCTTTCGAGAATGATGCGATCCGCAATTTTTATGCACGGCGGATTTTTCTCGGCGCACAGGGCGTGGGTGCGCTCGGCATCATGGAATCCGATGCGCTGGTGATCCAGAGCGAACAGAAGCTGATGCGACAGGCGGAAGAGTTGATCGTGATGGTCGATTCCTCGAAGTTCAAAAAACGATCCAGCCTGATTTTATGCCCGCTCGAAAACGTCTCGACCATCATCACCGATGACGGGATTTCGGACGAGGCGGCGCGGATGGTGGAAAATGCCGGCGTCGAATTGCTGATCGCCGGCGCGGCGGGGGATGGCAAGATAGCCCGCCCGCCGGATGAGGAGAATTCTTCTTCGGTCGCCTGAGGAGCACCGATCAGGAAAACAACGTTCAAAACGGGAGGAAAAGAGACATGAAACTTACACGCAGAACATTGACGAGCGTCCTGGCGCTCAGCGCGGCGCTCTCCGTCGCGGGCCTTGGCGGCATTGCCCAGGCCGCCGACGTGAAGATCGCCCTGGTGGTCAAATCGCTCGGCAACGGCTTTTTCGAAGCCGCCAACAAGGGCGCGCAAGAGGCCGCAAAAGACCTCGGCGGCGTCGAGATCATCTATACGGGTCCGACCAGCACCACGGCAGAAGGCCAGATCGAAGTCATCAATTCGCTGATCGCGCAGGGCGTCGATGCCATCGCCATTTCCGCAAACGACCCGGACGCCGTTGTTCCCGCGCTGAAAAAGGCGACGCAGCGCGGCATCAAGGTCATCTCCTGGGATTCCGGCGTTGCGCCTGAAGGCCGCATTCTCCAGCTCAACCCCTCGTCCAACGCGCTGATCGGCAAGATGTGCCTGCAGCTCGCCGCGGCGCATCTGGAAGGCGGCAAGGGCGATTTCGCCATCCTGTCGGCCACCACCACCTCTACGAACCAGAATGTCTGGATCGGCGAGATGAAGAAGCAGCTCAAGGATTTCCCCGGCCTCAACCTCGTCACCACCGTTTATGGCGACGACCTTGCCGACAAGAGCTACCGCGAGGCACAGGGCCTGCTTTCCTCGCAGCCGAACGTGAAGGTCATCGTCGCACCGACGACGGTCGGCGTTCTCGCCGCCTCGCAGGCCGTGAAGGATGCGGGCAAGATCGGTCAGGTCTTTGTGACCGGCCTTGGCCTGCCGTCCGAAATGGCCGGAGCCATCAAATCCGGCGCGACCAAGGAATTCGCCATTTGGAACCCGATCGACCTCGGCTATTCCGCCACCCAGATCGCCTATCGCCTCGTGAAGGGTGAAGCAGACGGCAAGCCGGGCTCGGAAATCGAAGCGGGCCGCATGGGCAAGATCAAGGTTGGCGAAAACAGCGAAGCGGCGATGGCCGATCCGTTCATCTACGACGCCAAGAACATCGATCAGTTCTCGAAGATTTTCTGATCGTTCAAACGATGTCCGGTGGCTCCAGCCACCGGGCGATGACAACCGCAACCACATACTCGACGTCATCCTCGGGCTTGACCCGAGGATCCATGACGCATGCTAGGGTAGATCCTCGGGTCAAGCCCGAGGATGACGTCGAGTGCGAGTTTTGCTTCTTGCCCCCTAAAGACCGCTCAGGTTCGCAATAATGACAATGGCAGCAGAAAAAATGACCAATGCGAACGCGCCAGCATCGGCAAGCTCCATGCCCATTCTGGAAATGCGCGGCATCAGCCAGATATTTCCGGGTGTGAAGGCGCTGGATGGCGTCGATATCGCACTTTATCCCGGCAAGGTGACGGCGCTGATCGGCGAAAACGGTGCTGGAAAATCCACGCTCGTCAAAATCCTGACCGGTATCTACCGCCCCAATGAAGGCGAAATCCTTCTCGATGGACAGCCTGTCCATTTTCACGGTGCGCAAGACGCCATCGATGCCGGCGTAACCGCCATTCACCAGGAAACCGTGCTATTCGACGAGCTTTCCGTAGGCGAAAACATCTTCCTCGGCCATGCTCCAAAAGGGCGTTTCGGCCTGATCGACTGGAAGACCATCAATGCGCGCGCCAAGGTTCTGCTGGAGCAGCTCGAAAGCACCATCGATCCGTCCATCCGGCTGAAGGACCTTTCCATCGCGCAGCGCCATCTCGTGGCAATCGCCAGAGCGCTTTCCGTCGAGGCGCGGATCGTCATCATGGATGAGCCGACGGCCGCCCTTTCCCGTAAAGAAATCGACGATCTCTTCCGCATCGTCGAAAACCTGAAGCGGCAGGGCAAGGCGATCCTCTTCATCAGCCACAAATTCGACGAGGTCTATGAGATCGCCGAAAATTACGCGGTGTTCCGGGACGGGAAGATGGTCGGCGCGGGCAATCTCGCGGCCACGCCGCAGGACGAAATCGTGCGGCTGATGGTCGGCCGCGACGTGACGAACGCCTTTCCCAAACAGGCGGTCGCGCTCGGCCCGACGGTTTTGTCGATCCGCAATTATTCGCACCAGACCGAATTCCGCGATATTTCACTCGATCTGCGCAAGGGTGAAATTCTCGGCCTCTACGGGCTGATCGGGGCCGGACGTTCGGAACTGTGCCAGTCGCTATTCGGCATAACCCGCCCGTCCTCCGGACAGATAATGCTGAACGGCCAGCCGCTCGCCATCCGTTCGCCGGAAGATGCGATCCGCGCCGGTATCGTTTATGTGCCGGAGGAGCGCGGACGCCATGGGCTGGCGCTGGACATGCCGATCTACCAGAACATGTCGCTACCCTCTCTCGCGCGCACCTCGCGCAAGGGGTTTCTCGCGGCCGCAAACGAATTTGCGCTGGCGCGCAAATATGCCTCGCGCCTTGACCTGCGCGCCGCCGCCCTGTCCGTGCCCGTCGGCACGCTTTCCGGCGGCAACCAGCAAAAGGTGGTGATCGGCAAATGGCTTGCCACGCAGCCGAAAGTCATCATTCTCGATGAGCCCACCAAGGGCATCGACATCGGCTCGAAGGCCGCCGTGCACGGTTTCATCAGCGAACTTGCGGCCGAAGGTCTCTCGATCATCATGATTTCATCCGAACTTCCCGAAATTCTCGGCATGTCCGACCGCGCCATCGTCATGCGCGAAGGCCTGATGGCGGGCCTGTTCGAACGCACCGATTTTTCTCCGGAAAAGCTGGTGCGCGCCGCCACCGGCAACGCCTGAGAGGGGCAAAACCATGCAACGTTTTCTCAAAAATCGCGAATGGCTGCTGGCGGGCATCATCATCGTCATGATTGCCGGCTTTGCACTGCGCGCGCCCGGTTTTAGCCGGCCGGCCAATCTGGTCAACATCTTCAACGATACCTCCATCCTCATCATTCTGGCGCTCGGCCAGATGGCGGTCATTCTCACCAAATCCATCGATCTTTCGGTTGCCGCTAATCTCGCCTTCACCGGCATGGCGGTGGCGATGACCAATGCCGCCTTTCCTGGAATTCCATTGCCGTTTCTCATCGCCATGGCAATCGGCATCGGCGCGTTTTTGGGGTCGATCAATGGCGTGCTGGTCTGGTGGCTCGGCATACCGCCCATCGTCGTCACGCTCGGCACGCTCACCATCTATCGCGGCATGGCCTTCGTGCTTTCGGGCGGCGGCTGGGTGAACGCGCACCAGCTTTCGCCCACCTTCCTCAACGTGCCGCGCACCACGGTTCTCGGCATGCCGGTTCTGTCCTGGGTCGCCATCCTCATCATCGCCGGCGCCTGGCTGGTGCTGAGCCGGACGTCCTTCGGCCGCTCGGCCTATGCCTCCGGCGGCAATCCGGGCGCTGCGGTCTATGCGGGCATCGATGTCGGCCGCACGCGCTTTCTTGCTTTCGTGCTGTCAGGCGCGCTGGCAGGACTTGCCAGCTACCTCTGGGTGTCGCGTTATGCCGTCGCCTATGTGGATATCGCCGCCGGTTTCGAACTGGATAGTGTGGCGGCGAATGTGATCGGCGGCATTTCCATTGCCGGCGGCATCGGCTCGGTGGCGGGCGCTGTGCTGGGCGCGCTGTTCCTTGGCGTCATCAAGAACGCCCTGCCCGTCATCGGCATATCGCCCTTCGCGCAAATGGCGATTTCCGGCGTAGTGATCGTCCTCGCCGTTGTCTTCAACGCCCGTGCCGAAGCTCGAAAAGGCCGCATCATCCTGCGCGACCGGGCAGCAAGCGATCAGGCCAAGGAGGCCGCAGCATGAGCACCAGTTCTCAACCGACGCAGAAGCCGCGCATCATTCCCGACAAGCTCGGAACGCCGCTGCGCCGTATCCTGGCCAGCTGGGAAGTGCTGCTGCTCGGCGTCGCGATCCTCATCTTCATCGCCAACTCGCTCGCCTCTCCCTATTTCCTCAATGCCTGGAACCTGTCGGACGCGACCTTCAACTTCACCGAAAAGGCGATCATCGCCTTTGCGATGGCGCTTCTGATCATCGCCGGCGAAATCGATCTGTCTGTCGCCGCCATCATCGCGCTCGCCTCCACCGCCATGGGCGCTGCGGTGCAGATGGGTGTGGGCACGCCCGGCCTCGTTGCCATCGGCATCGGCACCGGGCTTTTATGCGGAGCTTTCAACGGTTTTCTCGTCGCTGGCCTGAAACTGCCATCCATCGTCGTCACCATCGGCACCATGAGCCTGTTTCGCGGTATCTCCTACATGGTGCTGGGCGATCAGGCCTATGGCAAATATCCGGCGGATTTCGCCTATTTCGGTCAGGGTTACGTCTTCTCGGTCATCTCCTTCGAATTCGTGCTGTTCCTCGCCATGGCCGTCATCTTCGCCATTCTGCTACACGCCACTAATTTCGGCCGGCAGGTCTACGTGATCGGCAACAATCCGTTTGCCGCCCGTTTTTCAGGTATTCCCGTCGAACGGGTAAAGTTCATCCTCTTCCTTTTGACTGGTCTGATGAGCGGCATCGCCGCCGTCTGCCTCACCTCGCGGCTCGGTTCCACCCGCCCCTCGACCGCTCAAGGCTGGGAGCTTGAGGTCGTGACCATGGTGGTGCTTGGCGGCGTCTCCATCCTCGGCGGCTCCGGCACCATCGCCGGCGTCGTCATCGCCGCCTTCGTTATGGGCCTCGTCACTTTCGGGCTGGGGCTCCTCAACGTACCCGGCATCGTCATGTCGATCTTTGTCGGCCTGCTGCTGATCATCACCATCGCCATTCCCATCGTTGTGCGCCGCCTTCGCGCCCTCAGAAATTGAATGAAGAGAAACTGCGCCATGCCGGAACTCGAAAAACACGCCTTCAAGATGAAACTCCTCGCCGGCAGGCAAGCGGAATATAAAAGACGCCATGACGAGATATGGCCGGAACTGGTGGCGCTGCTGCACGAAGCGGGCGTGAGCGACTATTCGATCCATCTCGATCCGGAAACCAACATCCTGTTCGGCGTGCTGACGCGCCCGAAGACCCACGGCATGGCGGCATTGCCCGAGCATCCCGTGATGAAGAAATGGTGGGCGCATATGGCTGACATCATGGAAAGCAATCCCGATAATTCGCCTGTGGCGAAAGACCTCGTGACGCTGTTCCATCTGCCATGAACGACAAGATCAAGCCCCGCCGCATCGCGGTCATCGATATCGGCAAGACCAACGCCAAGGTCGTCGTCATCGATACCCAAAGCGGAGAAGAGATCGCCGGCGAGAGGCGGAGCAATCCTGTCCTTCGTGACGGAATTTATCCGCATTACGATGTGGAGATGCTCTGGAGTTTTATCCTCTCTTCTCTGAAGCGATTTGGCCAGGAACCGGGCTTCGACGCGATTTCCATCACCACCCATGGCGCGGCGGCGGCACTTCTCGACGAAAACGGCGATCTGGCTATGCCCGTGCTGGATTACGAGCACAGCTATCCCGCAGCTATTCAGGAAGCCTATCTCCGCATCAGGCCGGATTTTGCCGAAACCGGCTCGCCGCTACTTCCCGCCGGGCTGAACCTTGGCGCGCAAATCCATTTCCAGAAAACCGCATTCCCGCAGGAATTTGCCCGGGTGCGCAGCATCGTCACCTATGCGCAATATTGGGCGGGGCGACTGACCGGCGTTCAGGCCACAGAAACCACCTCGCTTGGCTGTCATACGGACCTCTGGAACCCTCGCCAAAAGACATTCTCCTCGCTGGTCGCGCGCCTGAGCGTCGAGCGATTGATGGCGTCGGTGCGCTCCGCCTTTGATGTGCTCGGGTCAGTCCGCAAATCAGTAGCGCAGGAAACAGGCCTGCCACCGGATATGCCGGTCTATTGCGGCATCCATGATTCCAATGCGTCGCTCTTGCCGCATCTGCTGCGCCGGGAGGATGATTTTTCCGTCGTCTCCACCGGCACCTGGGTGGTGAATTTCGCAATCGGCGGCGTGGCGGATACGCTGGACCCCGCCCGTGACACGCTTTTGAATGTCGATGCTCTCGGACGTCCCGTTCCTTCCTCCCGCTTCATGGGCGGCAGGGAGTATGAGATGTTGACGCAGCAATTCGGGCCTGCCCCGGACGAAGAGAGCAAAGCAGCGCTCGGCGGCGTACTTACGAAAGGCATGATGCTGCTGCCCAGCGTCGTCGACGGCTCAGGCCCCTTCCCCGGCAACACGGCGCGCTGGATCGCCGACCAAAATGCCACGGTTGCGGAACGGCACGCGGCAGCAGCACTTTATCTCGCGCTGATGACGGAGTTCAGTCTTTCGCTGATCGGGCGGAAAGGCCCGGTTTTGGTGGAAGGCCCATTCGCCAGCAACGCGCTTTATCTCAAGGCGCTGGCCGGCTTTGCCGATACGGACGTGATCGCTGTTAGCGGCTCCACCGGCACCAGCGCGGGTGCCGCACTCCTTACCGGTATCAGGCCGCTTCCCGGCCGGGAGCGTCATTTCGCTCCCAACGCCATTGCCGGACTTCGCGCCTATCGCGGGGCGTGGCAAGCCCGTCTGGCTTGACGCAAAATGCGACCGGAATATCCGGCCGCATTCCGATTTTGCAGAAGGATCAGCCCTTGATGAAGGCCAAGAGATCGGCGTTCAGCACATCGGCATTCACGGTCAGCATGCCGTGTGAGAAGCCGGGATAGGTCTTCAGCGTGCCGTTCTTCAAAAGCTTCACCGACTTCGGCGCGGAATCCGCTATCGGCACGATCTGGTCGTCCTCCCCGTGCAGCACCAGCGTCGGAACGCTGATCGCCTTCAGGTCCCCGGTCTGATCGGTTTCTGAAAAGGCCTTGATGCCGTCGAAATGCGCCTTGGCTCCGCCCATCATGCCCTGCCGCCACCAGTTCTGGATCACACTTTCAAGAACGGTCGTGCCGTCGCGGTTGAAGCCGTAGAACGGACCGGCGGGGACGTCGCGGAAGAACTGCGCACGGTTGCTGGCCAGCGCCGTGCGGAAGCCGTCGAAAACCTCCATCGGCAGACCTTCGGGGTTGGCCGCAGTCTTGAGCATCAGCGGCGGCACGGCGGAAACGAGAACAGCCTTGGCAACGCGACCCGCCGGTTCGCCATGTTTTGCGACATAACGCGCCACTTCGCCACCGCCGGTGGAATGGCCGATATGCACAGCATTATTCAGGTCCAGCGCTTCGACGACAGCAAAGGCGTCGGCAGCATAGTGGTCCATATCATGACCTTCGGAAACCTGCGCCGAGCGACCGTGGCCACGGCGATCATGGGCGACGACACGATAACCCTTGGAGAGGAAGAACAGCATCTGCGCATCCCAGTCATCGGACGAGAGCGGCCAGCCGTGATGGAACACGATGGGCTGGGCATCCTTCGGGCCCCAGTCCTTGTAGAAGATTTCGGTTCCGTCTGTCGTCTTAACAAAGCCCATGATCGTTTCTCCTTCGGTTGCGTTGGCATCGTCCGGTGCGACCTTTGTTGTGCACCGGTTTGATGGAGGGATGATGACGCGGGGAAACGGCTGCAACAATTGCAATAATAATTCGGAGTTAATTGCTTATTTGGCAATAATAGCCTTCTCGTCCGCTGTCTTAAATTCTGGGTATCGGCGCTAAACGACACCAAGCCCAAAAAGTTGCGGCAGAAGGCGCAAACGGGTCGAAATATCCAACCCGGCTAGTCGCTTTTCTTTAAAAAATTAATGCAGACGATGCGCTGGAGCTTTCAATCCACCTCGGGATCGTATTCCCTCGGGTTGTCATCCTTCGAGAACAGCACGCAAGGGCCACGAGAGCCGCGCGGATCATAGGCATATCCCTTGGCGGTCAGCGCCTGCATGATGTCGCGAACCCCGGCAAGGCCATAAAGGTGGTCGTGCAGCTCGACGAATATCCGCTCCACGCCGGCAAGCTCGGCCCTGCCGAGCAGATCGCGTTCCGCACCCTCGATATCCATGACGAGCGCGGTGATACCTTTGCTCGCGACGAATTCGTCGATATTCTCGGACGAGATTTCGATGCGCTGCTCATACGGCCCCTGATTTTCGTCCATGGACGACATCCAGAGATCCTTGCGGACATAAAAAGGGTAGGTGCGCGGCGCGTCGGCGGTGAGAAGCCCCTGCGAAAACACGACATTGCCCCGGCAATTGGCCTTGATCACCCGTTCCGCCAGCGCCGCCGTCGAGGGATTGGCCTCGAACGCCCATACGGAAACATCCTCTATGCCGGCGATGATCGAGGTGATGATCCCGATACCGGATCCCAGCTCCAGCACGCGGTCGCCGGGTTTGATGGCTTTCAGGACGCTGCGGGCCTCTTTCGCCTCATAGCTGCCGTCGGTCAGCGCCTGCCATATGACGGGCGACACCTCATCGGAAGAGAGAGGCAGAACTACTCCATGCACGTCCAGTATTTCCATGTTTCCAAGCCTTTTCGCAAACCCGGTCGCTTCGCCAGAATGATCCCGCATCGACCGGGAATGCTCTACAACATCGGCGCGGCAACCGATATCGGTTTTCGCGTGCGACGATGCATCCTCATGAGAATTTGACGCCAGCCCCCCGCATGAAAGCAAACCCGGTTTCAAACGGAACTCCAGGCCACCAGTTCCTTGGCCGGCAACGGTCTGCTGATCAGATATCCCTGAACCAGATCGCATCCCAGACGTTTGACAAGCTCATATTGCTCCTCCGTCTCGATGCCTTCCGCGATGGTGGTCATTCGCAGACTGCGGCCGACGCCGACCACAAATTCGACGATCGCCAGCGCGTCGCGATCGCTGGTAATATCGCGCAGAAACGACCGATCGATCTTTATCTTGTCGAAGGGCACACCCCGCAAATTCGCCAGCGAGGAATAGCCGGTGCCGAAATCATCCATGGCGATCTGGATGCCGACGGCCTTCAGCCGCGACAGCGTGTTGATCGTCTGGTCGCTCTTGTTCAGCAGGATCGATTCGGTAATCTCCAGCTCAAGCCGGCTCGGCTCCAGTCCGCTTTTTTCGAGCGCACCCATCACGTTCTGAATGAGGTTGGTGCTGTGGAACTGAACCGGCGAAAGATTGACCGCCACCTTCATGTCCTCGTCCCACCCCATCGCCTCACGGCAGGCGGTCTCCATCACCCATTTTCCGAGTGAATGTATGAGACCGGTTCTTTCCGCAACCGGAATGAACACGCTGGGCGGCACATCGCCCCGCACCGGATGCTTCCAGCGCAAAAGCGCCTCGAAGCCGCAAAGCTTACGGGTCTGCGTCGCCACCTGCGGCTGGTAATAGACCTCCATCTCGTCGTTCTGCAGCGCTGTCTGCAAATCGGCCTCGAAGGATTTCTTCTCGGTCAGCTGCTTCTGCATGCGGACCTTGAAAACACTCGCCCGGCCAGGGCCGATGGCCTTGGCCTCATAAAGAGCCAGATCCGCGCGCTTGAACAATTCATCCGCATCGACGGCGCCGTGCGATATGGCGATACCGATGCAGGTGCCGATTTTGACCTCCTGCTCGCCGAGCTGATAGGTCCGGCTGATCTGGTCGATCAGCTTCGAGGCGAGACGGCGCGCCGTATCCTCGTTGAGATCGTCAGACACGACGGCGAATTCATCCCCGCCGAGGCGGCAAACCATGTCGTAATCACCGCCGATGCCGGAAAGGCGCTGCGCCACGGCCTGAAGCAGGGCATCGCCCGCATCGTGGCCGAGCGTGTCGTTGACGTCCTTGAACCCGTCGAGATCGAGCAGAAGGATGGCCGTCGTTCCGTTGCCGCCAAAGGAGCGACGCAGCCGCTCGACCAGTTCCTGTCGGAACAGCGCGCGGTTCGGCAGCCCCGTCAGCGCATCGTGATAGGCATCGTGTTCCAGCCGTACATTCTTCGCCTGCAATTCAAGCGTGGCGGCGCGCAGGTCGTCCGTCAGGCCGCGCATGCTTTTTTGTGCGCGGTTGAGCAGATCGTTCTGACGAAGCAGCAATATTACAAGCGCGATGCCACACAGGATCAGGCCGCCCGCAAGTGCCGTGTAGACGATATGCAGCTTGCGCACATCCTCGTGGGCCGTGTCGATCAGATTGACGTCGTAAGCGACCGAAGACGATGCCAGCGTCGTCATCGGTGCGTCGAGCGCACTCATCGTGGAGAGCAGATCCGGGATATCAGGTGGCTTCAGATTGCCCATCTGCTGTTCCAGACGGGCCAGAACCGCATCGAGGCGGGTTACGAGATCTCGCCACTGCTGCTTTTCATCGATGAAAGCCCCCAGATTGCCCTGCTTCAAAAGCTCCAGACGGCTCAGCATGATATCCAGCCGCAGCTGCAATTCGTCCCGGTCGATCTCACCGGGGCTGAGCGCGAACACGGCCAGCTTGTTCTGAAGACGCAGATATTCGGCTACCGTCTGGCTGACCGCCCACGAATCATTATAGCGGGCGAATTTCTGCAGAGCGGTCTGCCGCTCGGCAATGACGAAAGCGATATAGCCCGTTGCCAGGACGAAGCAACAGATGATCACCGCCACAAGTTTTCGCAAACGGCACCTTTATTCCACTATCAATTTGGCGACTTGCCATGCGGACCGCGAATAATAGGTCTGTTTCTGCAGCTCCGGGTCGCTATCATAGGGATAAATGACAAACAACGGGCCCTTTTCGCGAACTGTCATGTAATCGCCATCCAGCTTGATCGCGAGGATAACGTTAAATTTCTTAAAATCCTCAACCGGTATCGTGCTGACATAATCGTTGAGAGCAACCGCCGTGACGCTGGTGCCTTTTGCGCCGACGACGTCCATCAATTTTGCCAGCGACACACCATCGAAACGGACACGGCCATCATGCCAGGGCGTCGTTGTCTCCACCGTCACCATGCCCAGCGCCTCCAGCATGTCGCGATCGAATACCGCGGCGCCATCGACGTTGGTGATGGTGATGTTTCCGGAGATGGTTAATATCGGCTTGCCCTGCGGATTGGCGATCGTCCCGGCCTCGGCACAGGAAAACCACGCGAGCGACAAGAACGCACTGAGAAGTACCCGGGCGAAACTCATTGTTTTTCTCCATCGATAACGTTCAAGTCGAGGGTTTTCGCCAACCTTGGAAGGTCAAGGGAACCGACGCCTGCAATATATATCAGGAATGAATGTTATATCCTCAGTGAGATTTTATCCGTATTTTCTCTAGGTTTTCAGTAAACCCTTTGGATGATTTTTCCGTCTTATTGTATTTTTTCACATTTCACGCACTGTTATGACGCAAGCGACAAGCCGAGAGAGCCCCTCCCGTCAATTCGTCCGGCGCGACGAAGGCCGAATTGTGGCACGCGCTTCCCCGATCGTGAACAGAAACACGTGATTCGTTTTGGTGAGACAGGATTGGACCCAACAGGACAGCCGAAAATTCGGCACCAGTTTGCGCGCCAGCGGAATGGGGTAGGCCAATTTCCGTATCACAGAAAAATCATGGCGATTGCCAGAGCGGACGGTTGAAACATATCGCCCGCAACTTAATATAAGGGTTATCGTTTCCGTTTCCGGCAATTCCACAATCCTCTTGCCGAAAATGCCCAGGCACCCGTTCCGCGCAGCGAAAGCCGCGATGCCGGATTATCCTCCGGCCAGGAAAATTCTGTTCACGTTTCCGGGCCGGACGGCGCCTCGCCGTATTGGCCGCATCATGAAGGTAGTTCCCATGCACACCTATCCCGACATCAAACTTCTCATTGATGGCGAATGGCGCGACGCCGTTTCCGGCAAGACGATCGCCGTGTCCGACCCTGCAACCGACGAGATCATCGGCGCGATCGCCCATGCCGAAAAGCCGGACCTCGATCTGGCGCTTGCCGCCGCCGACCGCGGCTTCAAGGTGTGGCGCGACACCTCGCCCTTCGAGCGTTCCAAGATCATGCGCAGGGCAGCCGATATCCTGCGCGAACGCAAGGACAAGATCGCCTATATAATGACCCGTGAGCAGGGCAAGCCGCTTTCGCAATCGGCAACCGAGATCATGGGCGCTGCCGACACCATCGACTGGTTCGCCGAAGAAGCGCGCCGCACCTATGGCCAGGTCATTCCGGCGCGCGCGACAGGCGTTTCCCAGCTTGCCATCAAGCTGCCGGTCGGCCCCGTCGCGGCCTTCACGCCCTGGAACTTCCCGATCAACCAGATCGTCCGCAAGCTTTCCGCAGCCCTTGCCACCGGCTGCTCGATCATCGTCAAGGCTCCGGAAGAAACACCGGCGTCGCCGGCGGAGCTGATCCGCGCCTTCGTGGATGCCGGTGTTCCGGCAGGCGTCATCGGCCTCGTTTACGGCGTTCCTTCCGAAATTTCGGAATACCTGATCCCGCACCCGGTCATCCGCAAGATTTCCTTCACCGGCTCCACGCCGATCGGCAAACATCTCGCAGCCCTTGCCGGCAAGCACATGAAGCGCGCCACGATGGAACTCGGCGGCCATGCGCCGGTGATGATTTTCGACGATGCCGATATCGACAAGGCGATCGAAGTGACCTCGCTTGCGAAATTCCGCAATGCCGGTCAGGTCTGCGTCGCCCCCACCCGCTTCCTCGTGCAGGACGGTGTGGCGGATCGCTTCCTTGAAGGTTTCGTGGAGGCGACGAAGGCCATCAAGGTCGGCAACGGCCTGGAAGATGGCATCGTCATGGGACCGCTCGCCAATGAGCGCCGCATCCCGGCGCTGGAGGGCCTCATCAGCGACGCCGTTTCCCATGGCGCGGAACTGAAGACGGGTGGACGCCGCATCGGCAACAAGGGTAACTTCTTCGAGCCGACGGTTCTCGCCAACGTGCCGGTAACCGCCAAGATCATGAACGACGAGCCTTTCGGTCCCGTCGCCATCATCAATCGTTTCTCGACCTTCGATGACGCCATCACCGAAGCGAACCGCCTGCCCTTCGGCCTCGCATCCTATGCCTTCACCGGTTCGGTCAAGACCGCGCATGCGCTCGGCCATCAGGTCGAGGCCGGCATGCTGACCATCAACCACAACGGCCTTGCGCTCCCGGAAGTCCCCTTCGGCGGCATCAAGGATTCCGGCTACGGCACGGAAGGCGGCTCGGAAGCGGTTCAGGCCTATCTGGAGACGAAATTCGTCAGCCAGATGAGCTGAGTTGAGAAATTTCTTCTCCCCGCCGGGGAGAAGATGCCCCGAAAGGGGTAGATGAGGGGGCAAGCTCTCGGTCGATCTCTGGCGTCACCCCCCTCAACCCGCTGCCGCGACCTTCTCCCCGGCGGGGAGAAGGCGAAAGCCGCAGTCGCTCGATCCGTCAGCACTCTCTCAAAGTTGCTCAGCGCTATCTTGCCTCAAACCTCATCATCCCTTAAGAGAACAAAAAGTGAACTTTTGGGGATGCAGACATGAGCGAGACGGCGACACCGGCGCTGAAGGAAATCTTCAACCACGAAAAACTGCGGCATATCGCCGATCAGACCAAGGCCGTGCACGCGCCTTTCGACGTTTCCACCTTCATGACGCTCGCCACCGAAAATCTCGAGGCTCTGGGCATCATGCAGCGCATGCGGCAGGTGGCGACGAGCCTGCACGCCACGCTTCCCGGCGACTATGCCCGCAATATAGAAATACTCACCGCAGCAGCGCCGGGAATCGGCAACGGTTTCGCATCGATTTCACTGCCGGAATATGTGGCGCTTTACGGTCTCGACGATTTCGATCTTTCCATGCAGGCGCTGCAATATTTCACCCGCTTCGGCTCCTCGGAATTCGCCATCCGCCATTTCCTGCAAAAGGATCTGGCCCGCACACTTGCCGTGATGGAAACATGGTCGCGACACGAAAACGAGCATGTGCGGCGGCTGGCGAGCGAGGGCTGCCGGCCGCGCCTGCCATGGTCGTTCCAGCTCAAACCCCTGATCGATGATCCATCGCCGGTCACAGCGATCCTCGATGCCATGAAAGCCGATGAGGCGCTTTACGTGCGCAAATCCGTCGCCAATCATCTGAATGACATCACCAAGGATAACCCGACCTTTGCGCTGGCGCTCATCGACACATGGCCGAAGGAGAACCCGCATACGCGCTGGATCATTCGGCAGGCCTTGCGCACGCTGATCAAGAAGGGCAATGCCGCCGCACTCGCCCATCTCGGCGCGCATGAGGAAGCACAGATCGCGCTCGGAGTATTTCAGGTTTCGCCGGAGAAGATCGTTCTCGGCAATCCGGTGCGCATTTCAGCCTCGTTCTCCTCGACTGCGAAACACCCGCAGAAGCTGGTGATCGATTATGCCGTGCATTACGTCAAGAAAAACGGCGATGCCTCGGCGAAAGTCTTCAAATGGAAAGAGATCGAGCTTCAGCCGGGCGAAACATGCGCGCTGTCGATCAGTCGCGCCATGCGCGATTTCACCACCCGTAAACACTATGCGGGCGTTCACAAGGTTGATCTCATGGTCAATGGCAGGCTGGAGGCGGAAGCCTCGTTCGAACTTCTTATCTGAGGCCAATGTGGGCGTCCCTCACGCCACCGGAAAAATCTTCGCCCGACGGATGATGACGGAACCACGATCGCCTGCCGCGACATCGTTTTCCGGCGGCACGTCGAATTCCAGGAGATCGCCATCGTCGGTGCTGACGATCACGCGGCGTTCTCCCGCCCGATCAAGAACGCGCGAGACAGACGCCGGAATGCCTTCGTGCAGGTCCTCCCATTCGAGATCAGAGGGACGGGCATAGATCTCGACTGCGCCATCCGCCTGCCCGTAGGAAAAAGGCAGCTCGTTTTCGCCGACATAGACCTTGCCGCCACGCGCCACGCCGGACACCCGGTTGGCATCGCCCAAAAAGCGCATGACAAAGGCGCTGTTGGGCTGACGGCAGACTTCTTTCGGCGTGCCCTGCTGAACGATCTCACCCTGATTGAGGATGACGACACGGTCGGCGAGATCGAGAGCCTCCTCCTGGTCATGCGTCACGAAAATCGTGGTGATCCCCAGCGCACCATGAATTTCGCGCAGCCAGCGACGCAGGTCGCGGCGCACATTGGCGTCCAGCGCGCCGAAGGGTTCATCGAGCAGAAGCACTTTGGGGTCGACCGAAAGCGCACGCGCCAGCGCCACACGCTGCCGCTGCCCGCCGGAAATCTGCGCCGGGAAACGGTCGCCCAGACCATCAAGCTTGACCAGGTTCAATAGTTCCTTGACCCGGGCATCAATCGCCGCCTTGTCCCGTTTCACCTTCGAGACCTTCATGCCGAAGGCGATGTTTTCATGCAGCGTCATATGCGGGAACAGCGCATAGTGCTGGAATACGAAACCGACACCACGGTCGCGCACCGGAATATTGGTGGCGTCCTCATCCCCGAAAAAGATGCGGCCGCCATCGCTATATTCCAGACCGGCGACCATCCGCAAAATCGTCGTCTTGCCGGAACCAGAAGGCCCGAGCAGCGCCAGAAGTTCGCCGCTTTCAATATCCAGCGAGACATCGCGCACCGCGCGGAACGTGTCGAAGGTCTTCACCACATTTTCGAGGCGGATTTTCATGGGAATCAGGTCTCCGTGGCGATGGCGGCATCGCCGTTGGTCTTCTTGGCTCCCCGCCCCGCGCCCCGCCCCTCCAGCGCCACCTTGGCGATGATGGTGACGACGGCGAGCAGAGCAAGGATCGAGGCTGACGCAAACGCGCCCGCCGTCTGGTAATCGTGGTAGAGCAGTTCGATATGCAGCGGCAACGTGTTGGTCTGGCCGCGAATATTGCCGGAAACGACGGACACCGCACCGAACTCGCCCATCACGCGGGCGTTGCACAGCACCACGCCATAAAGCAGCGCCCATTTGATATTCGGCAACGTCACCGAAAAGAAGGTGCGCCAACCGGATGCGCCAAGCGAGGTCGCCGCCTCTTCCAGATCGCGCCCCTGTGCCTGCATCAGCGGGATCAGCTCGCGCGCCACAAAGGGTGCGGTGACGAACACCGACGCAATGACGATGCCGGGAAGCGCGAAGAGTATCTTGATGTTGTGCGCATCAAGGAACGGCCCGAAAAGCCCCTGCAATCCGTAAACGAAGAGATAGGCGACACCGGCGACGATCGGCGAGATGGAGAAAGGTATCTCGATCAACACCAGCAGAAAGCGCCGTCCGGGAAAGTCGAACTTGGTGATCGCCCATGCCGCCGCAACGCCGAAGGCGGTGTTGATGGGCACGGCAATCAGCGCCGTCAGCACCGTCAGCATGATGGCGTGGCGGGTATCGGGATGGGTGATGGTGGCGGAATAGACCTTCCAGCCCTGCGAAAACGCCTCGACCCCGATGATGGTGAGAGGAGCGACGACCAGAAACGCGCCGATGACGAGCACGAAAGCAATCAGGCTGCGGCGGACGAGAGGTGCATCACCGACACGCGGTGGCTTGCGGCGGGAAGAAATGGCGCTCATGTCTCAGCTCCTCACCGTATAACGAAGCGCACGCGCCTGTAGGGCATTGGTGACCGCCAGCATCACGAAGGCCGCGATGAGCAGCACGGAGGCGATGGCGGCGGCGGCCTGATAATCATATTCCTCAAGCCGGATGAAGATCAGCAGTGCCGTAATTTCCGTCGAGAAAGGCTGGTTGCCGGCAATGAAGATGATCGCCCCGAATTCACCAAGGCTGCGCGCGAAGGAGAGCGACAGACCGGCGAGCAGAGCCGGCGTCAGAAGCGGCAGGATGACCTTGCGGAAGATTTCGAAATCGGAACCGCCGAGCGATTGCGCCGCTTCCTCCAGTGCCGGATCGAGGTCTTCCAGCACCGGCTGCACGGTGCGCACGATGAAGGGCAGGCTGGTGAAGGCCATCGCCACCATGATGCCAAGCGGCGTATAGGCGACCTTGATGCCGAGCGGCGCCAGCACAGAGCCGAACCAGCCGTTACCCGCAAAAAGCGTCGTCAGCGCAATGCCGGCAACGGCAGTGGGAAGCGCAAAAGGCAGATCAACAATGGCATCGACGATGCGCCAGCCGGGAAAACGATAACGCGTCAGCACCCAGGCGAGCGCCAGCCCGAAAACGACGTTGAACAACGTGGCGGCCAGCGCGCACAGCACGGTGACGCGGTAACTCGCGACGGCGCGCGGTGAAGAGATGATGGCCCAATATTCGGCAGGCCCAAGACTAGCCGCCTTGAACACCAGCGCCGAGAGCGGCAGAAGCACGATGATGGCGACGTAAGTGAGGGTAACGCCGAGGGACAATTTAAGCCCCGGCAGAACATTCCGCTTCAAACCCCGCCCCCATTTCATCATAAAGCGACCCGGCAGTTTCCCGCCGAGTCTTTTGCTATTGCGTGTCGTCGTGATTAACGGCTGCCGTAGAGCGTATCAAGCGTCGCGCCGGACGCAAAATGCTCTTTCTGGGTTTTATTCCAGCCACCGAAGACGTCATTGACGTTGACGAGACGAATGGCCGGGAACTTGTCCTTGAACTCGCCGACAATCTTTTCATTGTGGACGCGATGGCCGAACTCGGCGGCGATCCGCTGACCTTCCTCGGTGTAGAGGAAATCGAGATAGCTCTTCGCCAGATCGCGCGAGCCGCGCTTGTCGGCCACCTTATCCACCACGGCCACCGGGAATTCGGCCAGCAGGCTGACGGAGGGCACGACGCCTTCCACCTTGTCGGCGCCATATTGCTTGGCAATGCCGCGCGTCTCGGCTTCGAAGGTGATCAGCACGTCGCCAATCTCACGCTCGACGAAGGTGGTGGTGGCGGCGCGGCCTCCGGTATCGAAAACCGGCGTGTTGTCGAAGATTTTCTTGACGAATTCCTGAACCTTCTTCTCATCGCCGTTGAACTTCTCCTTGGCGTAGGCCGTGGCGGCAAGATAGGTGTAGCGGGCATTACCCGAGGTCTTCGGATTGGGGAAAACCACCTTCACATCGTCACGGGCAAGATCGTCCCAGTCCTTGATGTGCTTGGGGTTGCCTGCGCGTACGAGGAAGGACGGGAAGGAATAGAACGGCGAAGCATCGTTCGGGAAATCCTTCTGCCAGTCGGCGGAAACGAAACCCTGCTTCACCAGAAAATCAACATCGGTCACCTGGTTGAAGGTAACAACGTCAGCTTCCAGACCCTCGACGATGGCGCGCGCCTGCTTGGAAGTGCCGGCATGCGACTGATCGACGGTGATGCCCGGATGCAGCTTCACGAACGCCTCGTTCTCGGCCGCGAAAACTTCACGGGCGACATCGTAGGACGCGTTGAGAATGGTGGTCGGAGACTGCGCCTGCGCTGCACCTGCAATGAGAGCGGCGATGGCAGTACCGATAATGAGAAGACGTTTCATGAATACCCCCGGAAAATCGAATGGTCCTCAACATAGCGGGCGGCGACAACGCCCGCGAGAAACAGCCGTGCTTTACGGGGCCGTGGATTGGAAATTTCGCCCAAACAACAGCAATTCAAAAGGCTATGATTTCATATATGGCGACAAGCCGGATTTCTTTTGCGTCACGCAATCTAAAGACGATGTCGCGGAAACAGATTTCCGGAATGCTCGGCGAAGTAGGGGAGAAGGTCCTCCTCGCGCACGTCCTCCAGCCGTTCCGGCTGCCACCGGGGATTGCGGTCCTTGTCGACCAGGGCCGCGCGCACGCCCTCATAAAAATCATGGCCCCGCAATATTTCGGTGCCGGCGGCAAATTCCCGCTCGAGGCATTCAATGAGGCTGGCGCTTTCCCGGCCGAGGCGCAGCAATCTCAGAGTCAGTTTCAGACTGGTGGGGGAGCGTTTTTTGAGGACCTCCAGGGTCTCGCGCGAAAACGCATCGTCGCGCGCCGAGAGCGCCGCGAAAATCTCCTCCACCGTATCGAAACGGAATGTCGCGTCGATGACCTGCCGGTTTGCGGACAAGATCCCCTCGCCGGCTTCGACGGCATAGGTGCGGATAGCCGCCTCGACACCTTCATCATCCGCCGCTTGCGACAGGTCATGCACCAAATCCGCAAAGCGCTCAGAGGGGACGAAATGATCGGCAAAACCGGCATGGATCGCATCGGCGCCGGTGACGATGTTGCCGGTCAGCCCCAGCCAGGTGCCGCATTCGCCCGGCGCTCTGGGCAGAAGCCAGGAGCCGCCGACATCCGGGAAATAACCGATGCCCGTTTCCGGCATGGCAAGCTTCGTCCGCTCGGTGACGATGCGGTGGCTGCCATGGGCGGATATACCGACGCCGCCGCCCATGACGATGCCATCCATCAACGCCACATAGGGTTTGGCAAAACGGGCGATGCGATAATTCAGCGGAAACTCCTCCCGCCAGAAATCCAGTACCTGCGGATCACCAGCTTTGCCGAGATCGTGAATGATGCGGACATCGCCACCGGCGCAAAGCCCCCTGTCGCCTTCTCCCGTCAGCACCACGCAGGAAATACCGGGGTCCTCCTCGAAACGCCGAAGCGCCTGAAACATGGCGCGCACCATCGGCAGCGTCAGGCTGTTTATCGCTTTCGCGCGGTTGAGGCGGATGATGCCGGCCCCTCCCCGTCTCTCGACGATGACCTGCGTCTCCGCTTCCGCCGCCCCTGCCGTTGCAAGTTCCAAGGTCGCCTCCTCCGCTACCATTCATCCACCCATCTTGGCGACCTTGGCGCGATCACGCAACGTTGATCTTGTCCTGTAGGAACGTCTTTCGCTCAAACCGCTTTCACCGGCGTAAAATGCCTGAAATCCGCTTTCGCAATGCAGCATGTTTGCTTGACGCCCGGAAATTCATGGCATGTAATGGAGCTTGAAAATGCCGGCATTGATTCCTGTCGAGCGTGTGCCGGACCAAGCGGAATGTCGCCTTCTCAAAGGCGTTGTCAACAGCAACGGGAGACGAGCATGCAGGTTTCGGAACAAGAGTGGATCAGCAAAAGGGCCTATACACTTTGGGAAAAGGAAGGCCACCCCCATGGCCGAGATGAGGACCATTGGGAACAGGCAAAACATGAGTTTTCGCTGCTGAAGACATCGGAAGCGACGAAGCCCGCACCGCGCAAAAAGGCCGCGCCGAAAGCCGTTATCGCGACGCCGGATGCCGAAGCTCCGGCAAAACCGAAATCCCGCGCACGCAAGGCAGCTGCCGCTAAATAAAGACGCCTTGGCAATGTTCTTAGGCGTGAAATGAAAAGCCCGACGAAATCTCGCCGGGCTTTTTCTGTTTAGCGCGGGTCGCAGCCGGGGTCGCCGATCCGGCAGCCGCCCTGAAAGTTTTCCGAGGCAGGCGCACGGCGTGGGTCGTCCCACTGGCGACGTTCAGGACGGCGCTGACCTTCGTCCTGATTGGGCTGGCGATCGCGATTGCGGTCCCGGTTTTCTTCTTCGAAGCGGGGGCGGTTGTCCTCACGGCGCGGACGGTCCTGATTTCTGTCGCCCTGGTTTCTATCACCCTGGTTCCAGTCGCCGTAACGACGCTCCCAGCGCCCATCGTTCGGTCCGCCATCCTGACGCGGATCGCGCCGCTCGTTGCGGCGTCCATCCCGCCATTCCTCGCGCGGACGCGGGCGCTCCCAGTCGCCGCGCGGCGGCGGAGCGTTCCAGTAACCGCCGGAAGGGCGACGCCAGCGGTCACGCTCGCGGTAAAAGTCGCGGTCGCGATAATAACGGTCCCAATAACGGCCGGCTTCGAAGGTGATCACCGGAACGCCGAGATCGCGGTAATAGCGCGGCTCGACATAGACCTGATTCTGCCGGTACGTCGTCTGGATATAGCGACCGGCGACCCAGCCGCGGCCGCTGATGAAAGAGACATCGCACCACGGCGTATCGGACAGGCAGCCATGCACCGTCAACGGCGCGCCGGCCGGAATGACGACGACTGCCGGATAGGCTGTGCTCGGGCCGGAGCGCATGTTCACATTCGCGGTGGCAAAGCCGCGTGTCGCAGCTTCGGCAAGAGCCGGCGCGGCGAGCATGGCCACCAGCGCTATTGCGCCAAACAGTTTTTTCTTCACTTCTTTCTCCTCAAGCAAAGGCCCGCTTTGCCCTTGTCGGCATCCATCGCTTTCGATGGACGAGCATGCGTTCCGCATACTGCCATGATCGGAAAATACGCGGTGTTCCATGAACGCAGCATGAAACAAATCAAGGCCCGCTTCAGTTCCACCTGCGGCGATGAAGCAACCGACAATTTGCCGGCGGAATGGACCGCCGGTCTTGACTTCGGGGGGCAATCATCCGACTTCAATGCAACAGCAATATGGAGCAGAACCATGAGCGAAACCGCACAGACGACCGTCGACCAGAGCGAAGTGGATCGCTTCTCCGCGATGGCTGCGGAATGGTGGAGCCCGACGGGCAAGTTCCGCCCGCTGCATAAATTCAATCCGGTGCGGCTCGAATATATCCGCAACCGCATCTGCGACAATTTCGGCCGCGACCCAAAGGCGCACCGCCCGCTGGAGGGCTTGCGCATACTGGATATCGGCTGCGGCGGCGGCCTGCTCTCGGAACCTGTGGCACGCATGGGCGCGGATGTGGTGGGCGCCGATCCTTCGGAAAAGAACATCGGCATCGCCTCCACCCATGCGCGTGAAAGCGGCGTCAGCGTCGATTATCGCGCCGTGACCGCCGAACAATTGCTGGAGGCGGGCGAAACCTTCGACGTCATCCTCAACATGGAGGTGGTCGAGCACGTGGCCAATGTCGATCTCTTCGTCACCACCTGCGCGAAAATGGTACGCCCCGGCGGGCTGATGTTTGCCGCCACCATCAACCGCACGCTGAAAGCCCGCGCGCTCGCGATCTTCGCCGCCGAAAACGTGCTGCGCTGGCTGCCGCGCGGCACCCACCAATATGAAAAGCTGGTTCGCCCGGAAGAGCTAGAACGGCCGCTGGTGGCAAGCGGCATGGATATCGTCCACCGCACCGGCGTCTTCTATAACGTGCTGCAGGACCGCTGGAATCTCTCGCCGGACATGGAGGTCAACTACATGATGCTGGCGAAAAGACCGGCGCAGGGGTAACGCGACCAAATCCCCGTCATGGCCGGGTAATGACCCGGCCGTCAGTTGACGTCGTCGGGCAGCACCGGCAGCGGTGCGATTTCGATGCCCTCGTCAATCAACGCCTTGGCTTCCTGCACCGAAGCATGGCCGATGATGCCGCGTTCGTCCGCCTCGCCATAGTGGATTTTGCGGGCTTCTTCGGGAAATTTATCGCCGACATCTTCCGCATTCGCGCGAATATTGGCGACGGCTTCACGGATTTTTGCCAGCGCTTCTTTTTTCGCCGTATCCATGGCGAGCGTCTGGCGTTCGTCCTTCTTGCGGGCGGTGGAAACCGAAGGCGCCATCAGAAGTTTGGAGACCTGCACGGAGTTGCAGACCGGGCAGGACAGGAAGCCGCGCTGCAACTGATTGTCGAAATCGTCGCTCCCGGAAAACCAGCCTTCAAACTCATGGCCCTTTTCACAGGCCAGCGCATACCGGATCACGCCGCCTCACCTCCAGCAGGTTTCAGGGGAATAACCGTATCCATGGCGAACTCGCGGGAATTGCGGAGATTGGGAATTTTTCCGCGCGCGGCAGCCACGAGCGAGGTGTCGATCTCGGCGAAAATGATCTCTTCCCCGGCGCCGCCAGCGATTGCCAGAACCTTGCCCCATGGGTCGATGATGATGGAATGGCCGAAGGTTTCGCGCCCATCCTCATGCACGCCGGCCTGCGCGGCGGCGATGACGAAAGCGCCGTTTTCAATGGCGCGGGCACGCAGCAGAATTTCCCAGTGGGCTTGCCCCGTCTGGCGGGTGAAGGCCGCCGGAACCGTCAGCACCTCGGCTCCAGCAAGCGCTTCCGCGCGGAAAAGCTGCGGAAAACGAACATCGTAGCAGATCGCGAAGCCGAATTTCGCCAGCGGAATTTCGGCGACACGCGCCTCGACACCGGGTTCATAAGCCGCACTTTCGCGCCAGCTTTCACCATTGTCGAGATCGACATCGAACATGTGGATCTTGTCATAGCTGCAGATGCGGGAACCGTCAGGCGCAAAGAAAAAACCGCGATTGGCGATCTTGCCATCCGGGCGGGCAATCGCCGTCGAACCGACATGGACATGGATGCCGAGTTCGCGCGCCAGCCGGGCAGCCGTCGCAACGATGATATCGCCCTCGTCATCACGCAGCAATGCGCGAAGCGCCTGCCTGTCCTTCTGGATTGCGCCTGTCATTTCCGGTGTCTGCACATAGACCGCGCCCTGAGCGGCGGCAGCACGCACCAGCCGCGTCATATCGGCGGCATTTTTGACCGGGTCGACACCTGAACGCATCTGAATGGCAGCAGCCTTGAAAGTCATCCCATCCTCCATGCCCGTAAATGGGCCAATCAGCCAGCCAGCATTGCGTCTAGTTTGCCAGCGCGTTCCAGCGCATGCAGATCGTCGCTGCCGCCGATATGCTCGCCGTTGATGAATATTTGCGGGAAGGTTGCGCCGCCAGATTTTTCGATCATTTCCTGCCGGTATTCCGGCGTTGTCGTGGCGTTATATTCGGCATAATCGACGCCCTTGCTGTCCAGAAGCGCCTTGGCGCGCGCGCAATAACCACAAAAATCCCGCGTATAGATCGTTACCGGTGCCATGTTTTTCGAAGCCTCGCATATGTGCGCTGAAACGCACGATATAATCATGTCTTTCAGGCTTCATATAGGCCCGGAAACGGCCATTGCAAAGGTCAAAACGGTCACATCCGTGGCACCCGCCTTCCGCAAGATGCGGCTTGCCGCACCCACCGTTGCGCCGGTGGTATAAACGTCGTCCACCAGCACCACCCGCTTGCCGTAAACATCGGGTTCCCGGCCAGGCGCGATTGCGAAAGCGCCCCGCACATTATCCCGGCGGGCGAGCGCCGACAGCCCCACCTGCCGCTCGGTCGGCTTCACACGCAATAGCGAACCGGCGAGCAACGGTTTGCCGGCGGCCTTGGCCAGATGCCGGGCCAGCTCGGCGGACTGATTGAAACGGCGACGCCAGAAACGGTGGCGATGCAGCGGAACCGGCACGATACAATCGCAGGCATCGACCGTTCCGTCGCTCGCCCTCAGCATCCACAGCGCCATCAAACGGGCAAGATCGGTCCGGTCCTGATATTTCAGCCGGTGCACCAGCTTGCGAGCCGTTCCCTCATGGGTGGCGGCCGCGCGCAGGCGGTCGAAGGGCGGTGGGTCGGCGATGGCTCGCGCGCTTACAACACCTTCGCCATGGCTCCGGGCGAAGGGAATGCCGAGAACCTCGCAGAAAGGCCGATCGATAAACGCCACATCCCGCCAGCAATCGGCACACAAGGCACCCTCGCCGCCGGTCATCCTGGCGCAGCTTGCGCAGGTGGGCGGATAGACCATGCGGAAAGCCGAGCGCAACACGCCGCGCGCCGCCGCCGACACGGTTGCAGACTTCGATAGCAACCCCGAAAACAGATCTTCCCCAGCACCCATGAGGTTGACTTTAGCGCCGAACGAGTGCCTTTGCGAGAGCGATATGTTCCGGCCCGATACCGGAAAAAAAAGATGCCCTAAGCGGCATGACAGCAACGATGCGGCCCGCCGATCCCGAAGGCGTTTGAGGCCGAGCAGGCACGACGATGGATATTCTCTTTGACCAGGCCCTGATCGAACAAAACCGCCGCCGCGCATGGAACCGGCGCGACGACAAGGCCCTGTTTCTTCTCGACATGGCGGCCGACGAGTTTGCCGACCGGCTCGCCATCGTCGAGCGCCGGTTCGAGACCGCGGTCGAACTGCACGGCGGAACGGGTATCACCGCCCGACGCCTGGGCGAGACAGGCAAGGTGGATGCCATCCACCGCATCGAAACGGACACCCGTTTTGCGACGGATGGGAATATCCCCGAGGCCGCCTCCATGGAGCATCTGCCGCTCGCGGAAGCCTCCGCCAATCTCATCGTTTCACCGCTTGCCCTGCACCTCACCAACGATACGCCCGGCGCGCTGATCCAGATAAGGCGGGCATTGAAGCCGGATGGGCTGTTTCTCGGCGCAATTCCCGGCAGCGGCACGTTGCAGGAGTTGCGCGACGTGCTGTTGACGGCTGAAGCCGAACTGACCGGCGGCGCAAGTCCCCGCGTCATTCCCTTTGCCGATGTGCGTGATGTCGGCGCGCTTTTGCAGCGTGCCGGTTTTGCGCTTCCCGTCACCGATGCCGAAACCTATACCGTGCGTTACGACTCTATTTTCCCGCTGATGCGCGACCTGCGCGCCATGGGCATGGCCAACCCGCTGGCAAGCCGCAGCAGAAAACCGCTCAACCGCGCTTTTTTCCTGCGGGCGGCAGAGCTTTACGCCGAGCGTTATTCCGATCCGGACGGGCGGATAAGGGCCACGTTTTCCATCATCTATGTCTCAGGCTGGGCACCGCATGAGAGCCAGCAGAAGCCGCTGAAGCCCGGCTCCGCCAAGATGCGCCTCGCCGATGCCTTGAAGACGACCGAGGTGAAACTGTCCTGAGCGCGTAGCCCGACGGTTTCAAATGTTGGCGAAAGTGTCGGCGATGAACTGGAAGACTGTGTTGATATTGCTGCTGATGGCGTCGGCGCCGGCGATGAGAGCGGCGGAAATCAGCCCGACGATCAGGCCATATTCGACTGCGGTCGCGCCGCCTTCGTCCTTACATAAACTGATAAAACAATGCAGCACAGGATATTCCCCATCCACCATCCGGTGCTTCCGCCCGCCGGCATTATACCTTACTAAAATCGAATTTAGACTAGGCCGCCGACATGAGGAATCCGTTAGCGATGATGGTAAACGATCAGCAACCGCCCTCATTGCTGTAGCCCGTCACGACACAGGGCATCTCCGGCATGGGCTGGGTTATGCTGCGGCGGATGGAATAGGTCTTGCCCGCATCGGTCTTCTTGATGGAGCCGGTGCTTATCATGTCGTAATTTTCGGGAAACTGCGCCACGCGCGTGGATGATTTCCCGGCGAGCATAGGGGTGATGATCAGGGACAGGGCAATCACCGCCGTTCCGAAAAGCAGCGCGACATTGAGCGCGCCGGTGCGACGGGATTTGTTGGAATAAGAGTGACGACCTTCCACCGTCTTCCAGAAATCCTCGTTCATAACCAACCTCGTGACGCGCAGTTTACCGCTTCTTTAGCTTAACAATCTGCCAGAGGGTGCTGAACGATCTGTTAACACAGCTTCATTTTGGTACGGCAAAAGGACGTTGCTGGGTGTTTTCACCAAGCTGTGACAGCATGGAATCGCCCGGAGGCGAGATCACCCTCGACACAATGCCGGTTTAAACCAGATCCTGAAGGAATGGGATGAGCGGCTCGTCGGCCGGGGGCATGGGATAGTCGCGCAGAGCCTGCGATTTCACCCACTTGATTGCCTGCCCTTCCCGCCCATACGCGATGCCTTCATAACGACGGCACACGTAAAGCGGCATCAGCAGGTGAAAAGTCTCGTAAGTGTGGCTGGCGAAAGTCAGTGGTGCAAGGCAGGCGACCTTGGTCTTGATACCCAGCTCCTCTTCCAGCTCGCGGACGAGGGTTTCCTCCGGCGTCTCGCCGTGTTCCACCTTGCCACCTGGAAATTCCCACAGGCCGGCAAGCGACTTGCCTTCGGGACGCTGCGCCAGAAGAATACGGCCATCCTGATCGAGAAGCGCGCAGGCGGCAACCAGCAGAATTTTTTTGCCTGCCTCACTCATTTTTCATC
The DNA here is from genome assembly GCF_036596185.1 of Rhizobium sp. GR12. Taxonomy (NCBI): domain Bacteria; kingdom Pseudomonadati; phylum Pseudomonadota; class Alphaproteobacteria; order Hyphomicrobiales; family Rhizobiaceae; genus Rhizobium; species Rhizobium sp. GR12. Next base: position 83,050 of record NZ_JASXTH010000017.1, on the reverse strand, counting down.
AGCCTTGCGCCAGTAACGATAGGTATAGGCCTCAGTGAAGCCGAATTTTTCATAAAGCGCGATCGCGGGCAGATTTGTGGAGACAACCTGCAACCAGGCGCTTTTGGCGCCGCTGATCCGCGCCCAGCGCAGCGCCGACGCCAGAAGCTGCGTACCAAGCCCCTTTTTCCGCTGCGACTTCTCGACATCGAGGGAAAGAATGCCGGCAAGATCGTTATCCTGCACGCAGATGACGGTGGCGAGCGGACTGCCTCCCACTTCCTCGTTGATGAACAGGCCAAGTGTCGGCTTGATAGAGCTGAGGATTTCAGCGATCGCCGGGCGCAAAGCCGGGTCGCCGTCGCTGACTTTGATACTCGCCTCGACGAAACGACCGATATCGTGGCTCGGCAGGCTGACCAGCGTTTCCGGCAGTTCCATGCCGGAGAGATCGGCCGTCATGACCCTGACCTCTTCGAACACGGACCAGCCGTCATTCACCATAAAATCCTTGAGTTGCGGCGGCATCAGCGTCGTTTCGCGCACCACCAGCGCACGGCCGAAATCCTCGAAGCGCTTGCGCGCCTTTTCCAGCCGCACCGCAGAGTTTCCATAATCGGACGGATCGAGCGGCACTACGCAATTGATGCGCTTGGACGGATGCGAACCCGTGAGGCGGATTTGCCAGCTGCCGTCATAAATTACCGACGAGGCAGGCCATGCCCGGAAGCTGACGGCTTCCAGACGGCGAACAAGCGGCAGATTGACGGCATTGTTGTCCTGCATTCTCTTCGGCTCCAACGGTCAGCTCCGGTAGTCGCCGTTGATCGCAACATATTCCTTGGTCAGGTCGCAGGTCCAGACGGTGGCCGTGCCCTCCCCGAGACCGATATCGACCTTCACCGGAATGTCCTCCTGCCGCATCACGGCGGTGGTTTCCGCTTCCGAATAATCCGGATCACGCTCGCCGTTGACAGCCACACGCACGCCGCCGAACCAGATGGCGAGGCGGTCGCGGTCGGCCATTTCGCCGGATTTGCCGACGGCCATGACGACGCGACCCCAATTGGCGTCCTCGCCGGCAACGGCGGTCTTCACCAGCGGCGAATTGGCGATGGAAAGAGCAATCTTCTTGGCAGCGGCATCATTTTCCGCACCGGTGACGGTGACTTCAACCATCTTGCGCGCGCCCTCGCCGTCGCGAACCACCTGCAAGGCCAGATCCTTGAGGAGATCGTTCAGGCTGGCGCGAAAGGCGGAAAGACGCTCGTCGTCGGCGCTCATCACCTTCACCTGACCGTCTTCCGCCGCCGCGCCCGTGGCGAACAGCATCAGAGTATCGGAGGTGGACGTGTCGCTGTCGACCGTCACGGAATTGAAGGTCGGGCCGACGCCGGACGAAAGCAGGGATTGCAGGGCGGCGGGTTCGATGTCGGCATCCGTCACCACGAAGGAGAGCATCGTCGCCATATCGGGCGCAATCATGCCGGCGCCCTTGGCGATGCCGTTGATGGTAACGATGACACCACCGATTTCGGCGGTACGGGTCGCGACCTTCGGGTAGGTATCCGTCGTCATGATCGCCTTGGCGGCTTCCTGCCAGAAATCGGCTTCGGCCATGCGTTGCATGTCGCCAAGAACGCCCGCGAATTTGGTGGCGTCCAGCGGCTCCCCGATCACGCCGGTCGATGCCAGAAACACCTCGTTTTCAGAGCAACCGACGGCAGCGGCAGCGGATTTCGCCGTCAGTTCGGTCGCGGCCTTGCCCTTGACGCCGGTAAAGGCATTGGCGTTGCCGGAATTGACCACCACGGCACGCGCCACGCCGCCGCCGAGATTGGCGCGGCAGAAATCGACCGGGGCCGAGGGGCATTTCGATCTGGTGAAGACGCCGGCCACGCTTGCGGGCTTGTCGAACACCATCAGGAGAACGTCGGTCCGGTTCTTGTACTTGATGCCGGCGGCAGCCGTCGCCATGCGAACGCCACGCAGCGCGGGCATGTCGGGATAGGATTTCGGAGCGAGCGGGGAAACGGCAACGGACATGGGAAAGCGCCTGAAATTCTGAAAAAGGGGGAAGTTGAAAGTGCCTGAGATGAAACGGGGCGGCCTCTGGCCGCCCCGTAACATGGGTATATTACTGCTGCGGCTGCGGCTGTGCCTGCTGTTCCTTCGAGGCTTCGTCATAGCCCTTCTTCAGCGTCTCATCCATGATTTCGATCTTCTGGTCAGCCTTTGCCTTCTCGATGAGGGCAACGTACTTGTCACGCATGACAAGCTGACGAACCTGCGGCTCGACCTGTTCGAACGCCGGCGGCGGCGCGATGCGCTTGTCTTCCAGCTTGATGACGTGGAAGCCGAACTGGGTCTTCACCGGCGTCTTGGTGTAGGCGCCCTTTTCGAGACCGAAAGCGGCTTCTTCGAATTCCGGCACCATGCGGCCCTTGCCGAACCAGCCGAGATCGCCGCCGTCATCCTTGTTGGAATCGGTCGACTTATCCTTGGCGAGTGCTGCGAAATCCTTGCCAGAATCAAGCTGCTTGATGACGTCCTTGGCTTCGTCCTCGCTTGCTACGAGGATGTGGGCGGCCTTGATTTCTTCCTCCTGCGGCAGGGCTGCGACTTCCTTGTCGTAGCGCGCCTTGACTTCGTCATTGGTGACGGCATCGACAACATGCTTGCGGAAATAGGCGTTGTGCAGCTCACGGTCCTGAATGAATTCCATGCGCTTCTTGAAATCTTCGGTCTTTTCCAGACCTTCGGCGCTGGCATTCTTCACCAGAAGTTTGACGTCGATCGCGCCGGAAAGAGCTGCGACCTTCTTCTGCTCGTCGGGAAGCTGTGCAAGCTGCGGATCGAGATTGCCCATGGCGAGATCGAGTTCGGACTGGTGGATTTCCAGATCGCCAACCTTGGCGACAACCTTGTCTTCCTGTGCGAAAGCCGGGAACTGGAGGCCGAGCGTGGCCACAATCACCGCAGCCGCAATTTTATTATAGCGCAACATTTTGAACCTTTCAGGGACAATGCCGGCTCCAGACATGGTTTCCGGCTCTGAAAAAACTTCCAAACACTGGAATGTGGCCATTCTGTAACGGGCAGAACCGTTGACATCATTTGCCCCCCCTCTTATCTGTCACGCACCCTCGCGTCCAGATACGTTGAAGGGCGAAGTCCGTCATTTGTTGGTGAAATCCGCATGATGGAGGGAAGCGCCCGCGAAAACGGAATTTCAGAAAGGGCCAGTAAGATGGTCAGTCTCGGCGGAATAGCCCGCAAATTGTTCGGCTCGGCAAATGAACGCCGCGTCCGCTCCTATAAAAGCAAGATCGCAGCCATCAACGCGCTGGAAGAGGCCACCAAGGCCCTCTCCGACGAAGCGCTGGCGGCGAAGACGGTGGAGTTCCGTCAACAGCTAACGGACGGCAAGTCGCTGGACGATCTGCTGATCCCGGCTTTCGCCGTTGCTCGCGAGGCGTCACGCCGCGTTCTGCACATGCGCCCCTTCGACGTTCAGCTGACCGGCGCCATGATCCTGCATGGAGGCGCCATCGCCGAAATGAAGACGGGTGAAGGCAAGACGCTGGTGGCGACCCTTGCGGTCTACCTCAACGCACTGGCCGGCAAGGGCGTGCATGTCGTTACCGTCAACGATTACCTCGCCCAGCGTGACGCGGCCACGATGAGCAAGCTCTATCGTTTCCTCGGTCTGACGACCGGCGTCATCGTGCACGGGCTGGACGACGACCAGCGCCGCGAGGCCTATGCCTGCGACATCACCTACGCGACGAACAACGAACTCGGCTTCGATTATCTGCGCGACAACATGAAATATGACCGGGCCCAGATGGTGCAGCGCGGCCACAACTACGCGATCGTCGACGAAGTGGACAGCATTCTGGTCGATGAGGCGCGCACGCCGCTCATCATCTCCGGCCCGCTGGACGACCGCTCCGATCTCTACAACACCATCGACGCTTTCATTCCACTTCTGTCGCCGGAAGACTACGAGATCGATGAAAAACAGCGTTCGGCCAACTTTTCCGAAGACGGCACCGAGAAGCTCGAGAACCTGCTGCGGCAGGCTGGCCTCCTCAAGGGCGAATCGCTTTACGACATCGAAAATGTCGCAATCGTCCATCACATCAACAATGCGCTGAAGGCCCACAAGCTCTTCACCCGCGACAAGGACTACATCGTCCGCAACGACGAGATCGTCATCATCGACGAATTCACCGGCCGCATGATGCCGGGCCGCCGTTATTCCGAAGGCCAACACCAGGCGCTGGAAGCCAAGGAAAAGGTGCAGATCCAGCCGGAAAACCAGACGCTTTCCTCCGTCACGTTCCAGAACTACTTCCGTATGTATGCAAAGCTTGCCGGCATGACCGGCACGGCATCGACGGAAGCGGAAGAGTTCGGCAACATCTACGGTCTCGACGTCATCGAGGTGCCGACCAACCTGCCGATCCTGCGTATCGACGAGGACGACGAGGTTTATCGCACCGGCGAGGAGAAGTTCCTGGCTATCATCGCCGAGATCAAGGCGGCGCATGAACGCAACCAGCCGGTTCTCGTCGGCACGACATCCATCGAAAAATCCGAGCTTCTGGCACACATGCTGCGCCAGTCCGGCTTTAGCGATTTCCAGGTTCTGAACGCCCGTTACCACGAGCAGGAAGCCTATATCGTTTCGCAGGCCGGCGTTCCCGGCGCCGTCACCATCGCCACCAACATGGCCGGTCGCGGTACCGACATCCAGCTCGGCGGCAACGTCGAGATGCGCCTTGAGCGGGAGCTGGAAGGCATGGAGCCGGGTCCCGAGCTTGACGCGAAGGAAGAAGCGATCCGCGCCGAGATCAAGGTTCTGAAGGAAAAGGCGCTCGCCGCCGGCGGTCTCTACGTCATCGCCACCGAACGCCACGAAAGCCGCCGTATCGACAACCAGCTGCGTGGCCGTTCCGGCCGTCAGGGCGACCCCGGCCGCTCCAAATTCTACCTTTCGCTTCAGGACGACCTGATGCGTATCTTCGGCTCCGAGCGCATGGACAGCATGTTGCAGAAGCTTGGCCTGAAGGAAGGCGAAGCCATCGTCCATCCGTGGATCAACAAGGCGCTGGAACGCGCCCAGAAGAAGGTCGAAGCCCGCAACTTCGAGACCCGCAAGAACCTTCTGAAATATGACGACGTGCTGAACGACCAACGCAAGGTCATCTTCGAGCAGCGTCTCGAGCTGATGGAATCCGACAATATCGGCGAAACCGCCGCCGACATGCGCCACGAAGTGATCGAAGCGCTCGTCGCCAAGCACGTTCCCGAAAATGCCTATGCCGAACAGTGGGATATCGCCGGTCTCAAGGCCGGTATCGAGCAGTTCCTGAACCTCGACCTGCCGGTGGAGGAATGGGCCAAGGAAGAAGGCATCGCCGAGGACGATATTCTTGAGCGTGTCACCGAGGCAGCGGACAAATATGCCGCCGAGCGGGCCGAGCGTTTCGGCCCCGAGATCATGACCTATGTCGAGCGCTCGGTCGTGCTTCAGACGATCGACCACCTGTGGCGCGAACATATCGTCAACCTCGATCACCTTCGTTCCGTCGTCGGTTTCCGCGGTTACGCCCAGCGCGACCCGTTGCAGGAATACAAGGCGGAAGCCTTCGAGCTGTTCCAGTCGCTGCTTACCAATCTGCGTGAAGCCGTTACCGCCCAGCTGATGCGTGTGGAACTGGTGCAGCAGGAACAGCAGCAGCCGGAATTGCCTGAGATGACTGCGCACCACCTCGACCCCATCACCGGGGAAGACGAGATGGCGCAGGGCGTACAGGCCGCTTTCGTAGCGGCCGAGGACCGCGACCCGAACAATCCCGCCAGCTGGGGCCGTATCGGCCGCAACGAAATGTGCCCCTGCGGCTCCGGCAAGAAATACAAGCATTGCCACGGCGTTTACGAACAGGCGTAAAAGCCTGGTTTCTGCCAGAAATCGATCGCCCGTAACCTGCGTTACGGGCGATTTTGTTTGCGCCGGATCATTCGTGTTGACTGGTATCGGCACTTTCCATATGGGAGCCGGATCATCTTGCGGAAACTGCTTCCATGTCCCCTCGCGATCTCGCCGCCTATATCTTTCTTGCGCTCGCGTGGGGGGTATCTTTCCTGCTGCTTCTGCATGTCGTAGCCGCCTTCGGCTGGATCGGCGCAGTCACGCTTCGCTCGCTCATAACCGCTGTCGCCCTCTTCCTCATCGCACGGGCGGCGCGCCGGAAACTGGCGTTTTCCGCCGGCTGGGGCGCTTTCGCAATCGTCGGCGCAACCACGGTCGCCGGGCAACTGATCGGCCTCTCCTACGCAACACCGCAGATCGGCACCGCGATGGCCGCCATATTGGTGGCGACCATTCCGCTGTTTTCCATGCTCATCTCGCAGATATGGGGTCTGGAACGCCTGACGCGGCAGGGCATTGCCGGTCTCGTCATCGGCTTTGCCGGCATAGTCCTGCTTGTCGGCTTTCCGGCCGTTCCCGTCACGACCGGTTTCATCATCGGCTGTGCCGCCGCTGTCGCCGCCTGCATCTGCGCTGCCTATGGCAGCAACTTTGCGAGCCTCCACCTGAAGGGGGTAGGCTCCTGGGAAATCACCATCGGCTCCTTCCTGACGGGCGGCCTGATGACACTGCCGCTTCTTCTTGCCGTGCCGTTGCCCGGTACGCCTGGTCTCGTCGACTACGGTTATCTTCTGGTGCAGGCGATTGTCATGAGCGGTCTTACCTACATCACCTATTTCAAGCTGGTCTCCTCGATCGGCGCGACCAAGGCGATCAGCGTTGAGTTCGCCGTCACCGTCGTGGCAGTACTTGTCGGCGCCCTGGTGCTCGACGAACCCCTGTCGCTTCCCCAGCTCTTCGGCGCCGGCATCATCATTTTGGGCTGCGCACTGGTGCTCGATCTCCTGCCCAAGAAGAAAGCGCCGCCCACGCCCTCAGGCGCATGAAGGGTTTGTTAGCGTTTTCCACCAATAGTCGTGTCGATCGTTACGGATCAGGCGGGATCGCGTTTGCAGCGCGAGGGGAAAATGCAACCGGAAAAACCAGGCTATGAGCATTATTGGGACCCCTTGCGGGCGCTCCTCATGCTGCTCGGCATTCCCTATCACGCGTCCCTGCTTTATAGCCACGCCCTTGCCTGGGACATCAAGGATTTTGAGACCAGCCCGATCCTGACCACGCTCGGCGCAGCACTCGCCACCTTCCGCATGCCGGCATTTTTTCTGGTGGCCGGGTATTTTTCCACCATGGTCATCGGCAGGAAGGGCAAGATGCCCTGGCTCAGGCAGCGCTTCCTTCGCCTTGGCGTCCCCTTCATTGTCGCCATGCTTTTGCTCGGGCCGTTGCAACTTTTCCTGCTGCGACTGGCGGGTGTTGCCAAAGGCGATATTCCCGCTGACCGTCTGATGCAGGATCTGCCGGATTTGCTGCTGCCGAGCGAGCAATGGATCATGCATCTGTGGTTCCTGCCCGCCCTCATCGCTTACTCGGTCCTGCTTGCCGGCCTGCTGTTTCTGGCAGGGCATCCGCCATTGGCATATGCAAGTGACTGGTTCGACAGGATGCGGGCTCGATATCCCACCGCGTTTTTGGCAGCACTCTGCACCTTTCCGGTTTTATGGGAGTTGATGATCTACGGTTCGGGCCTGCTTGCGGGAAAAAGCGGGAGCGGCCTTTTTCTTCTCTATGAACGCGCCTCCGATCCCTATGCGCGCTATGTACCCTTCTTCCTCATCGGAGCCTTGCTTCACCGCGACCGGGTTCTCTTTGACCGCTTTCGCCAGACGGGCATTCTCACGGGCGTCGTCACGTTCGGCGCAATCGCGGCAGCGGTGACGCTGCGATTGCAAAATCCCTTTTCGAACTCGGCCCTGCTGGTGCTGGTTTCGACAATCGCGGCAGTGGCGGCAAGCCGCCTGCTGATCGACCTCGCCTACCGCTTTTTCGACAGGCCAAGCCGGTTTGTCGGACGAATGACGGACGCCTCCTTCAGCATCTACCTGTTCCACCACCCGCTGATTTATGCCTTCGGCACGCTCTTCATCCTGATCTCGTTGCCGCCGGTCTTCGAATTCGCCATCATCGTCGCGGCCACCACTGGAACAGCCTATATGCTACATCGGGCGATACGCCGAAGCCCGCTTGCCCTTTTTCTTTTCAATGGCATCCGCAAACCACGGCCGGCGTCCGATATCGGTACACAGACCCCCGCCTCCCAAACCCTTCGTTAAGGATAAGGCGCTTACACTCCGGCTGCCCACTCAACTGGAAATCATGGCGTGTGGATCATGGCTATCCTCAATACCGCGGAAAAAGCCCTACCCGCAGGTCTGCGCGCGAAACTGTCGCCGCTGCGAGCGAAAATCGATGTCGCCGTTTCCGCCAGTGACGATGTCTCCCGGACCCAGCGCATGGCGCTTGTCGCCTTCGCGGTCCGCATCATCAGCGCCGGCATCGCCTTCATCTCCCAGATCATTCTTGCCCGCCTGATGGGCGAATTCGAATACGGCCTGTTCGCCTTTGTCTGGGTTCTGGTGATCCTGTTCGGCAATTTATCCTGCCTCGGCTTCCACACCACCGTCATCCGCTTTTTACCCGGCTACCGTCTGGAGGATGCCCATGACAAGATCATGGGACTGACCTCGACGGCGCGCGTCTTCGCCATGCTTTCGGCAAGCACACTCGCGCTTTGCGGTTTCGTTTTCCTCTATTTCTTCGGCGAGCATATCGCCGCCTATTACCTCATCCCTGTTTCACTGGCGCTTTTCACCCTGCCGATGGTGGCGCTGGGCGATGTGCTGAACGGCACCGCGCGCGCCAACGGCTGGGCGATCTCCGCGCTCAGCCCCACCTATATCATTCGCCCGGTGCTGATCCTGCTGTTCATGCTGGCGGCACTTGGTCTCGGCGCGGAAAAAACCGCGACGACGGCGATGCTCGCGGCCCTTTTGGCCACCTATGTCACCACGCTTTTCCACTTCGTGTTCATGAACCGTCGGCTCAACCAGCATTTCCGCAGCGTCGCCCGCAAGGTTCATTTCCGCCCATGGATACGGTTCGCCTTTCCGATGTTCCTGATCGACGGCATCGGTTTTCTGATGACCAATTCCGATGTGGTGATCGTCGGCCTTTATTTGCCGCCGGATCAGGTCGGCATCTATTTCGCCGCGGCGAAAACCATCGTGCTGATGCAATTCGTGTTTTTCTCCGTGCAGGCGGCGGCGGCGCCACGTCTCGCCGCCCTGATTTCCGCCGATGACCGGCAGGGGCTCGCCAGTTTCGCCAGCCAGGCCGCGCGCTGGGCCTTCTGGCCATCGCTGGCCGTGGGCAGCCTCGTGCTTCTGGCAGGCCCCTTCCTGCTGTCGCTGTTCGGTCCCGGCTTCGTTCAGGGTTACAAGCTGATGTTCTTCCTTTTCGCCGGCTTTCTCGCAAAAGCGGTGATCGGTCCGGGAGAGACGCTGCTGAATATGGCCGGCAAACAGAAATTGTGCGTGGCGCTCTATATTATCATCTTCGGTTGCAACATTGTGCTCAACATGGCGCTGATTCCGGTCTATGGTCTGGCTGGAGCTGCGGCAGCAGTTGCAATAGCCATGTGCATAGAAGCTGTGCTATTGCATATTGCCATTCGCCGCACACTCGGGATCGTCCTTTTTGCCTTCAACGATCCCCGGGCGGGTCAAGACACTCGGAAGGCGGTGTAACGATAAGCATGTCCAGCGACCCAAAGAATCCGGATTTTCAGGACCCGCGCATCGCTGCGCTGATGGCGTCGGCGGAGCGTGACCGCCCCGTGGCCGACAGCAGCCGGCGCGTGGGACGCGACGGCCGCGAATTCTGCGTCTATCCAGGCCGGCTCGGCTACGACATGCAGGAAGAACTCGACTTCCTGTCCAACCGCGTGATGGAGGCGAATGTCTTTTTCACCGGTCGGCTTCTTGCGCCCGCAATGCCGCGTATCGAAGACAAATCCGTCCGCTTCGCCCTTATTCGCGACGAGAATGGCGCCAGAAGCCGCATGCGCTTCCTGATGCCCTTTACCGTGGAAAAGCCGGGCTTTTCCATCGGACCCTCGATTATTCGCGGTTGGGCCAATCCATTTGGCCCGCTCGGCACACCGCTGGTCGATACCGAGGGTGCGGCAGAGACGCTCGACAATCTTTTCGATGCGCTTGCCGACCGGGAAATGCGCTTGCCGAATGTTCTGGTGCTGCCAGATGTGCGGCTTGAGGGGCCTTTTGCCCGCATGTTTAAAGCCATTGCGCTTAGCCGCAACCTGCCGGTGACGACGACGGGCAATTATCAGCGGCCGATGCTGGAAAGCCTTCTGGACGGCGAGGCCTATCTGCGAAGTTCACTCGCGCCGCACCATCTGCGGGAAATGCGCCGGCAGTGGCGGCAGCTCGAAAAACTCGGGCCCCTCTCCTATACCGTTACCCGGCAGCCGAAGGACATACGCTACCGCATGGAGGAATTCCTGGCGCTGGAGGCGAGCGGCTGGAAAGGCCGCAAACGCAGCGCGCTGGTCAACGACCGTTATCGCGCCGCCTTTGCCCGCGAGGCGATCACCAACCTGGCCGAGGCGGATGCGGTGCGCATCCACACCATCGATCTCAACGGCAGCGCCATCGCCTCCATGATCGTCTTCATGACGGCCGGCGAGGCCTATACCTGGAAAACCGCCTTCGACGAAACCTATGCGCAATTTTCCCCCGGCAAGCTGCTGGTGCAGAAACTGACCGGCTGGCAGCTGGACGACGCCAATATTCTGCGCAGCGACAGCTGCGCCGTGCCCGATCACCCGATCATGAGCCGCTTTTGGCAGGAACGTCAGGAAATGGGCACGTTGGTCGTGGGGCTTGCACAGAACAGCGACCGGGACGTGCGGCAGGTTTCCACGCAGGTGGACATGTACCGCAACACCCGCAACCTCGCCCGCAGCCTGCGCCAGAAAATCCTCTCTTTCGGGCGCAAGAGCAGTTAATCCCGAAGGACGCCGCAGCATCCTTCGGTTTATATTATCTGACGATCGGCAGGGTTGATCCCGCGTCAGCGCGAGGCCGTCCGGATCATCTTGCACAATTGCGTCAGCGCCGCATCGTATCCGCCACCCAGAATATCGGCACAACGGCGGACGAGCTTGATCTGCTCGGTTCGCGACATGTCGTTATAGGCCTGTATGGCATTGCGCATAGCGCCGGGCGACACCGATCCCGGGTTGCCGGGATTATGCGGGTTGCCGGGGTTTCCCGGATTGCCAGGATTACCGGGCGAACCCGAACCGCCGATGCCGACCCCGACACCCAGGCCGAGACCGCTCGATCCGCCCACATTCGCATCGACATTGGCATTGATACCGTTGGAGCCGCCAACCGAAGCACCGACGCCCGCGTTGACACCGCTGGAACCGCCGACGGATGCGTTGACATCCGCATTGACCCCGTTGCTGCCGCCGACCGACGCGTTGACATCTGCGCCCAGCCCGCCGCCGCTCCTGCCGCCGACATCAGCACTGGCATTGACGCCACCGCTGCCGCCAACGGAAGCGTCGACACCGAGCCCGCCGCTGCCATTACCACCCACGCTGGCATTTACCCCATTCTCACCACCGATCCCGATATCCAGCGCGTGGGCGTTGACCGGTAAGATCAGGCAGGCAGACAACAATAAATTGCGAGAAAGCGCCCTCATAATTTCCTCCCTATGAGTTCTGGCTATTCCCGCCCCGCGTGGAAACTCCACACCGACATCATAATTCAATTGGCAATTGTGTATATAGTTATTTATTAGTGGAATCTAATATTACTTTAACGCGTAATCGCCGATGTACCGCTACGGGACGGTCAGACCCCCACCGCACCCTCATTTTCCGCCCCGAAAAGGCGCGGAATAGCGCCTGGAAACGCGCCTCATTTAAAAGGAAAAGTCAGCTTTGGGGTTGCACGCATGGTATTGGCCGTGATAGACGCCGTGGCATTACCACCGTTGCCCCAATGGCGGAATTGGTAGACGCGCCGCACTCAAAATGCGGTTCCGAGAGGAGTGCTGGTTCGATCCCGGCTTGGGGTACCATTTCCAAAACCGCATTGATTTTCTTCGTTTTATCCGGGTCTTTCCAAAAGACCCGTCAATTGTTTCTTGGTCGCCAAAACGCTCACGAAACTTTGCTCATCCGCGCCCCGAATATTACCAGGCTTTCATTTGCCAGACGCAATGGACTGGATTAGACGCATCCTGTGACACACCGTTGAGACTGGCGACTTAATTTCGCCATCACGCCCGCCTTTTTGAAAGCCCGTCCGGGATATCTGCTTCTTCGCGAAGTTTGGGGAAAACATCATGGCCACTGCAACAACCGCCGACAATAGCCGCACGCTCGCCGCTCTTGGCGTAACGGCGGGAATGATCTTCACCGTCGGCTCTGCCCTCGGTTTCCAGCATATTGGCGGTTATACGCCCTGCGCATTGTGCCTCTTGCAGCGCGATCCCTATTATTACGCCATTCCGCTGGGCATTTTGGCCATTGCGACCAGCATCTTCAAGCTGCCGGTTCAGATCACGCGGCTGCTTCTCGCCCTCATCGGCGTGGCGATGCTGATCGGCGCCGGGCTCGGCGTCTATCACTCCGGTGTTGAGTGGGGTTTCTGGGCAGGGCCGATCACCTGCGCCACCGGCGCCCCGTCCATCACCACCAATGCCGGTGACCTGCTTGGCAATCTGAACGCCATCAAGGCTCCCTCCTGCAACGACGCTGCACTTCGGGTGCTCGGCCTTTCCTTCGCGGGCTGGAACGTCATTGCAAGCATCGCGCTTGCAGTCGTCGCCTTTTTCGGCGCAAGCCGTAAAAACCGGTAAGCGGAAAGCCGCGTTGCAGTTCTTAAAAGATCAGGGCTGCAGCTCGGTATCCCAGTAGAGATAATCCATCCAGCTTTCGTGCAGATAATTGGGCGGGAACAGCCGTCCGTTATTGTGCAAATCCTGAACCGTCGGCTGGAAGGGCTTCTGCGCCGGGAACATGCCCGCCTGCTTGGGAAGCTTGCTGCCTTTTCTCAGATTACAGGGAGAGCACGCCGCCACGACATTATGCCACGTGGTTTCGCCGCCATGCGCGCGGGGAATCACATGATCGAAGGTCAGGTCGTCCCGCGAGCTGCAATACTGGCATTCGAACTTGTCCCGAAGGAAAACGTTGAAGCGGGTGAAGGCGGGATTGCGGGTGGGCTGCACGTAAGTCTTGAGGCTGACGACGCTCGGCAGCCGCATGGAAAAGCTGGGGGACGACACCGCATGATCATATTCTGCAATGATGTTCACACGGTCAAGAAAAACAGCCTTGATCGCGTCCTGCCAGGACCATAACGACAAGGGATAATAACTCAGCGGCCTGTAATCCGCGTTCAGAACGAGCGCCGGCAGGGCCTGTGGTGAAACTGCAATCGTCAAGGGCTTCTCCTGAGCGATTCGGCATCTGCACTTGTATATTAGGTCCGTTGTTACAGGATTGTGAAGCCTATAAATGCAGCGGAGAAGAGCTTAATTTTTCGGCGTAAAAAACGTCTTTTTTGCGTTCTGAACCATCAGGCGGCGGGGCGACCGCTCCGTTGATGCGCAACAGCGGCGTCGCGTTGATTCGGCCGCCGCCGGGCGTGGAAATCATTCTGACGCTCGACGTGATATCGGTGATATGATCATCGCGACGAATGATTGAAAAAGAGAAGGCGAAACGGCCATGGTGTTGCGCAGGCATCAGGAGGCGACTTTGCGGGGCGGCCTGGCAGCCGGCGCTTTTGCCATCATGATGAGTGTGGCCGCCTCTGCCCCTGCCCAGCAATATCAAAATTTCGAAGTCACGCCGGATGGCCGTGGCGGCGCGCAAGGAACGATCGGCGGGCGCAATTTCGAAGTCCAACGCAATTACGAACGACCGCCCGCAAGCCGCCGCGCCTCACCCGATACCCGGCGCGAGCTCCAACGCCCTCTCCCGCAACAGACTTGCATCATCGACGCCGAGGGCCGAACCCGCTGCAGGTGAGTGCAAGCACGGCATTATGGTGCCGCGATAAAATTAGCTTTCGTTAAAAAGCAATCTATCGACTTAAACGGCCCGCAACAAAGGGTCCGTATGTTCCCTACACAAGAGAAGACAACTGTGCGAGGGCAAAGACATGACGAAGAGACAAATCCGTCTGGCAAAGACTTTGGCAGTTGCCGTCAGTGTGGTGGCAAGCATCGCGACGACGACATCGGCTGCTCCGCTTGCTGGCCTTGCGCAGAACCCTGCGGCATCGCGCCCCGGCCTGTTCATGACGACAAGCCGCCCCACCATCGCACCCATTGCCTTTACGAAATTTTGCGACAGCGCCGCCGACCAATGCGTCCGAATTGGCGATCGCGACACCATCGAGCTGACGAAACAGACGCGCGCGGAACTCCAGCGCATCAACGCCGAGATCAATACGTCGATAAGCTATGTCAGCGAATCGACCGGCGAAGACGAATGGAAGCTAAGCCCGGCAAAGGGCGACTGTGACGACTATGCGGTGACCAAGCGGCAACGCCTTCTGCGCGCCGGCTGGCCCTCGGGCGCGCTGCGCATCGCCACGGCACGCACTTCAACGGGCATAGGCCACGCCGTTCTGGTCGTCAGCACGAGCCAGGGTGACCTCGTGCTGGACAACCGCACCAATGTCGTCAAGCCGTGGAAAGCGGTCGATCTGAAATGGATCAAGATCCAGTCGCACGAAAATCCGCGTGTCTGGCTGAAACTCTAGGTCCACAGGACCGTATCCTTTGAACATCAAAGAGGACGTTCTGTTCCTCTTCAACCGACCCATCGTGCTTTGCGAAAATCGACGCCGGTTTTCGCCGTCACCCTCCGTGAACACGTTGTCCGACAGGGCTTCGGCGGATGCAGCAAGCGTTGTCTCAACTCTGCCTCAACGGGCGACGCAGCCGCCGCTTTCAACGCCCTTGACCTTGTGCGGGAGAGACAGTATCGGCATCTATGCCCAAAGTGCTCAACTGGATTCGCGGTCGTAAACAACCAGTCCTCCGCGACGACCGGAGACGGCGCAGAATAGACCTTGGCGAAAAATCGCCATCTTTTCCGATCTACGCCATTGGCGACGTGCACGGCAGCCTCGATCTGCTTTTGCAGGCAGAGCAGAAAATCCTTGCTGATCTGGCGAGAAATCCGTCTCCCGCTCTGGTTATTCTCCTGGGCGACTATGTCGATCGCGGACGTGATTCCTGCGGCGTTCTCGAGCATCTGTTGCAACCGCCGCCAGCGCCCCTGCGTCGTATCGCACTTTGTGGCAATCACGAGCAACTCTTCAGCGATTTCCTTGAAAATCCGCAAGACAACATGCACTGGCTGGATTTCGGCGGCCGCCAGACGCTTCTGTCCTATGGGGTGGATATAGATTATTTCCTGCACAAGGGCCGCCTGCGGCTTCAGCCGTTGAAAGATGCACTGATCGGCGCTATCCCACAGACGCACCGTCAACTGTTATCCAACCTGCCAATCTACGCCCGCATCGGACCTTACATTTTCGTACATGCCGGCTTCAGACCGGGGTTGCCGCTCGAAGCACAGACCGATGAAGACATGCTGTGGATCAGGGAACCCTTCCTGTCACAAGGAGCCGGCCTTGATCTCCTCGTCATCCACGGCCATACGCCGGTAGCGGCACCCGAAAGCGGTCCGCAACGCATCGGCATCGACACCGGCGCTTTTACGACGGGCAGACTAACGGTTTTGAGAATTATAGATTCAGAAATTATGATACTTGCATAATAGACGGCCTAACCTGCGGTAAACGTGTAACTTCGCGCCCGGCTGATAGCATTCCGGCGCAAATTTGCTGTGCCCTGGTCTCAAGGCGAAAAATCCTCGCGACCTGCCGTTAAGAATACCGAGAAGTTCCGCTCACGAGGCAATTTTAACACTTGATCGTTTGTTTTGACTGTGCGATTTAAAGGTACACTTTAAGATGTTGAATAAACTTAGTTCGACATTGCACATATTTAAAATTCGTATTTTTAAAATTTTGGAGACTTGTCATGTCCCGCCTTCCTTATGGCTCGACTCTTTCTAGTGTCATGTTGACTACAAGCCTGTGCCTTTTTTCAGGAATCGCCAACGCTCAAGGAGTCGAACCGGCTCCGCCAGTTGCACCGCAGCAAATAACCCCGGCTCAGATCGTCACACCCGGTTCGCCCGTCAAGGCTGCCGACGAAACGGCAGCAGCGTTTCTTGCCCGTGTCAATGCCGCCAATCCTGAAACGGTTTCGCTTGCCGCAGCAGAGCTGTTCAAACAGTCTCCGACGCAAACAACGATCAAGGACCTGATCGTCCTTGCGTCAAATACGGATGCGGCAGCGGCAGACATGACCGGAAGAGTGACGAGCGGATTTCCCATCATCGCCGTTTCCACAAGCGCAGCGCAGTTCTCCGAACAGGTTTCCGCTCTGGTACTAAGCGATTCAAGCCAGCTATCCATGATCGTCGCACTCGCGCAGAAGGTTGCCAACAAGGACTTTTCGGAAGTTGTCGGCGAAGGCCTGGCACTGGCCTATTCTACAGCGATGCAGAGGGGCGACAGCATACTCGCGGCCGCCATCCAGTTGCAGACGAAGGGTACCGGCGTACCCTCCGATCTTCTCATCGCCTTTAGCGAAAACATCGAGGGAACGGCGGCCGGTCCGGCCGCACCTGCAGCTGCCGCCGCGGCGGCATCGCCGATCGGTGGTGCCGGTTCCACGCCTGCCAGCGCCAACAGCATAGGTGGAGGCACGGGTGCGTCTGAAGGCACTGCACAGGCCGGTGGCGGCGCCGCACCAACTGGAGGTGGCGGTAGCGGTGGCGGAACGTCTTCAACCGGTACCCCGGGCATTTCGCTGTTCTTTTCGGTTTCAACCGGCAGCACCAGCACCCCAACCAGCACAAGTCCAATTTGAGCTTAGCTTTGCAGGGCCACCCTTGCGAGGGTGGCAGCCACCTGCCCTGCGGCGCAACCGGAAGTCAGCGGGTGCCACATCCACCGAAATGAGCGAGGCTGAAAGTTGTTGCAAAGGCATGATCCCTTGACGGCGGCCGATTACGATAAAGGCAAGTTTACGGACGACCTTATCGATATCGAAACCGCTCTTGCAACGATCCGCCGGCAGTGGCGCATCGTCCTCGCAGCCATCGCGGTCGCCGGTGCAATCGGGCTGACCTATACGGTGACGGCAGTTCCGATCTATTCAGCGAAGGCAACCTTGCTGATCGACCGCAACAACAGCCAGATCGTCGAGCAGCTTTCGGCGATTGGCGGCGTCGTAGAGGACGAGGCCTCCATTCTCAGCCAGGTCGAGGTCCTGCAATCGGAAACCATCGGGCTTGCCGTCGTTGACAGTCTAAACCTGGTGGAAAATCAGGAATTCGGAGCAAAGCGCGCTTCGCTTTTAAGCTCGATATTCGACACCGTCCGTTCGATCATCAATGTTTCGCAATGGTTTTCACCGGAGAAAGAGGCGGTCGTTGATGACAAGACCCTTAAAAGGGCCTTGTCGGACCGGCTGCTGGACAACCTCTCCGTCACCCGTATCGGCCGCACTTACGCGCTCGAACTGACCTACAACTCGACATCGCCTACTCTTGCCGCCCAGGTCGTCAACGCCGTAGCATCCGCCTATCTGGTGGACAAGCTGAACTCCAAATACGAGGCAACGAAACGCGCGAGCGACTGGCTGTCCGACCGTATAGCGGAGTTGCGCCAGAGGGCGCTCGATACCGATTTTGCGGTGCAGAAATTTCGTGCCGAACACAATTTGATCACGACCGGAACTAATGGCCTGCTATCCGATCAGCAACTCGCCGAGTCTAATAGCGCACTGATTCTGGCGCAGTCGGAAACAGCCCGGGCGCAAGCACGCCTGAAGCGTATCGAATATATTCTCGCTACCGACGATGTCGATGCTGTCGTCACGGACATTCTCGACAGTTCGGTCGCAAACGATCTGCGCAAGAAATATCTCGAGTCCTCGAAGCTCGAAGCTGGAATCACCAGCCGTCTCGGCAGCAACCATGTTCAGGCGGTGCGTCTGCGCAACGAAATGCAGGAATACCGCCGGCTGATGTTCCAGGAAGTCCGCCGGATCGCGCAAAGTTACAAAAGCGATCTGGAGGTCTCGGAGGCGAAGGAAAAATCACTTCGGGAGAGCGTCGCCAAGGCCACCGACGTGACCAATTCGGCCAGCCAGACGCAGGTTCAGCTTCGCGAATTGCAGCGCGAAGCCGAGACCTATAAGAACATGTATCAAACCTTTCTGCAGCGTTACCAGGAGGCGATGCAGCAGCAATCCTTCCCGGTGACGGAAGCGCGCGTAATTTCCAAGGCAATGCCTCCTGAGAATCCGAGCAAACCAAACAAACCGCTGGTTTTGGCCCTGTTCATGTTCCTGGGAGCCGTTGCCGGTGGCGGCGCTGCCGCGTTCCGTGAATTCCGAGACCGGTTTTTCCGCACCGGCGAGCAGGTCCGCGATGTTCTCGGACTCGAATTTCTGGGTAACACCCCCCTCATTCATAACAAATCTTCCACAGACGTCCTGCCGAATGAAAAGGAGGGCGATTCGACCGCGACACGCCCTTCCAGTATCGGCCGCTACGCCGTCGACCACCCGCTATCCTCCTTCGCAGAGACGCTGCGCAGTACCCGGCTTGCCATAGATCTAGGCATTCCCGCAAAAACCGGCGCGCGGGTGGTGGGTGTCGTATCTGCCTTGCCGGGTGAGGGAAAATCGACGATCTCCATCAATCTGGCGCAACTTCTGGCAGGACAGGGAGCAAGAGTATTGCTGCTTGATGCCGATATTCGCAATCCGGGTGCCACGCGCGCTTTGGCGCGTCACGCCGGTGAAGGCCTGCTTGAAGTGCTGATGGAGGGCCGCAATATGCGGGATGTGCTGGTGCACGACGAAAAGACGCGGCTGGTGTTCCTGCCCACGGCCGTCAAGCAGCGCGTACCGCATTCCTCCGAGTTATTGACGTCGGCACAGATGCATAAATTGCTGGCCGAGGCGAGCGGCGCTTTTGACTATATTATCGTAGATTTGCCGCCACTCGGGCCGGTCATCGACGCCCGCGCCATGGCTGGACGGATCGATGGTTTTATCTTCGTTACCGAATGGGGCAAAACCGCCCGCAAGGCGGTGCGAAACACCATCGAAAACGAAGTCCATATTCGCAAGAAGTGCCTTGGCGTCATCCTCAACAAGGTCGATACGGAAAAACTGAAGCTGTACCGAGCTTACGGCTCGAGTGAATATTATCATTCGCGCTACACGCGATATTATCATGACTAGACAGAGCCGTGTGAGAGCCCTGCGTAAAATCGCTAAGGTTGCGCCGGTTCTCATCATTTCCCTGTTCGTTTTATCCGTCGCAGCAGAGGCTTTTTCCGCAACACGGCGTTTTTCCGATATTGTTGCGATGGCGAAGATTGCCGACGCAAAAAACGGCCTGGCACCCAATGTCCTGACAAAGACCGTCGAGAGACTTCGGCCCGTCGTCGAAGAAAAAATCTGCCGCTCGGATATCGTCAAGGCCGGACTGCGGCTCGTTCTTGCCGACCTCGATGCAAACGGCAAGGATCAGGCCCTCGAGGACGGAGCGAAGCGTCTTGGCTTTGCCGAGACCTATATTCGTCACGCTCTGTTTTGTCTTCCTGCCAACGGCGACGTGTGGTTGCGCCTTGCCATGGTTCGTTCCCTGCGGAACGCCTCACCCATGGAAATCGCCGTGTTGATGAATCTTTCCCACCATTACGGTCCGTCCGACGCCAACCTGATACGTGGACGCTTCGTGATGTGGCAGCAATTTCCACAAGACGTATTACCTCAGGCAAAGGGGTCCCGTGAAGCGGACACAGCAATCGTCTGCAGCAAAGGGGGTGATGCCCTGCGCTGGACCTTGACTAAGGTCTGCCCGCAGAAGCCGCCGGCGGAGCATAAAACAACCAAAGCCGCTCGCCTCCCCTGAAGAAAAGACGGCGGCGTGGCCAAGCTCCGCCTCTACGCTGCTGACATCACCAAAACAAACGCTTCCGCAAAGCTAAAATCCATGCCGCCTATCGAAACCCGATCAGAACCATTGCCTTCCCGTCCAGCGCGACCAATCGCGCTTCAATATTACTTCAGAGTGGCTGTTACGGTCGCGTTCTGGGCGATTTTCCTGTTCGCGCTTCTCAATCGCGGTGCGACAGAGATCGAAAGCCGCATCGTCATCACGCTTGGAATTTATCTCTTGCTGGTGCCTGCCATCCTTGTGTTGGGGCCGCCCCGGGCCGGTGCCGGTAAGGCGCTGGCAGCTGCGTGCATCTTGCTGGGAGCGCTTATCGTCCAGATGCGGCTACAGTCATTGTCGTTGCCGGGCATCGCCACCCCCAATCCCGCCTGGTCCGTCGCCACAATGTTCACACAGACGGCACCAGCCGCCACGACGTCCCTCACACCGGCAGACGATCGGCTCGGCCTGCTTAGCGCTGCCCTGCCCTTCGGCACCTTCATAACCGGCCTTGTGATTTTCGATACCAGCGAGCGCGCCGGAAGAGCGTTGCGATGGCTCGCAATCGGCGGCGGCTGGCTCGCACTATGGTCGATCGTGCAGTTCCAGTTTTTCCCCGAAACGCTGGGCCTTATTCAGAAACGCTTCTATCTTGAGAGCCTGACTGGCCTGTTCATCAATCGCAATACGGCCGCGACTTTTTTCGGCCTCATCCTGCTTACACTCCTTGCGCTGCTGCATAAAAGGCTCCTGGCGCCGAACTGGGAAATGGTCAGGGCTCTGGTGGCAAATCGCCTGACCGTGCCGGATAAACAGAAGCGCCTCATCCGCAGCGCCGCCTTCGTCGGTATGCTCACCGCCTTTTGCTTCATCGCATTGATGCTGACCGGATCGCGCGCGGGGATTATGTCGAGTTTTGCGGCGCTGCTTTTCCTCATCCTTCTCACCGTATTCAATTCCCCACCCAGAACCGGGCGCAATGCGGCTCCCTTACGGGACAAATCGGGCGGATCGAAACGGCTGGCAGTGACCATGCTTATCATTGCCGTTGGCCTGTTCTCGCTTTTCGCTAATCGGGTGGCACTTCGCATGGAAACGCGATTGGAGGACGACCTGCGCTTCTGCTACATGCCGGGCATCATGCGCGCCATCACCGATAATTGGCCGTGGGGATCAGGTCTCGCGAGCTTTGCGGAAACATATGCTTCCTATCATGCGCCGCAATGCGGGGTGAACGCCGTTGTCACCCATGCACATAATGTCTATGCCGAGGGCTTGCTGACGCTCGGCATCGCATTCCCGTTTTACGCGGCTTTTTTTGTACTCACCCAAGTGGCCATTTTTATTTACGGAGCGCGCAAACGCAAAACCTATCGCTACGCCTCCCATCTCGGCCTTGCCGGGCTGCTGCTTGTCGCACTGCATTCGACACTTGATTTTTCGCTGCAGATTCCCGGCTTCGCTATGACCTACGCCATATTTATCGCACCCATTGTCACGTTGTGTCTGCATCCTCCGGGAACAGAACGGTATGGACGACGGCGGAGCCCAACTGCAAACGTTCCCACAATGTCGCCCCCGACCAGTCAGGACGAGCCGGCATAGACTCTGTTTCGACAGCCTTAGAGCCGGGAGCAGGTGTTCAGGTCGGGAGGAGCTTCCCCACCGACCGGAACTCACGGCATGAGTTTACGCTCGCGATTACGTTTTCGATGGATTAAAGTTGAGACGATGTTACCTTCCTATAGTTGTATGTTAAGCGAAAACAAATTCTATTTTTGATCAAAAATCGTACTTTCAAGCATACGTACGAACATAAAGAGCGAGAATCGAAATATTACTCATGCCTATCGCTCGATGTGAAATACATTTAAAATTTATTTAAATATAATTTAAGGAATAACGATGAAAGGGCTTATTCGACCAATTGTTGCTTGCCTTTTCGCGGCGCTCAATTTTCTTCCTGTTTCCGCTTTTACCCAACAGCACGAACTCGTGAAAAACGGCTTCTTCGCAGGCAATGTCCCCCCATGGTGGTCGCAAGGCGCAGGTATACGCGCCCGCAAAGTGAGTGGACGCGAATCCGTCGCCGTGCCATCCGGTATGGTAGTACAAGAGAAAATCGGCGTGTCGGGCAACCGCAACTATCGCCTCTCGATAGAGGTCCTTGGCGAGGCTACGCAACCTGGTACGATTTATGTACAGATGAGCTTTCGTGGCCCAGGCGTCACCGATGAGTGGCAAGGACCTTCGAGCGTCACGGTAGACGGCCGCAAGATCGGACATTGCACCGCAGCTCCAGTTTTACGAACTGAGAAAGCAGCCCTCGTTACGGGTGGCGGCGCGGCCAAATGGCAGTCGCATGCCATCACTTTTACCGTGCCGCCCAAAGCGGATCAGATGATTCTTTATCTTCGAAAAGCTCCGTGCACTCCAGGTACAGCAGCGTTCACCGGCATTTCCGTTGTGGAGACGGAAGAGCCGGCAACCTCCGCCGCCCAGGCCGCCCGCCCGATACTCGCGGCCGAGTGGTTTCCATCACCTGCGGATCCGGCATCCAATGCCGAACTCTTGAAAAACCAGCTTACTCGTCCCGCTCCGCCGGATGGGCGCCATCGGCTGGCGATAGCGGGGGAAATGAAGATGCGTGTGCATGTCGGCCGCGATGAAGACGTGATGACTCTTCAGGCTGCCGCCGATCTCTCGGTTTTTTCCGCGAAGGTGGCGGGCGCGGTAGGCCCCACACAGCTATCTGTAGATGAGGCTGTCGCACAGCCGCCGCTGCTCGTTGTCGGCCGTCTTAACGCGTTCGCGCGCAAGGCATTCACCGAGGCCGATTTTGACGAACTAGGGGACGATGGCTTCATTATACGCTCGTTTGGCCCCCACATCCTGATTGCCGGACGTACACCGCGCGGAACCATGTATGGCGTCAACTGGTTCCTTGATCGTAAGCTCGGAATTCGGTGGTTGGCGCCCGACGTGACACACCTTCCGCTGACGCCGAACATAACACTGCCACCTCAACAGGAGCGACAGGTTCCGCGTTTTGACTTTCGCGAGGTGCTCAGCGTTGAGGCTCAGGACAAGGCATGGCGTCAGCGCAACCTGATGAGCGGCGAATCTCACGGGCCTTCTTCTCAACCGTCACCGCCAGCGCTCGATAGCTGGAATAGAGACTGGGCAAGCAAGGGCATCATCGCCAATTTCTATCAATTGTTACCGCCCGCGATCTACAAGCCAAGTCATCCGGAGTGGTACGCCGGTGGCCAACTGGCAATGATGAATGAGGAGATGCGCGCGGAGATGGCCCGCGTGGTTATCGGGCGACTACGCTTGTTACCAGACTACCGGAGTATCTGGTTCGCCATTCACGATATGGATTGGGGCTGGGATATGGATGCCGAGAGCAAGGCGTTCGCCAATCGCCATGGCGGGCACGCTTCGGCGCCCCGGCTGGATATGATGATCGACGTCGCCCGACGTGTCCGCACCGAACTACCCGGCGCTCGCCTCGCCTTCAACGCCTATCACTGGAGTTTCACACCACCGGAAGGCATGACCGTACCGGATCACATCCTCGTTTATCCGATGACGATCCACGTCAATTATCGCGACGCACTAAACGGCCCCGCTAACGCTACCCTGGGCGAGGATATTGCCGGCTGGAATAAGATTGCCCGCAATGTTCTCATTTGGGATCACATCACAAATTTTGCCGGCTTCATTCAGCCTACTCCGAACATCTTTCCGCTCGGTAGATCGATTCAGTGGCTCGCCTCACTGAAACATGTCGGAGGATACATGGGGGAAGGTAGCTTCGACACACCGGGCGCTGAATTTTCCAGCCTCAGGGCATGGATGATTGCTCGCCTGCTGTGGGAACCGGGACAGGATATCGAGGCGTTGGTGCGCGAATTCTGCGAGACGTATTACGGTCCTGCGGCCCCAGCCATCCTCGAATACATCCGTTTCTACCATGACAAGATCAACCGCACCGATGATATTCTGGCAGAAAAGACAACGGTCGACATGCGTATGTTTGATGCGGAATTTGTCAAGCGGGCTGACGGGCTGTTCGACAAAGCCGAGGCGTCTGTCCGGGGAACTCGCTATGAAGCACGGGTGCAGACGGCCCGCATACCGGTGGACTACGTGATCCTGTTGCGCCGGAATGAATATTCGGCCTTGCGAGACCAGATCGGCTTCGACGTGAACATGAGCAAGGATCAACGCTCTCACAGGTTTTGGAAAGCGATCTCGCAAGCCGGCGTGAAGGAATATATTCAAGGTGACAAGATCGAAGCTCTGGCCTCCCTTCTGGCCATCGAGAGGCGAGCGCCCCAAAAGCCGGATATCGCCGCAGATGGAGTCGACTGGAAAGACATACAGGATATCTCATTCCAACGCTTCGCCGGCGGGAAAAGCGCGATCGTAGCCGATCCCCTCGCCTCTGACGGGGCAGCGATCGCTCTTGATCGAAGCAAACCGGGCTGGAATACGCAGTTGAAGTTTGACAAATTACCCAAATCCGGAAAATGGTGGCTCTATGCCGCCATTCGCGTGGGCGGCACGATGAAAAATGAGAAGGTCGCCAATCTCGGAGCTGCACCGCCGATGAGTTGTTTTGATACGATCGGGGGCGACCAGCTGATTGCAGATAAGTATTTTTGGTTCCAGGTGCCAGGAGGGCCTTTTTCATACACGGCCGACCACGCTCACAGTATTTACCTTGCACCGTTGAGCGGGCCTGAAGGATCCAAGGTTTTGATCGACAGGATAGTTGCATTATCCCGCCCGTGGCAGGAGCCTACCGTTGCGCTACCTGGCAAAAAAACACCGCACGTCACAATAGCCTCCACACAGAAATGCCAACGTTAATACAATAGACTCACATAACGCAATATTATTAAATTGTGAAAAACAATATAAATCAGCGCATAAGGAATAAATTATTATTAATTGGCCTGTTAAGTACTGTCTATACTAAAAAAATACCGCCATACTCCAAATTTAATTGGGTAAACCGATTTTTCTCAGAGCGATGCGCCCCATTTTTAAAGGAATACATGGGTGAATACCACCTACCGTCGGCCTTGGTCGTTGCCGCAAAGGGAAACACGCAATACGATTCCCACGCGGCGGATGGGCCTCCTGGAGATAATTCTGATCGCTGGCCTGCTTTTAATGCCACTCCAGGTCGTGAGGTTGTCAATTGCGCAGCCCGCCCATCTCTGGGTATTGATCGCGTTTGCGATGATGTTGTTCTACGATCGACCAAGGGTGTCGGCAGCGGAACTGATCGCCTACACGGCCTTCATCTATTTCACGCTGGCACTAACCTTCATGCAAGACTACACGCGCATAAAGGAAATGGATCAGGTCATCAAATTCCTGCTTTTCTATCCTGCCTTTTATGTCGTGGGTAAATGGCTGGGATTGCGTTTTGGTGACCGCGCACTGCCACTTGGCTACAGCTTCCTATTTATATTCCTCATTTTTCAATACTCGGTGCAAGCGCTGCATTTACCGGTGATCTATGAGGAAATCAGCTTTGGACAGGGCGCATTGCATGGGACGTTTAGAGAGCGCAATTGGCTGGCGGTCTATTTTCTCCTGTTCTCCTATGTCCTGCTCATGCGGAATCGCAGCAACTGGGGGTTCTTGCTGTTCTTCGGCCTTAACGTGGCCGTCACGCTTCTGTCTGGTTCGAAGACGACGTTCGTCGCTGTTGGGATCGTCTTTCTCCTACAGTCAAGACTGCCTTTGTGGATAAGAATCCTGCCTGTCATCATCGGCGCAATGTTTTACCTGTCAATTTTTGCGGAAGAATTCACCGGCGATAGATTGGCAGTTAAACTTGAGGAAGAACGTGGGCTTGCGTTCACCGTTAGTCTCGATCTGTTACGAGCCAACCCGACAGGCTACGGCTTGGGGTTTGTGGAAGCGTTTTTCTCTAACACCTGGATCGTGGTAAAAGGGCTGGGAGAGGGCACAAACTCGGTGTTCTCCGTTCCGCTTGACCTCTGGATTATAGCTGGCCCGTTCGGCTTTGCTCTGTGGTTAGTGATCTTCGCCGGAGTAGGAAACTCCGCCACCAAGGTGTTGGCGCCGATTGCAGCGCTATCGCTGCTTAACCCGCTACACCAGTCCGAACTGGTCTATTTTTTCATGGGATTTTTGGTATCGCAGGATAGGTTTCTACGGCTTGCTCCCGTACGGGCAAGGCAAATCACTGAGCGATCGACACATCCGGAAGAGATGGTGCGGAAATTTGCGCAGCTACGATAAGTAAAATTTTCCTGGGTTTGGCTGACGTCTCGGAAACCGGCTCAGATCAGTTCTTCGAGGCAGATTTCACGCTAAATCATCGGCTGTAAATTTATCTGGCCAAAGCGATTTATTTCGCATATGCGAAAAGGAGTTTTTTTATTCATTGTTTCTCATAAATCTTTACAAAACGGATGATAAGCCATGTCGGCACCAATTCATAGTGAGATCCAAGCGCATGCTACTGTAATGCAGGATCTTAAATCCAAGCTCTCGACGATTAATGAATGTATTGGGGTTGGATCGAAGATTGCCTACATTGACTACCCCGCACATTTCAACACAGGCGACCTGCTGATTAACATTGGTATCGAAGCTTTTTTTTCAAAATACAATATCAATGTAATAAGTCGCTACGCAATCGGAGATCTCGGGAAATATTATTATGAATCTGACGAATTTATACTCGGAAGACGCATCTCCCAGCTCGACAAAGACGTCGCTGACGGTGCAATTTTGGCATTTCATGGAGGTGGGAGTTTTGGAGATGTCTGGCCGCATCACCAAAAGCTTCGTGAAGCACTGCTAGAGCGATATAGCGGCGTTAAAGCGATTGTATTTCCACAATCGATTCAGTTTGGCGATCGCAGAAAGTACGAAGAAGCAGCCGAAAAATTCAGCGGGCACAACAATCTGACATTATTCGTGCGAGACCAGGAATCGTTTGAATTTCTGGTTACAAGTGGCGTGTCGGGTGATGTATTGCCCGATATGGCCCATGAACTTTGGGAAAACGCGGAATTTTTCCCATTTCTTCATACTGGAGGGACTGGCGAACTCCAACAAGTACGTGTGGACTTGGAGGGGGACAATAATCCATCCATCGCAAGAGCTGGCTTCGATTGGGATGACACCCAATCTTCTCGAGACAGGGCTTTATACCAGATCTTTTGCGTCTGGCGGCGTCTAAATCCCCTTCCGCGATGGGTTCCCAGCTACAAGGCCTGGTACTTCCTGAGGAACGGGGTGATCAATAACGGTGTCGAACACTTTCAGAAGTTTGAAAGCGTCAGGACTGATCGTTTGCACGGCATGATTTTGTCATCATTGCTTTCAAAGCCAATATATTTCGACGATCGCAATAACAAATACAGGAAACTCCATCGATATCATTCCAAGTGGCTCTCAGGGTCGCCATTAGTCACATCCGCTTGAGCCCTGGAGGGACCATGAGCTCGAGACTAATAATTGGCCTTTCGGCCAACATAGCCGGTGGCCTCGTTCCGATGGCTGTTACGCTAATCGTCACACCATTCTACCTTCATCTGATCGGGTTGGAACGTTTCGGCATATTATCCCTTATATGGTTGTTACTTGGATATCTCGGCATTTTTGACTTTGGTTTCGGGCGAACGGTCGCCAGTGCGGTAGCGCGCGAAAATGACGAGCATCGGAGGGCCGATTTTTTTTGGACCGGGCTCGCACTTAGCACCGTCGGTGGTCTCGCCGGCGCGCTCGTGGCTTACGGCATCAGCCGCTTCTTCTTTGATCAGATTTTTTCCGTCAGCTCTGATCTAAGCGGCGAAATCAGGAAGGCGCTTCTGACGCTCGTGGCTATTTTGCCGCTCGTGACCATTTCGTCGGTGCTTACTGGGTATCTCCAGGGGCGAGAACAGTTCGGGAAACTAAATATCGCCCAGTCAGCAGGTACTATCCTGTTTCAGACCGCTCCACTACTGGCCGGATGGCTGATTTCTGTCGAACTTCCATGGCTCGCGGTGGGCGCGCTTCTTGGAAGGCTGGGGGGTCTTCTGCTGCTCTTCGCCTACTGTCTATCACAGTCAACAGAAGCGCGGATACCCCGTTTTAGTGCTGCCGATGTTCGCCCCATGCTCAGCTTCGGTGGCTGGACGATGGTGTCAGGCGTTATCAACCAACTCATGCTCACCATGGACAGGTTTGTTATCGGTGCCGTTTCGTCCTTGCATGCCGTTGCTATATACAGCCTGCCCTACAATGTGATCATCAGGGTCACGCTTATTCCATACAGCTGGTTCTCGGTATTATTTCCCCGCTTCGCAGCAGCCAAACATGATGAAGAAGCTCGGCAAATACTCGAATTCGGAAGCCGAGTGATGTTTCTTGCTGTCACCCCGATTACCGTGGGGGGCCTGGTGTTGCTTCAGCCCTTCCTGGACCTTTGGGTTGGTCGGGAAATTGCCGAACAGGCGGTCCCTCCGGGCACTATACTTATGGCCGGATTCTGGTTCTACGCAATGACATTCATGCCACTTGCGTTCTTTCAGTCACGCGGCAGGGCGGGCGTGCCAACCATTGCCTATACGATTGAGTTTATTGTTTTCGTTCCGCTTCTGTACTTCTCCGTCGCTCATGCTGGCGTAGTCGGTGCCGCTGGCGCGTGGGTTTTCCGTGCCCTTCTCGATGGGGTAATTCTTTACTGGGCTGCCGGCCGGGCGACAGTTTACTGGAAGAATCTTGGCCTCGTCCTGCCTTGCCTTCTACCCGTTTCGTTGTTTGAATTACTCGGGCGTGATCTGGAATATTATGGTGCTCTGAAATCCGTGTGCCTGATCTGGGTCTTTATTTATATGGTGTTGATCCTTTCATCCTCCGAGCGTGAAATGGTTGTGCAATTCATAAAATCCGCATGGCGAAAGGTTCGTTAATCAGGACCTTCGTCATTAAAGATATTCCGATATTTTTGGTGCAATGCAAAACTTCATCTTGCGATAGCGAAACAAATTGATAGACTACGGTTCAATTCATATTCGACTACTTTTTTATTTTTATATTATTTTAGAAAAATACATATTTGATAGGGTTACTTTTGAATATATCGCTTGTGACGTCCACAATGCATCGCCCCAGACAAATCGGCGAGCTTTTGGAATCCCTGAAGAACCAATCAATACCGGCCATCCAGATTATTGTTGTCGATCAGAGTTCCGATGACAGTACGGAGAAGGTCGTCAAGAGCTTTGAGGGCAGTCTTCCGGTCATTTACATCCGGGACAGCCGCAAAGGGCTTTCGCGTGGCCGGAACCTGGGGCTTGAGCACGTTACCGGCGATATCGTTGCCTTCCCTGACGACGACTGTATCTACCCAAAGGATACGTTGAAACGCGTGCATACAGCCTTCCTCGATGATGAGGAAATGGGCGTCTACACTGGTATGAGCATAACGCCGGCTGGCGAGCCTTCGCAGGGCCGCTGGGGCATGGTGCCGCATGTCATCAATCGTTTTAACATCTGGACCAGCCAAACCTCCTACACAACGTTCTACCGCTTGCCGACGCTAAACAAAGCGGGCCGGTTCAATGAACATCTGGGTGTTGGCTCCGGTACCGTCTGGGGCGCTGGCGAAGAAACGGAACTGTTGCTCCGCGCTCTGCGTAAGGGCGCAAAGGGTTTCTATGATCCGGCACTCCGCATCATGCATCCCGAACCACTGGCTATTTTCGACGAGGCGGCGATGAAGCGTGGGCGCCTTTACAACCGGGGTTTTGGGAGGGTTATGCGCATGGAGGCGTATCCGCTCTGGTTCGTAGCCTATCTGGCGGGGCGCCCGCTCGCTGGCGCTTTGGCAGCTCTTGCCAAAGGAAAGCTGGGGCAAGCGCGTTACCGCGCCTGCGCGTTTTACGAGCGCCTGCGCGGCTGGGCCGATAGCCCGAACCTGCACGAACGACACAATTACTAACTCCGGCACAACAACCAAGGGACCAGTAACGTGCGTCTGAAAAGTGGTGACACATACGCGCCCACCACGACTGTTTTTGCAGACCGGCGGTGGCCTGAAGAAACGGGCATAGGAAAGGTGCAAGCCGAAATTGAAGCCCGGCTTCCGGCCGATTTGCGTATAGTCGATATTGCGGTACGCGGACGGATAGGCTCTCCTTTGTCACCGCTCGCGATCAGTCGCTCCCTTACCGGCCGCGGCGGCAGAGGTGTATTTTTCAGCGCGGGCTTCGTACCGCCGCTCGTCACCAAACTTCCCTCGGTGGTCGTTGTGCACGACCTGACGCATCGCCGTTTCTACGGTAAAGCCAAGCGCACTTATTATGATCTCGTCTATCGGCCGCTATACCGGCGCTGCGCGGCAGTAATTTGTGTTTCAGAATACACAAGACAGGAATTCATAGACTGGTCTGGAATGCCCGAGGACAAGGTGCATCTTGTCTATAACGGCACTGAACCGATGTTCCGTGAAGATGGAGTGCGGCATAGCCCCGGCTATCCCTATGTCTTCTACGGCGGCAATCACCGCAGTTACAAGAACCTGGACCGGCTAATACGAGCCTATGCGGCCTCCAGCCTGCCTGGCCGGGGAATAAGGCTGGTTTTGACCGGAAATCGCAATGATGAGCTTCACGCGATAGCCGCTGAGCTTGGTGTTGACCGAAGTGTAATTTTCACAGGACGCCTGCCGTCCGAGCAAATCCCCCCATTATACAGAGGAGCCCTGGCGGTAGCCTATGTCTCGCTGTTCGAGGGTTTCGGACTCCCTATCGTCGAGGCATATGCCTGCGGGGTGCCAGTGGTGACCTCAAACGTTTCCGCCATGCCGGAAGTCGCTGGCGGGGGTGCGCTCCTGGTGGATCCGCAATCACTGGACGAGATCAGGGAAGGGTTGGATCGGATCACATCTGACGAAACGCTTCGGCAACGCCTTATCACGAACGGCCGCAAGAGGCGGGAAGATTTCGATTGGGGCGTCTCAGCTCAACGCCTTTGGGAACTCGTGAAGGGAGCCGCCATCCAGGTGGATTCGGAAAGATGATGAGTAATATGGTCAAACGACAAAGACTACACGTCATACTTGTCAATTTCCGTACACCAGAATTGACGATCCGCAGTATCAGTTCGATACGGGAACAGGGCATTGCCAGGCCTGAAAACATTACTGTGGTTGAGAATTGCTCGGGCGGCGACTCGTTGCGCCTGATGCAAACCGCTATGCCGGATATTGAAATCAAGTCGTCACTGATCAACGGCGGTTTCGGTGCCGGTGTTAATTTTGGTGCTGCAGGAATAGATGCGGACTATCTGCTGGTACTGAACCCCGACACCTATTTCGACATGGACAGCGTGACGCCTGTACTCGATCAAATGGACTCCATGCCGGACATTGGAATTGCCGGCCTGGATTTGATCAATCCAGACGGTAGTCGCCAATACGGCGCTCGCCGCTTCTATTCCGCATTAGACATCGCCACGCGACGCTTCAGTCAACTTCGCAAGTTGATGAAGGAACGCATAAACCGGCATTTAATGGTCGAGGAAACAGATAGAGGCGAACCGTTCAATGCCGAATGGGTGATGGGAACGGGCTTCATAATAAGACGCGATCTTTTCAATCGGCTCGGCGGCATGGAGGAGAACTATTTCCTCTACATGGAAGACGTGGACCTCTGCGCACGCACCTGGATGAGCGGCCGTCGTGTTGTCTATTTCCCCGGCCTTCCACTCGTCCACGATCATCAGCGTCAAAGCGCAGCAAGTCCCTTAAGTTTCGTCGGCCGGGCACATATCCGCAGCCTGTTGTTATTTGCACGACGCTTCCACGTCCCACTGTTTCGCTCGCCCGGAATTGCCCATGTTGTACGCAGTGGGCGTAAAAAACGGTGGTCGGAAGAACAGCCAAGCAACCATGTTTACGACAAAGCCTATTGATCTCTGAAGCACAATAGAACGAGCGGAAGACGAAGAATGCATTTCGAACGACTGGATATACCCGAACTGGTTTTGATCACCCCGAAGAAATTCGGGGATGAACGCGGTTACTTTATGGAGTCTTTTCGTAAGAGCCTGTTCGCGGAGGCCGTCGGAAATTTCGACTTCGTCCAGGATAATCAATCCCTGTCAGCAGATGCCGGCACGATCCGTGGACTACATTTCCAGCTGGAACCTAAAGCACAGGGCAAACTCGTCTCCTGTATCGTGGGTTCCATCCTCGATGTAGCAGTCGATATCCGTACTGGATCGCCGACTTATGCACGCCACGTAACGGCCGAACTGACTGCCGACAACGGGCGAATGCTCTGGGTTCCGCCTGGCTTCGCGCATGCCTTTTGCACACTCGAGGCAAACACCAAAGTCAGCTACAAGGTAACCGACTACTATAGTCCTGAACATGATCGCGGTCTCGCATACGACGATCCTGAAATCGGCATAAACTGGCCGATCCCAATCAGCAAAGCGGTCTTATCGGCCAAAGATCGCCGCCAACCCAGGTTGGCGGAGCTTGGCGCCCTCTTCACCTATTCACAGCGTTCTGTCGGTTAATTTGGAAGGGTAGCTTCATATGCGCGTTCTGGTAACCGGAGGAGCCGGCTTTATAGGTTCTGCTGTTGTTCGCCACTTGGTGCTCGACAAGGGCTACGAGGTGTTGACGGTCGACAAGCTGACCTATGCGGGCACGCTGACCTCCCTTCGGACGGTTAAAGATCACCCCAGGCATCGTTTTCTGAAAGCGGATATATGTGACACTTCGGCGATTAGTGATGCGTTCGAGGCCTTCCGTCCGCAGCGTGTGATGCATCTTGCAGCTGAGAGCCACGTGGATCGCTCGATCACCGGTGCACGCGATTTTGCCGAGACCAACGTATTAGGCACATTCAATATGCTCGAATGTGCACGTCATTTTTGGTCGAGCTTGCAGCCGGGCGAAAAAGAGGCCTTTCGATTCCTGCACGTATCCACCGATGAAGTCTACGGCTCGCTCGGTGATGAAGGTCTTTTCACGGAGGAGACGCCCTACGATCCAAGTTCGCCTTACTCGGCATCCAAGGCTTCTTCCGATCATCTGGCGAAAGCCTGGGCCCGCACCTATGGTCTTCCGGTAATAGTATCCAATTGCTCCAACAATTACGGGCCCTACCATTTCCCGGAAAAACTCATTCCGCTCGTGATCCTTAACGCGCTCGAGGGAAAACCACTGCCAATCTACGGGAAAGGCGCCAATGTTCGCGA
Source organism: Rhizobium sp. GR12 (assembly GCF_036596185.1). Lineage (NCBI taxonomy): Bacteria > Pseudomonadati > Pseudomonadota > Alphaproteobacteria > Hyphomicrobiales > Rhizobiaceae > Rhizobium > Rhizobium sp. GR12. The sequence goes on along the minus strand of NZ_JASXTH010000017.1, from coordinate 49,724 downwards.
CTGGCTTTACGTCGAGGACCACGCCCGCGCGCTCGATCTCATCTCCGAGAAGGGCCGGATTGGGGAGACCTATAATGTGGGCGGCCGAAACGAAAGACGCAATATTGATGTCGTCGAGCGAATTTGTGTCTTGATGGATGACCTCAATCCAGCAGGTGCGCCGCATTCACGGCTGATCACCTATGTGACTGACCGCCCCGGCCACGATGCTCGATATGCCATTGATGCTACCAAGCTCAATGTCGAGCTTGGATGGACTGCGCAAGAAAACTTCGACACCGGTATCGAAAAAACTATCAAGTGGTTTTTGGACAACCGCTGGTGGTGGGAGCCATTGAGGCAAGGTTACTCTGGAACAAGGCTCGGACTGATGGAAAAGCAGGGCGAGCTCGCGTCATGAGCCCGCGACTGCTTGTGACGGGAAGATACGGACAGATCGCAACGGCGCTGACTGAACGTGCCGCGCTTGATGGGCGTTTCGACGTTTTTTCGCTGGGCCGACCTCAATTTGACCTCGCCGATCCTTCAACTGTGGGCGCGGCGATTGAGATGGCGTCGCCAGACATTATCGTTTCTGCGGCGGCATTTACGGCGGTCGATCAGGCTGAATCGGAGGAAGATCTTGCTACACGCATGAATGGTCTTTCTGCTGGAGAGATTGCAAAGGCCGCCCACCGGCTTGGCGTGCCAATCATTCACATTTCCACCGACTATGTTTTCGATGGCTTAAAAAGCACCCCGTATTTGGAAGACGATATCGTCGCTCCGATCGGGGTTTACGGACGTTCCAAGCTCGCGGGAGAAATAGCGGTTCGCGCCGCAACGGAAGAGCACGTGATCCTTCGTACTGCTTGGGTTTACAGTCCATTCGGCAAGAACTTCCTGAAGACGATGCTACGGCTGGCGGAAACACGCGACAACCTCTCAGTTGTCGATGATCAGATCGGCAATCCAACCTCGGCTCTCGATATTGCCGATGGCATACTCACGATGGCCTCCAATCTTCTGTCAGACAACTCGCGCACGCTTCGCGGCACGTTCCATATGAGTGGGGACGGTGCCACAAGCTGGGCCGACTTTGCCGAAGAGATATTTTTCCAGGCCCGATTGCGAAATGGCCCTTTTGCGACGGTGAAGAAGATCGCAACAAGCGAGTATCCAACTCCCGCAAGACGTCCGGCAAACTCGCGGCTCGATTGCTCGCGACTTCGGGAACTGCACGGTATCATTTTACCGCCCTGGCAGAGTTCAACGGCTCAGGTCGTCGAACGATTGCTCGCTGAATTACGAGCATAAGTCACTTCATCAAAACAGACGGAGCAATACGACATGAAAGGCATCATACTTGCCGGCGGAAGCGGAACACGGTTGCATCCGATGACTGCGGTCCTCTCAAAGCAACTCATGCCTATCTACGATAAACCAATGATTTTTTACCCACTGTCGACACTGATGCTGGCTGGTATCCGTGATATATTGATAATCTCAACGCCCCGCGACCTACCGACCTTCCAGACTCTTTTGGGTGACGGTTCGCGCTTCGGAATTTCACTGACTTATGCGGTACAACCTACGCCCGACGGTCTTGCCCAAGCCTTCGTCATCGGCGCAGATTTCATAGGCTCCTCACCTTCGTGTCTCATCCTGGGTGACAACATCTTCTACGGTCATGGTATCAGTGACATGATCAAAGATGCCATCAATGGATTGGACGGAGCAACGGTGTTCGCCTACCAGGTCAATGATCCAGAGCGATACGGCGTCGTTGAATTTGGCAACTCCATGAAGGCGATTTCGATCGAGGAAAAGCCAACCGTGCCGAAATCCGACTGGGCAGTGACCGGGCTTTATTTTTACGATAGCGACGTGGTCGACATCGCCGCTAACCTGAAGCCTTCGGCACGAGGTGAGTTGGAGATCACCGACGTAAACCGCATCTATCTCGAACGTGGAAAACTCAACGTCGAACTTATGGGGCGTGGTTACGCCTGGCTCGACACCGGAACGCCAGATAGCCTCCTGGAAGCGAGCGAATTCGTAGCGACGCTCGAACGCCGCCAAGGCTTTAAGGTCTCCTGTCCAGAAGAAATAGCCTATCGCATGGGCTTCATAAGCGAAGATCAATTGCGAAAACTCGCGGAGCTCTACGGAAAGAGCAGTTACGGTCGCTATCTTTTTAAACTGATTGGCTAAACTCTTTCACTGATCCCTGCCTGGGCTCAGGCCCTGTTAATTAATCGCCTTCCCAATTTGACGTTGTTTCGATTCACTCATGGCAGGAGGATTTTGCCATGAGTGATTTGTTTTTGCTGACGCCATCCCTGCATTCCACCACGCAAGAAGCGACGCAACCCGGCCGACTACGATAAAGTCCTCTATAGGCAACGATATCGTATCGAGAGCATGTGCGGCAGGATCAAGGATTGGAGGCGCATCGCCACCAGATACAACCGATGCGCCCACACCTTCCTATCCCAATCCTCATCGCAGCAACTTGCTGCTACTGGCTCGACTAATGAGTCCTGAGCCCTCTGACGGGACATCTAAGTCCGCACATCTTTTTTGCTTCTAAAATTTATTCCGTTTGCAGGCAGGGCGCTTTAGGCGACCTCGATGACTTCAATCTCCCTGCCGCCCAGACTGACAACATCACCCGCCATTTTCCCCATCAGCACCCTCGCGACGGGTGAGACATAGGACATCGATCCCGCAGCGGGATCGGCCTCATCCTCACCGACGATCCGGAACCGTTGCGTTCGCCCGTCATCGCGGCTGAACGTCACCAGGCTGCCGAAAGCGACAATGCCATTCGCGGGCGGGCTCGGCATCGGCTGAGCGGTGCGAACGCGCTCCGCGAAGTACCGAATGTCCCGCAGAGGATTGGCAGAAAGCCGACGTCTTTCATTGACGTCTTCGACGGTATTGGCCGCTTCGCAGGCTTCACGCGCCAATTGCAGCTGCTGTTCCAGCGCTTTCAGTCCGGTCTCTGTCACCAAATTGGGATGAGGCGAAATCACCCGATCCGGGAGCACCGTTTCGGCAGCGGTTTCGGCACTGTCTTCCTTGGTAAAGGCAACACTCAATCCGGGCACTCCATTTGCCTGAGATGCCATTTCGGACATCTCCCATCCCGCGCCGATCTTGCCATTTCCCACTGTGACACTGCAAGAGCACGCCCCCCATAAACCGGCCGCAGGTCCCGAACGGACACGAAAGACACCGAGATTGGCCGGTCGCGACATGTCCCGTTAGTCAGATCGCCGTTTTGCGCGGCGTTTTCGAATGCAACACGCACCCCTCATTTCTGGCTCTAACAGGAGGCTTTTTGCCCTGTTAGAGTGTCTGCCAAGAGGAGTGAGGGAGCCAACGCTAACGCACAGGAGACGGTCAATGGCCCGGACAGTATTGAATGCGCTTGGAGACACACTCTATTACAGCGACAGTTCCACCGGATTTTTTTCCGCCACAGGTTCCGGCCCGCTGCTGACAGGCACCGCCGGCAATGATTCCATGTGGGGCGACAGTTCCGTCAACGTGACGATGGCGGGCGGCACGGGCGATGATATCTATTATCTCTATTCCAGCATCAATCGCGCCGTCGAAAATGCCGGAGCAGGTATCGACACGATCGACACATGGATGAGCTACACCCTGCCCGACAATTTCGAGAATCTCAGGGTGACCGGCGACGGCCGTTATGCCTTCGGAAATTCGCTCGACAACATCATCACCGGCGGATCGGGCAGCCAGACGATCGATGGCGGAGCCGGTAACGACGTACTGATTGGCGGCGGCGGCGCGGACACATTCGTTTTTACCAGCGGCAACGGCACCGACCTCATCACGGATTTCAGCGCCAACGACACGATCCGGCTTAACGGTTACGGCATCACGTCCTTCGATCAGCTCGCCAGCAATGCCACCCAGCAGGGCAGCAATCTCTGGCTGAACTTCGCAAATGGTGAAGCCGTCGTGCTTGCCGGAACGACCATCGATGACCTTCAGGCCGACCAGTTCGAACTCAGCCTCGACCGGTCATCCCTGACCCAGACCTTTGTCGACGAATTCGACGCGCTTTCACTCCGCAGCGGCAATCAGGGAACCTGGGACGCCAAATATTGGTGGGCACCGGAAAAGGGAAGCTCGCTGACCACGAATGGCGAAGCGCAATGGTATATCAACCCCGCTTATGCGGGTACATCTGAGGTCAATCCCTTCAGCATCAACAACGGCGTCCTGACCATCACGGCCGAGGAAACCCCGCAATCGATTGCCGGCGAGGTCGATGGTTACGACTATACGTCGGGCATGCTGAACACCTATTCGTCATTCAGCCAGACCTATGGGTATTTCGAAATCCGCGCCGATATGCCGACCGACCGGGGCGCATGGCCAGCCTTCTGGCTTTTGCCGGAAGACGGTTCCTGGCCACCGGAACTCGATGTCGTGGAAATGCGGGGCCAGAACCCCAATACGCTCATTATGTCCACCCACTCCAATGCGACGGGCGAACAGACTTCGGTCATCAACAATGTCAGCGTGCCGAGCACGGAAGGGTTTCACACCTATGGCGTGTTGTGGGATGCGGAACACATAACCTGGTATTTCGACGATGTCGCCGTCGCGCAGACAGATACGCCTGCCGACATGCATGACCCCATGTATATGGTCGTCAATCTTGCCGTCGGCGGTATGGCGGGGACACCGTCGACCGTTGATTTCAGCGACGGCTCGCACATGATGATCGATTACATCAAAGCCTATTCGCTGTCCGACTGGGCCGCGTAACGAAAAACGCCGGCAGTTGCGTCCAGAACTGCCGGCGTTTCAGGCTTCAGCCTATTGGGGCTGCGCCCTTTTCGGGTTCGTCATTCTGCCGCGATCTGCATCCGATCGGCGTAGAGCGACATGAGGCGCCGCGCCGTTTCAAGGCTTGCCGGCTGTTCGGCCCGATAGCGGCGACCGATTTCCATCATCAGCACGGTGCCCGGCAGGAAGGTCAGTTCCGAGAAGATTCCCTGCCATTCGATATCGCCCCAGCCAAGCGGCATATGCAGATCGCCGATGCCGAGCGCCGTATTTTCCTGATCGAAATACGGCTGATAAAAGCCCTGCGGCCGGCCGAAGGAATCGTGGACATGCAGATGGCCGGCGACCGGCGCCATGGCGCGAAGCTGTTCGCGGAAATCGAGCCCGCGATAGGTGGATTCGAGATAGGCGTGGCTGAAGTCGATCAGCGCCACGACATTGTCGTGGCCAACGGCCTTCACGGTCTGAGCCACCTCGGCCGGTGTCTGGCGATATTGGCCGGGTTCGGTGGAGAAGATATTTTCAAGCGCGACGCGCACGCCATAGGGCTTGCAGAATTCCGCAAGCTCGAAAAGCGCTTCCCGCTCACGGGCATCGGCATCGGCCCGCTCGGCGATCTGGTCGGCACGCAGGGCACCGCTATGCTGAACGAGGATGCCCGCGCCGATACGGTCGCACAGGACAGCAAGCGCCTTGGCGGCATCGACCTGGTAGCGGCACGTCACCGGATCCATGAAGTTGGACGAAACCAGACCATGCACGGTGTAGCGGAAGTCAAACTGTTTCGCGAGCGCCACAAACCGTTCGGCGCGCTCCTCGATGATGCGGCCACCCGCGATCAGATCGAGGCTCGTGACAGCGATTTCGACGGTGTCGCAGCCAATTTCGGCAAGCGCACGCAGATCGCTTTCGAGAGTGGCCAATTCGCCGTCATCCGAGCTGGCGTTGAAGCCAGTACCAATAAGATTACTCATATCATCATCTCCAGGGGGTGAGGAAGGTCATGCGAGTTCAGGTAGTCGCGCGGTGCGCCGCGCCGCATCGAACAGGTCCGGGCGGTCGATGTTGACGTAATCTACCCCGGCCAATGCGATCTCATTATGAAGGTCTGCGTCATCGCCGCCGTAATAGACCATGACCTCGAGGCCCGCGTTGCGGCACGCCCCGACAAGTCCGGGCCTGCGCATCTGCGCCGGTGTGATCTCTATGATCGAGGCGTGGTGCACGGCCGCCGCCAGCGAAGGCGACTTGGCGATGTCGAGCGTCATCATCTTGCGGAATTCAGGCGCGGCGGCGGCCAGGCCCCGGCGCATTTCTTCGGAAAAGGAGAAAAAGAAAGTATCGCGCACCATGCCGAGGCCACGTACCAGCGCTACCACCTTGACGGGATCGCAATATTTCAGCTCGACATAGACGCCGCAGCGGCCGCGCAAATGGCTGAGATAGGCATCGAGCCGCGGTACAGTCGCACCTTTGAAGCTTTCACCGAACCAGCTGCCGGCGTCCAGCGCATCGATCTCGCTCGACAGCGCATGGCCAATCGGACCCGTACCATCGGTGGTGCGATCAAGCGTTTCGTCGTGAAAGACATAAAGCACGCCATCCGCGCTCTCGCGCACGTCAAGCTCGATGTAATCCGCACCCTGCCGCAAAGCGAGGTCGGCGGCGGCAAAGGTGTTCTCGGGTGCGAACTGATTGGCACCGCGATGGGAGACGATTTTAGGCATGGAAGTTCCTGTCAGTTTACGGGTTCCGGTTCACGCGCCGGGATAGTCGAATGGTGGGAAAGATCGGCATGCAGTCCGGCGATACGGTTGCCGGTGGCATCGAACACGAGCGTCAGGGCGGATTTGCAGCTGATCCCGACATGATCGCCCGGCGAATGACGTATCGTCTCGCCATATTCCAGCGCATGGATCATGCCTGCTGGCGTGTCGATCGTGTAAAAGACCTCACGCCCCATGGGCTCGACGGTAGTTACCTGCCCCGCAAGCCGCGCCTCCGACGATGTGATGAGGGCGATATCTTCAGGGCGCAGGCCAAAGGTGACTTCGCCGTCACAGCGGGTATTGAGGTCGAGCAGGACATCGCCAATCTGCATCTGCCCGCCTTGCGTCGATCCCTTCAAGAGATTCATCGGCGGCGTGCCGATGAAACCGGCCACGAACAGATTGTCGGGCCGACGATACAGATCATCGGGCGTGCCGATCTGGGCGATGGCGCCGTTGTTCATGCAGATGATCCTGTCCGCCATGGTGATCGCCTCGATCTGGTCATGGGTGACGATCAGCGTGGTGATCTTCAGTCGCTTCTGCAGGCTTTTGAGTTCCGCGCGCATGGTGATGCGCAGGGTCGCATCTAGATTGGAAAGCGGTTCATCCAGAAGCAGGATGTTCGGTTCCTTGACCAGCGCCCGGGCGAGCGCAACACGCTGCTGCTGGCCGCCGGAAAGCTGTGATGGCCGCCGGTCGAGCAGCGCGCTGATCTGCACGAGGCTTGCCGCCTCCTCTACCCGCCGCGCCGCGTCCTCACGCTGAACATTCTTGAAACGCAACGGAAAGGCAATATTCTGCCGCACCGTCAGGTTGGGATAAAGCGCATAGGACTGGAAGACGATGCCGACATTGCGATCGCGCGCATCGATGCGGTTGACGTTGTGGCCGTCGAAGGCGATCTCTCCGCCGGTCGGCGCGTAAAGTCCGGCAAGCAGGAAAAGGGTTGTCGATTTTCCGCATCCGGAAGGGCCGAGAACGGCGACGAATTCGCCATCTTCGATGGAAAGCGTCATCGGTTGCAGAACCCGGGTCTCGCCCCAGCTTTTGCTGACATTGTTAAGGGTGATCCTGGCCATGGCGATTATCCTTTGATCCCGCCGAAACTCATCTGGGTGATGTATTTCTGCGTGAAAACGTAAATGATCAGCACAGGCAGCAGATAGATGATGCCGACGGCGGCGATCATGCCGTAATTCACACCGGCGCTGTCCTGTGCCACGAAGAAGAGATAGAGGCTCATCGTCATCTGGCTTTTTTCGATGAGCAGGGTCTGAACGAAGACATACTCCTCCCAGCCACGCAGAAAGGTGAAGGTGGCAACCGCGATCAGCCCGCTTCTCACCTGCGGCAGAACCACCATGCGGAAGGCCTGGAAACGGGTCGCGCCATCGGTGACGGCGCTCATTTCGATGTCCCAGGGAACATTGTCGAAGAAGCCCTTGAGAACGAAGATCGCAAACGGCAGCTCCAGCGCACTCATCACCAGCACGACGCCGAAGAGATTGTTGAGCAGGCCCATGTAATGCAGCTGCACGAAGATCGCGACGGTAAGCGCGAGTGCCGGAAAGGCATGCAGCAGCAAAAGCCCACGCAGCACGTTTTCACGCCCGGCAAAGGTAAAGCGCGACAGCGCATAGGCGGCAGGCGTTGCGACCAGCGCAACGATAAGCGTCTGGGAAGCGGCAAATAGCAGCGAATTGCGCATAGCAGTCCAGACCGACGGCATCAGCGCAATGAACGTGGTGCCGGTTTTCTCGATATCTCGGCTCCACAGGAAGCTGTAGTTGTCGATAGTCAGATGCGGCAGCACCAGCACGAAGACGAGCGCCGCAACCACGGTGCCAAATGCAAGCCACAACAGCGCGGGATTGCGCAAACGCGTGGAAACAAGAGCGACTGCAATCGCCCCGCCATAAGCAAGGGCGGCGATTGCACCGCTGCGCCACAACACAAGCCGGCTGAGATTGTCGTCGGAAGTGGTCAGCGACTTCACCAGCAGCCACAGATAAGGCAGGAGAACCGGAACCGAAACCACCGTCAGGAACACGAGGATGACGGGAACGAAACCGGCGCGATGGGCGAGGCTACGCCTTTCAAGACGCGCCCAGTCCGGCTTCAGATCAAGGGCGCGTCTGGTGTGGGTGTGAGCGAGTGTCATCACAGCACCTCGATTTTGGCGGGAGCAAAGGTCGAGCGCATATTGCTGAGGCGCCATTGAACGAGGGTGACGGCAACGCCGATGGCCATCAGGCCAAGCGCGAGCGCCGCGCCATAGGCATAAGCGCCGTTTTCGAAAGCCCGCCGGTAGATGTAAAGCGCATAGGTCGTGGAATCGTAGACGGGGCCGCCGCTCGTGATCAGCAGGATATATTCATAGGTCGTCATCAGCGAGAGCGCCTGATAGAGCGTGATGAAACGGATCGGCGCCGAGAGCGCCGGTGCAACGACATGGCGAAGCACGCCCCATTCGCTGGCGCCATCGACGCGCGCCGCATTGGCCAGATGCGAGGGTATGGAGCGGATGGCCGATGTGAGGATGACCATGGAGAAGGACGCGCCGACGACCCCGTTCGCCACCACCACCAGAAACAGCGGAAAGTCGTTGCGCAGGTTGAGAGCGGGTACGCCGAGCGCGCCGAGAAATTGGTTGAGCAGGCCGGATGAGGTGGGATCAGCGATCCAGATCCACAGCACACCGTAAAGCACGGCCGGGCTCATGCGTGGCAAAAGCCACAGACCGCGAAAGAAATTGCCGAGCCGGTCCGGTATTGCCGTCGTCGTGACAGCCAGAAGCGCGCCAAGCCCGATATTGAAGATGAACAGCGTCGCGCCGACATAGATCAGCGTCGTCAAGAGCACCATCGGTAGCCGAACGTCCCGCTGAAATATGCGCTGGAAATTCTCGACCGTGAATTTACCCACCTTCAGGTTTGCGCCCATATCGGTAAAGGCGATCACCAGATTGACGACAATCGGAGCCAGAAAGAACAGGCCGAGCAAGGCAAGAGCCGGGGCCAGATAAAGGATCGGCCGGGCCGGGCGGCGCGCCCGAAGCTGGAATTGGGACATTTCGATATACCGGTGGGAACGCGGAAAGGCCGCCCGGCAAAGCCGGGCGGCATGGTTTCGGGCAAACTCAGTTGCTTGCGGCGTCGCGGATTTCGATTTCCGCACCGAATTGCAGGTCAAGTTCGTCGGCGATGAAATCAACCGCCTGCGCGGCCGTCATCTTGCCGGTCTCAACCGCCTGCAGACCGCTGAACAGCACCTTGTTATAGCTGCCGAACTTGGTGTGGTTGGGCACGAACTGCGCGTATTTCATCATCGGCGACGCGGCAGACAGAACCCAGTTGTCGCGGTATTTCGGCATGGCCGTCTGCGCGTTGCTGATTGCCGTGTGATAGGAGGTCACGGCGTGTTCGTTGTTGAAATAGGGCAATGTCGCAAGCGCCACGAGATCAGCAGCAATATCGGCATTTTTGCTCTTCGGATTGAGGGTATAGAGCAGCGGATGCGACAGGTTGACCGGCTTGCCGCCTTTTTCGGCTGCCGGAGCGGAAATCCAGCCGATCTTGTTGAAATATCCCTTGCCGTCAGTTGGCCAGGTTGCGCCGTTCTTTTCACCCACCTGCCAGGCAACCGCCCACACACCCTGATGGAAGATGAAGGCCTTTTCCTGCTTGAAGGCGGTCTGGATCGCCTCCCAGCTCATGGCGGTATTGTCGACCGGCGTCACGCCCTGCTTGGCGTTACGCTCGTACCAGCCGAGCGCCTTGGCCATTTCGGCCTTGGGGAACATCAGCTTGCCGGTCTTTTCGTCCATGAACTTCACGCCATAGGACTGGAACACCATCAGATAATCGATGCCGACATTCGGGCGGTGCAGCATGCCGTATTGGGCGGCCTTGCCGTCCACCACTTCCTTCGACAGCGCCGTCAGATCGTCGAGCGTGAATTCACCGGCGTCGACCTTGGCCGGCAGGCCTTCGATGAAGGCTTCGTCCTTGCCGATCTTGCGCAGCATGTCCTTATTGTAGAAGAACATGCGGATTTCCGCATCCTGCGGAATACCGTAAATCTTGCCGTCCGTCGCCTTGGCCGAATCCCACAGAACCGGCAGGATATCGCCGTAAACCCAGGGAGCGGCGGCGATCTTTTCTTCCATCGGCATCGCATAACCGTCCTGCGCGAACTGGCCGATCCACTCATGCGGCAGAATGTAGATATCCGGTCCCTGCCCCACCGAAAACGCCTTCAGCGTGTCGAGCGCGAAGGAGTCCCAACCCTGAACGGTGCTGTTGTTGATGTCGATGACGATGCGCTTGTCGACACCCGCTGCCTTGAACTGGGCATTCATGACGCCGGCGGCGGCTTCGATATTGGTGACACGGCCGGGCGCATTCTTGTCGGCGAGCGTCCAGAGCTTGATGTTGATGTCTTCGGCAAAGGCGATGGCCGGCAAAAGCGTGCCGAGAGCGACCGTGGCCATCAAGGTGAGAGACTTGAACATAGGATCCATTCCCGTTGAAACTGATTATTTAATTAAGTTGCTTAATTAACAGCTTCATGACATTTCCCTAGGTAAAGCGGGGAGAGCGAAACTTTGACTGAGAGACGCAACGGCGGGCTGGCGGGTATTGGCGCAACACAGGGCGCGCTTCTCGGTTACATCCGGCGCAAAGGTTCGGCTTCGCGGGTCGAGCTTGCCGAGCACTGCAGCATAACGCCGGCGGCCGTCAGCATGATGACGCGCAATCTGCTCGAGCGCGGTCTTATCGAGGAAGGCGCGCGCCGGCAGGAGGGTCGCGGCGCGCCCCATATCGACCTCACGCTCAAGAAAACCGTCGGCTACGCCCTTGGCGCGCACGCCAATCGTTATTCGGTAATGTTGACGCTCTTGAATTTCAGCGGAGAGATCGTCGGCGAATTGCAGTTGCGCGGCTCCTATGACGCGTTTTCCGATGTCCAGCGGGCGCTTCAGGACGGATCCGAAGAGTTGCTGACAAAGAACACGATCGACAGAAACGAGCTGATCGGCGCGGCGATCGCCATGCCGACCCGCTTTCGCAAGGAAGCCATGTCGCTCGACCTTGCCGAAGAGGTGATTTCCTGGGCGGGTTCGGACCTTTCAGCCATGCTGCGCGAGGCGTTGCGCTGCCCGGTCATCATCGAAAATGACGCAAATGCCGCCACTATGGGCGAACTTACGCTCGGCAATGCGGACGGGCACGAAAACTTTGCCTATCTCTATCTGTCCGAAGGGATCGGCGGCGGCATCATCATCAGGAACGAGCTTTATCGAGGTTATCTCGGCAATGCCGGCGAGATCGGCGCCTTGCGCGGCCGAAACGCCTCGCGACCCTCCTTCGAAGATCTGGCGGGATGGTGCCTCGCGCATGTGGGAGAGAAACCTTCAGGACGTGCGCCCGATGTCTGGACGGACTATCTGTCGTGCAATTCCGCCGTGTTTGACGCATGGCTTGAGCAGGCGGGACCGCAGGTCGCCAGGCTTGCCTTCGCCGTCAGCGCCGTTCTGGCGCCCACCGCCATCTTTGTCGGCGGCACTTTACCGAGGATCGTGCGCGAGAGGCTGGCGGAATGGCTGGATTACGAACGCTCGGACCCGTTCGATGGCGCAAAGGTGATACAGCCGAAGATCCTGCTGCCTGAAGTGGTTGCGACAGACCCCGTTGCCTTCGGTGCGGCGGCGATGATCCTGCACGGCGTCGGCGAAATGCGGTGAAGGCCGAAGCATACACGCCGGGAGAAGCCTCAACCGAGGCTCTGCACCATGAAATAGATCAGCCAGCAGTGCCCGATCACCAGCACGGCCCAGGCCCATTTCGCAATCCTGATATCGACGTCGATGATCGTATTGCTATTTTCTCTCGCGTGGAAAACGTCTTCCCCCGCCCCGTTTTCCGGTGGACGGGACCTGAACGCTGTCCTGGGAACCGCCTCCCCCACAACATAAAGCCCGTCGTTCGGAGCGAACGGACGCGGCTCCTCATCGACGCGCCCGGGATGGGAAAGCACGTCGTCGCCCGAGGCGCAACTCATCGCCAGAAGCCGCGATGACACCCGCCTGTTACGCATATTACCTTCATTGGGCATCATAAATCTTCCACACAATAAAAATAAAAATATTCAAAGGTGCTTCCCGATAGACCTATGGGCTTACCGGTATGTTTGCGGCAGGCGCACTGTACGCCGCGCCTGCCGCCGCCCCCCATCTTGTCGCGCGCTTTTGCGTCCCCCAGAACGCATCGGCGCCCTCCCGGCCATTAGCGCGCCGGGCCGCCAGACAAATCGCGTCTGCCGGCATTAGGCTTGGCTTCGCGCTGGATCAGAAATACGGATTTCTCCACCGGAAGCGGCTCGGCCGTCCGGTAGCGTTGAAATCGCTTCGAATATTCGAACCGGATCAGCCTGTCGTCGAATTTCCCCGCCAGAACGCGATAGCCGTTGACGATCTCGTTCAGTATTTCCAACTCTTCTCCCCACAGCCAGCCACCGTAGGAAGTGCCTTCATTCGAACGCAGCACGATCTCGAAAAAATGCCCGCCGGCCACCATTGGCATGCGGAAAAGAATATCGAGATTGTCCTCGTCTTCGTCGTCGCATTTCTCCGCCGACAATCTGGCATGGGCGACTTTCGCATGGGCCAACGCCGAAACAGGATAGAATGGACGGCCCTTGAACCACATGAATTCGCTGACCGCATATCCGACATCGTCGGCACGCTGGTAAGGTTCGGTACGCGGCTCGAACGCCATGTAGCTTCCGTTAAACGCTATCAATTCGAAATTCCCGATGGCTGCCTGGTGCATGATTGCTGTTTTCCGCCCGTCGCCCACGCTTCTGTTCAAGACAATAACCAGGCGGCGTCACACCAGCGTCAAATGGAACGCTATGATTGACTTTCAATTTCCCGGACACGTTGTTAGATGGTGAATCATGGGGGAACAAAAGTGGCTGGAAACGCTGAACTGATACCAATCCGGCTTTTTGGCACCCCGCGCTGTGATGCGGTGCGGGAAGCGTTTTTCCCGTCCAAGGGCTTTGCTCTCACCGCTGCGCTGATCCTTGCTCCCAACCAGTCCCTTTCCCGCCAGCAGGCCGCGTCGCTGTTATGGGAAAACGTCGAGCAAAAAAGGGCTCTCGGCAATTTGCGGCAGCTGATCCTGCGCCTTCAGAAGCTACCCAACGGAGATGACCCCATCCTTCTGACCGAGGGAAACGATCTGAAGGCCGGAAAGCTGGCGCAACGCACCGATCTTGCGATCTTTCTAGCCGACGCAAGGGCCGACGACCCGATGCGGCAGCTGCATGCCCTGCTCGCATTCGGCGGCGATCTGCTGGAGGGGCTGGAGACTGGACAGGATCATCTTTACCTCTGGCTGCTGTCGGAACGCCGCCGTCTCAAGGATCTGTTCTTTTCGAACTACACGCAGCTTCTGGAGGCGTTGACGCGCTTTGGCCGCGCCAGTTCAAACAATATCGCAGCACTTGCCGAATGCGCGCTCAAGATTGAGCCGGAGCGCGAGGAAACCTACCGCGCCGCCATGGCGGCCTATGCGCGGGTGGGAAACACCAGCGCCTGCGAGGGAATTTTCCAGCTTCTGATGGAACAACTCCGCCAGGAAGAGCGCTCTCCGGAAGCCGAAACCGTAGCGCTCAGGCGCCGGATACAAAGCCTCGCCTCGACGATCGTGGCCCCCGCCGAGCCGGATGAGGGCAACCGCCGAAAATCCCCGGCAAAACCGCGCGTCGCCTTCGGCCGGCCGGTGCGGGTGGACGGGCTGCCGGTATCGCCGGTAATGAATGCCTTTGTCGAGGATGTCGCCAATAGTCTCGTTCGGTACCGGACCTTTACGGTCCTTTCGCCGCACAGCACTTTTGCACTGACACACGACCGGGCCGACGACAGTTACGCCATGTTGCGGGCGGACTACCGCATCATGTCGACGGTTTTCGACGATGCCCGCATGTCGGTGGCGCTGATCGAGGAGGCAACCGGCGAAATCGTCTGGTCGCTGGAGGCTGTCTTGACCGAGCGGCATATCCACGCCGCCTTTCGCCTGCTGTCCAAACAGGTGGCTGCGGGACTTGCCCGCGAGATCGAGCGGCTTCAGGTGGAGCCGGACCGCAACCACAGCGGCGAGGCCTACCGGCAATTGCTGGAGGGCCAGCAGCTTCTGCGCGGCAAGTGCGACCTGCCGCTTCTTCGAAGAGCCCGCTCGATGTTCCGCCGGGCCGTCGATCTCGACAACAGCATGGCGGTCGCCCGCGCCCGCGTGGCGCAGAGCCTGCAACTGGAATGGCTGATGCTGGGCGGCAACGACCCGCATCTGCTGCACCGCGCCAAGGCGGAGGCGGACGCCTCCGTCGAGATCGATCCGGCACTTGGCGTCGGCCACTGGATGTGCGCCGTGGTGGCGCTCTACCAGCGGGATTTCGATATATCTGCCGAAAGGTTTTTCGAGGCGGAGGCGCTTGCGCCCAACTCCGCCGACCTGTTGCTCCAGCATGCCGACGCGCTCGCTCATTTCGGCGATGCCGAGACCGCATGGGAGAAATTTCAACAGGCCATCGACCTCAATCCGCTCGCACCGGACATCTACTGGTGGGCGGGCGCCAGCATCGCGTTCAAGCGCGAAGACTACGGCACGGCGGTGGAATTATGCGCGCGGATGGAAAATGATGAGCCGGCACTGCGTGTCCTGACCGCAAGCCACGCGCTCCACGGCGATTTGGCCGCCGCACGGGAAACCGGCGGCAGGCTTCAGGAAAACTATCCGGGTATGACGGCGAAGGAGATCAGTAGCCTGTCTCCAGACCGTGACCCGGTAGCGAATAAAAAATTCTATGACGCACTTCGATTAGCTGGGATCAAATAGGAGATATTATGTCCTCGCATTTCTTCATTGTTGGAAAAAAGGA
Source organism: Rhizobium sp. GR12 (assembly GCF_036596185.1). Classification (NCBI taxonomy): domain Bacteria; kingdom Pseudomonadati; phylum Pseudomonadota; class Alphaproteobacteria; order Hyphomicrobiales; family Rhizobiaceae; genus Rhizobium; species Rhizobium sp. GR12. The sequence goes on along the minus strand of NZ_JASXTH010000017.1, from coordinate 34,197 downwards.
TTTCGGCATTCTCTTCATTCGTACGGCGCCGCTCAAGGTTGCGTCCGTTTCGCATGAGACGATTGCCGCCTATGAGGCGAGCCATCCCGGTGTGGACGGCTATGCACGCGTTGCGGCGGCCGCAAAGTCCATGCTCGTCCGCCAGGACGGCCTGCCCGAAACCGAGCTGGATCAGGTCCAGATTCAGGGCATCGAAGCCCTCCTCGCCGGCGGCGCCGTGGTTTCCGAGGCCGATTTCGCCCTTGTCGGCGAAGTGATCGACACCGGCTGGGATTTCAACCGCATGGTACTGGCACCGATCGAGTCGGCCCTTCAGGCGGTCGGCCCGGCGGGCGCCATCACCGGCGAACTGTTCGACGCCATCCTTGCCGACGACACCAACGCTGCGCCCTGATCGCGGCCCCGCAGCCTTGGCCGCCGACGGTGCTCCCATTTCAGCGACGGCGGCTTCAAGACATGCGGACGCTTCGTTCTTCGATCCCGAACTGCTTCGGCGGTTCGGGATTACCCGTGTCGGCGACGTGACCGGTCTCGACATTATCGGCGTACCCGTGTGGTTTGCCGCGCGGCCCAATTCACGCGGACTGTCGGTATCGCAGGGCAAGGGACTTGTCGCGGAACAGGCTCGCCTTTCGGCGATCATGGAGGCGATCGAAGGTGCCGTTGCCGAAGACACCCGCAAACACATCGCCGATTTCGGCTCCATTCAGGAGATGCGGGACAAGGGCGCTCCGATTGTTCCCTTCGAAACCATCGGCCGGGTCGACCCGGACACTCTTAATCTGCAAACCGAACGCGCCTGGGTGAAAGGAATATCCATAGGCCGACAGCGCGACGTTTTTGCCCCTTATGAGCTGGTCGGCATGGATTTCCGCGCGGATTTCCCGTGGGACCGACGGGCCTTCCTGATGAGTTCGCAAGGTCTCGCCGCCGGCTTCGACCATGAACATGCGGTTCTCCACGCTTTGCTCGAACTCGTCGAAAATGATGCCTGCTTTCTCATAGACACTTTCGAAACCCGCAATATCGCGCCGGAACCGGTCCTGTTTCCGCCGGGAATCGATACTTCTTTCGACACCCTTGTTCGACATCTCTCAGATATCGGACTGCCGCCGCGCTTCTTTGACCTGACGAATGCGCTCGGCGTGCCGGTGGTCATGGCAAGCTTACCCCGTTCCATTCACGCGCAGGACGGGCTTGCGACCCGCAGTGCTGCCGGCGCGGCCTGCCGGTTTGGTACTTATGACGCCGCAATTGCGGCGCTACTGGAGGCGGTGCAGTCGCGATTGACTGACATCAGCGGGGCAAGAGACGACCTTTCTCCCCTACGCTACCAGCGGGGTATGTTTGTAGCTCCACCTGCCGTATCCGCGTCACGGCCGGTGGAACGGCTCCCGGCCAATCTCGATTTCGCGGATCGCGACACGGCTCTGCCGCCATGGCGTCAGCTTGCGGAGCATCTCTTCTCCAGCGGGATCGAGGACATCTATGTCTTTCCGCTGGAAACGGGAATATCCGGCCTGCATGTCGTGCGGGTTCTGGCAAGCGGCCTCACACCTGCGGGCGGCGGTCTGCAACAGATCTCACTGCGGACGCTTGACCGGTTCCTGAACCTCGGAGGTCTTTGATGAAGCCGGTGGTTTTTGCGGGGCCGTCCATCCACGGCATCGCACGCGAAGGGATTTCCGGGGTCGATCTTCGCGGCCCCGCCTCCTGTGGTGATATTTTTGGCGCTGTGCAACAGGGTGCCCGGATCATCGGGCTGATCGACGGCCTTTACGGCGATTGCGCCGCCGTCTGGCACAAGGAAATCCTGTTTGCGCTATCAGACGGCGTCACCGTTGTCGGCGCGGCCAGCATGGGTGCGCTGAGGGCGGCGGAATGCGTGGCCTTCGGCATGATCGGCATCGGCGAAATCTTCGAAGCCTATCGGGACGGACGGAGGTTTTCCGACGCCGATGTGGCGGTCAGCCACGCGCCCGGCGAACTCGATTATCACCCGCTTACGATCGCGCTGGTCGATACCGAAGCGACGCTGGAAGCGTGCCGCATCGCTATCGACCCAGAGGAACACGACGCCTTGCTGCGCGCTGCCCGCAAGCTGCATTTTACCCGCAGAACATGGCGCGCAATCGCAACTGAGGCAAACCTCAGCCCCGAGACTGCAAATTTTCTGGCCGAAAATGCGGTATCCGTCAAACGAAACGATGCGGCCAGGCTTTTAGGCATGATTGGCAGCAGGGCGTTGCCATCTCCGCCGCCACTATCATGGAAGCTCCAGAATACGGTGTTTTTCCAGCAATTGGCCGGACGGCGCATGGCGGGGGGAAAAGCGTCTTGACCGCTGCCCGGTCCCTGTCTTTCGTGCCCGATTGTGGTGGACTGATCCGCACGATCGCGCTTGCGCTGCCCGCACCGTTTTTTGCGGACAACGGGGCTGACCATAACGTTTCACCGCTCGTTCCAATCGGAAACCTGCTTTCGGCTCTGCCTTCCGATATCACCACATTTGTTCTGATCAATCGCGCCTGTCTCACCTCCGCGCAAAACTGGCTCGACAGGCTGGTAATCCGCTGTGCCGCGGAACTGGTAGCGCTCGACGCACATCACAACATTTCGCATCCGTGGATACAGGATATGTTCCACGTCCGGACCGGCGAGAGGGGCGCGACCGAACTGGTTTCAGCGGCGGAAGACGCCATCTCTGGCGAGCTGGCCAACCGTCTCGGGCTTGCAGTCACCACTTCGCAGGTCATTTTGCCGGGCGGCAACCAGCTGGTCGGCCCGGACTTCCGACTGGTGGGCCATTCCAGCCTGCGGGACGACAGGGGGATCGCAAGCAATGCGGCGGTCGGGCACCCGCAACAATGGCGCCGGGTTCAGGCTCTCGACGGCAGAACCGTACACAGCTTCGGATATAGGCCCGAAGACCTCGGGAATTCAGCTTCCGATCTTTCCCCGGTTGAAACGTCCGATCCTGTATTGATCGCCGGGAAAATGCATCAGTGCGGTTTCCACGTCGACCAGTTCGTTTCAGTCACGGGCCTTCGTCGTGATGGCCGCCCGCTATTGCTTGTCGCCGATCCGGTGGCGCAGGGCGGCTGCGAAGCCCGTTCAACCACGGATTTGAAACGAAAACTGGACGCCTCCGCCCTTTCGCTAGCGCGGCAAGGCTTCGCGATCATTCGAAATCCCATTCCGGTTTCACCCGCCATCGATACGAACAAATGCCTGCCCCGGCTTTACAACAATATCCTTCTGGAAAATGTCATGCGGCCCGGTCAAAAGCAGCCATTCGTCTGGATCCCGCATTTCGGCGATACGGAAGCATTCGAGGATTTCGACGAAGAAAACCGGCAAATATGGGAAAAACTCGGCTTTTATGCCATCGGCGTGGAGGGATGGAGCCGTTTTACAAGCAGAAACGGGGCATTGCGGTGTGCGACAAAGGTGATACACCGTGGCCCGGCACATAGCATATAAACAGAAAACCGCCTTATTTTGTCAGTAACGCCTCGTAATACCCGTGGAAATTGTGTTGAATGTCTACCTTCAACAATATTAATTGACAATTATCCAAATTAAGCCCCTCACAACTGGAGGAATCCATGCTGCAACCCAAACTACCCAGCCCGATTGATGTGCATGTCGGTACACAAATCAGAATGCGCCGCAAGTCGCTCGGCATGAGTCAAAGTGCACTGGCGGGCCGGCTGGGCATCACCTTTCAGCAGGTACAGAAATACGAAAAGGGCGCCAATCGCGTCGGCGCGTCACGCCTGCAGGCCATCGCATCGGTTCTCGGCGTCGAGGTCAGCTCTTTGTTCGCCAATGCCACACCGGATGTCGGAAACGCCAATCCGGCCCTTGGCTCCATCAATGCCATGCAATCATTCGTGGCGTCGAATGAAGGTTTTTCGCTCAATCAGGCCTTCGCCCGGATCAAGAACGCAACCGTGCGCAAAAGCATCGTCGCCCTCGTGACATCGCTTGCAACGACCGAAACGGCGGAAAATACCGGCGCTCAGGAAAACAAGAGCGATGATTGACGCAGGTGTGACGCTCGCGTGACGCTCGATGTGGTCGAAAATGAACAACGCGGGGATCAACGCGTTATCATATTATCGACTGTCGAGAGGGAAGCATGGCGGCATCTACCACAGCAATATTTGAACAGGACGATGCGGACGACATTCTGGCGCTTGGAAGGATGGTTTCCTATCTTTGCCAGCGTTCTAAATCGATGGAATTGGGCATGTCGACCTATTTCCTCGAAATGGCATTGCTGTCGCTGGCTCAGGACATCAACAAGCAGGGTCTGCCGCTGACAAGCGCAGAGATAAACAGCAGCAGCCTCGCACACGCCGATCTGCATTGAAACATCCGCAATGGCGTAAATCCACCAGAGGGCACGTTTCCGCAGGACGCAATTGTCCGCACGCCCCTCCCAGGGATTTTTTCACGGAAGCGATGAATGATGAGGCCCGGTTTTACCGGGCTTCACTCAGTATGGGCATAACAAATCTCGAATATTCGATCTGAACCGATCAGGCGACAACCGCGCCCGGACCCGCCACAGCACCTGGCGGCACCTTGCCCAGAATGATCATGCCGAGAACCTCGTCCTTCGTAACATCTTCCGTACGCGCATGGCCGACCACCTTGCCGTTTTTCATGACGAAGACCCGGTCGGCCAGATCGAAGACGTCATGGATATCGTGGCTGATGAGGAAGATGCCTATGCCCTGCCGTTTCAGCTCCTTGACGAGATCGCCGACCTGCGCCGTTTCCTGCGGCCCGAGCGCTGCCGTCGGCTCATCCATGATAAGGATGCGGGCGTCGAAAAGAATGGCGCGGGCGATGGCGACGGATTGTCGCTGGCCGCCAGACAACGCCTTCACCGGCTCCTTGAACCGCCGGAAGTTGGGGTTGAGACGCCCCATGACCTCGCGGGCCGAGGCCTCCATTGCGACATCGTCCAATGTGCCCCATTTCGTCTTCAACTCGCGACCGAGATAAAGATTGGCCGCCGCATCGACATTATCCGCCACGGCCAGCGTCTGGTAGATGGTTTCGATGCCATATTTCTTGGCGTCGCGGGGATTGCGAATATCCACATCCTCGCCGTTGATGAGGATATCGCCCTCATCCCGCCGGTATGCACCGGACAATATCTTGATGAGTGTCGATTTTCCCGCACCATTGTGGCCGAGAAGGGCAACCACCTCGCCGGGGAAAAGATCGACAGAGGCGTTTTCCACCGCATGGATACCGCCGAAGGAAATGGAAATATTGCGCATTTCCACGAGGGGCGTGACTTGGTCCGTCATAGGAGTTCTCCTCGGTTCTTACTTGGCGCGAGCGCGGTAAATGGTGTCGAGCCAGACGGCGACGACCAGAACCACACCGACGACGATGCGCTGGAAAGGCGTATCGATGCCCACGAGCACCATGCCGGATTGCAGCGATTGCATGACGAGCGCGCCGAGCATCGCGCCCGCAATGGTGCCGACGCCGCCGGCGAGCGAGGTGCCGCCGATAACCGCCGCCGCGATCGTATAAAGTTCGTCCAGTTCACCCTGGGCATTGGTGGCCGCGTTGAGGCGGGCCGTCGAGATCGCCGCAGCGATGGCGCACAGGACGCCCATCAGCGTGAATATCTTCACCGTGACCCAGCGGGTCTTGATGCCGGCGAGTTCCGCCGCTTCAGGGTTGCCGCCGATGGCGAAGACATAACGTCCGAAGCGCAGCCGCGTGGCGATGAAAGTCATCACTGCCCCGACGGCGAGCGCCATCAACACGGGAATGGCTATGCCGTGCGGAATGAACAGACCGCCTTCCGGCCAGGCTATGCCACTTGCTTCGGCATAGTTGCGGGCGATGTTGATCGGCCAGGGATAGCTGTTGACCACCGCCACGAAGCCGATAACGACGAAGCAGCCGAGTGCCACCAGAAAATATTCCGCCCAGACGGGCCGCAGCGGAAAACCGAACCGGCGGCGCTGGTGACGGGAATTCAGGATCGCCGCAACGATGGCGACGCAGGCGACGATGGCAGCGACCCAGCTCCATGTCTCACCGATCGAGCCGCTGGTGCCGCCGCCCATCAGGCGGAAGGTGGAATCCATCGGCGCCACGGTGCGACCGCTGGTGACGAACCAGGTGCCGCCGCGCCAGACCAGCAGACCGCCGAGCGTGACGATGAAGGACGGCACATTCAGGAAGGCGATGATCGAGCCTTGCAGCATGCCGATCGCGCCGCCGACGAGAATGCCGACCAGAAGCGTGACGATCCATGTCGCCCAATGTTCGAAGCCGAGGAGCTGCGGCAGGATTTCCGCCTGCATGACACCCATGATCATGCCGGAAAAACCGAGGATCGACCCGACCGACAGATCGATGTTGCGGGTGACGATGACAAGCACCATGCCTGTCGCCATCACCGCGACGGATGCGGTCTGGACGGAGAGGTTCCAGAGGTTTCTCGGCGTCAGGAACAGCCCGCCCGAAAGGATATGGAAACCGATCCAGATCAGAAGAAGCGCACCGACCATGCCGAGCAGCCGGGTATCAAGCTCCGTGGCACTGATGAAACGCGAAATCGAGCCCGTCTTTTCCGTCTTGGGGGACGCTGTGGAATTGGATTGTGTCATGTCGGCCATGGACTGCCGGTCCTCCTTACATCTGAAAGGCGCCGCGCCACATGCCGTGGCGCGGCGCCCAAACGTCAACCTATCGGTCTCAGTTGCAGGCCTTGACGGATCCGGCCTTCACACCCTGGCAGGCCGTTTCCTTCTTGATCCAGCCGGCATCGATGACAACGTTCAGATTGTCCTTGGTAATGGCGATGGGCTTGAGGAAAACCGACTGCATCGTCACTTTTTTCGGACCGCCATCAAAGGCGGCGACGCCCTTGATTTCCGTCATCTTCTTGCCGCCCGCGAGTTCCAGCGCGATGCCGGCAGCTTCCTTGCCGAGTTCGCGGCTGTCCTTCCAGACAGATACCGTCTGCGTGCCGAGCGCTACACGGTTGAGCGCGGCGAAGTCCGCATCCTGACCGGAGACGGGAACCGAGCCCGCCATGCCCTGCGCAGCAAGAGCAGCGATTGCGCCACCGGCCGTGCCGTCGTTCGACGCGACGACCGCATCGACCTTGTTGTTGTTCTTGGTCAGGAACTGTTCCATGTTCTTCTGGGCATTTTCCGGCTTCCAGCCATCGGTATAGGCCTCGCCGACATTCTTGATCTTGCCCGCATCGACGGCCGCCTTCAGGACTTCCTGCTGTCCGGCAAAAAGAAAGTCCGCATTCGGATCGGAAGACGAACCCTTGATGAAGACGTAGTTGCCTTCCGGCTTGACCTTGAAGACTTCGGCTGCCTGAAGGCGTCCGACTTCCTTGTTGTCGAAGGTGATATAGAAGGCGTTCTTGTTTTCGATCAGGCGGTCGTAACCGACCACCGGAATGCCCTCGGCGACGGCCTTTTCAACGGCCGGGCCAATTGCGTCGCTGTCCTGTGCAAGGATGATGAGCGCATTGGCGCCTTGGGAAATCAGCGATTCGACGTCGGTCAACTGCTTTGCGGCGGATGACTGCGCATCGGCGGAAATGTATTTCGCACCGGCCTTGTCGAGCGCTGCCTTGATTGCCGCCTCATCCGTCTTCCAGCGCTCTTCCTGGAAATTCGACCAGGAAACGCCAACGACGAGATCGGCCGCGATGGCTGCTGTGTGCAGGGAAACGAGTACAGCGGTACCCGCCAAAAGCTTGGCAAATGAATTCATGATGTCCTCCCGGTAAGGGCGAAGCCTGCACCTCCATGCAGGGAAAACGCCCGGAAAAAGCTGCCGGTCTCTGTGGTTTCACAATTTTCTCGACAGTCGAGAAAATTAATGTCAGAGATTCCCAATGCTGTCAACAACGGCTGGGGACAGCATCCGGGTGTCTTGATCCTGTATGTGGCATGCGCCATCAGACGGGGTAAGCACGACAGGAAAAAAGCCGTTCAGGGAGCATACCCCAGCCCATGTCCGCCATTGCAAGCACGGAACTGGTGCGCCAGAAAAACAGCCTGTCGGTTATGGCGGCGTTGCGCCTGCGCGGCAGCCTTTCCCATACGGACATGTCTTCCTTCACTGGGCTTGCCTCCGCCACGGTCTCCGCCATTACCATGGAACTCGAGCGTGCCGGACTGATCCTGCGCAAAGAACAGCTTGCCGCCGCCGGGCGCGGGCGGCCCCGTATCCTCTTTGCGGCAAGCGGCGCCTTCTGCCATGTCGCCATCGTCATCATCTCTTCCGACAGCGTGCAATATTCGCTGGTCGATTATGCCGGCAAGCTGGTGGACCGGTTTACCGAGCAGAGGATGGCAGTTGAAAAAGGCTCTTTCGGTGGCTCTATACTGGCGGGTCTGGCGAGACTTACGGAGCGCTCGCGCATCAACCTGCACGATATTCTTCAGGTATCGATCAGCAGCAAGGGACTGGTGGACGCGGCAGCGGCGGTGCTCGTCTGGTCGCCGGTGCTCGGCAACGAAAAGATAGATTTCCAGCAGCTCATTTCGCAAGACGGCCGCATTCGCGTGACGTTGAACAACGAGACGCTGCTTGCCGCAAAGGCCATCTGGATGCGGGAACAGGCGCATGAAGGCCAGACACCGGAGGCGCTCGTTACTCTTTCCCTCGGCCACAGCATCGGTCTCGGCATTGCTCGTGCCACCACGGATGGCGCGATCGAGGTCAGCGCACCCAATTTCGGCCATATGCTGCATCTGGCCGACGGCGCGTTGTGCCGCTGCGGCACCAGAGGCTGTATCGAGGCCTATTCCGGGTTTTACGCGATCCTGCGTTCGGCTTTCGAGGCCCCGCCACAGGCGGAACCTGCAAAATTCGTACCGATTGCGGAGGTGGACAAGATCGCGGCTTCAGCCCGCGCCGGCGGGCGCATGGCGCGGCTCGCCTTCCGCACTGCCGGGCTTGCGCTCGGCAACGGCCTTTCGCGGCTGTTCAGCCTGCATGGCCACATGCCGGTTTTCATCACCGGTCCCGGCACACGCTATTTCGATCTTCTGGAAAGCGGCCTTCACGACGGCCTTGCGCAATCGCAAGCGGTGCGTTTCGGCGGAATGCCGAAAATAGGCATCGCGCCCAACGAACCGGAACTGGTGTTCGAAGGGCATATGGAACACGCGCTTTCGGCCGCCGACGACTATATATTAAGCGCCGACGGCCCTCAGAAATTGGTCAGAAATTCCGCAAGCTGACCAGGCAACCCGCAGGCTCAGGCCTGTTCCGCCAAAGCTTCGACTTTTTCCGGACGGCCCGTCAGCGTAGCCACGAATTCGTCCAGAGCGACGGCGTCGTCCTTGCTCAACCGCAGACCCTGTTTCGTGCGCCGCCAGAGAATATCCTCGGCAGCAAACGCCCATTCGTGCTCCACCAGCCAGCGCACTTCGCATTCGTAAAGCGTGCCGCCAAAATGCCGGCCGAGACCGGAAACATCGGTGGCGGCTCCGAGCAGTTCCGCAGCCTTCGTGCCGTAGTTTCTAACAAGCCGCTCGGCATGGCGGTCGCCGAGGAAAGGATAGAGGGAGACCAGCGCCCTCACCTCGGCTTCATATTTCTCCACGCCGAAATTGCCACCCGGTAGATGGGAACCCGCCGTCCAGGGTTTGCCCTTCTCGCCGATAGCCGCGCCGATCTTTTCCAGCGCATGTTCCGCCAGCCGCCGATAGGTCGTCAGCTTGCCGCCGAAGATATTGAGAAGCGGCGCTTCGCCCTCTTCAACCTTGAGCACATAATCCCGTGTGGCTTCCTGCGCTTTCGAAGCTCCATCGTCGAAAAGCGGACGCACGCCGGAATAGGCCCAGACGGTATCTTCCGGCTTTACCGGTTCGCTGAAATATTCGCTGGCCGCATTACAGAGATAGGAAATCTCGTCCTCAGAGATACGCACCTTGGCGGGATCGCCCTTGTAATCGCGGTCAGTGGTGCCGATCAGCGTAAAGTCCCGCTCATAGGGAATGGCGAAGATGATGCGGTTGTCCGGGTTCTGGAAGAAATAGGCACGCGGATCGGAAAATTTCTTGCGCACGATGATGTGGCTGCCCTGCACGAGGCGAACGTTGTGCACATCATTGCGGCCGAAGACGCCGGACAGCACATTGTCCACCCATGGGCCGGCGGCATTCACCAGCATGCGCGCTTTGTGCGTGGCCGACCGTCCGGTTTTTTCGTCCAGCGTTTCGATAAGCCATAACCCGCCTTCGCGCCGCGCGGAAACGACCCGCGTGCGGTTCATGATCGTCGCACCGCGATCCGCTGCATCGCGTGCGTTCAAGACGACGAAGCGGGCATCGTCCACCCAGCCGTCGGAATATTCGAAAGCCTTTGCAAAAACCGGCTTCAGCGGCTTGCCTGCCGGATCTTGCCGAAGATCGACCGTGCGGGTTGGCGGCAAAAGCTTGCGCCCGCCGAGATTGTCATAAAGAAACAGGCCGAGCCGAACCATCCATGCAGGGCGCACGCCGCCCTTCTGAAGCGGCAGAACGAAGCGCATTGGCCAGATGACGTGCGGGGCCATGGCCCACAGGATTTCACGCTCCATCAGCGCTTCGCGAACCAAACGAAACTCGTAATGTTCGAGATAGCGCAAGCCGCCATGGATGAGCTTGGTGGCAGCGGACGAGGTGCCGGAGGCGAAATCGCCCTTCTCCGCGAGCGCCACGGAATAGCCTCTGCCCACCGCGTCGCGGGCAATGCCGCAGCCATTGATGCCGCCACCGATGACAAAAAGATCGAAAATATTCTCGCTGGACATAGAGCCTCCACGACAGCGCCGGGGGAATTTCTCCCCATCGTTGAAAGTCAATCGCCATAAAAACGAAAATAAAACGAATGTCAAAAGAAAACAAACGAAACACGTTCCGGCAAAGGCGAACGGCCGCTACTGACCGTCTGCCACATGGCCAGCGTCTTACGGGGTCTGTGTTTCAGACGTGTGTCGGGGAAACTTGCTCAAGCTCGTAAAGCACGCCGCCCATGTCCTTCGGATGCAGGAAGAGAACGGGATTGCCATGCGCGCCGGTCTTCGGTTCACCATCGCCCAGAATGCGGATGCCTTTTTGGACGAGATCGTCGCGCGCCGCCAGAATATCCGTCACCTCGAAGCACAGATGGTGCGTGCCGCCGCCCGGATTTCTTTCGAGGAAGGTGGCAATCGGCGAATTTTCGCCGAGCGGATGCAGGAGTTCGATCTTGGTGTTTTCCGCCTGGATGAAAACTACCGTCACGCCGTGTTCGGGCAGGGATTGCGGCTCGGAAACCCGAGCGCCGAGCGCTCTGTAGCGGGCGATGGCGGTATCGAGATCTGGAACCGCAATGGCGACGTGGTTCAGTTTTCCAAACATTGCCGTCTTCCCCTCACGCGTTCCGCCGGATGCCTTCAAGCAGGTCGAGAACCTTGTTGGCCGCATCCATGACATTGGTGCCGGGTCCGAAAATCGCGGACACACCGTGATCGAGCAGGAACTGATAATCCTGACGCGGAATGACGCCGCCGACGACGACGATGATGTCTTCCGCGCCCTTCTGCTTCAGCGCCTCGACCAGTTGCGGCGCAAGCGTCTTGTGACCGGCGGCGAGCGACGACATGCCGACCACATGCACCTTGTTCTGAATAGCGAGATCGGCCGCTTCCCCCGGCGTCTGGAACAGCGGCCCGGCCAGTACATCGAAACCGATATCGCCGAAAGCTGACGCGATGACTTTCGCGCCGCGATCATGTCCGTCCTGCCCGAGCTTGGCGACCATGATGCGCGGTTTCGTACCGATCCTCTCGACGACACCGGAAAGCCGGGCGGCGAGCGTGGCCAGCTCCGGCTCATCCTTATACGCTTCACCGTAAATGTCGCTCACCACTTCCGGCACGGCGGCGTGATCGCCGAAGGAGGCGCGCAACGCATCGGAAATCTCGCCAACCGTGGCGCGGGCGCGAGCCGCCACGACCGCCGCCTCGAGAATATTACCCTCGCCGCTGCGGGCGACTTCCGAAAGCGCCTCCAGCGCTGCGGCGACCTCTCCACCGTTGCGACGTCGCTTGGTATCCTCAAGACGGCGGATCTGCGAGGCACGCACGGCGGCGTTGTCGATATTGAGAACGTCGATATCCTCCTCGGTTTCCAGCCGATAACGGTTGACGCCGACGATGACTTCCTCGCCCTTGTCCACCGCTGCCTGACGGCGCGTTGCCGCCTCCTCGATCAACCGTTTCGGTAAGCCTTCGGCCACCGCCTTGGTCATGCCGCCAAGCGCCTCCACCTCCTCGATCAGCGCCCAGGCCTTTTGCGCCAGTTCATCCGTCAGGCTTTCGACGTAATAGGAACCGGCCAGCGGATCGACCACCTTCGTAACGCCGGTTTCGTGCTGAAGGATAAGCTGGGTATTGCGGGCGATGCGAGCGGAAAATTCCGTCGGAAGGGCGATAGCCTCATCAAAGGAATTGGTGTGCAGCGACTGCGTGCCGCCGAGCACGGCGGACATTGCCTCAAACGCGGTGCGGACGATGTTGTTGTAAGGGTCCTGTTCCTGAAGAGAGACGCCGGATGTCTGGCAATGGGTGCGCAGCATCAGCGACGAGGCATTTTGCGGCTTGAATTCTTCCATGATACGCGACCAGAGGAAGCGTGCGGCGCGCAGCTTTGCCGCCTCCATGAAGAAATTCATGCCGATGGCGAAGAAGAACGACAGGCGGCCGGCGAAATCATCGACATTCAGCCCCTTGGCAAGGGCGGCCCGCACATATTCCCGACCATCCGCCAGCGTGAAGGCCAGCTCCTGCACCAGCGTCGCACCCGCCTCCTGCATGTGATAGCCGGATATCGAAATGGAATTGAATTTCGGCATCTCTTTCGCCGTATATTCGATGATATCAGCAATGATCCGCATCGAAGGTTCCGGCGGGTAGATATAGGTGTTGCGGACCATGAACTCCTTGAGGATATCGTTCTGAATGGTGCCGGAAAGGGCAGCGCGCGCAACGCCTTGCTCCTCCCCCGCAACGATGAAATTGGCGAGCACCGGAATGACCGCGCCATTCATGGTCATCGACACCGAGACTTTTTCGAGCGGAATGCCGTCGAACAGGATTTTCATGTCCTCGACGCTGTCGATCGCCACACCGGCCTTGCCGACATCACCTTCGACACGCACGTGATCGCTGTCATAACCGCGATGGGTGGCAAGATCGAAGGCCACGGAAACGCCCTGCTGACCGGCTGCCAGCGCCTTGCGGTAGAACGCATTGGAGGCTTCCGCTGTGGAAAAACCGGCATATTGGCGGATCGTCCACGGCCGCCCGGCATACATGGTGGCACGCGGACCGCGCGTGAAGGGCGCAAAGCCCGGAAGGCCGTCGAGATGAGAAACCTTTTGCAGATCGTCAGCCGTGTAAAGCGGTTTGACCTCTATGCCTTCGGGCGTATGCCAGACGAGTGTTTCCGGTGAACGCTTCAGCTCCTTTTCAGCGAGCTGCAGCCAATCCCGCACCGTTTTTTCACCCGACATGCATCTCTCCCTCTGCATTTCATTTTTAGCACAGTGACGGGAAATCTTGGCCGAAATCCAGTGCCCCTTAAAACCAGCCGCCGCCGTAAACCGCTCCCATCCTCATCCGTTCCTGAAAACGGTCGCAAGCCTATTCGAATTCAAGAATGACCTCATCCACCGCAAGACTGTCGCCCGGCTTTGCCGAAACTTTCGAGACGCGGCCACGTTTTTCAGCGCGCAGGATGTTTTCCATCTTCATCGCCTCCACCGTTGCCAATGCCTGCCCGACCTCCACCTCGTCACCTTCGCCAACAGAGATACCGGTGATGATGCCCGGCATGGGGCAGAGCAGCAGTTTCGAGGTATCCGCCGGCAGTTTTTCCGGCATCAGCAGCGCCAGTTCCGCCACGCGCGGGCTGCGCACACGGGCCACGACGTCAATGCCCCGCCAGCGCAGGCGAATTGCCGCGCCGACGAGATCGACCTTGGCGGCAATCACCTCGCCCGCCACCATGAAGAGACCAAGCCTTTGGCCAGGAAGCCAGCCGGTATCGACCGTCAGCGCCTCGCCGTCTTCAAAACGCATCGCGGTTCCATCCGCGCCGGTTTCAACGCCGACACTGTAGCGAGATGGCCCGAACGAGACGGTCCACTCATGGCCAACGACACGTCGGTGATTGCCGATGGTGCCGGAAATCTCAACCGCGCGGTTCTGAAGTCGCTGCTGGATGATGGCGGCGATGGCGGAAAGCTTGCGCGCGGAGGCCTCATCCGGTTCGACCCCGGAAAAGCCCTCCGGAAACTCCTCGGCAATAAAGCCGGTCGTCAGTCGCCCGGCCCGAAAACGCTCATGCTGCATGACGGCTGAGAGGAATGGCAGATTGTGGCCGATGCCCTCCACCTCGAAACGATCAAGCGCCTGCCCCATGGCATCGATAGCGGTTTCACGATCCTTGGCCCAGCTGCACAGCTTGGCGATCATCGGATCGTAATACATCGAGATTTCCCCGCCTTCGAAAACACCGGTATCGTTGCGGATGACAGTGCCGTTTTCCTGCTCGCCCTCTTCCGGCGGGCGATACCGCGTCAGCCGACCAATCGACGGCAGGAAGTTGCGATAGGGATCCTCGGCATAAAGCCGGCTTTCAATCGCCCAGCCATTGAGTTTGATATCCGGCTGCCCGAAGGACAGCTTCTCGCCTGATGCCACGCGGATCATCTGCTCGACCAGATCGATGCCGGTGACGAGTTCCGTCACCGGATGCTCCACCTGCAGGCGGGTGTTCATTTCCAGAAAGTAGAAATTGCGCTCGCCGTCGACGATGAATTCTACCGTGCCGGCCGAATGGTAGCCGACTGCTCTCGCCAGAGCGACGGCCTGCTCGCCCATGGCTTTGCGCGTCGCCGCATCGAGAAAAGGCGACGGCGCTTCCTCGATGACCTTCTGGTTACGTCGCTGAATGGAGCATTCCCGCTCGCCGAGATAAAGAATGTTGCCGTGCCTGTCGCCCAGCACCTGAATTTCGATATGGCGCGGCTGGGTGACGAACTTCTCGATGAAAATGCGGTCATCGCCGAAAGAGGACTTCGCCTCATTCTTGGAGGATTGAAACCCCTCGCGCGCCTCTGCGTCATTGAAGGCAACGCGCATACCCTTGCCGCCGCCGCCGGCAGACGCCTTGACCATCACGGGATAACCGATCTCGGAAGCGATCCTGACAGCCTCTTCGGCATCGCCGATCAACCCCATATGGCCGGGCACAGTGGAAACGCCCGCTTCCGCCGCGAGTTTCTTGGAGGTGATCTTGTCGCCCATGGCCTTGATGGCGCCAACCGGCGGGCCGATGAAGATGACACCCGCCTTCTCCAGCGCCTCGGCAAAGGCGGCGTTTTCCGACAGGAAACCATAGCCAGGATGCACCGCATCCGCCCCGGTCTTCTCTATCGCCTCGAGGATTTTATCGATGACGATATAGGACTGCGACGAGGGAGCCGGACCGATATGAACGGCCTCATCCGCCATCTTCACATGCAACGCATTGGCATCCGCATCCGAATAGACGGCAACCGTCGCAATGCCCATCTTCTTCGCCGTCTTGATGACCCGGCAGGCAATCTCGCCGCGATTGGCGATGAGGATTTTTTTGATCATTTGCCATCGCCTTCCGCAGCATCATTTTCAATCAGCACTAGATATGCAACAGGGACAGCATCGGTCAGCCAGACACCATTGTCGGCCTGATAAAAGCTGTGGCCATCGGCAAACATCCGGCCAGCGTCAACAAGTAGAATGGCGGGTTTTCCGTGCCGCTGGCCGACGGCATGCGCGGTCACGCTGTCTGCCGAGAGATGAACCTGCTGCCGGCTGCCCGGGCGCAGTCCTTCCTGCAGGATCGCCTCAAGAAAGCGCGTCGCCGTGCCGTGAAAGAGCTTCGAAGGCGGCTCGACAGGGGCGATGCCAAGATCTACCTTCACGGAATGCCCTTGCGCGGCGCGGATGCGGCGACCGTCTTCCGAGAACGTGAAACGCTTCTTGTCGCTTTCGGCAACGACCACCCGCAGACCCGCCTCGTCGACTGGCGTGCCGCTCGCATTCGCTTTTGCCAATAGGTCTCCGACATCCGCCCAACCCTGAGCATCCAGGGTGAGGTCGATGCTTTCGGGCGCATGGCGTAGAACATAGCTCAGGAACTTGCTGGTAGCTGTCGACATCGAATTTTCATTCCCTGTTGGCGGATGACAGCACACTCAAATCTCGAAAAAATTCTCGAAGGATTCCGGGAAATTCTGCCGTGCTACGCGCTCGTCGATGACAAGCATCGCCTGGTAAGAAAGCGGATCGAAATTCTTTTCCGCCGGCAAGACCTCGCGCCCGAACAGGAGGCTGAGGCGGGCGGCGTCGAGATTGCCGCGCTCGAAAGGCTCGGCACCGAAATGGTGCCAGAGCGAGTGCAGGAAGGCCGCATCGATGCGGTGTTCCCTGGAATCGTCCCGCGCCCTTCGGGGTATCGCCTTGACCGGCGTTACCCCTTTGGGATTGGCGCGGCGGATGGTGAACTGCACACCCGTGCTCGGCATGCCGGATGGAAATCCCTTGTGTTTGGTCATTTCGGGCAGGTTCGCCATCTTTTGTCCTTTTAAGTCTTTTCGTTATGCCTTGCCGATCTTGTCCTGCGTCTTCTGCTCGAAGTCGGAGGCATCGTGGCGTTCATGTAATTGTTCGGACGGATCGCCCGAGGTTTTGTTGACGATCACGCCGCGTTTCACCGCAGGGCGTTCGCCGATTTCAAGCGTCCAGCGCATGACGTTCTTATAACCATCCGCTTCAAGAAACGCACCGGCATCGCCATAGGCTTGGCCGAGCGCGATCTTGCCATACCAGGGCCAGACGGCCATGTCGGCGATCGTATATTCCGAACCCGCCAGATAGCGGTTGTCGGCCAGATGCCGGTCCAGCACGTCAAGCTGGCGTTTCACTTCCATGGCGTAACGGTCGATAGCATATTTGATCTTGATCGGCGCATAGGCGTAGAAGTGGCCAAAGCCGCCGCCGAGGAAGGGGGCGGACCCCATCTGCCAGAACAGCCAGTTCAGCGCCTGCGTGCGGGCATTGCCCTCTTTCGGCAGGAAAGCACCGAATTTTTCCGCGAGATAAACGAGGATGGAGCCGCTTTCGAAAACCCGCGTCGGCTCTGATGTCGAATGATCCATCAGCGCCGGGATCTTGGAGTTCGGATTGACGCCGACAAAACCGGAGCCGAACTGGTCGCCTTCGCCGATCTTGATCAGCCACGCATCATATTCGGCGCCCCTGTGGCCGGCGGCCAGCAATTCCTCCAGCATGATCGAGACCTTCTGGCCGTTCGGCGTCGCCAGCGAATAAAGCTGCAAAGGATGTTTGCCGACCGGCAGTTCCTTGTCATGGGTGGGACCGGCGATCGGGCGGTTGATATTGGCGAACTGGCCGCCATTGCCCTTGTCCCAGGTCCAGACCTTGGGCACTTCATATCCGGCGGGAAAATTATCTGCGGAGGAATTCTCGGCCATAAAATCAGTCCTTGTGCGTTTCGGGAGGGCATCCGAAGTTCCGGGCGCCTGAACAAACATATAGTAAGGTGGCCGAAGCATTTTTCCAGTCCCGGAGCAGGTCAGAGCGGAATAGTATCGTGTTTCTTCCAGCGGGTTTCGACGTTTTTGCCCCGCAGCGAGGCAAACGCACGGGCGATGCGGCGGCGCGAGGAGTGCGGCATGATGACTTCATCAATGAAACCGCGCTCCGCCGCCACGAAGGGATTGGCGAAACGCTCCTCATATTCTTTTGTGCGCGCCGCAATCTTGTCCGGATCGGAAAGTTCCGAGCGATAGAGGATTTCCGCAGCGCCCTTCGCGCCCATCACGGCGATTTCCGCCGTCGGCCAGGCATAATTCACATCCGCACCGATATGCTTCGACGCCATCACGTCATAAGCACCGCCATAGGCCTTGCGGGTAATCAGCGTCACCATCGGCACCGTCGCCTCCGAATAGGCAAACAGCAGTTTCGCGCCATGCTTGATGACGCCGCCAAATTCCTGCGCCGTACCGGGCAGGAAACCCGGCACATCCACCAGCGTCAGCAGCGGAATATTGAAAGCGTCGCAGAACCGCACGAAGCGGGCAGCCTTGCGGGAACTGTCGATATCCAGACACCCCGCCAGCACCATCGGCTGGTTGGCGACGACGCCGACTGTCTGGCCTTCCAGACGCATGAAACCGGTGATGATGTTTCTGGCGAAAGCCTCCTGCAACTCGAAGAAATCACCCTCGTCGGCAAGCGCGTGGATCAGCTCCTTCATGTCGTATGGCTTGTTGGAACTGTCGGGGATCAGCGTGTCGAGACGCGCTTCCAGCCGCGCCGGATCGTCGTGAAAAGGCCGGGCCGGTGGTTTTTCGCGATTGTTCAACGGCAGGAAATCGAACAGCAGCCGCACATGTTCCAGCGTCTCGATGTCGTTCTCATAAGCGCCGTCGGCAACGGAGGATTTCTTCGTGTGGGTGGAAGCGCCGCCCAGCTCTTCCGCCGTGACGATCTCGTTGGTCACGGTTTTGACCACATCCGGCCCGGTCACGAACATGTAGGAAGTGTCGCGCACCATGAAGATGAAATCGGTCATGGCAGGCGAATAGACGGCACCACCGGCACACGGCCCCATGATGACGGAGATTTGCGGCACGACACCGGAGGCGATGACATTGCGCTTGAACACATCGGCATAACCGCCGAGCGATGCGACGCCTTCCTGAATGCGCGCGCCGCCGCTGTCGTTGAGCCCGATTACCGGCGCGCCGTTGCGGACCGCCATATCCATAATCTTGCAGATTTTCTGGGCATGGGTTTCCGACAGAGAGCCGCCGAGCACGGTGAAATCTTGGCTGAAAACATAGACCTGCCGGCCGTTGATGGTGCCCCAGCCGGTAACGACGCCGTCGCCTGCGATCTTCTGGCTCGCCATGCCGAAATCCACCGCCCGGTGGGTGACGTACATGTCGTATTCCTCGAAGGAACCTTCATCCAGCAGCACATCGATACGCTCACGCGCCGTCAGCTTGCCCTTGCCATGCTGCGCCTCGATGCGCTTGACACCGCCGCCGAGCCGCGCTTCGTCGCGGCGCGTCTGCAATTGCTCCAGAATGCTGGGCATGTTTCCTCCATCCCGTTTTCAACACGACCCATAACCTAGAATTTGTGCCGCATCCAGCACTTGCCTCAGGGCAGCGGCACCATTGCGCGCCGCATGACGGCAGCGTAGTAGGCCCAGAACAGCCGGGCGGCGACGGAGCGCCAAGGCGTCCAGAGTTCCGCCCGTTCCGCCAGCCATTTCGCATCCGGTCGGGCTTCCAGAGAAAGCGCGTGACCGACAGCCGCCCGCAGCGCCACATCGCCGACGGGAAATATATCCGGATGGCCGCCGCAGAACATGAGGTAAACCTCTGCCGTCCACGGGCCGATGCCACGGAGCGCCACCAGTTCGGAAAGGGCAACACCCGCCTCGCTGCGCACCACGCCGTCAAGATCGATCTGCCCTTCCGCGACGGCGCGCGCCAGCCCTTCCAGCGTCGTCGCCTTGGCCCGCGAAAGGCCGAAACTGGCGCGCAACTCCTCCGGCACGGCCAGATAGTTTTCCGCCGTCACCTCAGCGCCGGTGCCGGCAAGGATACGCGCCCATATGGCGTTGGCGCTGGCGCGCGAGACCATTTGCGACACGACGATGTGGGCAAGGCCCGCAAAGCCGGGCTCGTGAATGCGCAACTCCAGCGGACCGGCTTTTTCGATAATAAGGCTGAGAGCCGGATCGAGGCGGGCAAGATGTTCCAGACCTTCGTTGATATCGTCGAGGCCCCTGATAATTTTCATATCCGCACAGTCCATATTCACGTTGGCCCGGCACCGGGTGGCGAGGCGCTTCAAAACATGGCAGAAGAAACCATGCCTTCGCCCATCCGTCAAAAACCGGTTTATCGTTTTGCGCCGAGCCCCAATGGCTCCCTGCATCTGGGCCATGCCCTCTCCGCTCTGCTGAACCACGACATGGCGCTGGAAAATGGCGGCCGTTTTCTGCTGCGCATGGAGGATATCGACCAGACGCGCTGCACCCCGGAGCTGGAGCAGGCGATCTATGATGATCTTGGCTGGCTGGGGCTGGAATGGGAAAGACCGGTGCGGCGGCAATCGGAACATTTCGATGACTATCGCGCGGCACTGGACAGGCTGGTCGAGGCAGGCCTCGCCTATCCGGCTTTTTTGAGCCGGGGCGAGACGAAAGCCATCGTCAGGGCCTTTGAGGCGCAGGGCACGGCCTGGCCACGCGACCCCGACGGCGCACCGCTTTATCCGGCGATCGACCGGCAAAGGCCGCAGGCGGAACGGGCGGCGATGCTGGCGTCAGGCAGACAGCACGCCTGGCGGCTCGATATGGAAAAGGCGATCCGCACCATGGGCAAGCCGCTGTTCTGGCGCGAAAGCGGCGACGAAGAGACCGGGGATATCGAAGCTTTGCCGGCGCTCTGGGGTGATGTGGTGCTGTCGCGTCCCGATGCACCCTCCAGCTACCATCTTTCCGTGGTAGTGGATGATGCACTGCAAGGCATAACCCATGTGGTACGCGGCATGGATCTGTTTTACGCAACCGCCATTCACCGGCTGTTGCAGCAATTGCTGGGCCTGCCGCAACCCGCCTATCATCACCATCGGCTGATTTTGGGCGCGGATGGGCGCAAGCTTTCGAAAAGCGAGGGCAGCACCGGCCTTTCCTCTCTTCGATCGGAAGGTAAAACGCCTTCAGATATCCGCCGGCTTGTCGGCCTCCTCTAGAACCTGCCCGCGGCGCGCGCTGCTTCCGCCCATATTGCGGCGAATGATCTGCCGGACCTTGTATTTCATCAGGGCGGCATTCACCTCCGCGCCCAGCATGAAGATGACGCCCACCATGTAAAGAAACACCAGAACCACCATGACCGAGGCAAGACCGGCATAGGTGGCGGCATAATTTGCGAAGGTGGAGAGGTAATAGGCAAAGATCGCGGCACCGATGACCCAGAAGATCATCGTCAGCAGAATGCCGGGCCAGACATCCCAGATGCGGCGTTTGCCGGCCGGAAGCCAGAGATGCGCCGCCACCAGCCCCACCGTCAACATCACGATTGTACCGTAAAGTCCGAGGCTGGAGACGGTGTTCAACACATCCGTCAGCCAGGGAAATCGCTGCTCCGCAAACGACATGGCGACCGGCACGGCGACGAGCACGATACTGATGCCGGCAAAGACGATCACCGCGATCAGCACATAAAGCAGGCTGAGCAGGCGGGTGATGTACCACCAGCGCGTTTCGGTGACGCGATAGGCGCGGTTTAACGAGATTCGGAGCGCCTCGACGCCGTTGGAGGCGAAATATGCGGCCGCCAGCACCGAAATCGTCAGCAGCCCGCCGCGCGGAATGGTCAGGACCTGTTGCACCTGCGCCGCCAACGGCCCGGCGATCGCTTCCGGCCAGGTGTCGAAAATCAGATGCACCGCCGTTTCGGAAAACTGGTCTGCCCCGAGAAAACCGGCCAGAGCCGTGCCGAAGATCAGGAAAGGGAACAGCGCCAGAAGAATGGAAAGCGCCATATGGCTCGCCATCGCCCAGCCGTCATCCTCGGCGAAATGGGAATAGGCATCGAAAGCAACCTTGCCTGCCAGGCGCACTGCGGCAACCATGTCGCCTCCATTCATCGGCATTTCATTTGTAACTTCGTCCCGAATATGGGAAATCACCTCTGCTTTGTACAGCGCACAAGTCCCCCTTTCGGTTCCGGCCGAGCACGGATTTTGCGCAATGCAATTTTCATGGGCCGGACCATCGGGCCAGAGCGACATTCGGCTTCCCGGAGCGGCATAGATGCCTGAAAAACCCGTCATCATCATTACCGGATGTTCCTCGGGCATCGGCGCCCATTGCGCCGGCGCGCTTCACCGCGACGGCTGGCGGGTATTCGCCACCGTGCGACGCATCGCCGATATGGCCGCACTCGAAAATCAGGACATCGAAACCCTGATCATGGATTATACCAAGCCGGAAACCATCGCCGCCCTGGTGGAAACGGTCGCGGCCAGAACCGGAGGCCGCATCGATGCGCTCTTCAACAACGGCGCCTATGGCCAGCCGGGCGCGGTGGAGGATCTGCCGGTGGAGGCGCTGCGCCGGCAATTTGAAACCAACGTCTTCGGCTGGCACGATCTGACGCGGCGGGTCATTCCCTTCATGCGCAAGCGCGGTTCGGGGCGCATCGTACATTGCTCCTCCATTCTCGGCCTCGTTCCCTATCGATATCGCGGCGCCTATACGGCATCGAAATTCGCCATCGAGGGACTGGGCGTCACGCTGCGCATGGAACTTCAGGGCAGCGGCATCCATGTGAGCCTGATCGAGCCGGGACCGATCGCCTCCAAATTCACCACGACGGCGCTCGCTCACATCAAGGATAACATCGATCTGGAAAACTCGGCCCATGCGGCGGAATACAAGCGCCAGCTGGCGCGGATGGACGGGTCCGGCCCGGTCAGCCGCCACAAGCTCGGCCCCGACGCCGTTTATACCGTGCTGAAACACGCCTTGACCGCAGCAAAGCCGAAACCGCATTATCCCGTTACCGTTCCAGCCAAACAGGGGCTGTTGCTGAAACGGCTCTTGCCTGCCGGCCTGTTCTATCGTCTGTTGCGCAGATTCGATTGAGGAGGAGTTACCCCTAAATGTCCGGCTTTACCACCGTTCTGGCCCTTATCGTCATGGGCCTCGTTGTCATCGTGCTGATACGAGGCCTTTTCAACATGCTGAAGGGCCAAGACGCCAACCGCTCCAACAAGTTGATGCAGCTTCGCCTGCTGTTGCAGGCCATTGCCATCGTGCTGATCATGCTCACCCTGTGGCTCACCGGCGGCGGCCGCTGACATGGTGAAGCTGAACAAGATCTACACCCGCACCGGCGACAAGGGCACGACGGCGCTGGTTTCCGGCCCGCGCCGCCTGAAGCACGACCTTCGCGTCGAGGCCTATGGCACGGTAGACGAGACCAATTCGGCAATCGGCGTGGCGCGGCTTTATACAAGCGGGCTGGAAAAGCTGGATGGCATGCTGTTCCGCATCCAGAACGACCTTTTCGACCTCGGTGCCGATCTCGCTACTCCGGAAACCGATGAACCGCCCGCCTACGAGCCGCTTCGCATCGTCGACAGCCAGGTCACGCGGCTGGAAAACGAAATCGACGACCTCAACGCCACGCTTGAGCCTTTGACTTCCTTCGTGCTGCCGGGCGGCAACGCGGCGGCGGCCAATCTGCACCTGGCGCGCACCATCTGCCGGCGCGCGGAACGGCTGATGGTGGAGCTTTCGGTCGCTGAGGCCGAGATCGTCGGCCCGCCGGCCCTGAAATATGCCAACCGTCTGTCGGACTTCCTGTTCGTCGCCGCCCGTTTTGCCAATGATGCGGGCAAGGCCGACATATTGTGGGTTCCCGGCAAGAACCGTTAAAGCGCGCCAATTGCGCCACCAAGGGGTATTCGATGTTCATACCGCTGCACGATGCGAATTCCCTGAAGCACATCCGGCTGCAATACGTCACGATTGGCCTGATTGTGGTCAATGTGCTGGTCTGGCTGTTTACCGGCGTGTTCGCCAGCGATGTGCAGGCTAATGCGGCAGCGCTCGGCCTCGGTTTCATTCCCGCAGTGGTGTTCGATTATGCTTATCTGGAGCCTGCCTTGCAGGTTGTGCCTGATGATCTGACCGCCGTCACCTATGCGTTCCTGCATCTGGATTTCTGGCATCTGGCCGGGAATATGCTGTTTCTGTGGGTCTTCGGCGACAATGTCGAGGACGCGCTCGGCCATTTCCGTTTCCTGATCTTCTACCTCGCCTGCGCCATAGCCGGCGCATTGCTGCACGGCTTCGTCGCCCCCACCTCGGAAGGGCCGCTGATCGGCGCGTCGGGCGCGGTTTCCGGCGTCGTCGCGGCCTACTTTCTCCTGCATCCCAAGGTGCGCGTCTGGGTGCTGGTGTTCATGCGCATTCCGCTTCCCCTGCCCGCCTTCATTCCGCTGGCGCTGTGGATCGGCCAGCAGTTCCTGATGCTGGCACTCGGGCTGGAGGAAAACGTGTCCTGGGGTGCACATGTAGGCGGCATATTGGCGGGTGCGGTAATGGTGGTTTTCATGCGCAGGCGGGGCGTTCCCCTGTTCGACCGCACTATTGTTCCGCCGAGGGCGGCACAGTTCAAGAATCCGTCGCAAACGGCAGGGTTGTCGCAAATCGAACGGGGCTATGACGGGAGCGGATGAGCCCGTGACGAAGAGATAACTTATTTACGTTAACGTCAACGTAAGATATGCCTTGCGTGCATGCGATAATGAACATTGTTCCGTTGTGTTTGCGGGAAAAATGCTTATCCATGTCGCCAACCTTTTTTTGGAGGTCCGCGCGGTCTTTTCACCTCGCGGACAGGAGTTTGAGGAAAGCCGCCGATGAAGATCCTTGTCCCAGTCAAACGAGTTGTTGATTACAACGTGAAGATCCGCGTGAAGTCGGATGGTTCGGGCGTTGAGCTTGCGAATGTGAAGATGTCGATGAACCCGTTCGACGAAATCTCGGTGGAAGAGGCGTTGCGGCTGAAAGAAGCCGGCAAGGCCGAAGAGGTTGTGGTCGTGTCGATCGGCCCGGCCAAGGCGGAAGAGACGCTGCGCACGGCGCTCGCCATGGGCGCCGACCGCGCCATCCTGATCGAGACCGACGAGACGGTCGAACCGCTGGCCGTCGCCAAGCTCCTGAAGGGCGTAGCGGAAACCGAGCAGCCCGGCCTCGTCATCGTCGGCAAGCAGGCGATCGACGACGACTCGAACCAGACCGGTCAGATGCTGGCCGCCCTTCTCGGCTGGGGCCAGGGCACCTTCGCCTCCAAGGTCGTGCCATCGGACGGCAAGGTCGCAGTGACCCGCGAAGTCGATGGCGGTTTGCAGACGGTTGAACTGAAACTTCCCGCCGTCGTCACCACCGATCTTCGTCTGAACGAGCCGCGTTACGCCTCGCTGCCGAACATCATGAAGGCAAAGAAAAAGCCGCTCGACAAGAAGACCCCGGCTGATTTCGGCGTCGATGTCACGCCGCGTCTGAAGGTGCTGAAGACCGAGGAGCCCGCAGGCCGCAAGGCCGGCATCAAGGTCGCCTCTGTGGCCGAACTCGTCGAAAAGCTCAAAGCCGACGGCGTCCTCTAAGGTTTCGGAAAAGGGAGATATTTTTATGGCCATTCTTCTTCTGGCAGAACACGACAACGCAACCCTTTCCGACCTGACGGCGAAGACGCTGACGGCGGCAACGCAGATTGCCAAGGGGACGGGAAGCGACGTGCATGTGCTCGTTGCCGGTTCGGGTGCGAAGGGTGCCGCAGATGCGGCAGCGAAACTTTCCGGCGTCGCCAAGGTACTGCTTGCCGACGACGCATCCTATGCCAACGCGCTCGCCGAGCCGCTGGCAGCGCTGATCGTCTCGCTCAGCCCGTCCTATGACGTCATCATCGCACCGGCCACCGCTTCGGCCAAGAACGTCACCCCGCGCGTGGCGGCTCTTCTCGATGTGGCCCAGATCTCGGAAATCATCGAGGTCGTCAGCCCGGATACCTTCAAGCGTCCGATCTATGCCGGCAACGCCATCCAGACGGTGCAGGCAAGCG
The DNA here is from genome assembly GCF_036596185.1 of Rhizobium sp. GR12. NCBI lineage: Bacteria > Pseudomonadati > Pseudomonadota > Alphaproteobacteria > Hyphomicrobiales > Rhizobiaceae > Rhizobium > Rhizobium sp. GR12. The sequence continues at coordinate 8,418 of NZ_JASXTH010000017.1, read as the reverse complement.
ACGCGAAGAAGGTGATCACCGTGCGCCCCACCGCTTTTGCGGCGGCGGCAGAGGGTGGCTCGGCTCCGGTAGAAGCCATCGGTGCTGCCGAAAACCCCGGCCTGTCCACCTTCGTTTCCGATGCGCTCGCCTCTTCCGACCGACCGGAGCTGACCTCTGCGAAGATCATAATTTCGGGCGGCCGCGCGCTCGGCTCCTCGGAGAAATTCAAGGAAGTCATCCTGCCCGTCGCTGACAAGCTCGGTGCGGCCGTTGGCGCATCGCGCGCGGCGGTGGATGCGGGTTATGCCCCGAACGACTGGCAGGTCGGCCAGACCGGCAAGGTCGTCGCACCGCAGCTTTATATCGCTGCCGGCATTTCGGGCGCCATCCAGCATCTGGCCGGCATGAAGGACTCGAAGGTCATCGTCGCCATCAACAAGGACGAGGAAGCGCCGATCTTCCAGGTCGCCGATTACGGCCTCGTCGCAGACCTGTTCGAGGCTCTGCCGGAACTCCAGAAGGCACTGTGATTTTAAGCAGTTAACCAAAGGCGGCGCGTTTTTTGAACGCGCCGCCTTCTCTTTTGCGGCGATATGCGTAACATCGCCGCCAATGACGCAGATGAAATCCCATGAGGAGACCAGCATATGACCGCCCCCTTTAAAAATATCGGTATCATCGGAGCCGGTCAGATGGGTTGCGGCATCGCGCATGTTTCCGCCATCGCCGGTTACAAGGTCCATATTTACGATCTTTCCAAGGACGGCATCGAAGCCGGTCTTGCCACGATCAACGGCAATCTCGCCCGTCAGGTCACCAACGGCAAGCTTTCCGACGACGCCCGCAAGGAGGCGCTCGCGCTTATCAGCGGCTCGACTGATGTCAACGATCTGGCGCCGATGGATCTGGTCATCGAGGCCGCGACTGAAAACGAAGAGATCAAGCGCAAGATCTATGCGCAGATCTGCCCGGTCTTGAAGCCCGAGGCGCTGCTGGCCACCAACACCTCTTCGCTCTCCATCACCCGCCTCGCCTCCGCGACCGACCGTCCCGAGCAATTCATGGGCATCCACTTCATGAACCCGGTACCGGTGATGAAACTGGTGGAGCTGGTGCGCGGCATCGCCACCAATGAAAAGACCTTCGACGCGGCGAAAGACTATGTACGGACGCTGGAAAAGGCGATCACCGTCGCCGAGGATTTCCCGGCCTTCATCGTCAACCGCATCCTTCTGCCGATGATCAACGAGGCGATCTACACGCTTTACGAGGGCGTCGGCTCGGTGGAAGCCATCGACACCGCCATGAGGCTCGGCGCTAACCACCCGATGGGACCGCTGCAGCTTGCCGATTTCATCGGTCTCGACACCTGTTTGTCGATCATGCAAGTGCTGCATGACGGTCTGGCCGACAGCAAATACCGCCCCTGCCCGCTGCTGGTGAAATATGTCGAAGCCGGCTGGCTCGGCCGCAAATCCGGTCGCGGTTTTTACGATTATCGCGGCGAGACACCCGTTCCGACGCGCTAAGGCGCAAGAGATATTCCTCGGACATTATGCGAGACGACGGGAGGGGAAATCCCTCCCGCACGGGCTGGAAAAATTATTTGGCCTTCACTGCCGATATCAACGCCTTGGCATCCTCGCTGTCCCAGGCGGCCGGGCCGTTCATGGCGGCGAGCAGGCAGCCGTTTTCGTCCAGGAGCAGCGTGGCGGGAAGGCCGAAGGCCAGCCCTTCCTTTTTCAGCACGTTGAAAACGCCCATGGAACTATCGCGGTAAAGTTTCAGCGCGTCGATCTTGTATTCATCCATGAAGGCTTTCGGTTTTTCGTCCACGCCGGTGTCGATATTGACGGCAACGACCTCGAAACCGTCGCTGCCCTTTTCTTTCTCAAGCGCGTTCAGCGCGGGCATTTCCTCCCGGCACGGGACACACCAGGTGGCCCAGAGATTGAGGAGAACCGCCTTGCCCTTGAGATCGGCAAGCGACATCTCCTGCGCCTCCGGCCCCTTGAAGGACAGGGGAATGATGCGTGGCGTATCCGTGGCCGACATGGCCGCCACCTGACCCTTCAGAAGGGGTTTCAGCGAGGCGATACGCTTTGCCGCACCTTCACATAAACCGGCCTCGGCAACCGCTGCCCCTTGAACCGGGCTCTCAGACCCAATATGCCTGAACCAGACCGCGCCCGCGCCGCACAAGACACCGGCAACGGCAGCAATTGCAACCAATCTGGCGGAAGGAAGCCTGAACGGCCTTTTTTCTGTCATCGAATACTCCAGGGCACTGAGAACATGGCTGACGGCACAGATCAGAAATCCTCCAACCAGATGTGGGGCGGACGTTTCGCTTCCGGGCCATCAGCCATCATGGAAGAGATAAATGCCTCCATCGGCTTCGACAAGAAGCTTTATGCTCAGGACATCCGCGGCTCAATCGCGCACGCCACCATGCTGGCGGAAAAAGGCATTATTTCGCAGGAAGATAAAGACAAGATCGTTCACGGCCTGAACACGATCCTGTCAGAAATCGAGGCCGGCACCTTCGAATTCTCCCGCAAGCTCGAAGACATTCACATGAACATCGAGGCGCGTCTTGCCACCCTCATCGGCACAGCGGCGGGGCGTCTGCATACCGCCCGTTCGCGCAACGACCAGGTGGCGCTCGATTTCCGCCTCTGGGTCAAGGAAGAATTGCAGAAGACCGAGAGCATGCTGACCGGGCTCATCGCCGCCTTCCTCGACCGCGCCGAAGAAAATGCCGATACAGTGATGCCCGGCTTTACCCATTTGCAGACGGCCCAGCCCGTAACCTTCGGCCATCATTGCATGGCCTATGTGGAAATGTTCGGCCGTGACCGCGCCCGCGTGCGCCACGCCATCGAGCATCTGGACGAAAGCCCGATCGGCGCAGCCGCCCTTGCCGGCACCGGTTATCCCATCGACCGCCACATGACCGCGAAGGCGCTCGGCTTCCGCGAGCCGACCCGCAATTCCATCGACACTGTATCCGATCGCGATTTCGCGCTGGAATTCCTGTCGATCGCCTCGATCTGCGCCACGCATCTGTCGCGTCTCGCTGAAGAAATCGTCATCTGGTCGACGCCGCAATTCGGCTTCATTCGCCTGTCGGACGCTTTTTCCACCGGCTCGTCGATCATGCCGCAGAAGAAGAACCCGGACGCCGCCGAACTCGTGCGCGCGAAGACCGGCCGCATCAACGGTTCGCTGGTCGCACTTCTGACTGTCATGAAGGGCCTGCCGCTCGCCTATTCCAAGGACATGCAGGAAGACAAGGAACAGGTTTTCGACTCCGCCGAAAGCCTGGAACTGGCAATCGCCGCCATGACTGGCATGATCCGCGACCTCGAAGTGCGCAAGGACCGCATGCGCGCAGCTGCCGGTTCGGGATACTCCACCGCCACCGATCTCGCCGACTGGCTGGTGCGCGAAGCGGGCCTGCCCTTCCGCGATGCCCACCATGTGACCGGCAATGCCGTGGCGCTGGCGGAAAAGAATGGCTGCGATCTGGCCGATCTTTCACTGGAAGACCTGCAGGCGATCCACCCCGCCATCACCAGCGGCATTTTCGACGTCCTTTCGGTCGAGGCATCGGTTGCCAGCCGCACCAGCTTCGGCGGCACCGCCCCTTCGGAAGTGCGAAAGCAGATCGCCTGGTGGCGCGGACGCAACTAACCTATCGGACCAGAAGAGAGCTGCGTTTTCGGAAAATCCGATGCGAAAACGACCCTGTTTTTCGATCCGCCACTCTCATAAATTCGCGTTACGCTGCGATCACAAGAAACAGGGTGCACAAGCGCCCTGTTTTTCGTTATCAGAGAGGCACATATTTCCTTTGGACAGGCTCATGCTTTCAAAAACCGCGCGTAATCTCATCGTTCCCATCGGCATGACGCTCGCCGTCGGCCTCGTTCTCAGTGCCTGCGGGCGAAAAGGCGATATCGATCCGCCGAGCACGCCGGTCGAAATGCGCAACAAGCGCAATGCCGATGGAACCGAGACGAAACCGGCGACGGCGGAACGGCCGTTCATCCTCGACAAGCTTCTCTGACGGATAAAAAACCGTGAACCATTTTGGCTATATCGACGGCGTGCTGCACGCCGAAAACGTGCCCGTGCCTGAGATCGCCAAGGCTGTCGGCACGCCCTTCTACGTTTATTCCACCGCGACGCTGGAGCGCCACTACAAGGTGTTTTCCGGCGCCTTCGCCGATGTGGACGCCATGGTCTGTTACGCCATGAAGGCCAACTCCAACCAGGCGGTGCTGAAGACGCTGGCGAAGCTCGGCGCTGGCATCGACGTCGTGTCGGGCGGTGAATTGCGCCGCGCGCTTGGCGCCGGCGTGCCCGCAAGCCGCATCATGTTCTCCGGCGTCGGCAAGACGGTGGCGGAAATGGATTACGCGCTGGATGCCGGCATCTACTGCTTCAACATCGAATCCGAGCCGGAGCTGGAAGTTCTCAATCTGCGCGCCGTCAAGGCCGGCAAAAGGGCGCATGTCTCCTTCCGCATCAATCCGGATGTGGATGCGCGCACCCACGCCAAGATTTCCACCGGCAAGAAGGAAAACAAGTTCGGCATTTCCTATGAGCGTGCGCGGGCGGTCTATGCCCATGCCGCCACTCTGCCGGGCATCGACGTTACCGGCATCGATATGCATATCGGCAGCCAGATCACCGAATTGCAACCTTTCGAGGATGCCTTCCGGCTGCTGCGCGAACTGGTCGAAGCACTGCGCGGTGATGGCCATACGATCAGCCATGTCGATATCGGCGGCGGCCTCGGCATTCCCTACCGCGAGGACAACAACCCGCCGCCATTGCCGGATGCCTATGCCCATATCGTCAAGAACGAACTGAAGAGCCTCAACTGCAAGATCATCACCGAACCCGGACGCCTGATCGTCGGCAATGCCGGCATTCTGGTAACGGAGGTGATCTATGTGAAGGATGGCGGCGAAAAGAACTTCGTAATCGTCGACGGAGCGATGAACGACCTCATCCGCCCGACGCTTTATGAGGCCTATCACGGTATTCGCCCGGTGGTGCAGCCCGCACTGGATGCGCCGCGCATCAAGGCCGATGTCGTCGGTCCGGTCTGCGAGACGGGCGATTATCTGGCGCTGGATCGCGAGATGGCGGCTCCTCAGCCGGGTGATCTCATCGCCGTGAGTTCCGCAGGAGCCTATGGCGCGGTGCAGGCAGGCACCTATAATTCACGCCTGCTGGTGCCGGAAGTGCTGGTGAAGGGCGACAAGTTCCACGTCATCCGCCCGCGCGGCACATATGAAGAGCTTATCGCTCTCGATTCCGTGCCCGCGTGGCTCGACTGACCCGAACTGCCGATCACAATTGAGCGAAACTGCCTAAAAAATGGGGGTGAGCACTTGGCTGCCCTCGTCTTCGCCACAAAGAATGTTATCCTTGTCCCTAATAGTATGAGCAACACGCCGTTCCGGGAATGGCGTTTGACGTGGCCAGAACCGGGAGAACGGATTGATGACCACAGCCGGAGAGGACAGGACAGGCAAAAAGCGCCCGACCGGTGCGTTCGCGCAGCGGCCAGACCTTGCCCGCCGGGTTGTGGCCAAGCGCTTCTTCGCAAAAATAGTGCTGCTTTCGGAAAGAATAGCGCCGAAGACGCTATGGCCGCTCTCCATCGCCGCCGTATTTCTGGCGCTCGCATGGTTCGGTCTTTTCCGGCAGATGCCGGATTTTCTGCGCCTCGGCATCGTTTTCCTGCTGGTTTTCAGCTTCATCGCCACCATCCTGCCGATCCTGCGGCTGAAATGGCCGGCGGACAATGACGCATCTCGCCTCCTGGAAGAGCGCAACGGTCTGGCGCACCAGCCGGTCGGCGTGCAGGAGGACGAACCGGCCTTCGACACGCCCTTTTCCCGCGCTTTGTGGAAAGAACACCAGATCCGCATGGCGGAACGGATCGCCGCGCTCAATGCCGGTCTTCCGAAACCCGATATTGCCCGCCACGACCGCTCGGCACTACGCGCCATTCCTGCCCTGTTTCTGGCTGCCGCCTTCGGTTTTTCCTATTCCAACGGCGCGGGCACCGTGGCCGATGCCTTCCGCAGCCAGCCGGCTGCCGGTCCGCTCAATCCCGATATCCGTCTCGACGCCTGGGTGACGCCGCCCGCCTATACGGGCCGAGCACCGATTTTCCTGACCGGACGCGATGCGACCAGCCGCGACGCGGTTTCCGTGCCGCAATCCTCCAGACTGACGATCCGCATGACGGGTGGCGATGGCGGTGAGGAAGTGACCTTCGAGCCCGAGACGGCGGGCGCCCTGCAGAAGCTTGCCCCCGAGGCGCCGCGCGTCGACAGCGCAAGCGGCGACGTGGCCGTTCAGACGCAGACACGCTTACCGGATCAGCCTGTCGCGCCGCGCACCTTCGCCCTTGATGTCACCGAAAGCGGCATGATTACCGCCAATGGTGAGCAATGGGTATTCAACGTCATCCCCGACCAGCCGCCCACCATCGCCTTCGACAACATGCCGCGCCGGGCCGTCAATGGCGCGCTGGAAGTGGGATTCACCGCCAAGGATGATTACGGCCTGAAGGAAGCCCATGCCATCATCGAGCCGCTCGGTGTTGCTGAGGGCGCCACCGCGCTTTATCCGCCGCCGGAATTCAAGCTCGATCTGCCACGGCAGAACAATCGCGAGATCAAGGGGCTGACCAGCCGCAACCTGACCGAACATCCGATGGCGGGCAAACGCGTGCGCATCACGCTGGTGGCAACGGATGGTGCCGGCCAGACCGGCCGCAGCCCCGCGCACGAGATGGTGCTGCCGGGGCGCAACTTCTCCGAACCGCTGGCGGCTTCCATTGTCGAACAGCGGCAGATATTCTCGCTCGATACGCGGCAGGTGCCGAGGGCGATCGCGTATAATGAGGCGGTCGGCCTGCGCCCGGAAGAAACCATTCCCAACACCACGCATTATCTCCTGCTGCAATCGGCGCAGACCCGCATGCGGCTCGCCTATAATCAGGAAATGCTGAAGGACACCGCCGATTATCTCTGGGAAATCGCGCTGGGTATCGAGGATGGCGATCTTTCGCAGGCGGAAAAACGCCTGCGCGATGCGCAAACTGCGCTTTCCGAGGCGCTTCAGCGCAATGCCTCCGACGAGGAGGTCGCCAAGCTGATGCAGGAACTGCGCGAGGCGATGCAGCAATTTATGAGTGAACTTGCGCAGCGCATGCAGAATGCGCCGCAAGCCAACATGAACAACCAGGCCCAAAACGTGCTGCGCCAGCGTGATCTGGAAAACATGATGAACCAGATCGAGAACCTCGCCCGTTCGGGCAACCGCGACGCGGCGCAGGAGATGCTCTCGCAATTGCAGCGTATGATGAACAACCTGCAGGCGGGCCGGCCACAGCGTCAGGGCCAGCAGGGGCAACAGCAGAGCAGCAAGATGCGCCAGCAGATCGACAAGCTTGGCGAAATTCTGCAACAGCAGCAGAAGCTGATGGACGAGACGTTCAAGCTTGATCAGGCCCTGCGCGACCGCATGCAGCGTGGCGACCCGCAGGATGGCGGTGAGGGCGAAGACCCGCAGATGGGTGAAAACGGCCAACAGCCACAACAGGATCAGCAAGGCCAGCAGGGTCAGCAGGGTCAGCAGGGTGAGAATGGTCAGCAGGGCGGACAGCCAAACGACCAGATGACTGCCGAACAATTGCGCGAGGCGCTGAAAAACCTGAGGGCGCAGCAGGACGCGCTCGGCAAGCAGCTCGGCGAATTGCAGCAGGGCCTTCGCGATCTCGGCATGGAACCGGGCGAAAACTTCGGCAAGGCGCAGCAGGAAATGCAGGGCGCCGGCGAAGCGCTCGGCCAAAGCCAGGGCGAACAGGCGGTCGAAGGTCAGGGCAATGCGTTGAACGCGCTGCGCCAGGGCGCGCAGGACATGATGGGCCAGATCATGCAGGCCATGCGCCAGCAGGGCCAGCAACCCGGACAGGGGCAGGAAGGCATGGCGGGCCAGGGTGGCCAGAACGGCCGCGACCCGCTTGGACGCCCGCGCAGCACCACTGGCCCGGATTTCGGCGATCAGGTGAAGGTACCTGACGAGATCGACGTGCAGCGCGCCCGCGAAATCCTCGAGGCCATCCGCGAAAAACTTGGCAACAACCCGCCCGGCGAAATCGAACGGCGTTATCTGGAGCGGTTGCTGGATATACGGTGAGGGTCTGCGGGCCATTGCCAGCGACGCGGGCTGTCACTTTAACCTCGCAGCTTTTCCGGAAAAGCCAGCAGCGCGGAAAAGGCGCTCGACAGGTCGCCAAACACTCTACGTCATCCTCGGCCTTGTGCCACTACTGTCCGGTTTAAATTTTGTAGACAAGGCGCACGGTGTTGATTCTACTTATGTTCGAGCGTTTGGCGACGA